>JANOFF010000001.1:0-3358 GCA_031413515.1 bacterium
TGAGTCCAACATCGAGCCCGCCTCAGCCGCCTGCGCTACGGCACCTGACGAGAAGCCTTTGTCGAACCGCCTGGTGCGGACCCGCATGCCAGGTGGTGTGGGGGGCGGGCGGAGCAATCCGCCCGCCTACCCGATTAGGCATCCTGTCGCCACAGCTCAGGGTACATGTCACCGCTCACCGTGATCACGCATCCGTCAGCGATGGCCTTGGCGCACACTGCGCGGAAATCGGCGATCTGCGGATGGGAAACGCCAGATTTCTCTAATCTGACAAGTTCTCGTTCCAACTGGGGCAAGCGGTCGGCAGCAACCACGAGTGTCGGGCTCTTGTATTGAAGTAGAGCGATTTCCCTCAGAACGGTGTATGGATCGTCGTCAACTCGGCACTCGCGCCAGATCGATTCGTAGAACGTCTGGTCCAAGTAGATTGCTCGATGCTGGGCGTGGTCGTCGGGTGGCGACCAAGAGAAGCAGACTAAGAACGCCATAACGTGGCACCTTTCACGACTTTCGAGACAACGGTTCGCAGGTGGCTATTCAACGCGGAAATCGGCTGAAAGCAACCCCGCACTCTCAAATGCAATCTTAACGGAGCGATCCGAAGACAGAACAGCGACCAGGCCGACCAGGTACTCGCCACCTGGATGATCTGGCGAGGGTGAAGGGCCTACGCCCGCCAGTCGACCGTGACGCCCTGCGCACACGCTTGGCGTCGCGATCTACGTCGCTCCTGGCGCACCGCACAACCACACTATCAGCAATAGAGTCACGCTAACACTGCTCTGGCTTTGGCTCTGGCATCCTGTTGCCTAACGAAAAAGTTGAGCAGCTCGCAGCCAACAGACTCACCATACCGCAGGACGCTATCGCGAGTCTGCTCCAACGCCTGGTTCGGCATGCCTTGGAATCGGCTTCGCTTCCGCGTGGCGAGTCCCTACAATATCTTTCATGGAAACCATCACCTTGGCTGATCTCCAGCAACACCCCGACCCGCTCCTCGATCGCATTCGCACCGGGGAGCGCCTGATTCTTGTCCGCGATGGCGAGCCGATTGCCGAGCTAGGCCCAGTTGCTCCCGCGCCGCCGCGACCACTACGCCCACGAGGCCTTTGCGCCGGGCAGTTCGTCGTCCCGGATGATTTTGACGCCCCTTTGCCCGAGGACATCCTTCGGGATTTTGAGGGCCGATGACGTGCGCATTCTCCTCGACACTCACATCTTTTTCTGGCACCTCACTGACGACCCGCTGCTGCCTGAAGCGATTGAGGCGGCCATCCTGAACCCCGGCAATGAGGTGTACTTGAGCGTGGTCGCGATATGGGAGGCAGTAGTGAAGCACTACAACGGAAAGTTGTCGCTCCCGGATCGGCCCGAGATATTTCTTCCGGCGAAGCGGGATGAAGCCGGGATCCTGCCGTTGCCACTCGACGAAGGGGCTATGCCATACCTGGCGGGATTGCCGTTCTTGCACCGCGACCCATTCGACCGAGTGATGGTGGCCCAGGCGATGCAGCATGAGTTGACGATTGCGACGGTCGATCCGCTCGTGAAGGCGTACGGCGCACCAACGCTCAAGTGACGCCGAACCATAGCGGTGGGCCGGACCGCGATGGGTCCACCGCCACCTTTGGCGACACGCCAACCCGGCTCTGGCTTTGGCTCTGGCATCCTGTTGCCGAACGAAAAAGTTGAGCAGCTCGCAGCCAACAGACTCACCATACCGCAGGACGTCATCGCGAGTCTGCTCCAACGCCTGGTTCGGCATGCCTTGCGAGAGCTGACCACTCCACCAGATAAAACGGCGATCGCCTGACACACTCAATGAACTGCGCGATGAACAGCTCCATGCCGCCTGCCGGGCCCAGCCCAGTAAAGCAGAGGCTTCCGATATCTTCGACAACTGCTTGCTCGTCCATAGCGGTAAGCGAGAGTGTGCTTCCCCTCGAATTCAAAGTCAGGCTAATCACCTTCGCTCCACGGCAATAATCGACCCATGCGTTGAAAGTGTCCCGGTCGCGGCGAGGATCACTCCGCGCCGCGAAGGAATAGCCTGCATCGAGGAGTATCGGATCGAGTAATTCACGGACACACGCCATGAAATCTCGAATTGTCCTTATCCGCTTGGGGCTCTCGCTCGGGGGCCTGTGTCGGTTGCCACCGCCCGCCGCTCGCCGGGCTTTTCTACAGGCCCGACACCGTATTGCGACGGAGAAGATTGGTCCCTTGGCTACCTCGTACCACCACTGCTGTTGCTCGGCGGTCCATACTTGGGGAATCCCACAGTCAACACAGTTAAATTCATAGTCCTGGTAATAGGTTTTGGAGCTATACGAGTTGTTCGGGGCTTGCTGCCTTAGATCGGCCTCGATCGCATCACGCGGAATTCCCGCCTTTCGCTTCCGCTCAAGCTCACGCCAAGCCGGATCGTCTCGTAGATATCGCGGAACATCTCGCTTCCCATCCATCACTGCACTCTCAATTGAGCCTGCATCGGCTCATGGTCGCGGCTCGGGGCCTGTCGGCTCTGGCTCTGGGGCTTCTGTTGCCGAACGAAAAAGTTGAGCAGCTCGCAGCCAACAGACTATCCACACCGCAGGATGCCATCGCGAGTCTGCTCCAACGCTTGGTTCTCCCTGCTTGGGCTTCCTCTATTTTCGCGGCTCGGCGATCTCAAGCTCGCGACAGATCTTCTTCGCCATGAATTCGTTGATCTCGCGATGGCGGGGCACCGTAGAGACCTTGCGGGCAGTCGGATTCACGTACACGGTGTGCCGACCGCCCTCGCGCATGAACACGCACCCCTGGGCCTCGATATGACGAACCAAATCGACCCGCTTCATCAGGACGCCAACTCGAAGGGCTCACGCTCCACCGTCTTGCCAGTGAGTGACTCCTCCGCCAGTTCGCGATTTGCTTCGAGCACCAACTGTACGGCCTCGCGAAGATTCTCGCGTACCTCATCAAGGGTCTCGCCTTGGCTATTGGCACCGGGAATTTCCTCGACAAAGCCGATATAGCCCTCGGGAACCGGCATGTAGACAGCAGTAAAAGTCACGGACGCACCTCGTGCTTGACCCACGGGAACCGAACGCCTGTGCCGAGACTACCACATCGCACGAACGACTGCCCCTGAGCCTCCTCACGGCTGATTCATCCACGGGAGAACGGCCGCCTTCAGCAGATCGCAGCCAATGGATTCTCAATACCGCAGGACAACATCGCGATTCTGCTGCAAGGCTTTGTGTACGCCCGTCATGGGCGTGATTGTATGGGGTGCAAGTCCCCTGTGCGAGATTGGGAGCCTGAAGGAGATCAGTAGACCAAGTGACCACTCCGATTGGCAAAGCACGAGGTGAGG
>JANOFF010000002.1:0-13673 GCA_031413515.1 bacterium
GTGAAGCTGTCATTGCTAGCTGCTGTCATTGCAGGTGAGTTGCTCTTCGTGGGGGAGGCATCAACAATTCGTTGCTGAACGGATGCGAAGGCAATCGATCTCACGGAGGTTACGAAAATGTTGATGCCTCCCCCACGAAGAGCAACTCACCTGCAATGACAGCAGCTAGCAATGACAGCTTCACAGAGATGGTCCATGTGCCCCCAGTGGATTGGTATAGTCATCGACCGCGGTTGTAATAGAGCGAAGGAGGTCGCCGCACCACGCAGCTACGTTTTGGTAGCCGTCGCTCATTTGTGCAAGGGGCGTCACGCCGTCTGGGGTTCGAAACAGCAACTGACGTTTCTTTTTCTCGATTCCGGCAAAATGAACGTGGGGCATCAGGGACTTGACGAGGCGATCAATGGTCGCCTTCACGGCGGTGCCGTTGCCACCGTAGTCTGCAGCGATTACCCAGGACTCCAATGGCTCAAGAACTGCATCAGGAGAAAACAGTGTCGCTACGGAACGGACCCGCGCTGGCACGTGTTGAGACCTAAATGGTGAGTCGGGATCACCGTTCAAGCGTCGCGACGCACCGTATCCCATGGTCAGGTAACTACGAGGCGTGTGACGAAGGGCGCTGTCAAGGGTGCTAAGGCTTGCGTGGTTTTCAGAAAACAGTTCTCGAACACTGGTTCCGCGACTTAGGCGGAGGCTGATTGTTCGCAGATCCCCGCGCTGGGTCTGGATCTCGGCCTGGATTTCGGCGGTCTTTGCCTTGTGCCGAATCCACGAATCCGGATCCGGACCAAGTAAGTGTGGTAACGCGTCGCTTCCGGCCAGTACCAACGCTGCCGAACGCAGCACCGTCGACTTCCCACAACCGTTCTCTCCCAGGAGCATGGTCCAGCGTCGCAGCGACCCTTCCGACGTGGTGAAATCCAGGGCCGCCTCCCGGATTGATCGCACATTCTTAATCGTTAATCCACGAAGAAACATCGCGCATCCCCAAGCGGTTGTGAAGAGGATTCTGAGTAATCGGATGAAGTCCCTGTTTTGCGTTATCGGATTAGCCCGACAACGGTCGGGTGCAGGCGGCTGGACAATTCCGTCGTCGTTGCCCATCTGCCTCGCAACCGAATCCAGTATATGCTCTGCCGCATGCTTGCTCTCTCACGACTTTTTGCTGCATTCCGGCGGTTGTGACCACAACCGGATTCTCGGTCCTGATGAAGTGGATACCAGGAGGGGGGCAGATTGATCAACGAGTGTCGCTCGTCGATTGTTCGCCGATCCGAGTTGAGGCTAGGTGTGCCAGTACCTTCGGCACGGCGATCGCCTCGACGGCATCATCAACCTGCCTTGCCATGTGGACGTACTTGAGCGTGGTCGTGTAGCTCCGATGCCGCATGAGCCGCTGAAGTGCCTCGGGCTTCATGCGCGGCGCATTCTGCGTCGCAAACGCCCTCCTGAAATCATGAAACCCATACACATGGCAGGCAGGCGTGTGCTCGTGATCGCCGATGCATGGCAGGTGAATCCCAGCCGCCCGCTGCATCCTTCCCCACTCGGTCCAGAGATGCCGTTTGGAGTGTGGCCACCGCAGCGGAAACTCCCCGTCACCCAGCACCTTCAGGTGCTCGACGACGACCGGATGGAGAGGAAGAATCTCATCCCGCTTTCCCTTGTTGTCGCCACGGCGCGTGATGACCGTGCCGTGCTTGAGGTCGATGTCGGCTCGTCGAATTGCAAGAATCTCCTTGATCCGAAACCCCGTCATGGCCGCGGTGACGACGAGGGCCTGCCACCACTGCTGCGGCGTGAAGGTCTGCTTGGGCTCGGCGGGCAGTCTCGCCGCCGCACATGCCTTCTCGTAGATCACCCCAAAATGCTCGTCGGTGACAAACCGCACGAGTTTTTCAGATTGTCTCGGAGCCCGGATCTTGGGCATAGCAGGCAGATAGCCCCAATCAACCGCTCGCATGAGGGCGGCCTTGAGCATCCGCAGGTCCTTGGCAACGGTCGCCTTTGACAGCGTGCTCCCCGGCTTACGGCCGGGGTCCGCGAGCCGCTTCCGCACGAATCGATCGATCAGGAGCGTGTCAATCTGAGAGACCCGTTTGACGCTCGTGTGTTTCGCAAACGCCTTGAGCGCCCCGAGGAATGCTGCCTGGGTGGATGGCTCCATCCCCGAGAGCACCTCGGCCTCAAACTGGTCACAAAAATCCTGCCAAAGCTCCCGAGTACGCGGCTGGTGGACAAGGAGGTCGAGCTCGGCAAATAGTCGCCGCTGCCTCTTGAGAGCCTTGTCCTTACCCCTGGACCCAGGCCCGCAGCTCTCAGAATGGCGGCCACCCTCCAGGTCATACCAGCCAACGTACCAGGAGGCTTCGTCGGGCCCCTTGGCCCGAACGTCCTTCTGAAACTGAAAAATCCAGACTTTCTTGTTCATGGGGTACGTGGTCGTTGCTCAGGTCATCACTGCGGCTTGCGATGTCGCCTGGCCGCCGGTGGCTCGTGGCCTTGGGCCAGGTAGTCCCGGAGGTGTTCGGCCGTGTAGCGGACGCGGCCACCGACAATGCGGTGATGCTCGATGCGGCCGTCTCGCCGGATATCGCGGAGCTGCCAGGGATTGAGTCCCAGGAGAGACGCTGCTTCCTTCTCGTCGACGGCGAGCTTGCCGCCGGGCAGGGAAGTGCCTTCGAGCGGCCGCGATCGCTCGACGAGGACCTTGTCCAGGGCCCGCTCGATGAGAGCCACGATCCGGGCTTCAAGATCATCCACGTCATGGTCAATCGTCACGGTCATGATGAGTCTCCAAGCAGAGGTTCAAAGCCCCGAAGCAGGGCCTTCTGCCCTCTAGGCACATGACAAGCCAGGAATCGCCCCACAACGCCCGTGTGGACAAGCCGAAAACGAGCTAATTCCCGGGATTCTGGGGGTTTCTGCGGATCACGAAATTCGTGGCCAACCCCCGTACCCGTCACAATGGCGTCATACTTCTGACATGACGGAGCAGCCGAAATGAGCGCAAATCCGCCCCTCTGCAACCGTGCGGACGCCCGATGGAGGCCGGCGGAATTGCGACGACTTGGATGGACGATGAACGTCGATTGACGAGGGCAGCGCGGGCCCCCGAAGAGCACAGCGCTCAGTCAGAATCTGCGGCGATGTGGGGGGGCCACGGAACTTGGTGTCAGAACGCCGCAGTGGCACGCAGCTCCCCAGCCAGCCCTGCGTCGCCCATGTTTCATCGCGACAGTGACGTTCGCATCGACCCCGTGTTCGGGCCCACAAGTGGCAACGGGGTGACTGCCGGCTCACGCGAAAGTCTCTCGCACGCTACGGCGGGAGATTCACAAAGCTCCTTGAGGAATGACCATCCTCCGGTCTCGTGTCGCAACACTCGTGACGCCCCGCTACCCGGCCATCACTTCCACCAGCCCCGGTTTCCGGGGGTGTGGCTGCGAGACGCTAATTCGCACATCGCAACCGAGGGCATTCAGGAACCGAAACAGCCGATCGGTGGAGAACCCGTCGAGTCGCCCGTTCAGCAGAGCCGAAACCTTGGGCTGGTTGATTCCGAGGAGCTTGCCGGCAGCAGCCTGGGTCAAACGCCTGCCCTTGATGATCTGGAAAATGCGGGCAGCAAGCTTGGCCTTGGAGAGATACTCGTCGGCATTGGCTATCTTTAGGTCGGCGAAGACGTTGCCGCTTCCTGCTCGAACGTGTTGATTCGTGGTCATGCCGTGTACTCCTTCTGTTAGTGCTCTGCCGCTGCCAGGAATCGTCGCTTGAGGAGATCGATCTCGGCTTGCGGTGTCTTGATGCCGCGTTTGGATTTCTTCTGGAAACAATGGAGAACATAGACCGCTCGGGCGAATTTCACGGTGTACACGCCGCGATAGGCACTCCCGTCGTGCTGCACCACGATCTCCACAACGCCAGCTCCACCGAATCCTCGTAGCGGCTTGGCATTGATGGCTTTGCTTCCCGTCTGCGCCAGATACAGCCCATAGCCGACTTCTTTGCGAACGGCTTCGGGAAAGTCGATGAGGTCATCCCTCGCCGAGCCGACCCATTCCAAGGGCTTCACCGAGGTCTGGTCGGTTTCGTCGTCGGTGCTCACGAAAAGGAGTATCCCACAACTGGGATGCCACGACAAGGCGACGGTGGAGGTGGAGACTTTGTTCGATACCGACGGGGATGCTCCGGCCGTGCTGGGACCACGCCGGTGACCTGCAAGCAGTGACTTCCTTGTGGTGCTCGCGGGCCCCCGGCGCCGCTTCACACCCGACCAGCCTTACGACACTCGATCTCAGAAATCGCAGGAGTTTCGGCTCCTGCCTTCACGCTGGGGCAGAGTCTTGGCTCTCAGTGGGTCGGGGATATTCAGTCGTGTCGGATTCGATAACAGCCACAATCTCCTCGCGGGTCCGAGCGCGCCGGAGTCGCTCGCAGAAATCTTCGCTGCGCAGGGCCTGACAGCAGAGGCATGCCATGTCCAGATGCTCCCGAGGAGCGGCGGTAACCTTGGTGATGGCAAAAATGAGATCGACGTTCTTTTCATCGAGCGATTGCCAGTCAATACCATCGCGAGACCGAAGAATCACCAGGCACGTCCGGCGCATGTACGCCCCCCCGACTTCAGGCATCGCACGGCCTTCTCCGATTCCCGTAGCTCCAAGCTCCTCACGCCAGTGAATGTTTCTCACGAAACGTGGACTGTCGCACGCCTCGGTGACCCCAGCGGCCGCGAGAGTATCGACGATCTCCTGAATCGCCTCGTCCTTGGTGCGGGCCTTCATGTCGGGGATGATTGCTTCTGGCACGACGAAATCAATGAGTCGCATGGTTCAAAGTCTCCTGGGAATCACGTACGAGCATGGGCGAGTGTGCCGCCCTCCGGCTGGTCGTTGAGAGGCTCTTCACTGACCCACAGACGCTTGCGTCACGCGGCAAGTCACGGCAACGGCTCGTGCGCATCAGGAGTCACCCCGGGGGCTCCCTTGCTCTTGCGGCACCCCTTTTGATCTTTGCAGGTGCACTCCGTCGTGTCGGCTTCGATCACTGCCATAATTTCCTCACGGGTGCAGGCCTGCCGAAGTCGGCCGACGAACGCATCGTCTCTGATGACATTACCCACGAGTGGTGCCATGCAGATCCAACTCCCCGGCACCAACGAATAGACCATCGGAATGAACAGATCGACTTTGGCTCCGTCGAGTGAGTCGAAATCAATGCCCTGGCGAGCGAGACCGATTGTGAAGCACATTCGGTAATGGTCTCGCGCCATCATTTCGGGGGTCGCAATGCCACTGCCAACCCCGGTAGACCCCAGATTCTCACGATTGTGGCAAAAATTCATGGCTCTCTCGGCGTTGCCTGCATCAAAGACTCCGGCAGCATCCAGAGATTCGGCAAGTTCACGGATAGCCTCTTCCTTCGTGGTGGCTTTCATATCGAGAATGATCGCCTCCGGAACTACGTAATCGATGAGTCGCATGGATTGTGATCCTCTGGGGTGAATAGGGGTCAAAGCGTCGAGGCTGCGATGTCTGCAAGCCCACCTACCGCGCTCGATGAACGATTCCGCACAACCAGCCTCCGCTAACTGAGTACCGCGGCGGCAGCGAGCGACATGATTCCGCATCCCTCTCCAGTCAGGACGGGCACGCCCCCGCCTGATCCTGGGTAGGCCCGCGTACCGTCGATGGTGAACATTGGGCTACCACCACCGCTCCCGGCGTAAACCCTGTTCCCATCGACGGTAGCAAGGGGGACCGCTCCCCCATACCCTGCGTAAATGCGATTGCCGTTGATCGTGGCCATGGGCACGCCGCCACCGTATCCCGGATAGAGACGCCCTTCAGAAATTGTGAACAGGGGCATACCGCCACCGTTTCCCGCAAACACCCTTGGCATCGAAGCACCTCCTTTTTGGTTTCCTCAAGGAATACCCCGCTTCTGTGCCAATTGCGGGTCAGCTCAAGTTGCCTGGATCCGGGCGGCTGCTCCGCGCGACAGCCCAGACTTTGCTGTGACCTAGAGACGGCAGAGCGACCTTCCAGAATTGCGGCGTGCCGCCTGCCAGGAGTGCCGGCGACGCTTCCAAGCCCGATCCGCGAATCAAAGGAGATTTCATGAGAACCGGAAGGCTTTTCCCGCATTGCGTCGGCGTGACGGCTCTTGTGTTCGGCGTTCTTTCAGGTCCCTTTGTCCTCGGCGACGCTGTCGCCGATCGGGCCAAGAAGCTCGACGAGCTGGAGACGAGCCACAAGGAGACAGTGGCCGGCCTCCAAAAAGAGCTGAACAAGCAGCTTGCGATATTCGACGCCCAGGTGGCCAAGCAGAAGAAGCTTGAGCGGAGGTCGTCCGGTGCGTCAGGAGCCGGGGCCAACATCATGGCTCGGGAGCATGAGAAAGCCGAGACACTGCGAAAGGAATCCCTCCGAAAGGGAAAAGCTCTTCGCGAACAGATTGATGAGCTCACCTTTCAGTACGAGCAGAATCGACGCCGCGTCATGCTGAGAAACCCACAGCAAGGCGATCCCCAATTCGTGGAATCAGAGGGTCTGGTCTACACCGCCGAAGAACTGAGGGAAGAAGAGGAGCTTCGACGGAACCATGGTTCCCCTGAGGTCGTGGCCGATGCCTATGTCCAGACCCTGATCAATGACGGGGTTCTCGAAACCGCGACTCGCACCGGAACGCAGCCGTTTCAGCTCACCAACGGCCCGCCACAGCCTGACAAGATGATGGTCTGGTACAAGTGCCGATACGTGAGCAAGGGCGGCTTCGTGAATGACCGCGAAGGGCACGTCGTGATCGCCCAGGACAAACGCGGCTTTTGGTTCGTCAGCGATATCACCCGGCTGACGGGGATAGAGTTCTGACCACCGGACACCTGGCTAAGCGAAGTTCCTTTAGGGACCGTGGAAAGTTCACAGCCGCCGACCGATCGCTCACCCCTTCTTGGAGTGCTTCGACAGCTCCTCGCTCAAGTGTGAAAGCAATCCGACCGTGCGATTCAGCTCTGCAAGCAGGGTATCGACGGTGCTTTTGAGGGTTTTGCGGTCGATGAGCGTTCCGCTGCACTCGTCACTGTCGGAGCCCGGCAGCCGAAACCCGGCACGCACACGATAGCAGCCTTGTTCCTTGCAGAAGTACCAAGGGACGTTGGCCATGGACAGGGTCTGCATGATCCGGTGAATCGTTCTTGGACTGACCTCGATCTCCCGAGCCAGTGCATCGGCGTCCCAACGGCCTGGGCCCATGATGCGATGAAGCACTCGAAGGAGACGGCTGAGGCGTTCTCCCTGGCGCAGTCGCCGTTCCGCATCGGTGCGCCTGAAGATGTCGGCTTTTCGCTTCTTCGCCATGCCCTGCAACGTAGGGATAGCGGATGCCATCTATGGGTCGTCTTCTGAAACGCGTGGACCTTTCGCAGATCTGTGAATCAAGGACTCCGAATACTCCCGCCCCATAGGTGGCAATGGCATCGGAGAATCTCTTGCCGAACGTCTTCACAGCCGGGATGCACGAGACGGAAGAGGGGATGCAATGAGCACAGACAGCGTCTTTCGGGAGCTATGCAACCAACTGGGGAATACAAACGGCCACACGCCTCACTGGCCCATTGTTCTTCGCCAGCTCATGCTGGCGGACTTTCATCGGCAGCAGCCTGATCTCGCCCCGTACGAAAGCGTCGTACCCATTCGACGGATCGATACTTCCTGGGAGAATGTGGCTGTTCCCGAAGAGCAGGGGACCAGACGCCTCTACAAGACGTGCGAGGACGACGTGCAGTCAGTCCTTACGATTGGCGACGATCGCTTTCTGCTACTGGGGTGGCAGTGGCCAAATCAGGGGAGCGAACGCATGCGCCGAGCAGACCTAGTCGGCCTCAACGAGGCCGGTGGCCTGGTCGTTTTCGAATGCAAAGGGCCGGACAATAACGATTCGCCATTCATGGCACTACTCGAAGGACTCGACTACCTTGTCCACCTGACGCTCGAGCAAAACTTCCAGCAGATCGCCCAGGACTACGAGGCGAGGCGAACGGAAGCGACTGTCGATCGACCCTTTCCTCCGGACTCGTTCGTCACAACGTCACCGAAGCTCTCGGCTTGCCACGAAGTGATTGTCCTCGCGCCCAAAGGTTACTTTGAAACGCACTCTCGTTCAGGCAAAACGGGTGGGCGGGGCCATGGTTGGCGTGAGTTCACAGGAACCGTGAGCCACGGGTCATTGACCCTCCAGTTGCGTTTTGCCGCGACAGATTTCAAAGACACTTCCGCCGTGTGGGCGTGATCCGGAGAAAGCCGTCGGCCCGGTTGCGAATAGCGGGTAGGTGGCAGCATCCTGCCTATGTTCGGACACGATGCCATTGGTTGTCGCTCACGAAGCCGTGCTACGTGCGATTCTCGCTGCCCTACCCGTGGCAGGGCCATTTGGGAACGTGGGCTGATCCCTGACGCCCTTCCTGTGCGCGGAGGCCACTGATGCCCCCATCAACGGCGCTGCGAAAGCTCTACCGTGTCCTGTCACCGGTGTTTCCGGCCGCAGGTCAGTTCGCGATCTGCGAGTTCTTGCTGAACGAGCATCACAGAAACCCGGCGCGGCCCGTGAAGCGCCTTGCGAAGCTCTTTGATGACGCATTGTTTTCCGCCGTGAACACCAAGTTCGATGCGGTGTCTCATCCCTTCAAGCTGGAGGGACGACGTCATCCTGACAAAGGCTCAAATGACACGTGCGAGGCGATGGCGAAGCTGGCAGGGCGGCTGGTGCGGGCTGAAGGCGCCCGCGCGTACACATTCGAGCACAGATTTCGGGAAGTCCAGATCCTTCGGCCGGAGAGTCGAGCCCTGAAGCATCCGGCTGGGAGCGCCTGGGTCGACTGCATGGGCATGTCGACCCAGGGCCGACCCGTTCTTTGCGAGATCAAGTGCGGAACGGACCAGAATGCCTTCTATGCACTGATTCAACTCCTGACCTACCTCTCCGAGGTTGCGACCGAACATCAGCGAGCCAGGACGCGGACGCATCTCTATAGGGATTGGGCGACGGGCGATGATCGCCACGACTTGGTCATTGTCTTGATTGATCCAACGCTTGGTGGGTTGAAGGGCGTTCTGCTGGAACGGACCGAGACACTGGCGGCGGGACTCATGAAGCAACTCCGGGAACATCACCCTCTCGCGGCTTCCGTCCTCGGCAACATCGTGTGCCTCCGGGGGACCATCGATCACGAGACGAGAGAGTTCACTCGCCCCCTGGAAACTTTGTGGTTCGTGGAGTGCTAGCGACGAGCCCTCCCGTCAAAGGTTCTGCTCACTCCCCAAAAGGAAGCTTCTTCGACTCCCGCGCCACCGACTGAAATTCTCACCGCCCCACAGTTGGCAGCATCGGCGACGAAGATGTCGACGAGCCGGGCGAACGGGGTTGCTCGAATGCCGATGGGCTCCTCCCGCCGGAAAACCACAAGTGTTTCAGCGGATCGAGCGTCCCACGAGCATGAAAGGACAGCACATGCACATGACGTCCGAAGCGGCACGCTCACTCAAGGGCAAAGTGGTCAGGTTTACCCCCGGGGCTGAACTTTTCGGCCTTCTTTTTTCCGAGGGGATGAGGGCTCGCATCACCAACGTGAAGGATTCGTCCAAGAGCTGGCTCAGGTTGTTCGTCCGTCAACAAGAGCCCTTGTTTCATTTGTTCTTTGATTTCCGGGAATTCGAAGACGGGAACAAGGCCGTTGCACGCGCGGCTGGCGAGGACAGCATCTGGACGGCCGAAGATCCGGACTGGCTTCCGAAGACCAAGACGTACGACGTCCACCTTTCTGAGAGCGACAACGTCTTTGATGTCGTTGAGTACCTCTGAATAGCCAAATGGCGAGGCCGAGGGTGGAGTCCCGGCCACCTAGCGTTCGGTAAGCGAACCTGTCCGCCGAAATGAACCGCCGCATGGCCGGTTTCTTCGCGTTCGAGGGATCCTTCAACAAAAGACGCCAGCGAATCCACGAACGCAACTGCGTCTACAATCTGTTCAACGAGCTCAAATTGCACGACATTCGTTTTCAAGGCACATACTTCGACTACAAGCTGTCGCGGATCGAGGAATTGCATTCCCTTGCGACGGCCGATTCGATCGAGAAGCACTCGGATCACGCGCGATCCCCCAGGCATTTCTCGCGGCTGCTAAGCTGTGCGTCGGCCAAAAAGCTTTTCCGGAAACGATTCACGGAAGTATAACGATGATCTCGAATCCGACTGCGGCAATGACGGAACCAGAGATCACACAGGCCAACGCCTTCGTGAAATTCATGAGCCGGCATCTCGTTGTGCTCAGCGGTCTTTACGAATCGTACGATGAGAAGGGAAAGCTCTTCCATACCGGTCTCTTCGCAATCTCTGGCTTTATCCTCAACTTGCACGATCGGTTCTTCTGGGTTACCGCAGGGCATTGTCTCGACGACAAGTTCGATAAGCCGATTCGGGCAGGTACGCTGAGAATCCTCGAGTGTGGGTTCGCGGATTACTTTGGCGATAAGGCCATCAATAGCCACAAGATTCCATGTGCCTACGAGCCGGGTTGCGCTTTCTACCTTGACAACGAAGCCATGGGGCTCGACTTCGCCGTAATGCCCTTGGACAACCTCACGACGCGCGGCCTCATCGCCAACGGCGTGAGGGCCATTAGTCGCGAAAACTGGGAGCATCAACAGCAGCTGTCATTTGAGCAGTACAAGATTCTTGGAATCCCCACACATCTGACCGAGTGCCAGATCAGCGCCGGCGGAGCGGTTGTTGGCCGACTGCAACCCTCAATGATCGCCGTGGATCGGCTCGACCCTACAGCCATTCCGAACCCATTGCCCAACGTGTGGTTTGTCGGCCAGATCCCGCCGGAAGTAACCATCCAATCCATTGAAGGAATGAGCGGCGGCCCAATCTACGGTTTTCGAAGAGGATCTGAAGGCGAGTGGTTGTATCACGTCGTCGCCTTGCAAAGTCGGTGGCGCCCACTCGAGCGGATCACTTTCGGTTGTTCTCTGCCCCTGTTCGCGGAGGCGCTCCACCGGGAGATGGCCGAGATGCTGAAATCGGAGTCCTTGCCTGAAGGCACTTGAGGCCAGTCGCCCAGGCAACCTGCTGAGCGGATCCACTTCGGCCACCGTCAACAATTGGGTGCATGCCTCAGAGCTGGGCCACCACGGCATCTACCGCATCCAGGCACTCTTGGACGCGGTCGCCGTTAACCTGAACCCTCTCGTTATGAACCTGATAGTAACCACCGTTCATGCCAGACAGGCGGCGGCCAAGATGAGCCGAAACTACACCTGCTGTATTGAAGTCGCGGAGCGGCTGTGAGTAAACATCGCGGAACTCGGCCACGGTTGTTGGGCTAGGACTGCGCGGTGTAAAGTACGTAGGGTGAGTCTGGAAGTTCGCAAATAGGGTGTCGGCCGTTGCATCGGACAATGCGCCGAACGCGGCTGCCGCGCCGCCATATTGCGTCAGTCGATTTCCAACGACCAAATGGATTTGCGGGACCGGCAAATTGTGCTGGTGAGCGCGTGCCGCATAGGTCCAAGACCCGTAAATTGGGTGCGGCGGCGTTTGCCCATGCAGCAGCAGGAACATTGCATTGGTGGCGATACGCGAGGAGTCATCAGCGTTGACCGGAGTAATGATTCGCTGGACCGATGAAATGGCAAGTTCAGTATAGATGGCGAAACTAGGGTTCGTATCAACAAAGATCATCCAGTCCTTGTCGGGATACCGTTGAACGGCGTCGGCAATCATTTGTTGAAAAATCAGATGAATCCATCGCCATGGCTGGGACTGCGGTGTCAGGGCAGGCTGCGATGCAGCACCATTGATCGCTGGTGCCATCGGTTCCAGATTGCCGTCTCCTGACAGCAGGTAGAGATTGGCTGGCAGGTCCTTGTTCGTCGCGGACACTTGATCGATAAACGACATCGGATCTGGCAAGGGCGCCCCGCTTCCGCCAGCAATTACTTGGCTGAGGTAGCCAACGACCGTGCGTGGTGTCGGTTGAGTGCAGTTATGCAATACAGCGTTCTCGCCCTGAGTGCCACCGCCGAGCAGCATCATGCTTGCGTTGGCTTGAGGGCACAGATCAATCACGAGCACGTTCGTGTTGGGATGTAGTTCTGCATACCGGGATGCAATGTGAAAAGTAATGGTGCTCTTGCCGACACCACCCTTGTTGTTCCATATGGCGTAGCTTTGGGTGAGACTCATACTACCCTCCTCTGCGGTATCAAGAATCCATGCATGTCGTAGGGCTCGTGAACGCGAAGCACAAAGCCCCGGAGGCATGCCATGAGGAAGGACTTCATTCTTCTGCTCAACCGCGTAAATGGCAAGAGGAGCATGGGGCTATGGATTGGAGAGAGTCGTCAGCCACGGCATAGCCCATGCGGGCACCGATGCAGGAAGCAGTCTCCAATCGCCTACCCCTTCACGCCCTGCGACTGGGCAGCCCGCTTCTGGACATCGATTTCCAGCGTCCCAAACGCCTGCTCGTGTCTCGTGACGGCGTGGCCGAGAGCGTAGGCCAGTCGCTTGGCGGTGAAGAAGTTGACGATGATCCGCTGCGTGAGCTGAATCGTCTCGGGGCTTGTCCCGCCGACCTGCTTGTTGAGCCCGAAGTCGACGATGAGTTCTTCAGGTGTTCCGGTCACGCGACAGAAGTTGGCGTAGGTGCCGGTGATGTGGGACTCGTCAACGGGAACTTGGACGGGGGCTTGCTGGGTGAGCTGTTCGTCGGCCATGTGGAATTTGCCTCTATATATGGTTGCAGTTGGTTGCGGTGGCGTAATCCTATCGCTGGACGGATTCAGGGGCATCCCCCAGGCACGCCGCAGCAGAAACAGCGATCCCCCCAGCCGCTTCGATGAGTTTCTCGTTCGGCCAATTGACAACCTATCTGAAGAGGGCGTAGCTTGCCGCCCTGGTGGTGGGAGCCAGCCATTCTTGGCGGACGTTTTCCCGCCACTTTTCCGCTGCGGGGAGTATTCGATGCTGAAGACAATCGAGTATTGGAAGAACACCCTCGCGAGGCTTGGCGTTCGAGTTGAACGCCGCCGCATGAGGCGCAAGAGCGTCGACGTGGGCTGTTCCTACGAGACTCTCGAACCTCGCATCGCCATGTCGATCGATTCGCCCATCATTGCTGGACTCTCGGCATCCCCGACCAGCGTCGCCCTCGACAGCCAGGTCATCCTCACCGCCACTGGCGTCACCGACCCCAACGGCGATGCCATCTCACACGTGCAGTTCTTCCGCGACGTGGACAACGACGGCGCTCTTACCGTAGCTGACGGCTCCCCGCTCGGCACGGACACGGACGGAACCAACGGCTACAGCGTATCGCTGCCAACAAGCGGGTTTTCGGCAGGCACCAACCGGTACTGGGCAGTCGCGCGAGACGCAACCAATCTCGACAGCGATCCGGTCTCCGCCACCAACACCGTCCTGAGCCCGACACGCGTTCTCGACGACGGAGAGTCCGGGTTCTCGGTCATCAGCGGCACGTGGCAAGGCCCGAGCGGATGCTTCAGCGAGGCGTGCTTGCAACATTCATCTTTTGTGCGTGCCAATTTCGCAACAGGTTAGTTTTGAATGCGGTGGGGCGAGTGCAGGTATCCTGAGTAGGTCGGC
>JANOFF010000003.1:0-4879 GCA_031413515.1 bacterium
TTTCAGTCGGGCTCAGAGGAAAACACCGAGCAAGGCATTCGCAAGTACCTCCAGAGGCATCTGCGTCGCCAGCACGGCCAGCATTGGAATACCCGCCGCCAAGGCTACGGATATAACCGTGGACAGCTCGACGGGGACTACTCGCAGGCCCCAGATCCCGGCGACCGTGGCATTAGTGTCCGCAGCCGAAGAAGCGTCAGAGGACGCCAGTAGCGCCTTGCCGTTGACGTCGCCCTCGAGCCACTTGCGCTCGAACTCCCGGTGCAGTTCACCGGCCAGGCGGCCGTAGCGAATGATGGCCACATCCCTCAACACGACCAGGCGGGGCATAAACACCAGCAGAGGGCCGATCATCAGGGCTACGGAAAGCACTATCCAGACGCCGACAAGAGTCTGTACCGTCTGCAGGGAAATGTTCTCGAAGCCCAGGTCCCGGATCAAGGCTGCGGCAATGGCTGCGCTAACGGCGAAGGTCAGCCCGTTGAACACTGGTGGGTACAGGGATACGAAACTCAAGCCACCCATCCGGTCTGGATGCGTCGCAGAGAGTTGCAGCGGAAGCCGGGAAATCCGGAACAAAAGGTAGCCCCAGGCTACGAAACGCCAGATCCAGCGGAGGAACAGGAACTGGAACAGCGGAGCGCTAACCCACCGCGCCGCCAGTCCGGGCCAGGAGAAAACCACAGCGCCATCGACCAGCTGCCCTTCCCAGGCAAGCGGATCGCTGCGTACGGCATAGTTGAAGATAAGCCCGGATACCATCAGGGCGATTGCCAGAAACACGAACTCGGCAAGTCGGGAACTGGTGCGCCGGTCGGCCGTGACAATTGCAGCCGTCAAAGCTGGCATATCGCGTTCGCTGACAAGCTGCGCGCCGCGGAAATTATCGAGAATCAGGCTAAGACGGGCGTCGGCCCGATGCTCAATCGCGACGCATATGAATACTCCGACCAGGAAGCGCGCCAGGGCCGACGGATCAGCCAGAAAGGCTAGCCCGACGGCATCGCCCGTAACGGCGTACTCGATCAGGGCCAGGACCGCGGGTACCACCCATGCCAGGACAGCCAGAGCGACACCCGCCCTTGCAGCGGGGAGCTGGTCCATACCGAGGAGGCCGAGCTTTCCCAGCAACGAGTAAAAGGGCCCGCCGATGATCAGCGACCGGCGCGGTTCAATGGGTTTCCGGCTCACCACGACTCAGTAGCGGGCACGCTGATGCCTTTGGCGCTGACGACTGTGGGATTGCATGGTAGTGCCGCGGCCGACGGCGGTGGCCGCGCCTCAAGCTGAGAGTCTGACGGCCTCTCGACCGCAACCGCCGGGAGCCACGACAGCGCGGCCAAAATGAGCACAACGCATCCACGTCTACACACGGTGATAACCCCCCTGCCCGGCCTGATCTGGATCAGCTCCCGGACCGACGATAGCCGGTGTTCTCGACGGTGACATTGAGTGCCTTGGCTGGCGCATCCAGCGAGGACTTTGCCGTGTATATGGTGCCGTCCGGGAGTACGCCCATGGTGACGTCGAGCTTCACTGCATCATCGGGGGTGTCCAGATAGCTGGATACCTGCATGCCAAGGAGACGATTGGTAGGTAGCTCTATATCGATCGCCAGCACGTCGCCAGCCTTCAGGTAGTCGCGAAATTCCAGCTGCACACGGCGGCCAGGCTCGACAATCTTTACAGCCAGTTTGCCGGACTTCAGGGCTTGCTGGATGCGGTTTGGATCGGGCGGCACGTAGGAGTGGACGAGCGCAACTGCGGCTTGCATGTACTCAGAGAGTTCTTCCTTCTTGTTCTCCGCAACCCTCTTGCGAAGGGGCCCGCGGGGACCCGCCTCCGTTCCTCCCGCCCCACCAACCGGAACCTTCTGGACGGCACCGTCAGCTCCGTAGTAACAGGACTTCTGAGCCTGAGATTTCTCCTCACCCTTGAGGGCCACCGTGGTGGTTTCAATCCACTCGTAGGCACGTAGCTGCGCCTGACTGGCCTGCAACCACTGCTTGAGCGTGGCCACGCGTTGCTCCGGCGTAGGTGCGGGGGGAGACTGGGCCGATGCGCCCGACGCCGCGGCGAGCGCAACCAAGGCGCCGATGGCAAAAATGACTGGGCCAGTATTCATCTATAAACCCCCGATTATTGAACGTTTTTCTCTTTTAACTATCTCAGATCCACCGTCACCTTGTCGATGGTGCCGGTAAAGCGGGATGCCTTGCCCGCGCCAATGCTCTCGACCACGGGCGTGGCGTCGTCCATGCCGACATCAGCCGTCTCATCGGCCGAGAAGATGATGGGCTGGGTCATCGGGATGCGACCCTCGGCCACCGGCTTGCCATTGACGCTCAGTGTCGCGGCACCTCCCTTACCCATGCCACCGCCGTCGTATGCAAAGTCGAATTTGACAGTCGCCTTGCCGGCCGGCAGCGCCTCTGCTGCGGCCACCGTAAACTGCTGCATACCCAGAAAGTTGTAGGTATAGGTCGGCCTGCCGTCCTTGAAGTACAAGGCCCACCCGCCAAATCGACCACCCTGGACCAGCACCGCACCGTTGGCGCCCTCCGCCGGAATGTCGAGCTCGGCAGTGATGCTGTGGGAGCGATCCTTGATGTTCATGAATACGTTTTCCGACATCCCCCGCATGCCGTCGTAAAGAGTCAGCGAGGTCCGGCCGTCCATCAGGTCCGGTCGGCCGGCGACCTTCGGATTCGCCCGCTCGATGACCCGATCATCAATCGGCAACACGCGGTACCTCGTCGCCTCAACGAGGAACTTCGCCTGCAACTCCTTGAGCCTTGCCGGATCCTTCGCACTGAGGTCATTGGCGAGACTGAAATCGCTGCGCGTGTCGTAAAGCTGCCAGGTGTCGTTCTCCAGGGTGGCGACAGCTTCACGGGACCAGGGGTACTTGTGGATGGTGGCGGCATACCAGCCATCCGCATAGACGGCACGATTACCGAACATCTCGAAGTACTGCGTCGTATGACGCTCAGGTGCCTTAGGATCATTGAAGGCATAAGCCATGCTGACGCCCTCGATGGGCGATTGCACGGTGCCATTCACGCTCGTGGGCTCAGGCAGGCCGGCAGCCTCCAGGATGGTTGGCGCAACATCGATGACGTGCGTGAACTGGGAGCGCAGGCCGCCCTTCGCCTTGATGCGCTCGGGCCAGCGGACAATCACGCCATTACGGGTACCGCCGAAATTCGATGCCACCTGTTTGGTCCACGTGAAAGGGGTGTTACCAGCGACCGCCCAGCCTGCGGCCATGTGTGGGTAGGTGCTCGGGTCGCCCCACGTGTCGAAGTGCTGCAACTGGTCGGTCACTGTCTCCGTCACGCCGTTGAAGTAGGTGTATTCGTTGAACAGTCCGTTCATCCCACCTTCAGCACTGGTGCCGTTGTCCCCCAGGATGTAGAACACCAGCGTGTTTTCCGCTTGGCCGGTCTTGTCCAGGGCAGAAAATAGCCGTGCGATTTCGTCATCGGCATAGGCGCCGAAGGCCGCATAGACTTCCATCTGCCGGGCAAACATGCGTTGTTCGTCAGCCGACAGATTGCTCCAGTCCTTGATGTCCGCAGGTTTTGGGGCCAATCTTGTTCCCTTGGGCACTACGCCGAGCTTGATCTGGCGCGCGAGGGTCTCTTCCCGCACCTTGTCCCAGCCCTGGTCAAATTTACCCTTGTACTTCGCAATCCACTCCCTCGGTACGTGGTGGGGTGCGTGGGTGGCGCCGGGGGCGAAGTACATAAAGAACGGTTTGTTGGGGGTCAAAGACTTCTGGAACAACATCCAGTCGACGGCCTTGTTTGTCATGTCAGTCATAAAGTGGTAGTCCGGATCGTCTGGAACCTCCACTGGAGACAGTCCGTCGTAGAGGAACGGCGCCCACTGGTTAGTCTCACCGCCGATGAAGCCGTAGAACTTGTCAAAGCCGGAGCGCGTGGGCCAGCGATCGGTTGGGCCCGCAGGACTGACTTCCCAGGCAGCCGTCTCGTGATTCTTGCCAAAAAATGCCGTGCTGTAGCCGTTCAGACGCAGCATTTCAGCGAGGGGCGCCACATTGTTCGGCCGCTGCCCGGTATTGCCCGGGAAGGCCGTCGCCGTTTCGGTGATGGCCCCCATGTTATTCATGTGGTGATTGCGCCCGCTCAGCAGGGCCGTGCGCGTCGGCGAACACAGGGCGGTGGTGTGGAAGCGATTGAAGCGCAGTCCCTCACTGGCCAGCCGTTCGGCTGTGGGCATCTGGACCGGTCCGCCAAAAGCACTCGGCATGCCAAAACCCATGTCGTCGATCATGACGATAAGGACGTTTGGCGCGCCCTCGGGGGCCCTAATCTGAAACCTGGGTGGTGCCGTGGCGTCCCGGGCATCCAGCGTTGTGATCTGGGGATACACAGGCTCCGGTATTGGCAACACAGAGCGGTCAAGTGCCTGTTGAGCGCCCACTGGCGCGGCCACCCACGTCACCAAGCTGGCGATGACGAAACTAGTAACGCGGACCTTGGTCATTGCAGTTCTCCCTGACGGTATGCGGAATGGCGGTAGGAGGATCTTCAGGCGCGATCGGGGCCAGATTCAGCCCCGCCCTTACTTCGGAAATAGTAGCGTAAACACCAACCTGACCCCCAGCCCTTCCGCGCCGTTATCTGGGCTGTCAACCCAATAGCGCAGGCCGCCGCCGACACTCACCAGCTGGCCACCCGCCCGGGTCACCTTGGTAACCACGGCATTGACCGGCATCGACCACTCCTCGCCTTCCCAGTCGTAGGTGCTTTCTGTGTTGAGGCTGTAGGTCCATGCTGTGGGTGTGGTGTAGGACAGGAAGGGCTGGATAAAGGTCGCGTTGACGTCAGACCGGTCGTCATCCCCCGCGAAG
>JANOFF010000004.1:0-136069 GCA_031413515.1 bacterium
TTTGTAGAAGCGCTCGTAGTCGTGGGCGGGCACCGGCCGCATCGCGTAGTGGTCCGGCACGAAGGTCTGCACGACGACCCGCCCGAGGTCGTCGGCGCGTCCCGCGCGTCCGGCCACCTGCGTCAGGAGCTGGAAGGTGCGCTCGGCCGCACGGAAGTCCGGCATGTGGAGGCCGAGATCCGCGGCGACGACCCCGACCAGCCGGACACCGGGGAAGTCGTGGCCCTTGGCGATCATCTGCGTGCCGATCAGGATGTCGATCTCGCCGGCCCGCAGCGAATCGAGCACGGCCTGCACGTGGCCCCGTTTCGCGGCGGTGTCGCGATCCAGTCGCGCGGTTCGCGCGCCGGCGAAGCGCGCTCGCACCTCCTCTTCGAGTCGCTCCGTCCCCACGCCGAGCAGCGCCGTGTCGGGATTGCCGCAACCGCCACAACGTTCAGGCGGGGGTCTGCGCAGCTCGCAGTAGTGGCAGAGCAGGACCTGTTCGGTCGCGTGGTAGACGAGGGCTACGTCGCACTCGGAGCAACGCTCCGCGAAGCCGCAATCGAAGCAGAAGATCTGGGTCGAGAAGCCACGCCGATTCAGGAACAGGATGGTCTGACCGCCCTCGCCGAGCGTCCTTTCGATCGCGACGCGCAGCGGGCGCGACAGGATCAGCTTCCGGCCGCGAGCGGCACGCTCGCGTTCGAGCCCCATGTCGACCATCTCGACCGAGGGCAGCGAGCGATCCCCGATGCGGCGCGGCAGCACGAGTCGCTCGATCTCGCCCCGTTCGGCGCGGTAGCGGGTCTCGAGGGCGGGCGTCGCGGTACCCAGCACCAGCGGACAGCCGGCCAGCGTGGCGCGTTGCTCGGCCAGGCGGCGCGCGTGATAGCGGAATCCCTCCTCGTTCTTGTACGCAGAGTCGTGTTCCTCGTCGATCACGATCAGGCCGAGGTTCTCGAGGGGCGAGAACAGTGCGCTTCGCGCGCCGACCGCAATCGGCGTGTCGCCGGCGCGCAATCTCGCCCACTGTTCGAGTCGTTCGCCCGGACGCAGCCCGCTGTGGAGCACCGCCATGCCGTCGCCGAAGCGCGCACGCAACCGGGCGACGATCTGATGTGTGAGCGAGATCTCGGGAACCAGCACGAGAGCCTGGCGACCGGCTTCGAGCGCCTCGGCGATCGCTCGCAGATAGACCTCGGTCTTGCCGCTGCCGGTGACGCCGTGCAGCAGGAACGTCTTCGGACTGCGGCTCTGGATCGCCGCACCGATCTCGCGGAGCGCCGAGGCCTGTTCAGGGGAGAGCGAGAGCGGTTCGTCCCGCTCGACGGATCCGCCGAGCACGTTGCGCGGAGCGTCTCGCAGATCGATCACCGCGAGCCCGCGATCGATCAGGGCGCGCAGACTCGTCGCGGCCGATCCGCTGGCGATTTCGCCCGTCGCTGCCGGGCCCTGGGCGGCGAGGCGGCGCAGCAGATCGGCCTGTCGCGGCGCGCGCGCCAGAGGTCCTGCACAAGCCGCGTCGAGATCGACGCCGTCGGCGATCCGCGCGATGCGGACGCGCGCGACCCGGGCGCTCGGGCCATCGATCCGATCCGCGCGCCGCACCAGCCCATCGGCGAGCAGGGCGGGCAGGAATTCGGTGGTTCGAGGCACGCGGCGCGAGAGTTCCGCGACCGTGGCGGGATGCCGGGCGAGTGCCTCGACGACTTGCCGGGCAGGTCCCGTCATCCGAGCGCTGGCCAGGGCGGCTTCGCCTCGCGGCGAGAGTGCGTAACGCCGCACGACTCGCGGCGCAGAGCCCGCCGGGACCGCGCTCGCGAGCGCGATGCCGACGGGGCAGAGGACCTCGTCTGCGGCCTGCGCGAGCAACCGGATCATCGACTCGCTGAGCACCGGTTCGTCGTCGACGATGCGTTCGATCTCGGCGCGCGCAGACTCGGATCCCGAGGTCGAGGCGTTATGCTCGGCCGCGCCGAGGCTCTCGACGATCACGCCCGTCATGCGACGACCCGAGAACGGGACGAGAGCACGGCAGCCGGGGAGCGCCGCGTCGATCTGTTCGTCAGGCACGAAGTAGCTGAAGAGGGAGTCGATGGGGACCGGCAGGGCGACGCGAACGACGATGCGTGCGGGCTGGCCGAAGAGCGGGGCCGTCATCGCGCGCAGTGTAGCGGGAGAGCATCGCACTCGGGCTCTCCTGGAGGAGAGTCCGGGACGCGTTGCGCGACGGCCGGCCGTTCGCACGTCGAGTGCCCGGATGGCTCGATGACGACGAGCACACGACGCCCGCGCGTGCGGGTCCAGTCGGGACCGCACGGCCGGGAGTTGATCGTCGACGAAACCTTCGCCTCGCTGCTTCGAAGCGACGGCCCGGCGACCGGATGCGTGTGGGATGCGATCGCGGCGCCGCTGCTCGCGCTGCCGTCGGGATCGAAACCGCGCGTGCTGGCCCTCGGCCTCGGCGGCGGCAGTGCGGCGCGCATCGTGCGTGCGCTGTCGCCCGAAGCCGAACTGGTCGGGATCGAGATCGATCCCGACGTGATCGCCGTCGCGCGCCAGCATTTCGCGCTCGACGCGCTCGATATCGAGATCCGCGTCGAGGATGCGTTGACCTTCCTGAAGAGCGATCGACGTGGCTACGACCTGATCCTCGAGGACATCTTCATCGGGCGCGGCGACGCGGTCCACAAACCCGACTGGATCCCCCATCCCGCCCACGATCTCGCGCGGAGCCGCCTGCGCAAGGGCGGAATCCTCGTCAGCAACACGATCGACGAGGCTCGCACGATCGCGAGTTCGCTCTCGGCCGCTTTTCGTGCGGTCCTGCGGATCGACGTGGAGGACTACGACAACCGCGTCTTTGTTGCGTCGGATGCGCCGCTCGACGCGCGCGCGCTGCGGGCTCGTGTGGCGGCGTCGCCGGTGCTTCGCGGGAGTCTGCCGCTGCTGCGATTCCGCTCGATCCAGTTGGCTGGACCGCTCGACGACAGGAGGTCTGCAGCTACTGGCGTTCGTCGAGGAACTGGACGACCGCGCCGTTGAAGCGCTGCGCAGACTCGACCATCACGAGATGTCCTCCGTAGCTCAGCGTGATGAGTCGGGCGTCGGGCAGGAGTTCGGCGAGTTCCCGGTGGAACTTCATCGGCGTGAGAATGTCGTGTCGGCCGCAGAGGATCAGGGTGGGATGAGTCAATCCGCGCAGGCGGTCGCGGGTGTCGTGCTTCGCGCAGGCCTCGCACTGCCGGGCGAACAGATCCGCCGAGAAGGGAGCGCCCTCCCGCGAGTAGAACTCCGTCATCGCTTCGATGATGTCGCTCTGCTCGATCGTGTCGTCGTGGAGTGTCCACAGGAGACGGTTGTAGATGAACGTCTCCTTGCTGAGGTCGAGTCGGACCAGCTCGCTCCAATGCTTGAGCAGCATCAAACGCTTGCGATCGGGTCGCGCGTACGTGCCGACCAGCACGAGACGCCGGACGCGTTTCGGAGCGATCAGCGCGATCTCCTGTGCCGTCATGCCGCCCATGAAGGCGCCGAGCAGGTCGACGCGCTCGATCGCGAGTGCGTCGAGCAGGCCGAGCGCGTCGCGCGCAAGATCGGCAGTGGTGAACGGGCCCGCGACGTCATCGCTCTGCCCCACGCCGCGATGGTCGAAGATCACGACCTGGCGACCTTTCGCATAGTCGGGCACCTGCAGCGGCAACCAGCCCAGGCAGCTGCCCGCCATGCCCATCACGAGCAACAGCGGCGGGGCATCACCCGGTTCCTCGGGGCCATGGATCTCGTAGTAGAGCTTGCGTCCCGAGACTTCCGCCAGCGGCATGGGGCCATGATAGAGGCAGGATCCGGACCGCGAAATTGCTGGCGTCGAGACGGGGCCGGAAGTATGGGGGGCTCGCGCTCCGTTCCCTGGCTTGGAGTTGGGCGGGAGGAGCGGTGCTCGTAGCAGCGGGCGTCCTCGGCTTCGATGTGGCTCTCGTTCGCCCGTCGTTCTCGTCTGGCGATCGGAGCGGTCGATACCGGGTGGCTGCGTCAGACTTTCTTCAGCCTCGCCTCGAGAGTCTCGGTTTCGCACCGCGCGCGGTGTCGTCGCTTAGAGGTACGCGGCGTGCGTCGGCGGGGTCGTCGGTCACTGCGGCGAGCCCCCCATCCTTCCGACCCAGGAGGCACGGCGTCCGGATGGAAAGGCATGGAAAAGTGAAGTCCAACACCAGGCCGAAGCGTTCGCAAAGCTTCCCCCGCACACACCCGTCACGCGTCGCTCCAGGCGGGGTCTCGAGCGGAGTGACCGACGCCCCCGCCAAGCAGCTCGCGTGTCACCGCGTTGGTTCACCGAGGCGGTGCAGCGCCGAGAATGCAGACACGTGGCTGAACAAAGCCTGTCACAGCTCGCCGACGGAAATCACGATCCAAGGTCGAGCCGGCACGTCGGTCTCTCGGCGCGCGGCGAAGCCGACCGATCCGGTCTTGACCGGCACCGCACCGTCCGCCCACCGCCGCACCAGGGAACGGAGTCCGAGACCCCGCCTGGAGCGCCTGCCTCGCCCCTGCCTCAGTTCCCCATCTTCTTCAGATCGGAGAGCACGCCCTTGGCGACGGCCTTGAGGGTCTCGAAGACGCCCTCGCCCGTACGCGCACAGGCTTGGAACTCGGGCACTTTCGTCGGATTGAGGAGGCGTTGCATCTCCGCGAGAGGCGCGGCATTCGGGACGTCGCGTTTGTTGTACTGGACGACGTACGGGATCTTCGCGAGTTCGTAGCCCTGCTCGAGCAGGTTCACCTTGAGATTGTCGAGGCTCTCGACGTTGGCCTCCATCCGCTCGACCTGGCTGTCGGCCACGAAAACGACGCCGTCGACCCCCTTCAGGATCAGCTTGCGGCTCGCGTCGTAGAAGACCTGCCCCGGAACGGTGTAGAGGTGGAAGCGCGTCTTGAATCCTCGGATCTCACCGAGCGCCAGCGGGAGGAAGTCGAAGAAGAGCGTGCGCTCCGTCTCCGTCGCGAGCGAGATCATCTTCCCCTTCACGTCGGGGTTGGTGCGATTGTAGATGTGCTGCAGATTCGTCGTCTTGCCACACAGGCCGGGGCCGTAGTAGACGATCTTGCAGTTGATCTCTCGCGATGAGTAGTTGATGAAAGACATGGGTCTTCTTGGTACTCAGTCGGAAAACAGGTTGTCGATGTCGTCGTCGGTGATTTCAGCGAACGGGCTGGTCGAGGCCGCAGCATCCGCCTCGCACTTCTTGCGAACATCCTCGAAGACCTTTGCCAGTTCGGACCCGGCTTTCTTGACCCGGAGCCGCACGAGGCCAAGAGAGCTCCGCTCGTCGAAGACCACGACGAGGATCATGCGCTGACCGACCAGGGTGATGTGCAGGTTGTCGCGCTGACCCTGATGGAAGTGGATCGGGAATTCTTCCTCGCCGACGATCTTGGCGAGTCCGCCGGTGGCTGCGATGCAGCCGGCCGTCAGTGACGCCAGGCTGGTGCTGTCGATGCCCTGCATCTCACCGGCTTCGCCGATCAACTGGCCGGCTTTGTCGACGATGTAGACGCCCTTGGCGTTGGCATCCCGGGTCAGCCGCTGGATCACGGCCTGGACCCGGGTGAAGTCGTCTTCGCGCATCACGAGTTGGGACTCGAGCATGGCTACTGCCTGTTCTCCGACTCTCGATCGATTCGTCTGGCTCGAAGGTTCTGCATGGGTGGTGCGGCCGCCTTTCGATCCACCCGCGATCCACTCGAGATCGATACGCGATTCGCATGCATTCGCGTAAACGCTTGGAATCGAAGGAATTTCCCGCTCGACGGTAGCCGCGCGGTCCCGCCTGGGCAACCAGCCCTCACCCGCGATCCATCGGCCGGGGGCGAGCGGGGCTTTAGGTCGGACGCCGGTTTCGGCCGCATGTCTGCGTCTGTCCGAGCATCCGCCTCGACCCGACGAGCCCGTCGCGCCGTCGAGCCACCACGCTCGGAGTTCGGGCGCGGGGGGCGCCGCTCCTTCAGCGGGCCGGGCGTCGGTTGTCGATCGAGCGTCCCACCGTCACGTGGTCGGCGTATTCGAGGTCGCCGCCGAGAGGCATCCCGTAGGCGATCCGGGTGATCGTCGGCGCGCTCGTGCCGAGCCGATCGACGATGAAGTGTGCCGTCGCATCGCCTTCGGCGTTGGGGTTGGTCGCCAGGATGACCTCGCGCACGCCATCCCGCCGGACCCGCGTGGCCAGTTCGCCGATGCGCAGGTTCTCGGGCCCGATCCCGTCGATCGGGGAGAGCGCCCCACCGAGCACGTGGTAGAGGCCACGGAAGCGGCCGCTTTGCTCTACGGCCGCGAGGTCGGCGGGTTCCTCGACCACGCAGACCAGCGACGCGTCGCGGCGCGGGTCCGAGCAGATCGAGCAGGGGCTCTGCTCGCCGAGGTTGAAGCAGCGCTCGCATACGGTCGTGTCGGCCTTGACCCGTGCCACTGACTCGGCGAGTTCCGCCAGCAGATCGTCCGGCGCTCCGAGCAGGAAGTAGGCAAGCCGCGACGCGGACTTCTCACCGATGCCGGGCAGTCGCTTGAGGGCGCCGACCAGCCGCTCGACGGCGGCGGAGGAGTGCATCGGTCTACGCGTGGCCCCCGGACATCACCGGGAGTCCCATGCTGCCCTGCAGTCGCTGGAGTTCTTCCTGGACACCTCGCTGGGCCTTCTCGAGAGCCGCGTTGACGGCGGCCGCCGTGAGATCCTCGAGCATGCTGCGGTCGCCGGATGCGTAGAGGTCCGCCTCGATCCGGACTTCGAGCACACGCAGCTGACCGGTGACCGCGGCCGTCACCATGCCGCCTCCGCTCGATGCCTCGAAGCGTCGCGTGGCCAGTTCGCGCTGCAGTTCCGCGATCCGCGCCTGCATGCGCTGAGCCTGCTCGAGCATCTGCTTCATGTCGGGACCGGGCTGGCTCATTGGATGGGCCGGGACCGGAAGCTGGCGTGGCTGCGCTCCACAGATTTTCTCGCTCAATCGTTTCCGAGGGGACGGATCTCGACGATTTCGCCCTTCAAGGCCTCGAGGGCGATGTTGATCTTCGGGTTCTTGAGGGCCGCCTGTCGTCTTCGGCGGTCTGCTTCGCGGCGTGAGGATACGCTGTCCGGCGACGCTCCGGTTGCTTCGGCCGAAGCCTGCGCGACGATTTCCACGCGCGTGGGCATCCCGAAGAAGCGACCGCATACCTCGGCCAGATCCGCGGCGCGGTCCTCGAGTCGTTTTCGATGGAACGCCGCGGGGATCGCCAGACGGACATAGCCGTCCCTCCGCTCGAGCAGGCAGGCTTCGTCGAGGGAGGCGAAGAGGCCGCGGTTCTCCTTTTGTGCGAAACCGCGCAGTCGATCGAACACGACCTCCAGTGCCGCATCCACTTCGGATGACGCGGAGGCGATCGATCCGCTGGCCACCGCGACGCGACTGCCGCCCCGGCCCACAGTCGTTCCATTGGCCCGTCCGGAAGTGGAATCCGGCACCGGCGCGACGCGAAGATCCGATGCAGCGGCTTCCGGCTCGTCACCCGATGGCACGTCGGAGTCCGGCTCGAGCGTCGGGATCACAGAGGGCGCACCGCGAACCATCGAAGGCTTGCCGGCCCGAGGCACGGCTGCCGCGCCACCTCGCATCTGTCCGGGAGCCGCCCCCGATCCGACATCCTTCTTGTCACTCGGCGGGCGCGGCGTCGCTCCGCCCGTTCCGCCGGCCCCGCCAGTCGTCGGTCCGCCCTCCGCTGCGAGCCGACGTTCGAGCCTGTCGAGACGCTCGAGCAGCGCGGCGACGTCATCGCCCGAGGGCAGAGTGGCGAGTCGCACGAGCGCCATTTCGAGTACGGCGAAGGGTTGGGGGCTGAACGCGAGTTCGGCCTGTTCCTTGACCAGGACCTTGAACATGCGACGCAGCCGCATCGGCTCACAGCCGGACGCCAGTGCGCGCAGCGCCTCGAGCTCGGTCTCGCTGCCCTCTACCAGACCGTCGGCTGCGGGCGCCACTCGCAGGACGACGAGATCGCGCAGCAGCGCGACCAGTGAACTTGCGATGCGACTCGCCTCGGTGCCGACCTGCGCGGCATGCTGGCATGTCGTGAGTGCGCGCGCGGGATCGCCCTCGATGCAAGCGGACACGATCTCGTAGAGGACGCGACGATCCACGAGATCGAGCAGGTTCGTGACGGTTTCGTCGGAGACCGTCGTTCCGCCATACGCGACGAGTTGATCGAGCAGCGTCTGTGAGTCGCGCATCGAGCCCTGGCCCTCTCTGGCCACAGCGCGCAGGCTCGGATCGGAGATCTCGATCGACTCCGCTCGACAGATCTCACGCAGACGGTTCACGACTTCGGCGCTCGAGAACAGACGCAGGTCGTAGCGTTGACAGCGCGACAGCACGGTGAACGGGATCTTCTCGGGATTCGTCGTGGCGAACACGAACAGACTGTTCGGCGGCGGCTCCTCGAGCGTCTTGAGCAACGCGTTGAAGGCTGCCGTCGACAGCATGTGGACCTCGTCGACGACGAAGATCCGATGCTTGCCCGGTGATGGCGCGTAGCGGATCGACTCGATGACCTCGCGGACATCATCGACGCCCGTCCGGCTCGCCGCGTCGATCTCGCGCACATCCGTCGACGTCCCGTTGGCGATCTCGGTGCAGGCCGAGCAGACACCGCAAGGTGTATCAGTCGGCCCCTTCTCGCAGTTGAGACATCGGGCCAGGATGCGGGCGAGGGTCGTCTTGCCGACGCCGCGCGGACCCGTCAGCAGAATGGCGTGGGGCACACGGCCAGTGCGGATCGCGTTGCGGAGGGGCGTCGTGACATGGCTCTGCCCCGTCACCTCGTCGAAGGTCTGGGGACGCCACTTCCGTGCGATGACCTGGTAGCTCAAGGACGCTCCCGCACCGACCGTCCGACATTCCGCCGCATGCTCCACACATGAACGGACGTGATCGGGTCGCGCCGGTGTGTGTCGAGGGGAGACCGCAGGGCTTCCCCACCCGCAACCGATGACCTGCTACGGCTGCTTCCTTCCGGACCTGACCGGGTTCACAGGGCGCCGCGCTCGGGCGGGACCCTGCGGTCAGCCCTCGACACACGGCGGCCGAACGTACCCGGGGCCGACCGACGGGTCAAACATGCGAGATCGATCGGAGGGTTATCGAGGAAGAACGACCGGGTGTGCGGGATCAAGGGCCGAGCGTGTTGCTGCATCGGCCCATCACCGCGGCGGACGGGGCGACGTGCCGAGCGTGCTGCTCGAGCTTCCGAGCGGAGTCGCGCCGCGCTGCACGGATTGGCGGAGAGGGTGGGATTCGAACCCACGGATGGCTTGCGCCATCACCTGATTTCGAGTCAGGCCCGTTCGACCGGCCTCCGGCACCTCTCCTCAGTGCGATCAAGCTAGCACGGGGAATCGTCGTGCGGATTGCATGGAGCAGGCCGCACGTGAGGGCCGGTCGCGCCTCGCCGCCGCGAAACCTGCGTGCTAGTGTGCGCGCGCTCGCCGACCAGGAGCCGCTTCGCCACTCTGCGAAACTGCTCGTGCGCAGGGCGCGAGTGGTGGATCGACGGTCGGACGGCGACGCGAGTCGACGAAGATGGGGCGTGTAGCAAGTGGCTCCCCGTCGCGACCGGAGAATCGGTCCAGTACAGGATCGATGACATCCCGCGGCATGACGCCGCGAATCGGAGAACGGCGATTGGCGCGCGACGATCTGATCCAGGCGACGGGCAGCGTCGACAAGATCCTCGGGGGAGGTCGCTACCAGATCTCGCTCGAGACCGGTCAGATCGTGACCGCTCAGCTGTCCGGCCGCATGCGCCGGTTCCGCATCCGCGTGATTCCCGGTGACCGCGTGACCGTCGGACTGTCGCCCTACGACCCTTCCCACGGATTCATCACCTTCCGACTGCGCGAGGGGCAGGACGCACCCTGAACGGGCGCGGCCTGGTGGCGTGAGCCGTTGCCCTCCACGAGCGGTCTGTCGCGAGGCCTACTGATTGCGCGGATGAAGCTGGTTGCGGCCCTCGATAGGCGACGCGTCCGTCGACTGTGTCGCCGTCACGCAGGCCTCGAGATCGATCCCGGCGCGGCCAGTGCGTTCGGCGTCGCCACCTTCCACATCGAGCCGGGTGGGCGGGTGCGGATCGCGGCGGGAGTCGTGACCGAACGTCGCTGGGATGGCGTACGCATCACGGTCAAGACCGGCGGCGAACTCGTGATCGACGAGGGCACGTGGCTTCGCAGCGAACTCGGCAACGTGATCTTCCACGTCTACGAGGGGGCCCGCATCCACGTTGGAGCCGGCAGCCTGCTGAACGGCTGCCAGATCTCGGCCAAGGTCGGCGTCGATCTCGGCCGAGTGGCCTTCGTCGGACCGGGCACTCGGGTCTTCGACGCCGATCAGCACGACATGGACGGGGATCGTCGCGAGCAACGTGGCGCGGTGCGGATCGGCGAGTACGCCTGGGTGGCATCGGACGTGACCGTGCTGCGCGGCGTCGAGATCGGCGATCACTCGGTGGTCGGGGCGCGCTCGCTGGTCACTCGATCGATCCCGTCGCACAGCCTCGCCTATGGGATCCCCGCCCGTGTGCACGGTGAGGTCGGGGATCGCTCGCTCGCGCGTCACTGAGGTAGGCTGCCCCGCATGGGACTGCGGATCGGAGTCTTCGGGCAGGCCCCCTTCGGTCGGGACGTCGCCGTACGACTCGTCGAAGCGGGACATGACATCGTGTATGTCCACGTGCCACCGGACCGGCCGGGTCGCGTGGATCCACTGGCCGCGGAAGCCACGGAGCGCGGATGGCCCCTCACCCGCCACAAGGCGTTCCGGCGAGCGGGCGAGCCGATCCCCGAGCGGGTCGAAGAGTTTCTGGCAGCCGACGTCGAGTTGAACCTGATGCCGTTCACGACCGTCATCCTGCCGCCTGACATCGTCGACGCGCCGCGACTCGGCTCGCTGTGTTTCCACCCGTCGCTGCTGCCGGCCTTCCGGGGCGGCAATGCGCTGGCGTGGCAGATCATCCTCGGCGCGGAGGAGAGCGGTGTCACGGTCTTCAGGCCCGATGCGGGCGTCGATACCGGTCCGATCGTGATCCAGCGGGGCGGAGTGCGGATCGCGCCGGCGGACACCACAGTCTCCCTCTACTTCGATCGTCTCTATCCGATGGGGGTCGATGCGCTGGCAGAAGCTGTCGATCGGGTGGCGGATGGTACGGCCCGCTTCAGCGTGCAGGACGAATCCCGCGCCAGCTTCCAGGGGCTCGTCGACGATACGGTGGCGCGCATCGACTGGTCTCGGCCGGGTGACGAGATCGATCGACTGATCCGCGGATGCGATCCGCAACCGGGTGCGCTTGCCGAGTTCGGCGGAGAACCGCTGCGTCTTTTCGGATGCGCGCTCGAACGCGTCGACCACGCGCTCGCGCCAGGCACCGTGCTCGCTCCGGCCGGTGATCCCCAGAGGCTTCGCGTGGCGGCCGCGGGCGGGTTCGTGCTGTCGATCGAAAAGGCGAAGCGCGGAGACGGAAAGAAGGCGGCGGCCGTCGATGCGGGGATCGGGGCGGGTGCTCGCCTCGGCTGACGCGTCAGGCCGACCGATTCCGCCCGACCTTCCGATGGCGGCCGTGACACCTCTCGTCGCCGCGGGACTCGACGTGTTCGGCGTGCTCGACATCGCCCTCCATGATGCGCTCGTGCCGGAGGGCTGGCGGAGTCGGCAATTGCTCCCGCTCGCGCAGAGTGCCTGGGTGATCGGCTCGGGCGGTGACACCCTGGCGCGTCGTGCATTGTCGGAGGGCGGAACCGATCCCGTGGACCGCGTCACATCGACTGCGGTGGAGTCCTGCACCCGCGCGCTCGACGAGTCGGGACATGCGGCCATCGCGCTGCATGCCTTCGAACGCCGCGACGCCAGCGGATGCAAGACGGAGCACGCGGGCCGCTACGCGGATTTCGTTGCGCTCGGTCATGAGGCTGGTCTCGGTGCGCCGAGTCGACTCCGGATGCTGCTGCATCCCGTGTACGGCCCGTGGCTGGCGATCCGGTCCGTCGTGTTGACGACTGCGAAGTTCACGCCGACGGGCCGGATCCAGCAGTTCTCGCCCTGCGAGGGATGCGCGGCGCCGTGTCGCGACGCTTGTCCGGCGGGCGCACTTGCGACCGGCGATCTCTCGTGGGAGGTCTGCCGCGCAGAGCGGCTTCGGGGTGATTCCTGCGCGTCGCACTGCGCGGCTCGTCACGCGTGCGTGTGGGGACGAGCGCATGCCCACGGCGCAGAGGTGGAGGGCTATTTCATGCGCGGCTCTCTCCGCATGGCCGCGGGCTGACGACGGTCCGAGCCACTCCTGCGGATCGGATCGGCCTGCGATCCGTAGGCCTTTCCCGGTGGGTCGAGCGGTCTGGCGGCGATCTCCGAACCCGGATTCCCCCGCGGGCCGCCGAGCGCTGAGATCGATCTGGAAAGGCCCGGGGGTCGCCGAGACCGACGCGGATCGCTACCGTGCGGCGCCCGTCACCGTAACCCCCCGAAAAATCGTGCCCAGAGCGGTGCGGAGGGCGTCCGTTCGGGGTCGGATCTGCCGTCGGCCAATGGCCAGACGCGCGTTCCCTCGAGTGCAAGTCCGGGAGAAAGTTCCAGTCAGCGTCGGAAGTGAGGCCACACATGCAGGGCGACATCTCGAAGGTCAGAAACATCGGCATCAGCGCGCACATCGATTCGGGCAAGACGACTCTGACCGAACGAATCCTGTTCTACACCGGCCGGATCCACGCCATCCACGAGGTGCGCGGCAAGGATGAAGTCGGCGCGACCATGGACTCGATGGAACTCGAGCGCGAGCGCGGCATCACGATCGCCTCCGCGGCGACCCACTGCGTCTGGGGCAGCCACCACATCAACATCATCGATACTCCCGGCCACGTCGATTTCACGATCGAGGTCGAGCGGGCTCTCCGCGTGCTCGATGGCGCGATCCTGGTGCTCTGCGGCGTCGCCGGTGTGCAGTCGCAGTCGATGACCGTCGATCGACAGATGAAGCGCTATCGCGTACCGCGCATCGCCTTCATCAACAAGCTCGACCGCTCGGGCGCGGACCCGCTGAAGGTCACGCGCCAGTTGCGCGAGAAGCTCGGCCACAACGCCGTCCTGCTGCAGCTGCCGATCGGCCTCGAGATCGACTTCAAGGGAATCATCGATCTGATCACGATGAAGGCCCACTCCTTCGAGGGCGACAACGGCGAGAAGATCATCACCGCGGAGATCCCCGAGGAGTTGCGGTCCGACGCCGAATCCGCGCGAGAGACGATGCTCGATGCGGTGTCGATGTTCTCCGATGAACTGATGGAAGCGATCCTCGACGAGAAGGTCACCGAGGAGATGATCCATTCGGCAGTGCGCATCGGCACGCTGTCGATGAATCTGACGCCGGTGCTGCTCGGCTCGGCATACAAGAACAAGGGTGTCCAGCTGCTGCTCGATGCCGTGACCGAGTATCTGCCGTCCCCGTTGGATGTCCGCAACACCGCAGTCGATCTCTCCAACGAAGAAGCTGAGATCGCGCTCCACAGCGATCCGGATCAGCCGATGGTCTCGCTGGCGTTCAAGCTCGAGGACACCCGCTATGGCCAGCTCACGTACCTGCGCGTCTACCAGGGCACGGTCGGCAAGGGCGACACGATCTACAACGCACGCACCAAGCGGAAGGTGAAGGTCGGCCGTCTGATCCGCATGCACTCGAATCAGATGGAGGAGATCGATCGCTCGGGCACGGGAGACATCGTCGCGCTGTTCGGTGTCGACTGCGCGACCGGTGACACCTTCACGGACGGCAAGCTCGACGTCGCCATGACGTCGATGCACGTGCCGGAGCCGGTGATCTCGCTGAGCATCACGCCGAAGGACCAGAAGGCCTCCGACAACATGGGCAAGGCACTCGGTCGGTTCGTCCGCGAGGATCCCACCTTCCGAGCCGGTCTCGATCCCGAGAGCAACGAAACCGTGATCTCGGGCATGGGTGAGCTGCACCTAGACGTCTACGTCGAGCGGATGAAGCGCGAGTACAACTGCGAAGTCGTGACGGGACAGCCCCAGGTCGCCTATCGCGAGACGGTCACGACGAAGGTCGACTTCAGCTACACGCACAGGAAGCAGACCGGCGGTTCGGGCCAGTACGGTCGCGTGGCCGGCTATGTCGAGCCGATCCCGGAGAACGACGAGGGGCCGAAGGACTTCCAGTTCGTCAACGCGGTGCGCGGTGGTTCGATTCCGACCGAGTACATCCCCGCCGTCGAGAAGGGCATGCGCGAGTGTCTTCCCAAGGGCCGCTTGATCGGGTTCCCCGTCCAGGGGATCCGGGTGGTCATCAACGACGGCGCCGCACACAGCGTCGATTCGTCTGAAATGGCCTTCGCGGCCGCAGCACGAGGTGCTTTCCGCGAGTTCTATCCGCGTGCCAAGCCGCAGGTTCTCGAGCCCATCATGAAGCTCGAGGTCGAGGGGCCGACGGAGTTCCAGGGCGCAATCCTGAAGACCATCATGCAGCGTCGCGGCCAGATCATCGGTTCGACCGAAGACGATGGCTTCGCGCGCACCGAAGCCGAGGTCCCGCTGGCCGAGATGTTCGGCTACGCGACCGACCTGCGTTCGATGACCCAGGGCAAGGCCGAGTTCACGATGGAATTCGCGAAGTACGTCACGGCACCCTCCGAAGTCCAGAAGGAACTGAAAGAGAAGTACAAGTCGAAGATTCCGGACGACGACGCGTGATCGGCGAACGGACGGCCCGCTGAAACCCGACACAGTTCTTCCGGGAGACGCCTATGTATCGGAAGTTCGTGAACGCTCGCAGCCCGATGAGACTCCTCGAAAAGGGTCTCCATGGAGGCCTCGGTGAAGGGAATCTCGGAGCAGTCGTCGCCGGCCACGGCGTCGGGAAGTCTTCATTCATCGTCGGAGTCGCGCTCGACGAGTTGATGCGGGGTGGGATCGTCCTGCACGTCGCGCTCGGTCAGACGGTCGCGCACGTGCGCGACTTCTACGACACGGTCTTTGCCGCGCTGGCGACCACGAAGCATCCCGAGATTTTTTCGGCCACACACGCGGCGATCGACGTCAATCGCCGGATCCGCGCCTACAGGGCGGGCGAGTTCAGCGCGACGAAGCTTGCCGATGCGGTGAAGGTCGAAAGCGAGACCGGTGCGCGGCCGAAGCTGATCGTGATCGACGGTTTCGACGATTCATCGATCGACGCCGACTGTCTCGCCGGCATCCGTGCGCTCGCCCGCGAACTCGCCGCCGAGGTGTGGTTCACGCTGCAGTCCGGGTCCGAGAAGGTCCGAGATCTGCCCGAAGTCCTGAAGCCGCTGGTTGGCGAGATCAGCGTGATTCTCGCTCTCGAGCCCGAAGGCGAGGTCGTGACACTTCGCGCGTTGAAGGACCACGAGAACGAGGACCTGCGGGATCTCCACGTCGGCCTCGATCCGCGGACGCTGTTGCTGATCCGCAGCTGATCGGCGCGCTCAGCTGCCGCGCTCGCCAGGGAGTGGACGAAGCTCTGCGAGCTTGTCCCGGAAGCGGGTGCGGGTCGCCAGGACGTCGGCCTGGGCGAGGCCGATCTCCTTCGCGATGAGCGTGATCTCGGTGCTCTCGTTGCCGGTGATCAGATCATCGGCCGCCGCCACCGCAAACAGGCATTCGAGGAGCTGCACCTTCTCTTCCAGCGTGCTCAGGCGACCGAACTCGCGCGTGACGATGTAGTTGTTCGTGGAGCCGAGATGCTCGACCTCGCCCCGGGCGATGTCCGTCACGATCCGCGCCTCACTGGCGGGGACGCCCGCGCATCGGACGAGCGTCTCTTCGATGGTCGTCTTCTCGCGCGGCTCGGTCCGGAGATCGGCACCGGCAACCCGCGCGAGCACATAGGCGAAGCACGCGTACAGTCTCGCGCGATCGGCCGGGAGTGCGTCGAGCGCGGCCGCGATCCGACCGACGGATTCACGCGCGATGAGTTGCGACGGGGTTCGCGACCCGGTCTCGGTCGCGATTCCCAGGAAGCGCAGCAGCAGTGACATCGTCCCCTCCCGCGATGTGGGCTCTTCGGCCCCTCGCGGCGCGCCAAGCATCGCGCAGCCAGTCGTCGCCGACCACCCGTCTCCCCGAGCCGACATGTCCGCGGATGTCGCTGTGATAGCGTCGTCCGATGCAGTCGCCGATTCGCCCGATGGCTTCGGATCCCGCTGTGAGAGCGCGCGACGAAGCGCTCATGCATGGGCTTCGTTGCGGCGACGATGCTGCCTTCCGTGAGCTGGTCGAGCTGAATACCGGTGCGATGCTCGCGGTGGCGCGCCGTTTCCTCCGCAACGAGGACGATGCGCGCGACGCCGTGCAGGACGCGTTCCTTTCGGCGTTCCGGGCCCTCGATCGATTCGAGGGCGATGCGCTGCTCTCGACCTGGCTGCATCGGATCACCATCAATGCATGTCTGATGAAGCTGCGCACCAGGCGTCGACGGCCCGAGGCCAGCATCGACGATCTGTTGCCCGGCTTTCTCGAGGATGGCCGACTGGCCGCGGCGACCGAGCCCTGGCAGGACCGGGCCGATGCAATCCTCGAATCCAAGCAGAGTCGGCGGCTCGTCAACGAGGCCATCGATCTGCTCCCCGACATCTTCCGCACCGTCCTGATCCTGCGTGACATCGAAGGTTTCGACACCGAGCAGACCGCGGAGGCGCTCGACCTCAGCGTGCCCGCGGTCAAGACCCGGCTCCATCGTGCCCGCCAGGCGTTGAAGGGACTGCTCGATCGGTACTTCTCGAGGGGACACACATGAACTGCCGCGAATTCGTCGACTTCCTGATGAGCTACCTCGACCACGAACTCGATGAGACGGTGCGAGCCGTGTTCGACTCGCACCTCGGTGGATGTCGGGCGTGTCGGGGCTACATGGACGACTACGTGAAGACGGTGGAGATCGGTCGTATCGCGTGCTGCGAACCCGATGGTCCGGTGCCCGAAGATGCCCCCGCCGAGCTGGTTCGCGCGATCCTCGAAGCGAGGGGGGCGAGCAAGCTCTGAACTAGCGACGACGACCGGGCTGCGTTCCGTCGATGGTGGATCGCTCGCGGTGCAGCGATGGGTCGACGAGTCGCGTCAGATCCGAAGCCCGCGCGCGCAGACCGAGAAAGTCGATCACCGAACGGATCGTCTCCGCGGGTCGCGCGATCAGCTCGGGGAAGTCGACCGACATCCAGGTGAAGCAGTCCTCGCGTTCGAGCAGTTCGATCGCCGCAGCGAGCTGAACGGCGAGCACGCTGCCGACGCGCGCGGACGGGAGCAGACCCGCGTCGCGACCGAGCCGCGCGAGCATCCGATCCTGCGAGCCGACCACTTCGTCGATCGGACGTCGCATCAGGATCACCGCATATCGCCGATCCCGGGGCAGGTGCTCGAGCAGCGCGTGGATCACCTTGACGGCGTGTCCGGATGCGTGCTCCAGCCAGCTCGGGTCGACGGCGGTGCGCCGGACGGCCGAGTGTTCGTAGTAGCCGTGCGGATTCGATTCGTCGGGTGGACGGGTCCCGTCCTGCAGGATCGGAAGTCCGGCCGCCTCGAGGACGCGCATCATCAAGGAGGTTCCCGAGCGGGGCAGGCCGCTGACGACGACGATGGGTTCGACCATCTCGCGTCCGGCTAACGCCGCCAGGCCAGGAATCGTTGCATGATGGCCTTCACGCGGGGGGTCAGGCGCGTTCGCGTGTAGCCGTGCGCGGCGGCGCGGATCGCATCGGCCGTCGTCGGGTACGGGTGGATGACCGAAGACAGTCCTCCGAGACCGAGACCGGCCGCCATCGCAACGCTGATCTCGCTGATCAGATCGCCTGCGGAGTGACCGACGATGGTGGCTCCGAGGATCCGGTCGCGTCCCTTCGCGGTGTGGATCTTCACGAAGCCGGTGTCGCGGCCCTCGGCGATCGCGCGATCGACATGGGAAAGCTCCTGCACGTAGGTATCGACCTCGATCCCCTTCGCGGCGGCGTCGCGCTCGTACATTCCGACGTGGGCGATCTCGGGATCCGTGTAGGTACACCAGGGGATCGTGAGAGCCGACAGTTTCCGCCTCCCGATCGGACCGATCGAGAACAGTGCGTTCTGGATCACCGTACGCGCCGCGAAGTCTGCCGCGTGGGTGAACTTGTGCTGCATGCAGACGTCGCCCGCGGCGTAGATGGCCGGATTGCGGGTCTGCAGATGATCGTCCACGTGGACGCCGCGCTGCGGATCGTATTCGACACCGACCTCGTCGAGGCCCAGCCCGGCGACGTTCGGACTGCGCCCGACCGCCACCAGGATCTCGTCGAACGCGATGGCCTGTTCGTGCTCGCCGCGCGCGACGATGGCGCGGTGTCCTCCGCCCGGTGCGGGCTCGACCCGGACGAGTCGAGTCGACAGGCGCACGTCGACGCCATCACGCTTCAGGGAACCGAGCAGCAGGGCGGCCGCATCCGCGTCTTCGCGCCCGAGGAACTGATCGGCCATCTCGATCATCGTCACCTCGGATCCGAATCGACGAAACGTCTGCGCGAGTTCGCAACCGATCGGCCCACCCCCCAGCACGAGCAGTCGACGCGGCAGCTCCCTCAGATCGAAGATCGTCTCGTTGGTCAGATGCCCCGAAGCATCGAGACCCGGGATCGGCGGCACGAACGCACGCGCACCGGTCGCGATCACGGCGCGACGGAAGTGCAGCTCGGCGTCGCCGACGGCGATCCGCTCGCCGCCCAGGAACCTCGCTTGTCCCAGGTAGACGTCGACTCCGAGTTCGCGGCTGAAGCGCTCGACCGAGTCGGTGGGTGAGATGCGGGCCCGCACCGCCCGCATCCGCGACATGATGGCGGGGAAATCGGCCGTGATCGCGCCGCCGATCCGGACACCGAACCGGTGGGCGTCGCGCGCGTCCGCGATGGCGTGGGCGGAACGGATCAGCGCCTTGGACGGCACGCAACCCACGTTGAGACAATCGCCGCCGAGTTCGGCGCGCTCGATCAATGCGACACGGGCGCCGAGTGAAGCGGCTCCGGCCGCAGTGACCAGGCCGGCTGTCCCGGCCCCGATCACGACCAGGTTGTAGCGACCGGCGGGTTCGGGGTTCTTCCAGCCCGGCGGCCGTACGTGGGCCAGCAGTTCCTGATCGAAGGGGTCGTCGTGCAGCACGTCGGGTTTCTCCTGCGATCAGGCGTTGGCGACATCGCCGAGGGCGCGGCGGGCGATCCGGGTCACGATGGCGGTGACGGCGACCGTGGCCGCGAGGCCGATGCCGGTCACTACGAAATAGCTGGCGTCGCGGTCGGGAGCCTGACCTCCCGCCACCGCGGCGACGTCGCCGATCACGCGGCCGTAGTAGACGTAGAGCAGCGTGCCGGGCAGCATTCCGATCGATGCGAGCAGGTAGTCGCGAAATGCCACCCGCGTCAGTCCCAGCGCGTAGTTCATGAAGTTGAAAGGAAACACCGGCGACAGACGCAGCAGGAACGTGATCTTCAGGCCGTTTGCCGCGACGGCCCGGTCGACCGCCGAGAACTTCGGTCGCTGCGCGAGCTGGGCCGCGACCCAGCTGCGGGCTCCATACCGTGCGATCAGGAACGCCGCGGCGGATCCGAGCGTCGCCGCGACCCAGACGATCAGTGTTCCCTGCACGACACCGAAGATCGCACCGCCCGCGAGCGTGAGCACCGAACCGGGCACGAACAACACCGTCGCAGCCACATAGGCGGCCACGAAGGCCAGCGGGCCCCAGAGCCCGAGCCCCTCCACCCAGGTCGCGAGGGCCGGCACGTAGCCGCCGAGCTGCCGTGCCAGCAGCCCGATCACGATCACCACGATGACCACGAGCAAGGGCTTCAGCAGGCGGGAGCCGCCAGCGCTCGCGGCGGCGTCGGTCTGGTGGATCTTCGGTTCGGTCATGGCACGGATCTCCGATGCAGTCGTGGCAACGCGCGTCCGGGTGTCGCGCGCTTCTCGAGCAGAGGACGCCGCTCAGGCGATCGCTCCTCCGCAGCTCGATCCCGCACCCGCCGTGCAGGCGAAGCAATGGCCGCCCGTTGCGATCTCCCGGCCGGCGAGATCCGAGATGCGATCGATCTCCCAGATCGTCCGTACCGGGCCGGGCGGTGGCAGAGCGAGAGCCTGGTTGAAATCGCAGTCGAACAACCGTCCTGTGTGGTCCACGCTCACGAGGGTTCGACACATCAGCCGCGGCAGCGTCTCCGGATTGAAGTTCGCGATGAGCAGGGACATGTAGTCGTCGTGCCGGCCCGAGCGCATCAGGTCGCGGGCGAAGCGCTTGATCGGCATGTTGGTCAGTGTCAGCAGCCGGTCGAAGCGGATCCCGAACTGATCGTCGAGCACACGCCGGAACTCGGCCTCGAGCTGTGGCTGCGCCGGCGGCAGAGTCGGACCGAGGGGGTTGTAGACCAGCGCGAGCGCGTGCTTCGGATCGCCCGTCCCATAGCCGAGAGCGTTCAGCCTCTGCAGCGCCGCGATGCTGCGATCGAAGACGCCGCGCCCGCGTTGTCGCTCGACGTTCTCCGCCGAATGGCACGGGAGCGAGGCGACGATCTCGACCCCTTCATGGGCGAGAAACTCCGGTGTGTCGGATTGCCCGGGCTCCTGGAAGATCGTCAGGTTGCAGCGGTCGATCACGTGTCGACCGAGAGTCCGCGCCCCGGAGACGAGTTCGCGAAAGCATTCGTGCATCTCGGGGGCCCCGCCCGTGATGTCGAGAACCGACACCTCCGGGCTCCGGGCCAACAGCTCGAGCACCCGATCGCAGCCGGCGGGGCTGAGCTTCTCGGTTCGAGCTGGTCCCGACTCGACGTGGCAGTGCTGGCACGCGAGGTTGCAGCGCAATCCGATGTTGACCTGAAGCGTCGTGATCGCACCGCGCACGAGGCCGGCCCGTTCGTGTCGGGCCACCGCGTCGCGGAAGGCCATCGATTGCGTCTCGTCACCCGCCTGCTTCGGCACCGCGTTCCGATCCTCGTCTCGTCGTATGGGTGACACCCGCATGGGGCAGCTCGACGGTTGGCCGGGCGGAGAGTACCGCGCGCCTGTCGCGCGTCGGGCATCGGATCGACGTGCGCCGGCCTTCGGCTCGTCGTCGTCGATCCGCGTCCACTCTTCGCGTTCGCTGCGCGCCTCCACTACGCGCGTCTGCGTGACCGGGTTACGCGGGCTGCGCGAACTCGAATGCCGAGGGTCGACGCGCGTGGACTTGGCAGGTCATCGCAATGCACGGCGCGCGCTGCACGAGTTGCTCGGTCGTCGGAGCCCGCGGTTCCCGGACCGATCGTCGGGAGGGAAGACGCCATGCCCGTGACGGTCCGGATTTCCACTTTGACCCCGCGGGACGGACAGATTTTGACTGGGTTCTGCGGGGCGACCCGCGTCGGCCCTTCGCTATGGTGACCCTTCTCCCAAGCGTGGATCCGCATCCCCGATCGATGACCGCGGGCGGACCCGAAACCCCCAGTGATCCGTTTCGCAGCGTGGCTCCCATGCGGGATCCGCGCGTCCCGGACGGAATCGATTCGCGAGTCGATCTTCCGTTCGGCCGGACCGGGCCCGCAGTTCGTCACCCGACCCGGCGTGCCAGCCCCGATTTCCCCCGAATTCCAACCGATGACCTCCAAAGGAGCAGACCTGATGAGCGAGATCCGATTCGACGATCGCGTAGCCGTGATCACCGGTGCCGGCGGCGGCCTCGGCCGCACCTATGCGCTCGAGTTCGCGCGGCGCGGCGCCAAGGTGGTCGTCAACGACCTCGGTGGCGCATCCGACGGCAGCGGCGGCGGCACCAGCATGGCCGACAAGGTCGTGAAGGAGATCGAACAGGCCGGCGGCACGGCCGTGTCGAACTACGACTCGGTCTCCACGCCTGAGGGCGGCGAAGCGATCATCCGGTCGGCTCTCGATGCCTTCGGTCAGGTGGACATCGTCGTCAACAACGCCGGAATCCTGCGCGACAAGTCGATCGTGAAGCTGACGCCCGGCGAACTCGAGATCGTGCTCGACGTCCATCTGAAGGGCGCGTTCTTCGTTTCACAGCCCGCCTTCCGCGCCATGAAGGAGCGCGGCTACGGTCGCTTCATCCACACCGCGTCGGCGGCCGGCATCTTCGGCAACTTCGGCCAGAGCAACTACGGCGCCGCCAAGATGGGGCTCGTCGGGCTCTCCAACGTGCTCGCCGTGGAAGGCGCGAAGTACAACATCAAGTCGAATGTGATCGCGCCGATCGCCAAGACGCGACTGACCGAGGACCTGCTCGGTCCGATGGCCGATCGGCTCGACCCCGGCAAGGTGACGCCGCTCGTCGTCTATCTCTGCTCGGAGCAGAACGAGGAGAGCCACGCCATATACTCCGTCGGTGGCGGCCGCTACGCGAGGATCTTCATCGGGCTCGCACCGGGCTGGACGAAGAAGGAAGGCACTGCGAGCGCCGAGGAGATCCAGGCCCACTTCGCGCAGATCCACGAGCCGGGCGCCTACGTGATTCCGTCCAGCATCGCGGACGAGATGAAGGCCGTCATGCAGTCGCTCGCCGGCTGAGCGGACGAGCGGTCGATCCCGGACACGCAGGCGCACACATCAAAGGAGCGTGAGATGCCCATCGATCCCAGCAAGGCGCTCGGCGCGGAACTCGGAGAGGGTCGCTACGAGTGGACCCGAGACGACGTAATCCTCTACCACCTCGGCGTGGGGGCGGGTGTTCCGGCCACGGACCCGAGCGAACTCGAATACACGTATGAGAAGAACCTGAAGGTCCTGCCGAGTTTCGGCGTGATCCCGGTGTTCGGGGCGATGGGCGGTCTCGGCTCGGTCGAGGGCCTCAAGTTCAACTTCGCGATGCTGCTGCACGGTGAGCAGGACATCACGCTGCATCGGCCGATCCCGCCGGAGGCCAAGGTCGTCAACAAGGGACGCGTCGCCGAACTCTGGGACAAGGGCAAGGCCTGTCTGTGCGTCCTCGAGGTCGAGACGCGGCTCGAGACGGGCGAGCCGCTGTTCACCAACCGCTTCAGCCTGTTTCTGCGCGGCGAGGGTGGATTCGGTGGCGAGCCCGGGCCGAAGGCCGGCAACGACCGACCGGACCGCAAGCCGGATGGCGTGATCGAAACGCCGACGCTGCCCCAGCAGGCGCTGATCTACCGCTTGTCCGGCGACAAGAATCCGCTGCACGCCGATCCCGACTTCGCCAAGATGGCCGGTTTCGACAAGCCGATCATCCACGGGCTCTGTTCCTTCGGCATCGTGTGCAAGGCGATCGTCGACGAAGTGCTCGGCGGCGATGTGACGCGCGTGGCGCGCTATCAGGTGCGCTTCCGCGGTGTGGGCTACCCGGGCGAGACCTACCTGACGTCCTACTGGAAGGACGGCAATTGGATCATCATCGAGTCCAGCTCGAAAGAGCGCGGCGAGGTGGTGATCAGCAACGCGGCGATCACGCTGCGCGGCTGAGCCGGGCTCAGCCGGCGATCAGCTTGTCGAGCGACGGCCAGTCGATTGCCCTCTGTGCGGCGAAAGCGCGCAGGAGCAGCAGTCGATCCGCATCGTCATCGCGACTGCGAAACACCGAGACCGCCTTCTCGAGAGTCGCAGGGTCGGGGCAGGGCGGAGCGTCGGCCTTCAGGACGCCCTCCTCGTGTTCGAGTCCGATGGTGTCGAGCCAATCCGTCAGCACCTCCTTGCGGCAGTCGAGGAAGTAGACGGCGAGGATCTCCTCGGCGATCACACCTGCGGCGACCCGGGACAACGACCGGCGTACAGCTGCGATGCGCTTCGCGAGCGGTTGCTTCATCAGGAAGTGGGGGCGCGCCTTCATGCTCAGGGCGGCGGCCTGCACGGATTGCGTGAACATCGCGGGCGACTTCTCGGCGAGTCGACCGAAGAAGTTTTCGGCCTGCTCGGGCGTCATCGCGGCAAAGATTTCGTGGGGGCGCATGGGCCTCCTCTCGGCGGATCGGGGTCGGTCGGGCGCCACTGTTTAGCATCGCGATCCCGACCGACGAGTCGCGCACGGAACAGAAATCGGCACCCTCGGGGGCGAGTCCGCAGATCACGAACGTCCCCGCGACGCCGGGCGCAGCGGCTCGGCGTGCAAGCATCGCCGCGCAGCACACGCATGCGAAGGGCTGTCCGCTGCGACCATCGGGCCTTCAAGTTCCCCGCAACCGAGTCGATAGGATGGGTGTAATGTTCGAATCCGACGTGTCCAGCGAATCCAACGACGACCCCCGCAAGCTCAGTGCATTGATCGCACGCGTGTCCGAGCTCGCCGGTCAGCATGATGTTTCGTCGGTCGTGGCGGGCCTCGCCGCAGAAGAGGGTGATCTCGTCTTTCCCGAGTACATCCACTTCCTGCAGTCCGCCCTGCGCGTCGAGGACGGGATCTTCCGCATGACCCGCGAGCGCGCAGTGATCCATCTCGCCGATGTCGATGCCAGGCGTGCCGAGGAGGTGCTCGAGCGGTTGGCTGGCGACTTCTGCCAGGAGTTTCCGGCCATGCGCCGACCGACGTTCCAGCTGCGCATGCTCGAGGTGAAGCCGGGCAGCTCGGAAGTGCGCGTCAAGGACGTACTGACCCGCGTGTTCGCGCCCAGCACGATCCACTGAGGTCCTGAAGGGCCCGCGGATCCGCGTGTCCGGCATTGGCTGAGCACGGCTTCGCCTTGACAGGCGCAGCGGTCCGGTTAGAAACACGGGGTGTCCCCGACCTCGTCCGCGACGCGCCGCGAGAACGACAGCATGGGCGGGATCGACGTGCCCGCGGATCGCTACTGGGGTGCCCAGACCCAGCGCGCGCTGACGCACTTCGGCATCGGCGAAGATCGGATGCCTCTCGAGGTCGTGCACGCGATCGGTCTCATCAAGCAGGTGGCGGCGCGGGTCAATCGCGATCTCGGTCTGCTCGACGCCGAGCGGGCGGACTGGATCATCGTGGCCGCTCGCGAAGTCTCGTCCGGTGAGCTCGACGACCACTTCCCGCTCCGGGTCTGGCAGACCGGGAGCGGCACCCAGAGCCACATGAACGTGAACGAGGTGATCGCGAATCGGGCGATCGAACTCGCCGGCGGTGAGCTCGGGAGCAGACAGCCCGTCCACCCGAACGATCACGTCAATCGCTCGCAGTCGTCGAACGACGTATTTCCCACGGCGATGCATTTGTCGGCGGTGCTGGCGCTGCGCGAGCGCTTGCTGCCTTCGCTGTGTCGGCTGCGTGATTCGCTGGACGTGAAAGCCACGACGTTCGCCGGGATCGTGAAGATCGGACGCACGCACCTGCAGGACGCCGTGCCGCTCAGCCTCGGTCAGGAGTTCTCGGGCTACGTGGCCCAGCTCGACGCCGGGCGGCTGCGGATCGAGTCTTGTCTGCCGGGTCTGCTCGAGCTCGCGCTCGGCGGCACCGCGGTCGGAACCGGACTGAACGCGCCCGCCGGATTCGCGGAGCGATGCGCCAGCGAACTCGCCCGTCTCACCGGGCAGCCGTTCGTCACCGCGCCGAACAAATTCGCCGCCCTCGCGGCCCACGATGCCCTGGTGGCGGCATCGGCTTCGCTCCGCGGACTGGCGGTCTCGCTGATGAAGATCGCCAACGACATCCGGCTCGCGGCTTCGGGACCTCGCTGCGGGCTCGGCGAACTCACTCTGCCTGCGAACGAGCCCGGTTCGTCGATCATGCCCGGCAAGGTGAATCCGACGCAGTGCGAGGCGATGACGATGGTGGCCGTGCAGGTGATCGGGAACGACACCGCGGTGGCGTTCGCCGGATCACAGGGTCACTTCGAACTCAACGTCTACAAGCCCGTGATGATCGCGAACTTCCTGCACTCGCTGCGTCTGCTCGCGGACGCCTGCACGGACTTCCGGCGCTTCCTCGTCGAGGGTCTCGTGCCGAACCGCGAGCACCTGGCCAGCACGCTCGAGCGTTCGCTGATGCTCGTCACCGCGCTGACGCCGCGCATCGGGTACGACGCGGCGGCGCGGGTCGCCCACGAAGCCGAAACCCGCGGCACGACGCTGCGCGACGCGTGCCTGTCGCTCGGCCTGCTCAGCGGCGAAGAGTTCGACGAACTCGTCGTGCCCGCCCGGATGGCGAACCCGCACGGACTTCCCGATTCCGGGAGCTGAGCGAGCGATCCGCGCGGACGGGTCCGCGTGTGACGTTGCCGGGCTGCGGCCGTGCGCTACTTCGGCGCCATCCGCAGCGCGCCGTCGAGCCGGATCACCTCGCCGTTCAGCATCGGGTTCTCGACGATCTGGCACGCGAGTTGACCGTACTCCGACGGGCGGCCGAGGCGGGACGGAAACGGCACCGAAGCCCCGAGTGCGGCGCGCGCCGGTTCGGGCAACCCCATCAGCATCGGGGTCGCGAACAGACCCGGTGCGATCGTCACCACACGGATGCCCATGCGCGACAGATCTCGCGCGATCGGCAACGTCATGCCGACGACGCCCCCCTTGGAGGCCGAGTAGGCGGCCTGACCGATCTGCCCGTCGAAGGCGGCGACCGACGCGGTATTGATCACGACCCCGCGCTCGCCATCGTCGTTGGGCGCGTTCTTCGCCATGCGGGCGGCAGCCAGTCGGATCACGTTGAAGGTGCCGATCAGATTCACTTCGATCGTCTTGCTGAACAACGCGAGATTGAACGGCTCGTCGTTCTTGCCGAGGGTGCGGCCCGCCATCCCGATCCCCGCGCAATTGACGGCCACGTGGATCGCGCCGCACTCCGTGACCGCGCGATCGAGGGCGGCGGTCACCTGGCTCTCGTTGCTCACGTCGGCTTCGAGGAAGAGCGCGCCGTGGCCGATCTCCCTGGCGACCTCCACGCCGCGTGAGCGAGCGAGATCGAGCAGGCAGACGCGTGCTCCGCGTGCGGCGAGCGCGCGAGCAGTGGCCTCGCCGAGCCCCGACCCGCCGCCGGTGATGACTGCCGTGATGCCCTTGATGTCCATCGCCTGGATCTCCTGCTCGATTGCGGCCCGCTACGTCGGGCGCGCGAACCGTAGCGCGGAACGCCGCCGCTAGAACCGATAGGCGACGCCCGCGAGATACTGGAACGTGTCGAAGCCGCCGTTCGGATCCTGGGTGTAGGCGTTCGAGACGTGCTGGAAGCGCACTTCGAGATCCAGCGACCAGTGGGCGCCGAGGTGCTGGACGACGCCGATACCGGCGGTCGGATTGAAGGCAAGTCCGTCCGCCTGCTCGTACAGGTCGAAATCGAGGCCGATGATGCCGGCGCCCGCTTCGAAGTAGGGAATCGTGTCGTCCCAGCGCGTCAGCTGATACCGCAACAGGGCCGCGACGCCGCCCGCGACGCCGCTCTGCGGTCGGAAGTTGACGAGCAGGCTCGGCTCGATCCGAAGCGCGAGCACGCCCTTGTACCAGGCCGGCGTGATCGGCGAGCGGGTCACGTCGATCTGCCAGTGGCCGACGAGCACGAGCTCGCTGACTTCATTGCCCTCGATCGCACCGGCGGTCGTGACCGATACCCCGTGGCCGTAGCCCGCGCTGAATCCGATCTGTTGCGCGCCGAAGCCGAAGAAGCGCGGCGGGTCGTCTGCGTCGGCTCGTGCCTGCCCGGCATGCAAGAGGATCAGTGCGAACCAGACCGCCCGGGCTGGGCCCCGATGCGGGAGCGCACGTGGGCTTCGTGCCGGTGGGCGGCGACGGACGCATTCGGGACTTCTGATCATGGATTCGCGGTCCGCCGCTGCACGATCTGCACCATAGCGCTGCGGATGTCTCGTGGGATCTTCGGCGCCGACGGCGTCGCGGTTCCGGGCCCCGAACCTGGCAGTCGGATTCCTCCAACCCGGGTGGCAGCGTGCGATGCGATCGCACACGCTCCGCAGATGCGGAAGTGGATCCTGTCGCTCGGCTTCTGGCCGAGCCTCGTCGTGGCCTCGACATCGGGCTTCATCCAGGCCCTCGGTGCGCCGCCCGGTGGTTGGCTGATCGGACACTTCATAGGACTCGTCCCGATGCTGGTCATGGTCGGCCGCCCGGGCGTCGACTGGCGATCGGCGGGTTGGTTCGGTCTGGCCGGCGGGATCGGGGTCGGGCTCGCCGGCTTCCCGTGGATCGCCGAGATGCTGGTGCGCTTCGCGCGGGTCCCGTGGGCGGTGGGCGGATTCGGTCTGCTCATGATCTCGCTCTGGATGGCGATCCCGTACGCGCTGTTCGCCATCGCGCTCCGGCTGGGACCGCAGCGCGGCGTTCTTTCGTTCGCCTGGCCGATCGTCTCGTACGTGGCCCTGCTGGGGATCTGGCCGAACCTGTTTCCGTACACGCCGCTGCTCGGCTTCGCCGAGCGCCCCGCCTTCATGCAGCTGGCGGAGTTCGGCGGGGTGCCGCTCGTCGAAGCGCTCGTTCTGCTGTTCGCGTTGCTGTTGTCGCGCGGCTTGCTGGCCGAGTCGCGCGGGCAGGCAGTCCGCGAACTCGGTCTCGCGGCGCTGATCCCACCGCTCCTGCTCGCGCACGGGACGTGGCGGATGGGCGAGGTCGATCGGGCGGCGGCCGGCGCGCCCTTTGTCCGCATCGGGATCGTGCAGCCCAACGTGCCGGTGGGCGACGTGTCGAGCGAAGACCGGATGGCGCGCCTCTCGGCTCCCTCGGCCCGGCTCGAGCGCGCCGGCGCCGAACTGATCGTGTGGCCCGAAGCCGGCGCCTACCCGTACGGGATCCTGCGACCGTTCAGGCACGATCGTGCGCTCGGGCCCGGCCGCGTGCTCGACGCGCACCGGACGCCGACGATCTTCGGCGCGAACACCCGCGAGCAGGCCGCTCGATTCGGATTCAACAGCGTCTTTCTGCTGGCGTCATCCGGCGACGTGATCGGCCACTACGACAAGATCAACCTCGTGCCCTTCGGCGAGTCGATCCCGCTGATCGATCCCGACTGGGTGACGGATCGGATTCCGCAGATCGCCCACCATGAGAGGGGCGAGGCTCCCGCGCGATTCGTGCTCAGCGGTTCGCCGGTCGCGGACGGACGGGCGTCGCCGTGGCCGCTCGCGATGGGGCCGCTCATCTGTTACGAGGACATCATTGCGTCCTTCGTGCGCAGCGTGGCGGCGCAACCCGGCGGTCTCGAGTTGTTCGTCAACGTGACCATCGACGCCTGGTACGGCGACACCGCAGAGCCCACCGAGCACCTCGCGCTCGCGCAGTTCCGCAGCATCGAGCATCGCATCCCGATGGTGCGCAGCGTGAGTACCGGGGTCAGCGCAGTGATCGATCACAACGGGCGACTCGTCGCGCATCTGCCCCTGCGCCCGGTCAGCGTACGGACGCTCGCGGATTTTCCACCGGAGTCGTTGCTGTACGACGTGGTGCTGCCGCGCAACACTGCGGAGCAGCCGACCGCGTATGCGCGCGGGGGCTGGCTCTTCCTGCCCGTTTGCATGCTGGCCACCGCAACGGGTGCGCTGTGGCACGGGTGGAGGGCGCGGAGGTCTGTAGTCGCCCACGCCGTCGACGCGGCCTGAGGCTCAGCGCTCGATCAACTCGCGCAGCTTTTCGAGCAGCGCATCGGCGCTGAACGGCTTCTGGAGCCAGGTCGAGGCCTCGAGATCGAGCCGACTCCCTTCGTCGCTCGCATGCCCCGACACGAACAGGATCGGCAGGCTCGGTTGCAGTGCTCTGGCCTGCCGCGCGAGTTCGCCACCGCTCATGCGCGGCATCACGACGTCGGTCACGAGCACGTCGATCGCTTCGCGGTTCGCACGCAGGATCCCGAGCGCCACCTCGCCGTCGACGGCTTCGAGGACGCGGTAGCCCGCGCGCTCGAGGATCCGACGTCCGAGCCGTCGCAGGGCGGGCTCGTCCTCGACGAAAAGCACACCTTCGCGGCCTTCGCGCGAGACCGGGTCGGCGAGTCGATCCTGCTCGCCACGGGCCTCCTCTTCCCGGTGCGGGAGCCAGATCTGGAATCGGCTGCCCCGCCCCGGATCGCTGTCGATCTCGATCGCTCCGTCCGATTGCTCGACCACGCTGTAGACGATCGAGAGACCGAGCCCCGTGCCCTTGCCCGGATCCTTGGTGGTGAAGAACGGGTCGAAGATGCGACGGCGCGTGCGCTCGTCCATTCCTTCACCGGTATCCGAAGTCGAGAGCACGACATAGCGACCCGCTGCGGCGAGCCCCAGCTGTTGTGCGGCCGCTGCGTCCAGCGAGTGGATCCGTGTCCCGATCTCGAGCAGGCCGCCTTCGGGCATCGCATCGCGGGCATTGGTGGTGAGGTTCACGATGACCTGCTCGAACTGATGGACATCGCCCCGGACCCAGGCGGGGGCTTCGGAGAGCCGGAACGCGAGTGTCACGCCGCGACCGAGCATCCGTTCGAGGAGCGGACGCAGCTGTACGAGCGTGACGTTCAGATCGACAGAGTGCTGCTCGACGGGCTGACGTCGACTGAAGGTGAGGAGCTGGCGCGTCAGCGAGGCGGCGCGCTCCGCCGCCTCGTGGATGTCCTTCAGGTCCAGAGCCAGCTCGCTGCCGGCTGGCAACTGCTCCATCATCGGCCGCGACAGTCCCAGGATCACGGTCAGCAGATTGTTGAAGTCGTGCGCGATGCCGCCGGCCAGCCGACCGATGGCCTCGAGCTTGTGTGCCTGCATCAGTTCGAGCTGACTCTCTCGCAGTGCAGTCGCGGAGGCGTGTCGCTGGACCGCGCTGAGCAGGATCTCCCCGATCAGGCCGAGCAGCCGGATCTCGTGTTCGCTCCATCGATGCGGTGTGATGTTCTCGAACCCGATCACGCCGATCGAGAGGTCGCTTCTGCGCAACGGAATCGAGAGGATCGAAGCTGTTCCGCGGGCCCGCAAGGACTCACGAAGCATCGCGGCTTCCGGCGGAAGGTCGTCCACATCGTGGTAGTCGAGCGTCTCACCTCGATACAGCATCGACTGCGCCCAGTCGCCGCCGTTGGCCTGCCAGGCGGTCGTCTTGTGCGAGAACCATTCGTGGAACGTGGCGCGATCCGATGGTCCTCGCGGCAGCGTCGCGAGGTAGGCCCGGTCCGCGTTCGAGAGGGCCGCGGTCTCCTGGAGCGCGCCGACGATCTCTTCCGACAACTTCTCGTCGGCCACACCGAGCAGGCGACGCGAGAGTCGGGCCACCGTTGCTTCGAGTTCGAGCTGTCGCTCCAGTGCGCGCTGCGCCTCGACCCGCTCGGTCACATCGTGACCGATCGAGACGAAGCACCGGTGGCCATTGGCGCGTCGATAGGCGCGACCCGAGTTCTGGAACCAGCGCCAGCTGCCGTCGGCGTGTCGCAAACGGTGCAGTGAATAGGAGGGCACTCGTTCATCGAACGAGCGGGCGAACTTCGTCCGCGACCCGGCCAGGTCGTCGGAGTGGATCAGTCGTTCGGCATGGGTACCCACGAGCTGCTCCGGTGTATGTCCGAGCAGCGCCTCGTAGCTCGGGCTCACGTAGCTGAAGCGCCCATGCGCGTCGAACTCGGCAACCAGTTCGGTGGCCTGCTCGGCGATCGTGCGGAAGCGCTCCTCGCTCTCGCGCAGCGCACTCTCGACGGCACGACGTTTCAGGGCCGAGACGAACATCTCGCCGACGGTCCGAAGGGTGGAGATCTCGCTCTCGTTCCAGCCGACGGAATCGTGGATGCGCTCGAAGACGTGGGCGCAGACCAGGTATTCACCGGATCGCACGGACATCAACAACGCCGCCCGCGCACCTCGTCTCTCGAACTCGAGCTGTTCGGCGGCGGCGGCCCGGGGCAACGGTTGGCCGGCATGGAAGTGGACCGCCAGACCTTTCTGGAGCTGATCGAGCGACCACGGAAAGCGCCCGCCGTCGAGGACGGGAGCTGGTCGATCGCCCTTGCCGCTGGCCCGCCAGGCCGCGGACCAGACGGGTTCGGGACGGCTCGGATCCATGAAGTAGAAGAAGCTCCGGTCGCAGCGGGCGAGCCGTGCGGCGGACTCGAACTCTTCGCGAACGGCGTCGGCGATCGCACCCGTTTCGAGCGCAAGCAGACGGCGGGAGATGCGGGCGACCTCGTTCCGGTCGTCCGCTGACCCGGTCACTGAGCCGGTCGGCTGGACGTCCCGCGGCGGCCATCGTTCCGAATCAGTCACGTGCCCTCCCGGACACTCGCAGCATACGCCCTTCGGGCTTCATCGGATCATGGTCTCGGGGACCGAAGCACTTCCTGCCCCGTGTGGTGGAGGCGCGCGGGGCACCCGGGCCGTGCCATTCCCCTACGCGGGCATGAGCAGCGCATTGCGGGCGGCGAGGCCGAGGATCGTATCCAGGGCCTCCGCATCGACCTGGCCCTCGAGTGCGCGGTGGATGGCCGCCCGATCCCGGGTGCCGTCGAGCAGAGGCAGGACCGCGCACACGGCGTCGTTGTCCAGCTTCATCATCCGATGCCGCAGGGTTGTCGTCCGCGCCGAACCCTGCGCGTCGCGTCGGGCGAGCGGGCTCGCGCACGGCCGCTCCGGCACGCTGAGCGCCCAGCCGGGCGGACTCGCCTGGACATCGACCATGTCGGCAAAGAACAGCCGGCCGAACACGAGGGCGACGAGCAGGCGTTGCGCGGACTCGTCCTCCGAACCCGCTGCCGGCCGGTGACCGATCCGTTGCCACGCCCATTCGACGAGCTCGTCCAGCCGGATCGGCTGCGGGGACACCTCCTGGAAACGCAGCAGGGCGGCCTTGGCGACGGGCTGGTCGAGTTCGATGCTGCGCCCGTGTCGATCACTGAACGTCATGATCGCGTCGCTGGTCGCATCGGCGCTGCCCTCGTCCGGAGTCAGTGTCGAGCCGACGTACATCTCCGACACGCGGGTCAGATCGGGAGAGGCGTGGAGGTCGATGTCGTCGTGGCACAGCAGGCTCTGCCGGAACTTCCGATTCACCGCGAAGTCCAGGATCTGGATGCGCGCGAAGGGTCCGTCGGCGAGTTTCGCGAGCAGGGCCTTCGGTTCGTCGGGCATGTTGTCGAGGGTGCTGTCCACGAGATCGGCATCGCCGAGATAGCCGAGCCCGCACCCTGCGGCGCGCTCGAGCATGTCGCGCACGTAGAACGGATGGTTCTCGTCCTCGAGGTACTCGTGCGCGAAGTAGTATCGCTTGTCCGGGTCCCGGGCGATCTGTGCCACGCTCCCGAGGTATTCGCGATAGGCGGTTTCGCGCTGCGGCACGGTCTGCAGCAGGACGTCGAGCAGCGCCTGTGCGCGGGCGATCGCCTCGTCGATGTCGGACACCCCGCGGTTGTGATGGCGCATCAATTGCCGGATCGCGTGCTGCATCGTCCAGCCCGGCCAGGTGTTGTAGCTGACGAACACGACGCCGCGCCGGGACAACAGGCGCTTGAATGTCTCGAGCAGCAGAGTCTGCAGCTGCGGCGTTACCCAGGACATCAACCCGTGGGCGATCACGTAGTCGAATGGCGCCTGCTCATGCTTCCAGTCGACGAAGCTCGCGGCCTCGAACTCGACGTTATGCAGGCCGAGTTCCCGCGCCGCGACTTCCGCCGCCCGGATGTGGATCGCGGCGAGATCCACGCCGACGAAGTGCGAGTGCGGATGGGCGATTGCGAGCGGGATCAGGTTCCCGCCGTTCCCGCAGCCGATCTCGAGCACCCGGCACCGGTCCGCCGCCGCCGCCTCGAGTCCGCGCAGCCTGGCGATGGTTTCGAGTCGTGCGGGCTGCGACGACGTCCACGAATGGGTCTCGTACGGGATCCGCTCGTAGCTCTCCTGAGTGGTCGCGATCGAACGCCGGTCGATCGCAGCGAGTGCGTCCGCGTCGTCTCGGGTGCCTCGCTCGACCATTCGTTCGCTCTCCGTGATTCCGATCGGCCCATTTCGGATGATCGACCCGTCCGAGCGCAGGCGCAATCAGCGGTCGGAGTGCGACGTCAGGGCGCCGGGCAGGCCAGCGGCGGGACGCAAGCGTCTGGGACGGTCTCGCGATCTTCGACGGGTATCGCCCGGAAGGGCGGTGGTGGCGGCGTGAATCCAGCGAGCCCGAAGCGCTCGAGCCCCCAATAGTTGAACTCCCACAACACGAAGATCGCCGATGCGCCGGTGCGATTGACTCTGCTCTTCAGGCTGAGATCCCGCCAGAACCGCCACCGGATCTCGACCGTTTCGTTCGCGCTCCCGCCGAGCGATTGCACGATCCGCAGGTAGACGTCGGGGGTGACCTGCGTCTCGATCTCCACCGCGGGTGTCTGATCGTCTTCATTCGAGGTGACGCTGATCTCGTCGATCCGCAGCACGTCGCGCAACTCGGGTGCGATGCTGTCGACGAGCATCGAGCCGGCCACCGACGCCGCCGACTCACCGAGCCCGTTCGTCGACTCGCGATTGCCGACGGTCGCGGATCGGCCGAAGAACAGATACGACACGATCTCGGCGGTATCCATCGCCGGATCGCTGGTCAGCTCGAGGGTCGGTGCGTTCGCCGGTCCGCGCAGGTGGGCATAGACGGTGACTTCGCGACTCGCGCGTCGATTGGCTTCGATGTCGAGGTCGGGGATCGGACTCGCGCCACCCGTGAAGATCGCCACGCCCCGATCGATCTCGAATCGCTTGCCCTGCACGCTGTAGCGACCGTGCGAGACCTCGAGCTGCCCCGCGTAGCGCAGTGGAGATCCGGCGGCCTTCGTGACGTCGACGGCGCCGAAGACCTCGGCATCGAGTCCGATGCCGCGGATCCACGTGCCCTTGGGCAGCACGATCGCGACGTCGGCGGTGGTCCGATCCTCGATGCCGGCCACCCGCGCCTCTCCCTCCCGGATCGAGGCCGACCGCGTCTCGGGCAGACCCATCACCCGGATCTCCTTCAGGATGGGGTTCTGCTGATTCGGGAACGAGACCCGCACCTCTCCGAGTCGGATCTCGCCACCGAGGTGCAACGCCTTCAGCGGCCCGCTCGCGAGCACGCTGCCGTCGAGGGTCGTCTGCAACAGTCCAAGCTGATCGAACCGGTAGCCGTCGAAGCGCGTCTCCACCGACACATCGTCGATGCCGAGTTCGCTCCAGCGGACCGATCCGGCGAGTGACGCGCGTCCCCGTGTGGCAGCGACCCGCAGCGGATCGAAGCGCGCGCTCCTGCCTTCGAATTCGATCGTGCCGTCGAGAGGACCGATGCTCGCCGTCTGCGTCGAGAGGAGCGAAAACACGCCCTGTTCGATCGACAGCGCGCCCTCGATCCAGGGAACCGCGTCGGCGCCCCTCAGCGTGATCGCGCCCGATACGAATCCGTCGCTCCGGAGGGGCAGGCGAGGAGCCAGGATCGGAAGCCAATCGAGCGGGAACTCCAGGGCGGTGATGTCGATCCGCGTCGCCGGATCACCGGCCCAGCCGCGAGCGCGCGTGAACCACTCACGTGGGTGCGATGCAGATTCGAGGGGCAGGACTCCCGTGACGTCGAGCACGCGCCGACCGCCGCGCTCGAGTCCGCCCGTCAGCGTCAGCCCGTCGGCTTCGCGCCGCGCGGCGACGACCCACTGCTCGGCGGTCACCCCCGCCACCACCGGCTCGTGCCAGGTGAGGCTTGTCGTGAATCGGGGATCTGCGATCGGACCGTGCGCGACGAACTCGCCGGTGAGATGGCCTCCGACGCGTCCCGTCAGGCCGGCGCCCCGCACCAGTTCGGCTACGTCGAAGTCGCTGAAGGTCAGGACACTGGTCTCCAGCACTTCGCCGCGCAGGCCCACGTTCAGGACCGCGCGACCGCGAAACCCGACGCCGAGCAGTGTCGCGGCGAGGTCGAGATCGTCGGCGCGTCTGCCCGCCCAGCCGAGTGTCGCGTCGAAGAGCAGTTCGTCGACGCCGGACCCGTAGCGGAGCCCCTCGGTCCGCAGCTGGCTGCCCTCGAAGACGACCCGCCCGGTCACCGGTCCCAAGAGCCTGGTCGGGAGCTCGTCCGGATCGTCTCCGGGCAGCCGATCGAATCGCACCGCATCCAATCGCAGGTCGCCGATGGCGGTCGGTCCGTCGGTCCCACCGGAGGCGGTGAGTCGACCCTCGAGACGCCCGACGGGAGCGAGGTCGTGGAGGGCGAGCCACGGGGCAAGCCACACGAGGTCGAGATCGTCCACCTGCAGGTCGAGACCGAATCGCGGGTCGGAGAGCCAGCTTCGCGGATCATCGATTCCGAACAGCCTCGGTGCGCGTGCGAGGGCGCGCAGCGGCTCGCGACCGGAATCCTTCAGCACCGCCTCGATGCTGCGCTGCCCCGACTTCGTCGAGACGTCGATCTCGATCCGTTCGGCGCCGAGACCGCGGTAGCGCGGCGCGGACCAGAGCAGCTGCGCGGCGACATCCGGGTCGCGGGAAGCGCCCGCGACATCGAAACGTCCGGACACGACGCCCTCGGGCCGCCCTTCGAGCCCGAGCATCCGGGCGACCACTGCCAGGTCGAGTGAATCGAGTTCGATGTGGCTCGGTTGCAGCACGCCGTCGGCGAGACCCCCGTCGACGCGCATCGAACCGCCCGTCCAGTCGAGGGCCAGTTCGCGCACCGCGACCCGGCCGGGCCCGAGCTCGATCGCGGCTGTCCCGATCGAGCGGACCCAGGTGCCGACATAGCGACCGGTACCGCTTTCGAACGTCCAGTCGAAGCCTTCGAGCACGTAGCGCCGCTCGCCGTCGGCCCGCAGTGCGAAGTCGAGAGTTCCCGGTCCGATGCCGTCGACGGTCAGCGTCCGGGCGTCGAGCTCGAGCATTCCGATCGGATCATCGAACGCGCCGTGGATCGACAGGTCGAGATCCGCGTGACCGGCGAGCCGGACGGGCGGGAGCCAGGATCCCGGGAGCCGCGCGAGATCGAGTTCGCGGGCTCTCACGTCGAACTGCTCGGCGATCCGTCCCGCGCCGCGTCCCGACACGAGGATGCGTCCCGCCGCGAGATCGACGGAGCTCTCCTCGAGCGACCAGCGGCGACCCGCCAGCGCGACCACGGCGTTGGCTTCGATACGCTCGATCTCGCCACCGAAGATCCGCAGCGGAGCGGTCACCGCGTGCAGATCGAACTCATAGTCGGCCTCGTGGTCGGACGTGTCGCTGCGAAGAATCTCGAGGTCGAGCTGTCCGCTCAGCGGACCGATCTCGGGCTGCCCCGTGCTCGATACGTCACGCTGCGTCACCCGCCAGGCGTCGAGTTCGAGTTCGCGCAGCGACGCAGCGAGCCGACCCGACCGCAGCGACAGTCGATCGAGCCGCGGGTCCAGATCGAGCTCGCCCGTGATCGCCAGGCCGCCCAGTGGACCGTCGAGTTCGAGGACTTCGATCGTTGCGTGTCGAAAGCGAGTCTGCGCGACGAGTCGTCCGCCACCGAGGTCGCGATCTCCGAGATGCGCGCGCGCGAGATCGAACTGGATGCGTGTCGCATCCGGCCATTCGAGTCCGGGCTGCCCGCCGAAGCGGAAATCGGTGATGGCCACGTCCAGCCGGCCGGCGACATCTGCGAGCCCGGATCGGGAGTCGTGGGTGAGAGCGAGATGGACGTCGTTCGCCTGTCCGCTCGCCAGCACGATCTCGAAGGGGAGTCCGACGCGGGCCCGATCGGAGTCGCCGCTGCCGAGATCGCCCCAGCCTGCGAGTCGGAATCGCCCTTCGTCGATCCGCGAGAGCGTGAGGGTCGGCTGCACGAGGACGACGTCTGTGACGACCAGTGCGCTCTCCCGCAGGCTCGAGCGAACGTCGAGCCGCAGCGCGATCTGATGTGCGACGAGTCGATCATCGGGCGCAGCGCCCGGTGCTTGCGGCGCGATCGATACGTCGTGCAGCGTGATCCCGTCGAGCAGCCCGCCCTCCAGCCGGCCGATGCGGATCTCGTGGTCGAGGAGATCTCCGAGCGCTGCCTCGAGGACGCCACGGAATCGATCGACCTGCCAGCCGTACAGGATCGACAGGAACCCGATGCCGATCGCGGCGAGCGTGAGCAGCCACAGGCCGAGCAGGCTGCCGAAGACCAGCCGCCGCAGTCGCCGCGGCTTCACGACTTCGCGCTGTCGGGTCTCGTCGGTCAAAATGCGTGCCCCACCGAGATGAACCACTGATGGCGCGAACCACCGGGGGGCGGATTCACGAGGATTCCGTAGTCGAAGCGCAAGGGACCGACGATCGTGTCGTACCGGATCCCGGGACCGACGGCCCAGAACAACTCGTCGAGGGGAAAGGTCCAGGGATCGAGGGCGAGCACGCCCGAGTCCACGAACACGACGCCGCCGAGCTTGTTCCAGACATCGAAACGCCACTCCGCCGAGGCCTCGAGCAGGCTCGTGCCGCCGACGTCCGAATTCGCGAAGCCGCCCGCTGGCGGCATCGTGTGGTACTGGAAGCCGCGATTCGAGTTGGCGCCGCCCGAGTAGAAGCGCGAGACCACCGGGATCTGCGATGCCTGCGTGCCGCGGATCGGCTCGATGGAGCCGATGAAGAAGCGCCCGGCGAGCACGCTGTCGCGGAACGGCGACAGATAGCCGCGCACCTCGGCACCGGTTCCGATGTAGTTGAAGTCGCCGCCGATCTCCTGCAGCGCGGGCGCGACGACCAGATCGAGCCACGTGCCCTCGGTCGGCTCGAGCAGGTCGTCGGTCGTCTGCCGGCGGGCGCCGAATTCGAGGGTCGCCGTCTTCGACTCACCGGTCGGCTCGCTGAGGACGATGGCCGAGTCCGGAGACACATTGAAGACGTTGTTCAGGGAGAACTCATAGTTGACCCGTCCGCGCCAGCGCGTGGACAGCGGACGCGACAGGCCGACGCTCGTGACGACCCGGTTGGCCTCGTAGGCGGGTTCGTCCTCGGCCCGCAGTTCGACGCGTCCTGTCAACGACAGCTTCGGATCGATGAAGTAGGGCTGCGTGAATTCAGCTTCGAGCTTCGTGAGGATCCCGGAATACAGGGCGCCGAAGCGAAGCCTGCGCGCGTCGCCGAGAAAGTTGACGTTGCGCCATCCGACCTCGGCGCGGAAGTCCTCGTCGCTGCTGTAGCCGACCATCGCGTCGAACGTATAGGGCGATCGCTCCTTCACGCGGATCTCGACCGGCCACGTCTCCGGCGCCTCCTCGACCCGTGGTGCGGCACGAGCGGGATCGTCGCAATCGCCCGCTGCGGCCTCGCACGAGGGCGCGCCATCGGTCCCGGGCGCAGTCGTCTCGCGCACGTCGATGTCGGGATCCGACGTCGGCTCGCTCTCGTCGCGTTGCGCATGCACGATCACCCAGCTGTAGAGCCCCTGCTGCTGCATGCTGCGCCGGGTCCGCTGCAGTGCGCGTGTCGAATAGCGTTCGCCCGGCTCGATCCGGACCTCGCGCCGCGCGGTCTTCTGATCGACGCGATAGAGCCCCTCGATCGCGACTTCGCCGAACTGGACCGTCGGTCCGGCGACCACCCGCCACGCGACCTCGGCTTCGTGATCGTCGAGTTCGACCGTCGCGCCGCCTTCGATCCGCGCGCTCGGGTGGGCGGCCTCGGCCAGTCGATCGAGCAGCAGGTGCTTGCTGGCCGCGTATCGCTCGGCGCTGAATTGCCGACCCTCGACCAGGGGCAGATCCTCGAGCAGGGCTTCGAGCTGTCCGGCCGGGATGTCCAGGTCGGGGGGCAGTTCGATCTCGAAGCGGGTCAGCGTGACGGCCGGCCCCTCGTCGATCTGGATCGTGACCTTCACCGCGGTCAGCTCTGCGTTCCAGTCGAGTGTGTAGTTCGCTGTCGCTTCGTAGAAGCCGTGCAGGGCGTACAGCGCAACGATCCGGTCCATGTCACCGATCAGTGTGGGTTCGGAGAATTCGGGATTCCGCTTCCAGAACCGCCAGTCGGGACCCTGCGTGAACACGACGCTGGCGAGCCGTGCGGTCGAGAGCTCCTGCTGGCCCTTCCACCGCAACCGGTCCACGCGCGGGATCGGTGGTGCTGCGGGTTCCGATCCACTCTCGGTCTCGGCAGGTTTCGGAGCCGGGGCCACGACCTTGGAATTCGGGAATCCAGCGGCGCGGCTCGTCGGAGCCTGCAGCAGGATTGCAAGCGCCAGACCGAGCAGACCTGCCCACCGGACTGCGCTGGACTTCGTCATGGACCCACCGGGCTCGGCGGCGATCAGTCGCCGGTTCGGGCTCGTTCCTTGGCGACCTCGGCGATCTTCTGCTCGACCACGCCGAGCAGCGGGGCGACGCGCGGATAGCCGACGTACTGGGCGAGATGAATCAGGATCTCGCGGGCCTGCAGCGGGGTGAGTTCGTCGAGCTTGAGTGCGGCCTTCACCTGGATCCCGAAGGTCATCTGCTCACCGAGCGCCGCGATCGCCCCGAGCATCAACAGCCGTCGATCGCGTTGATCGAGCCCGCTGCGCGTCCAGACGTCGCCGAACAGATTCTCGATCATCAGATCGAAGAAGGCGTTCGTGCCGCGCGGCAGAGCGACGACGTCGCCGCAGTAGACCTCCTTGAACTTCTCGAGACCGCGTTCCCATCGATCCTGCTCTGCCATGTCTGTCTCCTGTTCCGCGCCGTGTGGGTCCTGCTGGAGGCTCCGGTGCCGGGTCCGAGAGGTGTCGCGGCTCTGCACCCCGTGCGCGGCCACGGTACGCCGAGTTCAAGCTCGCATCGGCGCTTCGGGCTGCACTTCGAGCGTATCGAGGTGGACGCCGGGCGGCGTCGTCACCGCGAGCACGACCGCGCGGGCCACCGCTTCTGCGGGCATCACGCCCGCGTGACGCTGCAGGCCGAAGCGGTTCCAGTATTCGAGCAGGCCCACGATCTGCTCACGCGGCCAGTTCGCCGCGTACTCGGACAGCGCGGGCCCCGGTCGCACGACCGTGCAGCGGATGCCGCTGCCCTCGAGTTCCATGCCGAGTGCCCGCGCGAGCGCCTCGAGGCCGGCCTTGGTCGCGGTGTAGACCGACTGTCGCGGTCTTGGATTCCGGACCGCGTCGGAACTGATGAAGACCAGATCTCCGCGTTGCCGGGCGGCGAGCAGCGGGCGCAGGGCGCGCTGGCACACGAGCATCGGGCCGATCAGATTGGTGGCCACTTCGTGTTCGATGACGCCCGTGGCCAGCGCGTGCAGCGGTCCCGGGGTATTCGCACCGGCGTTGTTGATGATCACGTCGGCGGGCCGCCAGTGTCGCTCGAGCGCGTCGAAGAACGTCTCGATCGATCGCGCATCCGACACGTCGAGCCGATGGGCGAAAGCCCGGCCGCCAGCCCTCTCGATCTGCCCCGCGGTCTCGTCGAGCCGCTCGCTCCGACGGGCACCGACCGCGACGTCATAGCCCAGGGCACCGAGCGCGCTGGCGATCGCGACGCCGAGGCCCGAAGACGCTCCCGTCACCACAGCCGTCCGTGTTCGGGCATTCGTCTCGGGGCTGGACATGAGCGCCGTTATAGCAGCGTGCTCCCGCACGCGCCGTGGATCGGCCCGGCCTCAGGGTTCGCCCCGCTGGCGCGGTCGGAACGACTTGCCCTCGCGGCCTGCCGATCCCGTTGCGGGCTCAGCGCGCCGGTGCGGCGGGGCTCCCGACATCGAGCGCGAAGCGGCTCTTCCGCTCGGCTCCAAGCGTGTCGCGGATCGCCACTTCGACCACGTGATGACCCGGCTTCGTGTGGGCATCGGGCCAGGTCAACTGACCGGTGCGCGACAGGGCGAGTCCCTCCGGTCCGGCGATCAGGGCGAACTGCAGCGGCGCATCGCCATCCGGATCGACGGCTTCGAGGCGCGTGTCGACGACGCCCGCCTCGTCGAAGCCGAGAGGGCGCGGGACCATCACCGGCGGCGCATTCGCGAGCACGATCGCGTCGCTCAGGAAGGCATCGCTGCTCGACCCCGCCGTGTAGGCGACGACCTCGACCTGGATCTCGTCGCCGCGGCGCAGGCCCTCGGTGCTGAAGTCTGCCTCGTAGACGCTCTGGCGTTGCCCATTCACGATCCACTGGAAGCGGTGTGAAGTGCGGTGGATGTCTCCGTCCTCGACGATCGGGCGCGCTTCGACGTGGGCATTCGCAGTGAGGCCCTGTGCGGGCACGAAGCTCACACCGAGCACCCGCGGCGGCGCACTGGCCAGTCGGACGGCGTGGGAGAGCGGAGTTCCGCGGGTCCGCGCGACCCGCGGTGTGACGGTGACCTGCAACCGTTCACCCGGCTTCGCCTGCGATAGGTCGACACTCCGGCCGACCGCGGGCAGCGTCTTTCCTTCGAGGGTCCATTCGAAGGAGAACTCGACGTCTCGCCCCGAGCCGTGCTTGCCCACATCCGACTCGGCGAGCGTCACCTGGGCCTGGGCGGTGCGGCCGGCCAGCGGCGTCGCGGGCACGAAGTGGATGCCGGCGATGGCCGGGACGTCCACCAGCGCTTGCGACGCAGTCGCCTGCTCGCTGTCGGGCCCCATCGGCTCGACGCGCGCGGTGTCCGACGGCTCGCTCCCGCAGGCCACGATCGCGGCCGACACGAGCAGGCAGAGGGCAGCTCGAAAGGCGGTCTGCATCACTGGCTCCCGGGCAGGCGACCGTACTCGTCGACCCCGCCAGGCAGGTGTGTGGGGTCCATGCCCTCCTGATCGATCGACAGCTCGATCCAGTTGAGGACCAGCTGCGTGCCGACCTGCGTCGCGTCGAACTTGACCCAGAGAGACGGGACGCGGGGGATCTCGGCGTAGGATTCGAGTTCGGGCACCCAGACCAGATCATCGAGGCCCATGCTCTCACCCTTCAACCCGCGGATCTGTGTCATGGGATTGAGGTGATAGACCTTGAAACCGAGCAGCACGGTGTTCTCGGAGGTGTTCTTTCCGCGCAGCCAGTCCTCTCCGCCGAGTTCATTCCCGGCCTGTGCCGCACCGGTGATCTGGCACGCGACGAGTCCGGCCAGGCAGAGCAGCACGATTCGGTTCGACATGATGATGGCTCCTTGCGAGTCGTCGGCCCGGGGTCGCCGGGCGGACGGGAATGACGCGACACGGCCTCAGTCGAGATCGCGCCAGCTCCGGGTTCGCACGCCCGAGTTCGGCATGCAGTCGGCTTCGATCACCTGGCCATCGCCATCACTGCTGAAGTCGAAGACCATGTTGTCGCACGGCCCGCCGCCGCCCTGGTTCTCGAGGCTGCCCATCGACACCGTGGGTCGGGTCGGCGGTCCCGCACCCACGTAGGTGCGCGGGAGGTTGGCCGAGGGCTGGGGATCGCTTGCGTTCGTGTACTTGCCGCGACCGCAGAACAGGTCGAAGTAGTAGAGGTAGCCCGAACCGGAAGCCTCACAGCTCGAGGCGCCCCCGGCGTTGGGCACGAACGAGCCCGTCAGGACGTCGCCGGCGAAGATCGTTGTCTCGGTCATGAACTTCTCGCCGTCCTGGCCTTCGTAGTAGAAGCCCACGTCCGAACCGCTCGGCGGAGTGCAGGTTCCGGCGTAGGTCGAAACCGGCTTCACCTCGCCCGTGCTGGCGACGTCGGTGTATCGGGGATCGGGGTCGACGGCCGGAGAGACCGGGGTGAAGCGCTCGAGGGGATCCTGATCCCTCAGCACGTAGAAGCGGTTGCGCTCTTCGGGTTCGGTCCCGATGTAGTCGAGGTGCGCGCGCTCGCCCGTTCCGAAGGCGAGGAAGAGGTCGCCGTGCAGCATGCTGCCCGTCGGCGGGGTGAAGATCGACTTGGTGTGCATGGGGACGCAGACCGGAGCGACGCACGGTGTGGCGGCGAACAGCCGCTTCCAGAACCAGCCCGGCTGATCGACGCTGCCCGTGGCGCCGGAGCTGATGGTGTCCTCCGCGGGCGACTCGATCACCCACTTCCAGAGCTGTCCGCCCAGGTCGCCGATGTAGACCACGTCCGCGTAGCCATCGAAGTTCGTGTCGAAGACTGCGGGTGCCGCCGCGAAGGCGAAGCGCATCGCGGGATCGCCCTGGGACGGATTCTGGTCGAAGCGCTTGCTGGCGAGCACCTTGCCCGTCTTCACGTCCACCATGAAGAGCGCTCGTCCCTTGCGACTGGTCGTCGCGGCGAGCGTGCTGTCGTAGAGGGCGCCGGTCTGTTCGTTGGGGTCGCCGGCCTCGTCATATCCCGCGCCGAAGATCGCGACCCAGCGATCCACGTAGGCGGGGCAGGTCCCGGTGCAGTTCGGTGCCAGCCGCACCTTGGTGATCACCGGTTGCGACCAGGTCTCGCCCATGTACTCCGCGTAGGTGTACGTGCCCGGTCCGGTGCATTCCGAGCGGGCCTGATCCTCGCACGGGAATTCCCAGAGATAGCCCGGGTAGGTGGGCCCGCCGCTCATGGCGTCGGGGTTGGTGACGTCCAGCGCATAGATGGCCTCGCCGCCCTGGCGCAGACCGCCGACCATCACGGTGTGCCAGTTCGCCCAGTCCGACGTACCCGCCGGCACGGCTGTCGCACTCGGATAGAACCAGACGTCGGCGATGCTCGGTGAGCCATCGACGTAGTAGTAGTCGCGGGGCGGCAGATCGCTCGGCAGGTGCCGGGCGTTCTGGCGCGCCGGGTAGGGCATGAAGCCGAACGTCTCCACGCCGGTGCCCCGATCGAAACGGGCCGGTGTCGGAGTCGCCCTCCAGGTGCCGGTGTTGAAGCCGTGCACGAAGCCGTCGTTGGTGCCGACGTAGATCACCTTCGTGCGCGTCGCGTAGCGCCGGGCGAACTCCTGGTAGCCGCGATTGGCGATCGCCGAGTTCGGCGGGCCGACGGGACTCGGGCTCGAATGGAAGATGTCGCCGAGCGTCTTTAGCCGCTCGACGCACGTCCCGGCTCTGAACTCGCAGCCCCGTCCGTAGCGGACGATCGCGTTCTTGAGATCGTCGGCCGTGGTGATCCCCGCCGTTCCGCCGCCGATGCTCGCGTACTGCGTGATGTCGGCGGCCGAGACGGCGAGATCGGCGGCCGTCACGACTCCCTCGCTGAACGCGGCAGGCACCGCGGGAATGCTGGACGGCGGCCCCGCCTGGTAGTTCGAGTAGTAGAGATTGCGCGAGCCGGGCACGGGCATCTCATCCGCGGCGTCCCAGAAGCCGGGCTGTTCGACCTGCAGCAGACCGCCCTTGCACTGCACGGTCGACGGGTTGGCGGGGTCGCGGAAGATGCAGTTGCCGAGCGCGTCACGGATCTCGCCCGCCGCATTCAGTTCGAAGACCTTGAGGTGGCCCTCCCAGGAGGCGGTCCGGTCCGCCGGCTTGAAGTAGCTGAGATAGAAGTTGTTGCCGTCCGACGACCGACTCGCAGGCACCGTCGGTGCGGTGAAGACCTGGGACTTCTCGACGACATCCTGCAGCGCATCGATGATGCCGGCGGAGAGCTGTTCGGGATCGCCGCTCGAGTTGAACGTGCCCCCGCCGGCCGAGGCCGTGGCTGCCAGGAAGGTGTTCAGCGACGCATTGGTGGCGAAGCCCAGGGTGTAGACGTCGAGCTTCTGGGTGCCCGGGAAGTCCGTCTGGTCCGGCAGGAAGTCATGTTCGTGCATGAACTTCGCGATGTCGTCGAGGTACCAGCACTGGCGGCTGCTGGTGCACTGGGACGTGGCGGTTCCGACGTTGTCCTTGTAGTTGCCGATCAGCGTGGTGAAATCGGTGAATCCGACTGCGGTCGTGCCGGAGAGTCCGCCGGTCTGGGGCACGAACTCGTCGAAGTACGGCTCACCGTCGGTGACCAGGATGACGAAGTTCTTCTGGCACCACTGCTGGACGGGGCAGGGCGGAGCCACGAGTCCACCCGCGGAACTGATGTTCCGGCCGCCGTAGTCGGCGACCGGATCGGTCACATACTGGTACACCGGGAACTTGCCCGCCGAAGTGTCCCCGATCCCGTCCTTGTCGGTATCGCCGTAGGGCAGCTTCGAGCTGTCGCGGCTCATGAAGTACGTGTACGCCTGGAAGAGCGTCTCGCCGAGCGGCGTGGCCGAGTCGATCTTGAACGTGTTGAACGCGTTGTAGAGATGTTCGAGGTGCGTGCGTGTGCTGCCGTTCAGCGCGTAGGAGTTGTCGACGTCCGCCGTCGAGGGGTTTGCGTCGGCGTCGATCGTCGCATCGTTGATCGGGATCTGGATGAAGCCGCCGTTGGTCCCGGTCGTACCGCCCGAGACCTGGGTGTGGCGGAAGGTCGCGAAGCCGAAGCGGATCTTGCCGTTCTGGTTGACCTGGCAGAGCACCTCCTCGAGGATCGTGCGCGACGCCGTGGCGCGATCCCGGTGGAAGACCTTGTAGTTGCCCGAGCGCCGGCAGCCGGTGAACGGCCTGGAGTAGTTGTGGATCTGGTTGTAGATCGTGCCGTCGGTGGTGCCGTCGCCGTCGATGTCGTAATTCGCGTCCACCGCCGCCGAGAACAGCCAGTACAGATAGTTGGGGTAGTAGCCCATGGACGCGTCGTCGGTGCCGTCGAAGTTCGTGTCGAGGCCGGGGATCTGCCTCGTGTATCCGCAGTACGTGCGGTTGACACCGGACGGGATGACCGCGCCGCTACCCGTCGGACCGGCGCTGAGGTTCCACGGATCGCTGTAGCTCGCGAACGCACTGCAGGAACCGGGCTTGTAGTTGACGTCGGGGTCGTAGGCGGGATGGAAGACCGATGACAGCATCGACAGCGAGTTGTCGACGATCAGCAACACGTTGGGCGCCATCTTCGACGAGAACAGATCTGCGTCGTCGGCGGCCCGCGAGACCGGGGCGACGAGCATCAGGCCGAGACTCGACAGGATGCCGAGTGCTCGACCGATCGGGAGAATGGGGTTCTTCATCGGGTTTTCCTCCAACAGGAGACGTGCGTGCCGAGTCGCGTCAGTCCGCGACCAGGTTTCAAGGATTGAACGGGTGGCAGCTCGTCACGAGGGCCTGCACGACCCGGTCGGTGCCGTCGTTGCTCTCGCCCTTGACGCGCACGTCCCACAGGACGTCGCGCCAGATGGGATTGCCGCCGCCGATGTCGTCGGACATCGCCGCGCCGGCATCGCCCTCCCAGCACTTCTGCCCGGAGCCGAGGTACTGGATGCCGGGATGACCGTTGTCCGCGTAGAAGCGGGCCTGGGTCGCACCGCTGCCGAGCACCTGCGGTGTGGCCGAATCGGGGAACACCGGCGCATAGGCGATCAGCGCACCGATGCCGCCGCTCGATCCGGGAGGTGTCCTGCGCAGCAGCGCGTTGGCGCGGGCGACACCCGCCTCGGCGGCGTACATCGCGGTGCGTGCGCGCTTCTGGAAACCAGCGACCTGTCGATCGCGCATCACAGTGCGCATCGAGCCGACGGCGAGCACCGTCATCAGGGCCAGGATCAGCATCGAGCTCAGGAGCGCGGATCCGCTCGACCTTCGCTGCGCCTGATTGCTTTGCCCGGACATCGCGTCTCTCCTCGTGGTGTTCGAATCCATGGGGTGGTCCCGGTCAGCCGAGATTGCGCAGGCGCACGTTGGCGGTATGGAGGCGTCGTACACGCCGATCCGCCGGTGCGAGGTTGGTGTCGCGATTCGACACGACCAGACCCTGGGTCAGAGTCACCGCTGCACCGGAGCCGCTCGGCGCATCGTCCTGCGTGACGGTGACGATCTGGACGATCATCTCGCGCAGGTTTCCCATGTCGAAGCTCGCGCCCGATGCCGGCGGGTAGGTGCCGGCGGCGTTCAGGGTTCCGAACACTTCGTTGGCGGCCGTCAGATTGCCGTCGGCGTTCGCGTCGAAGAAGAACGTGGCCTGCAGATCCTCGACGTCGTACGCGAGGACCAGGCCGTTGCGCAGCAGCCGGCTCGGAATCGCGCTCGTCGCCGGCACGATCTTGTAGACGACCGCCGGGATCGCGATGAGGTTCTCGGTTCCGATCGCCGTGGCGTCCGTGCTCGGTCCGAAGTCGACCGTCAGGGTGTCACCGACGATGGCGGTGATCTCGCCGCAGGCGACGCGTCGCTCGGCGTCGTTGCGATCCGTCACGATCACGCCACCGCCCACCGCGAGTGCGCCGCTGGCGCCAGAGTCGATCTTGAGTTTCGGCACACCGCCACCGGTCACTCGCACCGTCGAGCTCGTCAGGCCGATCACTTCGATCCCGAGGTCGCCGACCAGCAGCTCGGGCGCGTTCAGCTTGAGTTCGTCGATCGGTCGGATCGCTTCGGAGTTGCTCACGATCACGAGGTCGGGCCGGTCGGTGTAGTCGTGCGCGCAGGCCGAGGTCGCCGCCGGAACCATGTAACCGGCGCGGCGGACGTCGCGCTCGATCATCTCGGCGACGCCGCGCAGGTTCTGCTGGGCATCGGTGACGTCCGCGATGACCACGTACTTCTCGTTCTGGACGCCGAACGAATAGAAGACGCCCGCGAGGATCACGAACAGGATCGTGATCGCGATCAGGAGTTCGATCAGCGAGTAACCGGATTGTCGTTGCATCGGAATGATTCCCCGCGCCTACAGATCGTTGTCGAAGATCAGGCCGGACAGCCGGATGAAGCGTTCGCCGGTCCGGGTGTCGGGAGTGACCGCGATGTCGTTGTCGTCGTCCCAGATCACCTCGACCTCGATGGCGCGCACGCGGGCGTCGGGGACGGGGCTCGGATCTGCGCTCACGCGGTACCAGGCGCGATACATCTGATGGAACGAGTCGGTACCGGCTCCGTTGGTGACGCGCTCGCCGATCACGCCGACCGGCAATGCCGGATCCGCAGGCAGGAGGCCGGCGTTCTGGACCCACGCGGGAGAGCGCCAGGTGTCATCTGCGGGCAGCGTCGAGAACGGGACCCGCGGAACCTGCTCGAAGACGTTTCGCGCCACCGCCAGGCCCGAGGAGCTCTCGCGTCCCCGGGTGCTCGTGTCCATCGCCCGGGCCTGCATCATCAGCATGCCGAGCAGACCGAAGCCGAGGACCACCATCGCGACCATCATCTCGATCAGCGAGAAGCCGGCAGCTGCGCCGTCGCTCTGTCGGATCCGTCCCATGCTCATCGCCTCCACTGTCCGGTGCTCTCGTTCCACTGCTGGACGTGCACGGTTCCGAGCGGGCTCAGCACGACCGCATAGTCGCGGGCGCCGCTGGTGAGGTAGATCGCGCCAGCGCCGGTTCCGACCGCGCCCGTTCCGGCGAGTGAGTCGTCCACGTAGGCGCGGGGTGTGCCGTCCGGCGTGAAGGCGACCCAGGTCGCCGGAGTGCCATCGGGTTGATCGAAGGTGAGCGACGCGGTCGGCGGGCTTCCGGCCGATCCGGCGGGATCGCCGAGTGCGAGATCCGTCGCCATCGAGTGTCCCCAGGAGATGGTGCCCGGCGGCGGGTACGCGACCTCGGTGAAGTCTTCGCCCGCGTCGATGTCGCCGTCACCATCGAGGTCGCGGATCGCCAGCGCGGCAACCGCGGCGCCGTTGCTCCCGATCAGCGGACTGCCGGCTCGATCCGCGTTGAAGAAGATCACCACCGGCTCGCGACCTCGGAGCGCTTCGGACCGGCTCACCATCAGCACGTCGGCGAACTGTCGGGCCAGGTCCTTGCCATTCTGGTTCCGCATCCACTGCTGCATGCTGCCGATGCTGATCACGAGCATGATCGAGACGATGACCGCCACGACCGCGACCTCGACCAGCGTGAAGCCGTCCGCTCTGCTGCGTGTCGTCTCCACTCGTGGTTCCCCCGTCCTGACAATCTGCCGGACGCCGACTCGGTCACTGCCGCCCGACAATCCGGTCGGGCGTCCTGGAGTCGCGGCCCCGCCGCGTCTCCATCCAGTCGACAAAGCAGCATCCGTGCCATCGGATCCAGTCTTGCCAAGTAGCGGTGGAGACAGAGGAAATCTTGAGACCCGTGCCGGCACCGGGGCGCGCCGGTGCGAACCCCGGTGCGGGCCCCGCAAGATCTTGCGGAGCGCGTGCACGCGCAGCGCCGGTGCAGGTCGAGCCGGGGCGGCCCGGCATGCAACGACACGACGACGTGTCGGACGATCGCGTCGGATCGCATGGTGGTGCAGCGCTGCACGAATCCGCGAACCGTGCGATGCGACGGAAGGGACCGGACTTCCGTCGGACTGCGGGCTTCAGCGCTCCACGGCGGGCAGGACTTCCGCGACGAGGCGCCGGGTCTGTTCCATCAGGTCGTCGTCACCCTGGGCGATCGGAATCAGCACGAACTTCGAGACGCCCGCGTCGTGGTATGCGCGGACCCGGTCGATGATCGCCCGGGCGTCTCCGACGGCGACGTACTGTCCGGCTCCGTCGCCGTTCGCGTGTTCACCCGGACCCGCGCCGCGGCGGCGCGCCGCGGCGAAGCGGGCCACCAGCGGATCGTCGGCCGCGCCGAACCGGAATGGGAAGCCGGCGCCGTAGTGGTCCTCGGGGATCGGGCGGACCGCGGCCGCCGAGGCCGTGCGAATCGAATCGATCACCGGCTTCACCTGCGCGGGGGTCTGGATGCCGGCCAGCCAGCCGGTGCCGAATCGCGCTGTCCGGCGGATCGCGGCGGCACTGCTGCCGCCGACCCACAGCGGCAGCGGATCCTGGACCGGTCGCGGCGAGATGCTGGCCTTCGCATAGGTGTAGAACTCGCCCGTGAAATCCACCGACTCTTCGGTCCAGAGTCGACGCAGCAGTTCGAGCACCTCGTCGGCCCGGCGTCCCCGGCCTTCAGGACTCTGGCCGGTTGCCCGCCACTCGGGTGCATCGTCCGATCCGACACCGAAGACCGGGAGCAGTCGCCCGCCGCTCAGATGGTCGATCGTCGCGCACTGTTTGGCGAGCAGCAGCGAGTCGCGGAGAGTGGCCACCACCGCATTCATGCCGAAGCGCATGCGATCGGTGGCGCCGGCCAGGGCGGCCATCGTGGAGAGCGCCTCGAGGTAGGGCTGTCGCGAGATCAACCGGTCGGTCTGCCAGAGCGAGTCCACACCCGACTGTTCGCACAGATCCACCCAGCGGAAGAAGGCGCGACCGCTCGAGAAGGGTGTCGTCGCGATCCCGAGTCCGATTCGTACGCTCATCGGAGCCAGTCCGCCGCTGCTGCGGCCGCGAGCGAGCGGCCGCGGGTGTAACCCGCATCGCGTGTCGCCTCGACGCGCGCCGGGTCCATCAGATTGGGGCCGAATGCGGCGATCTCGCGCGGTCCGGGCAGGACGGTCGAGACCTGCGTGCCCGCGGCGCGGAGCTTCGCGACTTCGTCGTCCAGGCAGCGCTCGGCGACCACGCCGATCGGCGCGCTCGCGGCACAGATGGGTGCGATCACGAGCGCGAACTCCGGATGCAGATCGAGCACCACGTCGGCGTTGGTCCCGCTGCGCACCCCGCCGTCCATGTAGAGACGGCCCGCGATCGGTACGGGCGGGAACATCCCGGGCACCGAGCACGACGAAGCGATCGCCTGCTTCAGGTCCGCGCCCGTCTTCGCGGTGTGCACGGCGAGACGGCCGCTCGCGATGTCGACGGCGGTGATCCGCAGATCCAGGGCCGGCCAGGCGTCGACTCCGACGGCGCCGCCGGTCGCGGCAATCAAGTCCTCGACGTCGGCCGTTCGCGCCGCGCGGGCAAGCGCACCGATCTCGACGCACAGCGCTTCGTCCATCGGATCCGCGGCGGTCCAGAGCGCGAAGATCCGGCCGAGGCTCGCGAGATCCGGGCCACCGGCCGGCATCGGAGGCACGATCGTCGGCGCTCCGACCGGCGGTTGGCGCAGATCCTGGGCCGCCGCGAGGCGGGTGCCGATGAGACTGCCCGCCGACGTCCCCACGATCACGTCCGCGTCACGCAGATCGACTCCGCCATCCGCGAGCCCCGCGACGAGGCCCGTTTCCCATGCGACGCCGATCACGCCGCCCCCGCCCAGAATCAGTGCACGCATTTGGAATCGACCCCTTCGCCATGAGATGGGCAATCGCCAAGGCTCGCAATTCCGGGAATCCGTCGCCATGGGACGACTGCCCGGGACGCGAACCTGTTAGGCTGGTGAGGTGAACGACGCGTACGCGCCCCACGTCGACCCCACGAGTGTCCCGCCGACTGCCGCGAAGCCGCTTTCTCGCGGTGCGGCTCGCTACGCGCTCGGGCTATTGCTCGTCGTGTACATCTTCAATTTCATCGATCGTTCGATCCTCGCGATCCTGCTCGAGCCGATCAAGCGCGAGTTCCAGGTTTCGGACACGTATCTCGGATTCCTCTCGGGCATCGCGTTCGCCGCGTTCTACACCGTCGTCGGGATCCCCGTCGCCCGCTGGGCGGATCGCGGCAAACGCACCACCATCATCGCGCTGTCGCTGTTCGCGTGGAGCGCGATGACGGCGGTGACGGGTCTGACGCGCAGCTTCGGACAGCTCGCGGCGGCCCGGATCGGTGTCGGGATCGGCGAGGCGGGATGCAGTCCGCCCGCTCACTCGCTGATCTCGGACATGTTTCCGCCGGAACGACGTGCAACCGCGCTCTCGGTGTATTCGCTCGGGATCCCGATCGGCGCGGGCATCGGCTATCTGGCGGGCGGCTGGCTGAACGAGATGTTCGACTGGCGCACGGCCTTCATCGTGGTCGGCCTTCCGGGCACGCTGCTCGCCGTACTGGTGAAGTTCACGCTGCCCGAACCGCCGCGGGGCGTGTACGACGCGATCTCGTCGCATGGCAGACCGAGGAAGTCGGTGCGCGAGGTGCTCGCGTTCCTCTGGTCGCTGCGCGCGTTCCGCCACATCTCGTTCGGCGCGGCCATGCACGCCTTCTATGGCTATGGCGCACAGGCGTTCATCACGTCGTTCTTCATCCGCTCCCATGGACTCGCGACCGGGGAGATCGGAACGTGGCTCGCCGCGCTCGGTTTCACCGGGGGTGTCGCAGGCACCTATCTCGGTGGCTACCTGAGCGATCGGCTGGGCGTGCGCGACGTACGCTGGTATGCGCGCGTGCCGGCAGTCGCGACACTCATCTACATCCCCTTCGCGTTCCTCGTCTACCTCTGGCCCGACGGTCGCACGGCCCTGATGCTTTCCTTGCCCGGCGCGATCCTCGGCGGCATGTACCTCGGACCGACGTTTGCGATGACGCAGAGCCTGGTGCCCGCCGACATGCGCGCGACCGCATCGGCGATCCTGCTCTTCATCATCAACATCTTCGGGTTGGGATTCGGGCCCCAGGGCGTCGGGATCCTGAGCGATCTGCTGAGCGGGCGCTTCGGCGTCGAATCGCTCCGCTATGCGCTGCTGATCACGGTGGTGACGTTCGCCGCGCTGTCGATCCGCCAGTACGCGTTGGCGGCACGCACGCTGTGCGAGGACCTCGGTGCGAAGGATCGTCTGGCCGCGGGCTGAATCGCTCCAGATCCTCCGTCCGCCCGCGTGCCTGGGATAGACTGCGCGGCGATGGCAGGGGCTCGAAGCGTCGATCGGATGCGGGTGGATGCGTTTCTTGCGCGAGCCGGGCTCGGCACGCGAAGCGAAGTGCGGCGTCTGGTGCGCGCGGGTCGCGTCACCCTCGATGGAGAGCGCTGTCGGCGCGCAGGCGATCACGTGGACGGGCGGGTCGTCTGTCTCGACGACGAGGTGATCACGGCTCCGCCCGACGTGTTGCACCTGGTGCTCCACAAGCCGGTCGGCTTCGCGTGCAGCCACGACCCGCGCGAAGCGCCGATCGTCGAGGAACTGCTGCCCGTCGAGTTCGGCCGACTCGGCCTTCAGGCCGCCGGTCGCCTCGATCGCGACACCTCGGGACTGCTGGTGATGAGCACCGATGGCGGCGTGATCCACGACCTCACGCATCCCACGCGCAAGGTCGAGAAGCGCTATCGCGTGCGCTTCGAGGGCGTGCTCCCCGAAGACGCAGCGGAGCGCTGTGCCGAGGGCATGCTGATCGAGGGCTCGGATCGTCCGACACGGCCGGCGCGCCTCGAGGTCACGGACTCGGAGCGCGCGACGATCTGGCTGTGCGAGGGCCGCTTCCATCAGGTCCGCCGCATGTTCGAGCGGCTCGGCGTCGCGGTCGTCGAACTGCACCGCGACCGCGTCGGCGACTACGACCTGCCCCGGGACCTCGCGCCCGGTGATTTCCTCGCTTTGGAAGACGAGGATCTCGCGCGCTTGCGCAATTCGAGCACCTTGTAGCCGCGCGTCTCGATCCGGGTCTCGAGGGTTCCGACCGCGCCGAGATCGTGTTCGTAGGGCAGCGTGCGGTTCGCCACGACGAGTCCCCGGCCACCCTGGGAGAGCGCTTCTGCGAGGCGCACGAACAGTTCGCGCGCCGGGTCGAGGTCCACCGCCTTGCCGGCATGGAAGGGCGGATTGAGCAGCACGAGGTCGAAGTCCGTCGCGGGCAGCGACTCGCTCGCGTCCCACCAGGCGAGCTGGCAGCGATCCGCGAGCCCGAGCGCGGCTGCGTTGTCGCTCGCGCAATCGATCGCCCGCACGTCCGCGTCGAGCAGAAGGCCCCGTGCGTTCGGCCAGTGGGCCAGCGCCGACAGGCCGAGCGCCCCGATCCCGCAGCCGAGATCGAGGATGCGCTTAGGCGTCAGGTCCAGTGCGAAGAGTGTCGTGAGCAGAAGTCCGGTGCCGGCGTCGAGCTTGCGGGCACCGAAGACGCCGGCGGCGGCCTGCAGTCGTCGGGATCCGCCATCGGCGGACGGGATCTCGATGACACCCGGCACGGGCGCCTCGGGTCCTGTCCCGTCGCGGCGTTCGAACAGTGCGATTCGTGCGTGTCGACGGTTGGCGAGCACGCGCGTCGGTTGAGCGAGTTCGCGAGCGAGCCGCTTCACCGCCGATACGACGCCGAGATCGTTGCCGCCGGACAGCAGCAGGCGTCCGCCGGATGCGAGCCGGTCCCACGCGGCGCACAGGTCCTGCCAGGTGGCGTCGCGGCTCTTCTGCAGATGCACGAGGGCCTGATCGAAACGCGAATCCGCGAGATCGGCGATGCGCGGGTGGGCGGTCACCTGCGCGGCTCGAGCGGCCAGCCAGTCGCGTCGCCACGGCAGGATCGCGACGCCCCCGGTTGCTGCCGCGGCTCGATAGCCGCCGAACTCGAGCGTCGGGACGGGCGCGAGCACGCCGGGATCCAGCGTCAGTTCATCGGCGGACATCGGCTTCGGCACTCCCGCGCAGCGTGGTGGACGTGGCATCGCGCAGGCCGGGAAGCAGCCACGGCATTGCGATCATGAGCAGCGCGCTCGCCATACCGGCCACCCGGGCCGGCGTGGTCGCACCGTAGTCCTCCATCAGGGCTCCGGCCGCCAGATTCGACAGGATCGAGCCGAGACTGATTCCGACCATCGCCAGCACGCCCTGTGCGGTGGCGCGCAGGTGTTCGGGGACGACGCGATCGACGTAGAACGGCACGCCGAGGATGATGCCCCAGACCGTCACGCCGTGGAGGATCTGCGCGAGATACACGAGCCGGAGATCCTCGACGAATCCGCTCGTCGCCCAGCGGACTGCCGCGGCAGCGGTTCCGATCGCGATCACACCGCGTGGCCCGACTCGTGCCACACCCGCTCCGAAGGCGACGACGAGTGGCACTTCGAGAGCCAGCATGATGAGCCACATCCGACTGATCGACTCGATGCCGCCACCCTGGGCCCGCACGAGGATCGGGAACAACACCATCGCACCCTGCGTGAAGAAGTAGGTCAGGAAGGTGAATCCGACCACGCGGCGGAACGCGACGTTGCCGAGCAGCTGTCGCCAATCGCCGCGCGCGGCGCGCACCGCGAGGCCGCCTCGGGCAGGCACGAACAGCGAGGCCAGCGCCGCCAGGGCCGAGCAGCCGGCCGCCAGGGGGAAGATGATGGGCAGTCGCGCCGTCTCGGTCGCCGCATCGCTTCCCGCCAGCCTGCCCAGCAGGAACGGCAGCACGCCCACACTGACCGCGTAGCCGAGCGTGCCCATCACCCGCACGTGTCCGAACGAGCGGGCACTCGCGTCGGGCAGGCTCGCCAGACTCACGCTGACGCAGCTCGGGATCAGCGCCGTCGCGAAGACACCGAGTGCGATCGTGGCGATCAGGATGCCTTGCAGGGTCGACGGCACGGCGAGTCCCGCGTAGCCGAGTGAGGTGCCGAGTGCGATCACCGAAAGCACACGCGCACGCGCGCCGGTGCGGTCCGCGAGCCGGCCCCAGAACGGCTGTGCGATCAGTCCCACCGCCGGCATGCTGGCCATCACGAGGCCCACAGCGGTTCCGCCCAGCCCGGCGCTGTCGCTGAGGTAGAGGCTGTAGAAAGGAAAGAAGAGGCCGAGCCCGGAAAGAGAGAACCACCAGATCAGCGACAGTACGACGGTCACCGAGAGAGGCGGCCTCGCTGTCGACATGGGGCCCGGAATCTCTGCGCGCATCACGGATCGCGACGGCTCAGCGCGCGTCGGGTCGCAGGGCGGCGAGATGCGGATTCACGAAGCGGCCCGCCGGATCGATCGCGTCGCGCACCCGCCACCAATCGACGAAGCGCGGGTGGAGGGCAGCCATCTCGCGACCCGTGCGGAAGTGGACCTTGCCCCAGTGCGGGCGCCCGTCGAACGCTCGGAACACCTCCTCACAGGCGCGAAACAACGGCTCGTCGGGCTGATCGATGCCCTGATGGACCGAGATCGTCACGGTTGGACGTCCGTACGCGGTCGAGAGCCAGACATCGTCCTCGGCGAGCGTGCGGTACTCGAGCGGCCATGCGAGATCGGGAAACGACCGCATGATCAGTTCGCGGATCGAGCGCAGGCACGCCGGCCCGCTCGCCGCGGGCACCGAGTACTCCATCTCGGAATGTTGGAGCGGCCGATCGTTGGCGAGCACTTCATACGACCACGCAAGACGCTTGCCCTCGCCGGCCAACGGGTATATCGGCGGCGCGTCGGTCTCTTCGAGGGACTTGCAGGCAGCGCGCTCGCTGCCCGGCATCCAGAAGAATTCGAAGTGCCGAGTGGCGGCGGCGAGCGCTTCGATCCGGTCGAGCACGGCATCGAGCGGTTCGAGCCACATCTTCTCGGCGAGCCGATACGCGGGGCGCACCGCGAGTACGAGCTCGCTGACGATCCCGAAGGCTCCGAGGTGCAGTCGACTGGCCTCGAACAGCTCGGGCTCGGACTCTGCACTGCACTCGAGCACCTCGCCATCGTGCAGCACGAAGCGCGCACCGACCACCGAGGCGGACAGGTTCTGCAGCGACGGACCCGTGCCATGGGTACCTGTCGCCGTGGCCCCCGCGATCGCCTGCCGATCGATGTCACCTTGATTTCGCAGCGCCACGCCGGCGTCGCGCAAAGGTCGGCCGAGATCGGCGATCCGCGTTCCGCCGCGCACCCGCGCGACGCCCCGCTCCGCATCGACTTCGATCACGCCGGTCAGCCGCGTCGGATCGATCAGACAGCCCTCCGTCGGCACCAGCGCCGAATGGCTGTGCGCGGCACCCACGCTGCGGATCGACTGTCCTTCGCGCGCGGCTTTGCGCACACACGCCACGAGTTCGAGTTCGTCGGCCGGCGTGGCGATGCGCGCCGGCTTCGCATGGACGCGACCCGACCAGTTCGACCAGTCGACGCCGCGCGCTCTTCGAGATGTGTCGCTCATGGGTTCGTCACCCGCCGCGCAGCACGCGACCGGGCAGGGCGCCCGTGTGCTTTCCGTCTTCGAGCAACACCTGGCCGTTCACGATGACGAACTCGTAGCCGTGGGCATCGACCACGTAGCGCTCGCTGTCGGCGGGGAAGTCGCGCGCAGTCCGCGGTGCGTCGGCGGCGAGCCGTTCGGGATCGATCACGAGCACGTCCGCATGCGCACCCTCGCGCAGCCATCCGCGATCGCGGATGCCGTGCACGGTCGCGGGCATCCCCGTGTTGCGCCACACGGCGTGTTCGAGGCTGATGGTTCCGGGCACCCACTCGGACAGGAGCCGGGTCGTGTAGTCGGCGCCGACGAAGGACGCGAGGTGTGCCCCGCCATCGCTCGAACCCGGCATCACGATCGGGTCGCGCACCGCGGTCTCCACCACGTGCCGAATGAATGCCTTCGCGACGTCGGAGAGCCGTGTCGCGAAGCGCGTCTCGAGATCTTCGTCGAGGGCGAGGTCGAGGAAGCAGTCGACCGGATCGAGCCCGCGCTGCTTCGCCAGATCCGCCACGCTGCGGCCGACGCGATCCGCGTGGGCGGCGTCGCGCACGTGCTCGACGTACAGATCCGCCCAGTCGAAGCTGACCGCGCGACCGGACGGATCGCTCCATTCGGCCTTCAGTTGGGCCCGAACCCCCGGATCGCGCAGGGCGCGCATGCGCTCGGGCTCGCCGCGTGTCAGCGCGGCCCGCCAGGCGGGCATCTCGTCGAACACGAACGTGTCGCACAGGCGCAGATGCAGACCGAGTTCGTTCGTCGTGAACATCGGATGCAGGCGAGCGCCCTGCTCGGCGGCCTGGTTGGCGAACTCCAGGGTCTTCTGCCACGCCATCGGCTGATCCGGTGTCGGCAGCAGGATGTTCAGCTCGATCGGCTTGCCCGACACCCGGTAGAGGTCGAGCAGAAGCTTCCGATCCGCCGCGTCGTAGCCGCTCGAGAAGCTGCGGGGGATGATCTCGATCGCGCCGCGATCGAACTCGGCGAGCACGGACGCCAACGCGAGGATCTCCTCCGGAGCGGCGTGATTCGACGGCACACCGCGGCCGTCTTCGTCGACGTGGATCTCGATCTGCGAAGTCGAGAATCCCATCGCGCCCTCGCGCATCGCCTGCCGGACGAGCTCCTGCATGGAGGTGATCTCGTCGGGCCTCGCTTCGCGCTCGCTGGCGTCGTCGCCCATCACGTAGCGGCGCACCGCGCAGTGGCCGACGAAGCTCCCGACGTTGATCCCGATCGCGCCGTCGAAGCGGCGCCAGTAGTCCGCGAAACTGCCGCCCGCGAATCGAAGTCCCTCGGAGAGCGCGGAGCGCGACATGCCCTCGACCCGGCTCAACATGCCCGCGAGCCAGTCGACGTCCGCGGGGCGCGCCGGGGCCAGGGTGAAACCGCAATTGCCGGCGATCGCCGTCGTGACTCCGTGCCACGACGACGGCGTGGCCAGCGGATCCCAGTCGAGCTGCACGTCGTAGTGGGTGTGGACGTCGATGAAACCCGGCGTGACCCACTTGCCGGTGGCATCGATGATCCGGTCTGCGGGCCCGTCGATGCGACCGATCCGCGCGATCCGGTCTCCCGCGATGCCGAGATCGGCCGTGTAGCTCCGCAGTCCGGTGCCATCGACGATCCGGCCACCTTTGATGACGATGTCGAAACCCATGGCTCGTCGATCTCCGCGCGGTCGCCGGCCCCCGGTGGCCCGCATCCGTCGGCCCCAGTGTTCGGAAAGCGATGGGACGCTGTCAAGCGAAGCGACTCGCGGTCTCCGGAAGTGCGTGCGATCTTGGCCGACCGGAGCGAGACCGCCGGAAGCTCCGATCAGGGAGGCCCGCAATGAAGATCGAACACCTGCCCGCGAAGGCGACATCCGACGAGGTCGTTGCGATCCTGCGACGCGATGGCTGTGTGGTGATCGATCGACTCGCGACGCCCGAGCGGATCGATCGCGTCGCCGATGAGATGCGTGGCTTCATGGAGGCCTCCCGTCCGGGTCCGGATGTCTTCAGCGGGCCGAAGACCCGTCGAACCGGCGGGTTGGTGGCGCGCTCTGCCGCAGCGCGTGACCTGATCATTGATGCGACGGTGCTCGGCTCCGTGGCGGGCATCCTCGACAAGTCGACGAACTTCCGACTGCACCTCACGCAGTTGATCGCGATCGGACCGGGCGAGGGCATGCAGGCGATCCATCGCGACCAGTGGGCGTTCGACTTCTTCCAGTTTCCGTCCGGTTTCGAGGTGCAGTGCAACACGATCTGGGCGATGACCGACTTCAGCGAGGCGAACGGCGCAACCCGCGTGATCCCGGGAAGCCACCGCTTCGAGGATCGCCTGACGTTCGGCGAAAAGGACACTCTGCCCGCCGAGATGGAGAAGGGCTCGGCGCTGCTCTACACCGGCTCGTTGTACCACGGTGGTGGCGCGAACCGCAGCGACGCGGTGCGGGTCGGGATCAACATCACCTATGCGCGAGGCTGGCTGCGGCAGGAGGAGAACCAGTACCTGAGCGTGCCACACGATGTCGCACGCACGCTGCCCGACGATCTGCTCAAGCTGATCGGCTATGCGCGGGGCGCCTATGCGCTCGGCTACGTGGACGACCTGCGCGATCCGCTCGAGGTTCTGCGCGGCGCGTCGGCCGCCTCCGGGTTCGGCGATCTGACCCGCGCCGCACGTCTCGCCACGGATCGCCGCTGAGCTGCGAGCACCGCGAAGTCACCCGGTGTCACCGCGAAGTCGCGCGGCTCACCAGAAGTCGATGCCCAGCTGGAACCCGAGCGTGCCGATGCCTGCGTTGGGACTCTTGGTCTGGGCGTTCGAGATGTGCTGCCAGCGCAGCGCACCGGTCAGCGAGTGCTTTTCGTCCAGTCGCCAGCGCGCTCCGAAACCCGCCTGGATGAAGAAGGCGAGTCCATTCGCCTGACTCTGCAGATCGAAGCCGAGCCCGCCGACGCCGATCGCCCCGTCACAGTAGGGCTGCAGGCGCGCGGTCGGGCGCAGCGCGTAGCGCAGGCCGGCGAGCGCACCGCCGCCGGCGCCGAACTGCGGATCGAAGTTCATCAGGAGCAGGCCCGCGAGCGTCCCTTCGAGGCGACCGTGGTACCACGCGCTGCCGTCGCCGGCGTCGGCGAGCAGGACACGGAGCCGCGGCTGGATCGACAACGTCTGAACCCCGGACACGTCGCGACCGCGCTGCTTGTCGCGCGGCGCGATGCCCGCCCCGTAGCCGAGTTCGATCCCGTAGCCGATGCGGCGCGGGGCGATCGGTCTTTCGGCGTCGGTTCCGGGCGCCGGATCGAGGTCCTGGTGGGCGCTGCTGCCCATCGCCAGCGACACGGTCGCGATCGCCAGCCCGCAGGCCAGGCCGATCCACCGGGCGCTGTGCGGGCGCGATTCGAGATGCCGTGTGCGCGCCACGTTCGCTCAGAAGGGACGGGTCACGACGAGGATCACGATGCCGATCATCAGCAGAGTGGGGATCTCGTTGGCGATCCGAAAGAAGCGCTGCGGGTGCACGTTCGCATCGCGCGCGAACGCGTTGCGCCAGACCACCATCTGTCGGTGCATGATCAGCAGCCCTGCGACCCCCACCAGCTTGAGCCAGAGCCAGCCTCCGGCGGTGGCCAGGTAGCCCGGTATCGCCAGTATCGACAAACCCAGCACGAGCGTGGCCAGCATGGCCGGAAACATGATCACCTTCGACAGGCGATCCTCCATCAGCTTGAACGTCTCCGACATCTCGGAGCCCGGCGCCGCCTTGCAGTGATAGACGAACAGCCGCGGCAGGTAGAGAAGGCCCGCCATCCACGAGATCACCGCGATGATGTGGATGGCCCGGAACCAGGGCAGGGCGGTGGACATCCAGTCTTGCATGCGGGTCGGCTCCGGCTGCACGGTCGACGGCGGCGTCGCGAGTCTAGCCGCTCGCGCGCGGGATCGTGGATCGCCACATGCGTTTCGAACGATCGCTCCCCGATGACGTCGCGGCGCCGAATGCGAGCGGTCGGACCATCGGGTAGAGTCCGCGTCCTGTCGTCGTTCCGGCGCGGCCGGACCCGGAGCCAACGTCCCGTGTACAGCATCCTGATCTCGATCCTCGTCGGCGCCGTCGTGGGCGTCGCGTACACGCTGCTCGGTTTCTGGAAGACCTGGGCGATGGGCATCATCCTGGCCGTGCTGGTCGGGCTTGCAGTCTTCGTGCTGCTGTCTCGCTGGCTCGCCAGGCGCTTCGAGCCGCGCTTCCTCCAGGCGCAGAAGCAGTTGCAGTCGGGTTCGCATCAGCTGGCGATCTCGACGCTCGAGAAACTGCTGCCGCTGGCTCGCTGGCAGGTGATGCTGAAGGGGCAGATCTACGCACAGATGGGGATCCTCGCTCACGCGCTCGACGACGAGAAGCGCGCGGTCGGTTATCTCGAGCAGGCGTCGCTCCGCTCGCCGGATGCGCAGATGGCGCTCGCCGCGATCCACTTCCGCCGCAAGGATCCAACTCGCGCCTATCAAGTGATGGACACGGCGATCCGCGCCAGCAAGAAGCAGATCATGCCGTACCACGTCTACGCCTGGATGCTCAGCAAGCAGGGCGAGCGCGACAAGGCGATCAACGAATTGCAGCGATGCCTCAAGGTCGAGCCGAGCAACGAATCGACCAAGGACAACCTGCTCCGCCTGCAGAACGATCGCAAGCTCAACATGAAGCGGTTCGCGATGCCCTGGTACGCACTGCGGCTCGAGAGGCCGCCGGCTTCGCTGCGACAGCAGGCGCCCGGCTCGTCCCATCGCGGTCTGCGCGGCAAGATGCGGGGCCAGAACCGCCGCCGCTGAGCGAGTCGGCGCAAGCGGGCCGTCAAGTCGGTCGGCTCGCAGGCCGAAGCACAGGTTACAGAGCCCCGAACGGGACCGACCGGACGGGACGCCTGGCTTCGGGGCAGCGAGCGATGGCGATCGAATTCAAGCGAAACGCGGACCTCGACCACGAGACCGAGGACGACCGACGTCGGCGCGAGGCGGAGCAGACCCGCGAACAGTTCGGGATCGCGACGCTGACGAGCGACGAGGAATTGATCGACGACGAGACGTTCTCCCGCATGCACGACCAGCTCACGAGCGGTCGCGTCGCACTTCGCGACGATCAGGTGGCGAACTCCGGGCCGGATGCCGGGACCGCGGGTCGGTCGGGCGAGGTCGACGAACTCGTGCTCGAAGAGATCGCCACGGTCCTGCCGTCGCGGGCCGTGCCGGTGAAACAGACCGCCGACACTCGACCCCCGATCGACCCGGCCGGTGTGGCGGAACTCGAACGCCAGCTCGCGGCCGCCAAGGATCGGGACGGAGTCGCGACGCTTGCGCTCGCAATCGCGCGATACCAAGCCGAGGCCGCGGCGTTGTTCGTCGTCAACAAGGGATTGATCGCCGGGCTGCGGGGCAGCGGCGGCGGTCTCGACGTTCGCATCGAGGGCATCATGATCCCCGTCGACGCCGAGAGCTTGATGGCCACGCCGATCAAGACGGGACGTCTGCTCCGCTCGGCGACTCCGCTCGGTTCGGTGGACATGCGCGTGCTGCGCGCGATGGGCCGCGAGCACACGCAGCACGTCGCGGTGCTTCCGATCGCGATCGGCGATCGCGTCATCAACCTGCTCTACGTCGACAACGGCCGCGCACCCCTGGCGGAAACGTCGCTCGGCGCGCTGCGAGTGCTCTGCGTCGGAGTCGGGCGCGTCTACGAACGCCTGATCGTCGAGCGGAAGCAGGCCGGTCGCACAGCGCGCGCCCCCCGCAGCTGATCCGATGTCCCGGACCGGATCGTGCTCGCTCCGGTCCAACCCCTTCCCGTGCGCTCAGTCCAGGATCTCGTTGGCCAGCACCTGATCGAGGGTCTGTCGGGCACGGATCAAGCGGGGCACGCCGTCGCGATCGATCAGCACCTCGGGCGCCTCGGGGAACGAGTTGTAGTTCTTGCCGGCGAGGCCCGAGCAGTAGGCGCCCGCGCCACCGACGACCAGCGCATCGCCCACCACCGGCCGGGTGAGTCGGCGCGGTGCCAGCGTCTCGGGATCGCCGGGAGCGGGTGTCATCACGTCGCCGCTCTCGCAGCAATGGCCCACCACCACGTAGTCGTCCTCGCCGCGCTCCCCGCTGCGTTCCGCACCGTCGAGCGCGATCACCTCGATCGGGTGCTGGGCGCCATACAGATTCGGGCGCAGGAACTCCGTCATGCCGGTGTCGGTCTTGATGAAGCGATAGCCCGATGCGCCAGCGTCGGGTGCGGCCGCGGAACCCTCGGTACCGAGGGTGTCCACCACGTCGATCACACTGGCTAGGATCTCGCCCGCGCCGGCGACGAGATACGTGCCCGGCTCGATCTCGAGATGCAGTCTCCGGCCGGTCCGCCCGGCGAAGGCCTCGAAATCCGCTCGCACCACGCGTCCGATCTCCTGCAGGTCGGCGCCGACTTCGCCGGGCATCCTCGCGATCTTCATGCCGCCACCGAGGCTGAGCCGCGTGACGTCGGGAAGCATCTCGACGATCTCGAGCGAAAGTCGCGCGCAGCGCTTCCACACCTCGGGATCGCCTCCGGAGCCGATATGGGTGTGCATGCCCGAGAGATCGAGATTGTATTCGCGCTGCAGGGAGAGGACGTCGCCGAGGCGCTCGTGCCAGATTCCGAACGCCGACGCGAGGCCGCCGACATTGGTGCGGTTGTTGTGTCCGCTGCCGAGGCCCGGGTTGATGCGGACGGAGACCGCGCGGCCGGGGAACAGCCGGCCATAGGCTTCGAGCTGCTCGAGCGAGCAGGCGTTGAAGAGAACCCCACGTTCGACGAGGCCCTTCAGATCCCGCGGCAGTTCCTGGGCGGTGATCTGGATGCGTTCCGGCGCAACGCCGGCGCGCATCGCGCGCTCGGCCTCGTAGCCGCTGCTGGCATCGATGTGGAGCCCCGTGCGGGCGAGCAGGCGGATGATCGCGCCGGTGGGCAACGCCTTCATCGCGTAGCGGGCGGTCAGCCCGTAGGCGTTGGGGAAGGCGAGTACCTCGTGCGCGGCCCTCTCGAGGGTGCGCTGGTCGTACACGTACAGGGGCGTTCCGTACTCGGCGCGGAGAGAGCGGATCAGGTCACGGGAGAGGAAGGTCATGCTCGGGATCTCGTGGCTCGACGAGGCGGAAGCAAGCCGCCCGGCGTCGGCGCAGAGTAGCAGCCAGGCCGCCGAAGCAGCGGGTCGGAGCCACATCCGCGATGTTCCCGATCCGCAGCGAACGGCTGGCGGAAGGAGAACGTCCGAGATGAGCCGCATCGAGTTTCCCGAGGACTTCCATTTCGGTGTCGCGACGTCCGCCTTCCAGATCGAGGGGGCGACGCGGGAGGACCACCGGGGCGAGTCGATCTGGGATCGTTTCTGCCGCGTGCCCGGCCGGATCGAGCGAGGCGAGAACGCGAACCACGCATGCGACCACTACCACCGATTCCGCGAGGACGTGGCGCTGATGCGCGAACTCGGCATCCGCTCATATCGGTTCTCGATCGCCTGGCCGCGCATCCAGCCCGACGGCCGCGCGCCGGTGAACACGCGGGGACTCGACTTCTACCAGCGGCTGATCGATGCGCTGCTCGAGGCGGGCATCCGTCCGCTGCCGACCCTGTATCACTGGGATCTACCGCAGGCCCTCGAGAAGTCGGGGGGCTGGACCGAGCGCGACACCGCGAACCGCTTCGCCGAGTACGCGGGCCTGATGGCCGGTGTGCTCGGCGACCGCGTGAAGAGCTGGCTGATCTTCAACGAGCCGTGGATCTTCACCGTGATGGGATATCTGCTCGGCGTCCATGCACCGGGCCGGACGGGATTCGCGACGTTCGCACGGGCGGCCCACACGGTCGCACTGGCCCAGGGCGAGGCGTTCCGGGCGATCCGGGCGATGCAGCCCGCGGCGGAGATCGGCAGCGCGTTCAGCCTGAGTCCCTGTGAGCCCGCCGGTGATCGCGACGAGGATGCGGAGGCCGCGCTCCGCTACGACCGTTTCTTCAACGATTGGTTCCTCGAGCCGGCGCTGTATGGACGCTATCCCGACGCGTTTCCGGGTGGTGTGCCCGAAGAGGCCATGGGGATCGAGCCCGACGACATGGCGCGTTGCCGCGCCCCCCTCGATTTCATCGGGGTGAACCTCTACACGCGCACGCGTGTGCGGGCCGCACCGGGGCAGGGGGGCATCGAAGCGGTTCCGGTCGATGCGCCCGAAGGCCCGACCACCGACATGGGCTGGGAGGTCTGGCCGAGGGCCCTGCGCGACATGCTGATCCGGCTGCACGAGCGACACGACGGACCGATCCTCGAGGTGACCGAGAACGGCTGCGCGTACGACGACGCACCCGACTCGCGCGGCGTGATCGACGACGTGCGACGCGTCGAGTATCTCGAGGCGCATCTCGCGGCAGTCGCCGAGGCACGCGCGGCCGGTGCGAAGGTGCGTGGCTACCACGTCTGGAGCCTGCTCGACAATTTCGAATGGGCCCATGGTTATTCGAAGCGGTTCGGGATCGTGCACGTCGACTTCCGGACCGGTCGGAGGACTCCGAAGCGATCTGCCCGCTGGCTCGCCGAGACGATCGCCGCGGGAGGATTCGAGGCCTGATCGGCGACGACGACTGCGACGCAGCGGCGCGGATGCCGCGCTTCGGGATGCTACGCTCGGCCGCCATGAAGGCCGCCGTCGACTACGCGCCCGGATCTCCCGATGTCTTCCGCTACGAGGATGTCCGCGATCCCACCTGCGCACCGGACGGCGGCGTCGACCGTGCGGATCCGCCGTCCGAGCCCACTGCCGGGCATGTCCGCATGAAGAGCGGCCACGCCTTCGGTCGAGTCCTGCTTATTCCCTGAGCGCGAGTCCCATGCGGAGCGCGCAGAACGAACGCGCTCCACCGAGCGCAATCCACCGAAAGAGAGCCAGCGTGTCGTCCGACGATCCGAGATCACCCAGGGATTTCATCCGAAACCTCGTCAAAGCGGACATCGCGGCGGGCAAGCAGGGGGGCAAGGTCGCCACGCGATTTCCTCCCGAGCCGAACGGCATGCTCCATATCGGTCACGCCAAGAGCATCGTGCTGAATTTCGGTCTCGCGCAGGAGCACGGCGGCACCTGCAATCTGCGCTTCGACGATACGAATCCCAGCACCGAGGAGACGGCGTACGTCGAATCGATCGTCGAGGATGTGCGCTGGCTCGGCTACGACTGGGGTGATCGGCTCTACTTCGCGTCGGACTACTTCGGCCAGCTGTTCGAGATGGCGGTCCGGCTGATCGAGCTGGGCAAGGCCTTCGTCGATGATCAGAGCGCGGAGCAGATCCGCGCCAACCAGGGAACCCTGACCGAGGCGGGCCGGCCGAGCCCGTATCGTGAGCGTGCGGTCGAAGAGAATCTCGCATTGTTCCAGCGCATGCGGGACGGCGAGTTCGCGGAGGGGAGCCGCGTGCTGCGCGCGAAGATCGACATGGCGTCGCCGGTTCTCACGCTGCGCGATCCGATCATGTACCGGATCCAGCGCACACCGCATCACCGCACCGGCAGCGAATGGTCGGTGTATCCGATGTACGACTTCGCCCACGGCCAGTCCGACGCGATCGAGGGCATCACGCATTCGGTCTGCACCCTCGAATTCCAGGGGCATAGACCGCTGTACGAATGGTTCATCGAACAGCTCGGGATCTCGCCGGCCCCGCAGCAGATCGAGTTCGCGCGTCTCAATCTCTCGCACACGGTGATGAGCAAGCGGATGCTCCGCCAGCTCGTCGAGCGCGGACACGTGACGGGCTGGGACGATCCCCGCATGCCGACCCTCGCCGGGCTGCGGCGCCGGGGCTACTCGCCCGCCTCGATCCGCAGTTTCTGCGAGGGCATCGGAGTCGCGAAGCGCGACAACACGATCGAACTCGCGCGGCTCGAACACGAGATCCGCCAGGATCTGAATCGCCGTGTTCCGCGGGTGATGGGCGTGCTGCGCCCGCTGAAGGTCGTGATCGAGAATTTTCCGGAGGGCGAGGTCGACCTGCTCGATGCAGTCAACAATCCCGAGGACGCGAGCATGGGAACGCGCTCCGTTCCCTTCTCCCGCGAAATCTGGATCGAGCGTGAAGACTTCATGGAGGATCCGCCGAAGAAGTTCTTCCGCCTCGGGCCGGGTCGGGAAGTCCGCCTGCGCTACGCGTACCTCGTGACGTGCGTGGGTGTCGTGAAGAATGCCGCGGGCGAAGTCGTGGAGCTGCGCTGCACCTACGATCCGGCGACCCGCGGCGGGGATGCACCGGACGGACGCAAGGTGAAGGCGACGCTGCACTGGGTGTCCGTCCCGCACGCGCTCGAAGCCGAAGTCCGTCTCTACGGGCCGCTGTTCGACACGCTCGATCCGACCGACGTGGAGGAGGGCAAGAGCTTCCTCGACCACCTCGATCCCGCCTCGCTCGAAGTGCTTCCCTCCGCGCGACTGGAGCCGGGCGTGAAAGGAGCTGCGCCCGGGACCGCGTACCAGTTCGAGCGCATGGGCTACTTCTGCGTGGATCCCGATTCGGCCGGCGAGCGTCTCGTCTTCAATCGCACGGTCACGTTGCGGGACTCGTGGGCGAAGATCGCCGAGAAGGAGTGATGGATGGCCCGATACGGCATGACGATCCCGCTCGCGGGTATTCCGCTGCACCGACATCGCGAGTGTCTCGAGGAGATGGTCGACCTCGGCTACACGGACTTCTGGTCCTCCGAGGCGAACGGCCACGACGGGTTCACGCCGCTCGCCCTGGCGGCCGCCTGGGTGCCGACGGCGAGGCTCGGCATCGCGATCATCCCCGCGTTCACGCGCGGTCCGGCCTTGATGGCCCAGAGCGTCGCGTCCCTGGCCGATGCGGCACCTGGCCGATTCGTCATGGGGGTCGGCACATCGTCCAACGTGATCGTCGAACAGTGGAACGGCATTCCCTTCGAGAAGCCGTATCAACGCACCCGCGACATGGTGCGCTTCCTGCGGCGTGCGCTGGCCGGCGAGAAGGTCAGCGAGCAGTTCGAGACGTTCAGCGTCCAGGGATTCCGCAGCGGCGTCAAGCTCGAGCAGCAGCCGAAGATCCTGGTGGCCGCACTCCGCCAGGGCATGTTGAAGCTGGCGGGTCGCGAAGCCGACGGTGCCATCCTCAACTGGCTGAGTGCAGACGACGTGAAGCGGGTGGCTCCATTCGTCCATGCGGGCGGCCCGGGCAAGGAGATCGTTGCGCGGATCTTCGTCCTGCCGGTCGAAGATCGCGCGATGGCGCTCGCGATCGGCCGACGTGCGGTGGCCGCCTATCTGAACGTCCCGGTCTACGCGGCGTTCCACGAATGGCTCGGTCGCGGCGAGCAGCTGGCCGAGATGTGGAAGAAGTGGCAGGAGGGGGACCGCGCCGGGGCCCTCGAGGCGATCCCCGAAGAGGTCGTCGACGCGTTGATCGTGAGCGGCTCGCCCGACGCCTGTCGCGAGCACGTCCAGCGCTATGTCGAGAGCGGGGTCGACACACCGGCACTCGCCGTTCTGCACAGCACGGATCTGCGCGCGACGATCCGGGCACTGGCGCCGCGTTGACACGGCATCGCGTTCGAGCCGGCAGGAATCGTCTGATGGGGCGGTGGCGGATTGCGATGGATGCCCTGATGCTCGTCGCGATGGCGACGATCTCGCAGCCAGGCACCGCTTCGGCAGCGTCCGCCGCTTCGGCCGACTGGGTGACCGGCTATGCGCGAATGCTCGATCGCTACACCGAGTCCGTGGACTCGACCGTGGGGACCCGTGTCGATTACACGGGGCTGCGCGGTGAGCCCGCATGGCAGACGCTGATCGCGGAGCTCGGGGCGGTCGATCCCGCAGCGCTGGCGGATCGCGAGGCCCGTCTCGCATTCTGGATCAACGTCTACAACATCTTCGCGATCGACCTGATCGTCCGGAACCAGCCGGTCGAGAGCATCCGCGACCTCGGTTCGTTCTTCAGCCCGGTCTGGAAGAAGCAGGCCGGTCGGCTCGCGGGTCGGGCCTACACGCTCGATGAGATCGAACACGAGATCCTGCGCAAGCTGGGCGAGCCGCGCATCCACGGCGCCATCGTGTGTGCGTCGGTGTCGTGCCCGGATCTCCGACGCGAACCGTACACCGCCGATCGGCTCGACGCGCAGCTCGCCGACAACATGCGCGCCTGGCTGGCGCGACCGGAGAAGGGCCTCGCGATCGATCCGGCGGCGGGCTCGGTGCGGATCAGCCCGATCTTCGATTGGTTCGGCGAGGACTTCGCGCCGCAGGGAGGCGTGATGGCCGTTGTGACCCGCCATGCGCCCGAGTCGGATCGGCCCTGGCTGATCCAGAACGGTGCGACGGCGCGGGTCGGATATTTCGACTACGACTGGCGGCTCAACGACTGACCGGGCGGCCCTGCGAGCGGTCAGCGGCACGGTCTCGGGAGCGTCTTCAGAAGATCGTGAACTCCCCGCGGCCGAGCAGCGTCATCTTCGCATCCTGTGAATAGAAGCTGACCTCGTAGCGTCCACGGTCCCAGTCGGCGTCCCGGGCGAGGAACGACCAGAGTGGCTGCTGCGGGTCGTACGCCATGCTCTGCAGACTGTGGACCCGCCCGGTGTCGGCGTTCAGCCACTTCACGAGCACGCGGTTCGCGTCGTGATCGGAGAGTTCGATCCTCGCGAAGATCCGGCCTTGATCCGTCGGAAACTGGTTTCGGGTCGAGCTGTCGGGATCGAATCCGCCGGTGGTCGTGGTGAACAGGACGCGACGCGGCGGCTCGGGTTCGGACGAGGGGCCAGCCAGCCCATCGAGTGCGACGTCGACGAGTCTGGATGCGAACGGACGGAGATCGCCTGCTGCGAGCAATTCGTCCTCGCCGATGCGCGTGACCGCGGAGACGACCGTCGCGAGATCCTGATCGCTGGATTCTGCGATGGCCTGTTCGATCGCCGTGCGCGGGTCCATCTGGCGCGCTTCGATCTCGTCGAGCAGGGATTCGAGTCGTCCGGATCGGGCGGCCAGGGCCAGCGCCGTCGCGGCCCAGAAATCCGTCGATTCGATGTTCGGACCGGAGCTGTTCCGACTCGATTCCGACGAGTCGGGCGCGAGGTGTTGCGGTCGAGCGGCCGCCGGGTCCGTTGATCCGTCCAGGGCCGACGGGGAGGGATCGCCTTCCGCCGTGGCGAACTCGTGTGCCGTCCATCCGGACGCCGCACCGATCAGCAGTGCGGTCGCGACCTCGGCGAGGCGTCGCCGGCGCGGTCGCGAACGCGGAGCCGGATCGACCATCGAAGTTCCTCCTCTGGAGCGCACCGCGGCCGGGTGCCGTCCACGCCTCGATCCGCGGGCCCGGCGAGCCTCTGCGCGCCCGATCCTTTGCGCAGATTGCACCTTCGCAGTGGCTTCGAGACGGCGTAGTATAAGCGGCCGGATCGGCTTGCGGGTCCAGTCGATCGTTCGAATCGGGGCCACACTCCTGGACCGATCCGCAGCGTGCGCGACCAGTCGACGACCGGAGGCAAGGCGACCAGATGATCGGAGCGAATCGGATGCAGGAACAACTCGCTGGACGCTCACGCCCGCGCATCGGGATCACGGGGCTCTGGCTGACGATGCTGCTGTTCTCGCTCAGCGCGCTCGGCGGCTGTGACGACACGGAAAACTGCTTCCCGCTCGGCGGGTCGTGCTCCAACGCGAGTGGATTCTCTGACTTCTTCGAACAGGGTGTGAGCTGCTGCGAGGGGTCGTGTGTCCAACTCCCCGGACCCCAAGCAACGGCCCCGAGGCTGTGCCAGTGATCCGTCGGCCCGGTTCGACCGATGCGCTGACCTGATCGACGCTCGCTGATCTCGGGTCGGACAGGGGCTCGGCCCGATCAAGCCTCCGCCCGGATCAGCGCGGCCAGCTTGCCCGGGTCCACGCCGGCAGGTTCGAAGGGGGCCAGCCAGACATCGAACCGATGGCGGCCCGGCTTCAGCCGGTAGGCGGGCAGTGTGTCGGGGCCACAACTCGCCGTGCCCAGGCCCCGCTGTGCGACGTCGAGATGGACGAAGGTCTCGGCGCGAGGTTCGAGTTCGTTGATGTGTCGCGCGGCATACAGATCGTGGGCGGTCAGATGCGAGACCGAGCACTCGATCGGTTTTCGCGCCACGAACAACAGGCCTACGGCATCGTCGCGGCAGAGCGCGAGCCAGCGGACGTCGGTCTTGTTTCCGTTCTCCTGGGGGACCACGTAATCGTGGTGTTGTTCGCTGATCGTCCCGGCGAAGCGGCCGAGCGCTGCACTCTCCTTGCGATCGAGATAGCTCTCGTGGGGCCCGCGTCCGAACCACTCGACTCCGGAAAAACCGGATTCGAGGACGAGCGAGACGCCCAGGCGCGGCAGGTCGTCGAGCACGTCCCCGACGACCATCTCGTTGCGGGCGCGCAGACGTCCCGTCGGGTCGATGAGCAGGATCTGCCGATGCTCGATCGTACGATCGGTCACGGCTTCGTCGTCCTCCGCGCGCGCGACGAGGCGGTGTTCCATGTCGATCCGGACGCCGCCATCGCGCTGGCGCCGCACGACTGTCGAGATCGGTGCGGGCGAGATCTCGTCGAGCCCCCAGGCGAGCCAGCGGCCGAGCGCTCGGCTCGCGGGCACGGGCCAGGCTTTGACGCCGTCGTTGTCGGTCGGTGCGCGGAACACGTCGAGCTGCGGGCCCGAGACGAGCAACTCGTGTTCGCGCCAGCGGAACGAGTCGACGAGCCCGCGAGTCCGATCGACCTCCAGACGGAACTCATCGCCCGCGACGACGGCCCGCGCTTCGTCCTGCTCGACGACCAGCGCAGAATGCTTCGCACCGGTCCTGCGTCGCATCGCGTTCGAAGCGGCATCGGGCTTCCAGGGGATTGCCAGCTGGACCCACGCCAGTTCATGTCCCTTCGCCGCCCAGACCGAAGCCCGGACGGTCAGGAACCGCAGTGTCAGGTGGCATTCCTGTCCCGGCAGCAGCGACGGGCGACGGATCGGCAGTTGGACGTTGCCCGCTCCGCCCGGGTCGATCTCCGGCCGCGCCAACCGGCCGCGCTGTACGACGTGGCCGTCCACCGCCAGCTCCCAACGGATGTCGATCCCCGACATGTCGGAGAAGTCCTGATCGTTGTGGATGCGGATCCGACCCCTGCGCAGATCGCGTCCGACGACGCGAAAGGATTGCGCGAGCTTCTTCCACTCGAACAGTGCGGGGTGCGGAGTGCCGTCCGGTGCCAGCAGTCCGTTGCAGCAGAAGTTCGCGTCGTTCGGCGTGTCGCCGAAGTCGCCTCCGTACGCCCACCAGGCCCGTCCCGATGCATCGATCCGCCGCAGACCCTGATCCTTCCAGTCCCAGATGAATCCACCCTGCAGGCCCGGATGCTTGCGGATCGCGCGCCAATAGTCGGCCAGGCTGCCGCAGCTGTTCCCCATCGCGTGCGAGTACTCGCACATGATGAGCGGGTGTTCGCCTCGTCGCGACTTCGCCCACGCGACGATCGCATCGATGGTCGGATACATCGGACAGACGATGTCGGTCGCCGGGCCGGGTGAATCGAGCCGGAAGCGCAACGCGCCCTCGTAGTGGAGCGGCCGCGTGGGGTCGTAGCTGCGGATCCAGCCCGCCATCGCATCGTGATTGGGCCCGTAGCCGCTCTCGTTGCCGAGCGACCAGAGGATGATCGACGGATGATTCTTGTCGCGGACAACCATCCGCATGCCGCGGTCGACGAAGGCGCGGGTATAGCGGGGATCGTGGCTGATCCGCGCGAGGAACGCGTGGGCCTCGATGTCCGCCTCGTCGACCACGTACACCCCGTACTCGTCGCACAGGTCATAGAAGTGCGGGTCGTTGGGATAGTGGGCGGTGCGCACGGCGTTGAAGTTGAACCGCTTGAACTGCGCGACGTCCGCACGGAGATCCTCGCGGGTCAGCGCCTTGCCCCGCTCCTCGTGGAAGTCGTGCCGATTGACGCCCTTGATCAGCACGGGGCGGCCGTTGATCAGCAGTTCGCGTCCACGCACCACCACGTTGCGGAAGCCGATCCGGCACGAGACCGACTCGATGCAGCGTCCGTCGGCGTCGATCAGACTGACGACGATCCGGTAGAGGGCGGGCTTTTCGGATGACCAGGCATGCGGCGCGTGGAGGGTCTCGACGACGTCCGCGAAGTTGCCCTGGAAGAGATAGGGGTTGCCCGCCATCGCGACGCCCGATTCGCGCGCGCGGCGGAACACCCGACCGCCCTTCGGGTCGTAGAGGTCGACCCGCACGACGAGCCCAGGCACCGGTGCGCCCGCGAAGCCGATCTCCGTCCGCACCTCGAGCCGGCCGTCCCGGAGATCGTCGTCGAGGGAGGCACGCACCCGCAGGTCTGCGATGTGACAGCGATCGGTGGAGTAGAGGAAGACCTCACGGTGGAGGCCGGCCATGAACCAGTGATCCTGGTCCTCGATGTAGGTCGCGTCCGACCAGCGCACCACCATTGCGACCAGCGTGTTCTCGCCAGCGACGAGATGGGCGGTGACGTCGAACTCCGCTGCCAGTCGCGAATCCTTGGACATCCCGACTGCGTGACCGTTCAGCCAGACGTACAACACGCTCTCGGCGCCACCGAAGTGCACGACGACGCGCCGCCCCTGCCAGCCCTCGGGCAACGCGAAGCGACGCCGATACAGGCCGGTCGGATTCTGCTCGGGGACGTCGGGCGGCAGGCCCGGGAACGGCATCTGGATATTGGTGTAGTGGGGGCGATCGAAGCCCTGGAGGGTCCAGTTCCCCGGCACTGCGACGGCTGTCCATGCGTCGTCGTCGTGATCGGGTGCTTCGAAGCCCGAAGGGGTCGACTCGGGCCGATCGCACAGCCGGAACCGCCAGTCACCGCACAGCGACAGGAACCAGGGTGATTCGTCGCGATCCCGGCGGCGCGCGGCTTCGGCGTCCGGAAACGGGATCAGCGGACTGCGAGCCGGAAGGCGCCCGACTCCGACCGCCTCGGGATCGCACCAGCTTCGTTCGCCGCCGGGCAGATCGCGCATGCGATTCCTCTCGTGGATCCGAGTCGTGGCGGCTGACGTCGCGGGTGGGAGCGGGGCCGCTCCTTCAGCCCCGTCAGCCAGGCGAGGATCACTCGACCCCGAACATCACGTAGGAGAGGTGCCGCTGATTGATCTCCCTCACGTAGTTCACGGATTCCCGCTTGTCCATGGCCAACATGGCGAGTTCGACGTTGCGGAACCAGCGATTGGGGTCGAGTCCCATCTGATTCGCGAGACGCTGGGCCCGGAGGAGCGTTCGTGGACCCGCGTTGTAGGCGGCCAGCGCCATCCGGATCCGGTCGCGCTCGCGCATTTCCTCCACCGGATCGAAGTAGCGCTCCTTGATCCAGTTCAGGTACCGCACGCCGGCGTGGACATTGTTGGCTGCGTTTCCGCTGCCCGCGATCTCGCGAATGCCGATGTACGGCTCCCGTGCGGTCTTGGGTTTGACCTGGAACAGCCCCGTCGCCCCCCAGCGATTCGTCACCGACTGCCGGAAGCGCGATTCCTGACAGGCGATCGAAGCGAGCAGCCGCCAGTCGAATCCATAGCGATCGGCGAAGCGCTTGAAGTGGGCGTCGTAGCGCGAAAGTGGCGCGCTCGTCGCGGGGGCGAGACGAGTCCGGCCAGTTCCGACGTGATCGAAGCTGCGACGGACTCCGATTCCGGACGGCAGGCTGCCGTGCCGGTACTCGTCGAGGAAATCGCTGAGATCGGCCGCGAGACCCGGTGTCGAGGGCAGGGTCGTCCAGACGAGTTCACCCGACTCGTGCAGCGGCAGATCCTCGGTGATCCGGAGAGACGGTGAAATCGCGGCTGCCGCGCGCGCGATCCGTGAATCGGTCAGCGTGTACTGGAAGTGGCCCGCAGCGACGAGCGCGACGATGTCGTCGGGTTCGAAGTCCGGATCGAGCGCCGTGATGCGCACGGGAAGCTTGCCCTCGCGAACGAGCCGCTCAGCGAGGCTCGTGAGAATCGCGTGGTGGACGCTGCTCTGACGCACGGCAACCGGGCGCCCGGAGAGGTCATCGACGGAGGCGATCACCGGCGCCCTGGCATGCCCGACGATCACATCGTCGGACGCACGATGAAGGACGCCGGGCTCGCTGCTTGCGTGACGATCGGTTCCGACGCCCGGAGGCGCGGCGATCAGGTCGCCGGTGCCGGCCTGCAGGCTCGGGATCAGATTCGCAGGGTCGACGCGAATCAACACGTAGGCGATCGGCAGCTCGTACTCGCCGGCCGGGTACTTCGCGTTCAGAAAGTCGGTGAAGGCGCGCACCACCTGGTATCCAGACATGCTGCCGCTGCGAGTTCCCGCGGAGTCGCCGGCCGGTGGTCGCAGAGTCAGGACGCGCAGGAAGCGACGCTCGAGGATCGATTCGAGACCGACGTCCGGGTCGCGGGCGACACGCGAGCCGGCCGCGGACGCGACTTTCGTGGGCATGGCGTCCGCGTACGTCGCCTCCGGATGCAGAGCACGAAGCACCGCGAACACCAGGCATGCGAGCATCCGCCGCGGGATCCGTCCCGATCGATCCTCCCGACGGGTCGTGATGCCCATGGCTCGTTCGCCTGCCCCCGTGATCCGGTCCCGGATGCGGGGCGCGCCATTCATCCGGCGCAGAGCCGGATGCCCTCCGCGCACCCTGGGGAGCCCTCAGGAGGCCCCCATAGGGTGGATGCGACCGGTCGGTCCCGAGACTTGACGGCATCCTCGGTGGGGGAGCTTTTTTCCCGTGCGCGAGGGTGTTTGATGTAGGATGGGCGCCTGCGCTGGGCTCGAATACATCGCGGGATGTCGATCGAGTTCGATGTGCGTGTTCAGATATTCATGTTCAATGGAGAAAGAGATTGGCCAGGGGCACAGTCAAGTGGTTCAGTGAGCAGAAGGGCTACGGATTCATCACACCCGACGATGGAGGAAAGGACCTTTTCGTCCACTTCTCGAACATCCTCGGAGATGGCTACCGGAACCTGCAGGACGGTCAGGCAGTCGAGTACGACGCTGCCCAGGGTCAGAAGGGCCCTGAGGCCCAGAACGTCCGAGCGGTCTGATCAGCTGGATCCATCCGCGTAAATAGAACAGCAAATAGAACGGCGAGTAGACCCGCAAGTAGACCCACAAGAAGACTCCGATTCGTCGGGGTCTTTCTTGTTTCAGCGACGTCGCGTCGAGCCCGAGCCGACGACCCGGATGTCGGGATCGGAGTCCGAAGGATCCAGCGGCCTCCCCTCGGCGTCGACCCAGGCAGCCGCTGCATCGAACGGCCGTGCCCCCATGTGACGCGCGCGCTCGATCAGCGCGGCCTCGAACTCGCTGCGGCGCAGTTCCGACCGCGCGGCGATCCACACGAACCCCCCGATCACGGCCAGCGTCAGTCTCCCACCGACGGCGCCGTAGGCCATCATGGCTCCCGCCAGCACCTGGGCGACTCCCGTGGCGATGCGCGTGGCGCGCAGTGCGGGCATGCGCAGCGAAAGCATCGCACGCAGCACGCGACCGCCATCCATGGGCATCGCCGGAATCAAGTTGAACAGGCCCATGAAGAGGTTGACGTTGAACGCCACTCCCCACAGCGAACCCCCGAGCCCCTGGTCGAGGGCGTCCGGTCCGGCGTCGAACTGGATCGCGGCGAGCAGGGCGAGCGCCGCGAGAACGACGTTCACCGCCGGCCCGGCGAGCGAGATCCAGAGTTCCTGCCGCGGGTTGGCGGGCGAGCGCTCGAGTTGCGCGATGCCGCCGATCGGCAGCAGCACGATCTCGCGGGTCCGGATGCCGTAGTGACGCGCCGTCAGAGCATGGCCGTATTCATGCAATGCGACCGAACCGAAGATCACCGTCGCAATCACGATCATGTGGGCCACGACTGCGATCGAGCCCGATCGCTGGAACTCGGAGAAGATGAGCCAACCACCGAGCAGGACGAAGCTCCAGTGGAGCCGCAGCGCGATGCCGAACGGTGCGCCCAGACTCAGGCCATTCGGCATGGACGGATGCTGTGGAGCCTCGTGGACCTCGGACACTCGGAACCTCCGACGCGTGGATGCGGAACTACCTCTGCAACTGCCTCCGCAACTACTTCCGCAACTACGACAACACGAGTTCGGCCATGGTTCGCATCGTGGCCACGTCCTGGTTCGCGACCAGCAGCGTCGTGACAGGCGTCTCGCGCCAGGCTGCCAGTCGATCGCGAATCCGATCGAGCGGGCCGCAGAGCGAGATCTCGTCGGCGAACTGGTCCGGGACGGCCGCGATCGCCTCGGCGCGCTTCCCGGCCATGAACAGATCCTGGATCTTGTGGGCCTCGGCCTCGAATCCCATCCGTGCCATCAGCTCGGTGTGGAAGTTGTGCTTCTTCGCCCCCATGCCACCGATGTAGAAGCCGAGCATCGCCTTGACGGGCATGAGTGCCGCCTGCAGATCGTCACTGACGTTGCAGAAGACGAACTGCGTGATCTCGAAACCCTTCTTCTTGTTCTTCAGCGAATCGGCATAGACCTCCTGCCGGAACGGCGAGTAATAGAGGGGCAGCCATCCGTCGGCGATCTCCGCCGCCAGCGCCACGTTCTTCGGACCCTCGGCGCCCATGAAGATCGGCACGTCGGCACGCAGCGGATGGGTGATCGAGCGCAGCGGCTTGCCGAGCCCCCAAGCACCCTCGCCGCGATAGGGCAGCGGATAGTGGGGACCCGCGTTCGTGACCGGAGCCTCCCGGCGCAGCACCTGCCGGATGATGTCGATGTATTCGCGGGTGCGAGCGAGGGGCTTGCTGAACGGCTGTCCGTACCAGCCCTCGACGACCTGCGGACCCGAAACGCCGAGACCCAGGATGACGCGTCCCTTCGACAGATGGTCGAGCGTCAGCGTCGCCATCGCGGTCGCGGCGGGCGTGCGGGCCGACAGCTGCACGACCGCCGTGCCGAGCTTGATCCTGCTGGTGTGGCCGGCGATGTAGGCGAGCGGCGTGAACGCATCGGAACCCCACGCCTCGGCGGTATACACGGAGTCGTAGCCGAGACTCTCGGCCTCCTTGGCCAGTTCGAGCAGATTCGGGTGCGGGGACGCGCCCCAGTAGCCGAGTTGCAGACCGAGTTTGAGAGCTGACATGCGGGAGATCTCCGGAAGAGGGTTTGTCGGGCGGGCCTTCGGCACGCCGTCCCGAGCGGTCATCGCGACCATTTCGAAGATTCAGCTTCGCACACCGGGCGCCAGGTGGCATGCACGCGTCGAGGCTGCTGGGGGGTACTGCGTGTCAGGCGCGGGGCCACTCCGGGGCTACTCTCGGCCGTCTACCGGAGGGGTCCCGACGCATGGCCCGAGGACCGACAGACAGCCGGCCGTTCGCGGAGCGGGGCCGCGGCGGATCCGAGTTGATCGTGTTCGGTCGTCGCGCCGTCCACGAGGCGCTGTCCACCCGCGAAGTCGAAGTGATGTCGGTCCACCTATCGCGCAAGCTGCCGCGCGATCTGCGCAGCGAGTTCGTCGGCCTCGCCCGCGAAGCGAACGCGGAGGTCGAGATGGTTTCTGCGGACGCGGTCTCCGCGCTGACCGGAGAGCCGCGCCACGATCAGGGTGTGGCCGCACGGATCCGATTGCTGCGACTGATGGACGTCGAGGGTTTCGTCGAGAGCCGGAAGGGCGCCCTCGCCAGGAAGCCGAGTCGCGTCCTCGCACTCGATGGAATCACCAATTCGCAGAATGTGGGCATGATCGTGCGATCCGCGGTCGCGACCGGCATGGACGCGGTGCTCTGGCCTATGGCGGGTACGCCCTGGATCAACGGCCTGGTCGTCAAATCGTCGGCGGGTACGGTGCTTCGTTGTCCGATCCTGCGCTGCGATGAGCTGATCCACGGACTGCTGGCACTCCAGGGAGCCGGCTTCGATCTCGTCGGGCTCGACGGGGAAGCGGCGGAGAACCTCGCCGATCTCGAGCCTCCGCACCGCGCGGTGTACATCGTCGGCAGCGAGACGGCCGGATTGTCGCCGGATGTGCGCACGAGCCTCGATCGCTGCGTCAAGATCCCGATGCAGGGAGGAGTCGAGTCGCTGAACGTCGCGGTGGCGGCGTCGCTCGTGTGCTTCCACGTCGCGAGGCCGGTCGAAGCCTGACCGCTAGGGCGTCCCGGCGAACCGATCGGGCAGGGGTGCGGCCAGGTGGATCGAGCGGCTGCGCGATTGTCGGCCGTCTGGAAGCCTGTGCACGACCGAGTGGTCGCCCGCGAGCCGATCTGCGGCGATCTCGACGAGCAGGGGCGAGCGCGTCACTTCGACCCGTTGCCAGACGCTGCCGTCGTCATCGATCACCAGCAGTTCACCGTCGAGCACCGCTGGATGCAGCTCGACCTGCACCACGTCGGCGTCGATCATCGAAGAGACACCGGGCGGTGGCAGATCGCTTCTCGTCGCCCGGGTCGGCGAAGCCGAGAGCGGATCGCCGCGTTGGCTGGTGACGACGAGCGCGTAGTCGCCGTTCGGCACCGGCAGTTCGCCGAATTCGAAGCGGCCGTCGTGGTCGGAACGCGTCTGCTCGAGCAGCATGGCGCCGTCGGGCCCGCGTTGCCACAGCAGAACCGCTCGAGCTCCGATCGGGTCGACGCCCTCGATGTGCGCGGTGAGTCGATCTGCGCTGACGACCGGCGGATCGAGGACGGGCCAGGACGACGACGCTTCTGGGCGAGTGCGACGCCGTTTTGGATCCGCGCGAGCGTCGCTGCGGTCGGTTCGCGACCGCAGCGGGTCGTCGAAGCCCGGATCCACCGTTGCCCGTTCGTCGGACGCGACGAACTCGCGTGACACCGGCTCGATCCGAGCCACGCGCGGGCGCGCTCGATCTTCCGGTCGCGCGCCGCTCGACTGCGTGTTCGCCGGGCCGCGCGCGCGAGCACGCGCAGACTCGCCCGGGCCGGCATCCGACGCAAGCTCCAGCTGGCGCGCGATCAGCAGCATCACGAGCCCGCCGAGGCCGAAACTCAGAATTCGACGCGTGCCGCGCATAGCTGGCCCTCCGGCTCGTTGACGAGGAAGAACAGATCCGGCCCGTCGAAGTCGCGACCGGGAACACCGGCTCGCGTCTTCGGCAGGCTCGGAGCAGCGGCGAGCCCGAAGTTCGACGGGGTCTTCGGCGCGAACAAGTCGAGGCGACGGGCCAGCGCGAAGCGACTGCGCGAGATCGGACGTTCGAGGGGCAGCGACCAGTCGAGCGAGATGACCGAGATCGATCCGTCGCACCAGTCGGTCGCATAGGCGAGCGAGCCATCGTGGTTCAGCGCCACGTTGGTGCGGGGCGCGCAGAGGCCATCCGGCGGTCCATCGGGGCGTCGCGAAAGCTCGAACGGAATCGACGCATCGAAGATGCGCGCATCCGCGAAGCCCGGCGTGCGGCCGTCGAGCGTCACCGGCGCCGCGCGCGGCGCATACAGGGCCGGATCATCGAGAGCAGCCAGATCGAACGCATACAGGCTGCGACGACTCTCGGCCCCGATCAGCGCCACGTGCCCGCCGGGATCGATCGCCAGTTCGCCGAAGGCCGCGCCGGCGAGACCGAGCGGCAGCGTCGCGACCACGCGCAGCGAGGCGACGTCGATCACGTCCACGGCGCTGTCGCCGAGCAGTGTGCCGCCAGAGTCGATCGCGCCGGTCTGCGTCACGAGGATCAGATCGCGGCCCCCGGGCGTCCGGTGGGCGGTGACTCCCGTCGGATTGAAGGCCGTCGTGAACACGACAGGCGTGTCGACATCGGGCCGGACACCGATCGGTCGTCCGGCGCCGTCGAACTCGAGGCGATAGATCAGCAGTGTGCCGGGATGGAAGATCGCCCGGGACGACGAGAAGAGATTCGATGTGGCGACGAACAGGAGATCACCGACCACCGCGGTCGCGGCCGTGAAGCGGGTCACGAATCCGGTTCGCGTCGCGTCGCACTGCGGAGCCGGAACCATGACGGCTCCCGACGAGTCGATCGGCGTCGGCGGATATACGCACGTCAGGGTCGAGACCGCCGTGCGCAGCGCAGAGGTCCCGGCTGGCGGCAGGAGCGGATGATCGGCCGCGCGGTGTGTGCCGCCGTCCGCGGGATTCGTCACGTCGATCGGGAGCAGCGCGCCGCTGTCGGTGCGCAGGAACAGCACCTCCTCGTAGCCGCTGGCCGTCACGAGCACGACGTCGCGAAACGCCGCGTGGACGGAACCGACCTTCGGCCAGGTGAGGCAGTTGGGATTCAAGCTCGGGCAGAATCCAGCCAGCCGGAACGCGACTGCATCGTCGAGACCATCCCCGTCGCTGTCGGCGGGAATCCCGAGCACCGGGCCTGTGTTGTCGGGAGCGGGCGGTGAGGTGGACACGTCGAAGCGCAGCAGACCCGCCGGAATGAACCGCATCGCCACGGCGCGATCGCTCGCGCCGGGCAGCAGATCGAAGCCCGAAGGAAACGGACCGCCGATCGGCGTGCAGCGCGGATCGACCGGGCTCTGGGTGATCGCGCCCGGGCGATTCGACCCCGTCCCCTCGCACACGCTGCCGAGCACCAGCGGGACGAGCAGGCCGAGCCACAGCGGAATGCTGCGACGTGCGCGTGTGGTCCGGTCGGGTGCGGTGCCGTTCACCATTCGATCTCCGTTCCGATGAATCCGCTGCGGCCGGGCTGCGGGAAGAACAAGCCGTCGCGTACCGCCACGTCGCTGATGTTGCTGAGCGTCAGATAGATCCAGAACTCGCGGAGCCGCCCGGGCATGTGCAGCGCATCGAATCCGGCCAGGTTGATGGCCGCCGACGCGGACCAGACGATGCGCGACGGCAACAAGATCGCCCCGCTCGGCGAGACCGGGATCTCTCCGGTGCGATGCATCTCGCCGACGGTCTTCCAGCGTCCGCGCTCGCCGATCTCGAGACGCACGAGACTCTCGCTGTCCGCGCGACCGGGCAACGGACGCCCCGTCGTGAGACTCTCGCTCTGCAGCCCGGTGTGATTCGCGGTCAGTCGCAGGAAGCGTGTGAGCGCGACTTCGAACGCGAGCTCGAAGCCCCGCACCCGCGCCGGTCCGGTGTTGTTCGGTTCGACGGTACGCGGACTGATCGGAACCCAGACGATCGACTCGTCGATGTCCTGCTGGAACACACCGCCTTCGAAGCTGAGATCGCGCAAGGGGCCGAGTTCGGCGAGCTGGAGCACGACACCCACGTCCGAATTGCGGGCCTGCTCGGGCAGCAGGTCCGGGTTGCCGCGGATGAATCCCTTGTCGGGCAGATAGAGCTCGTCGAAGCCCGGCGCCCGCAGCGACTCCTGCCAGTTGGCCTTGATGCGGAGCCAGGGCAGGGGAGTCAACACGACGCCGACGGCGGGCAACCAGTACGCGCCCAGATCCTGGATCCATTCGAAGCGCACACCGGGGGCCAGCGTGACGCGGTCGTCCAGCCAGTTCGCATCGTTGCGAAGCGCCACGCCGACGTTCGTGCGTCCCCGATCGCCGGACTCATCGGCGTAGACCGCATCGCGGCGCGCGCTGACGAGCAGACCGAGGTCGTGATCCGCCGCGAGGGCGTCGAACGACCAGACGTCGTCCACATCCAGGCCGAACGTGTGCGTCTGGGTGAGGGACGACACGGGCTCGTCGTTGGCCGAAACGCCGGGATCCTCGAAATCGAGTCGTTGATACCGGTGGTGGAGGCTCGCCTCGAACTGGTCGCCCGCCCAGCCGAGGCTGTCGGCGCTCCACTCGAAGCGGGCGAGGTTCTGCACGCCTTCGGACGATGCGTAGGGGTTCTGTCCACCGAGCGGATCGTCGCCCGAGTCGAGCCCGGGCTCACCGCGCTTCGAGTAGGTGACGAAGTCGCTGAAGACGAGATGGCCGACCTCGCCGGTGTCTGCACCGAGCAGCACGTTGCCCGCGTGCCGGATCGACTCGTTGTTGATCCGTTCGATCGGCGGGCGGGTCGTCGGCGGGCGCGTCGAGACCTCGATGTCGGGGCGGGCGAACGTGTAGTCGCCATCGGTCCCGAATCCGCAGTAGCCGATCCCGTACTCGAGCGGGCCGGCGCGAGCGCTTCGCAGCAGGGTCGTCTCCCAGGTTCCGAATGCCCCGCCGCTGACTTCGATCCGATTGATCGGCACCGCACCCGGTCGCCGGGTGCGCAGGTCGACCGATCCACCGATCGCGCCCTCGCCGGAGCCGAGCGGGTCTCCGCCGCGCGTGATCTCGGCGCTCTCGAGCAGACCGAGGCACAGCTGCGACACGTCCGTGCTCCCGCTGAGTGCGCTGTTGATGCGCACACCGTCGAGCTTGATGACGACCTGCGAGCCCGTCGAACCGCGGATCGAAACCTCGGCGGGCTCGCCCGGCCCGCCGAATCGGCGCACCTGCACACCGACCTGCTCGCCGAGGACCTCGGCGACGTCCTTCTGTTCGGCCACGTAGTCGTCGGTTTCGATCACCGAGACGAACGCGCTCGGTCGTTCGACGATCCGACGCGTCCGCACTCCGGTCACCCGCATCTCGTCCTCGATCGCACCGGGTTCGACGGTCTCCGCACCGGCTCCTGCCGCTGCGGGGGTCGGTGTGGCGGTCGGCGAATCGCCGAACGCCACACCGGCCCCGCAGAACAGGCTGAGCACGCAGGCTCGCCACGCGCCCCGCGTTCTCCGGCGGATTGCCTCGTCGAGGCGGTGGGACATGTCCCGTCCGCCGGCTTCAGCTCCGCCGGCGCGCCGCGAGAGCGGCGAGTCCGACGCCGAACAGGACCGCCGTGCCCGGTTCGGGCACGACCTGCAGTCCGTCGATCGCGAAGTAGCCGGGGGTGTTGATGAAGCCACCGGCCGAATCGCTCGACGACAGCGCGAAGCCCAACTCCTTCACGGATCCGAGCGACGACAGATCGACCCAGGTCCAATCCCCGATGATGTAGTCGAGCCCTGCGTCCGCGAAGCGGTAGTCGGCCAGATCGAAATCGACACTGCCCGTGAGCGAGCCCAGCGCGTCGTAGCCACGGATCGTCAGCGTGAACCAATCGGGATCGTCGCCGGTCACGCCGCCGAACTGCTTCGCGAAGCCGTCGCCGTCGCGCATCGACAGGTAGGCGTAGGTGGTGTTCGTCACATGGAAGCCGTCGACCACGTCGACGGTGGGCAGCACGATGCGTGGATCATCGAACGAGTCGTCGAAGAACACGCCATAGGTCGAACTGCTCGCGACCCCCGACCCCGGGATCGCCGAGTACTGGTTCGTGAAACCCGGGGTCGTCGTGTCGGTGGTGGTCGAGGCTGCGAAGCCGTACCAGTAGAACCACGCCGGGATGTTCACGTTCTCGAAGAAAACCGGTCCGCTCGTGAAGCCGCCCGAGAGATCCGAGCCATTCCAGAAGCTCCCGGGCGCGAGTCCGAGATCTTCGAAATCGACCACGTAGCTGGCCTGTGCGGTGCCGGCCGGAGCCCAGCCTGCGAGCAAGATCGCGCACAGGACGCCCATCCACCTCGCGCCTCGCCGCGACCGCTGTCGCCGCCGGGCCAGCAGTGCGAGACCCGGCAGACCGCAGATCATCATCGCGTCGCCAGCCGGCTCGGGAACGTTGCGCACCCCGACGCCATCGAGATCGAAACCACCGCTCGCGAAGGGCGTGGGATACGGGTCATGGACCGGATTCTGATCGCTGTCGGTCGTCGAACCATTGCCGATCACGTCGACGAGTCGCACGAATGCGATGTCCTGCAGGTCGAGCAGGCCGAGCTGTTCGAGAGGGTGGCCGATCAACTCCGCCAGATCGAAGCCCGTTCCGGTCCCGACCGGGTCGACCCCCGCGAATCCCTCGTAGTCGAGGGGATCGATCTGGCCGAACGAGCCGAGCGGCTGGTCGTTCCAGGTCGTGGTGGCGAAGCGCGCGAAGTCGAGACCGTTGGTCGAGACCTCCACGAAGGCGAGTTCACCGAAGAAGCCGCCGGTGACGTCATCGAAGAAGCCGTTCTCAAAGATCGCGAAGTCGTCGCCCGGACCGTCGCCGATGCTCTCGTCGAAGCCCAGGGTGATCCAGCCGCCATCGCCGAGACTCAGCACGAGGTTGGGGTTCGTCGACGTGGGACCGACGACATTGCCCGGTGTTCCGTACGAGGCGAGGCCGAACATCGGCTGCGCGAGGTCGGCGGGGCCGCGTTCGAGGTCGTCGACGTAGCTCGCCCACGCGAGCATCTCGGAGACGTCGTGCGCGGCACTGGCCTCACGGGCGACGAAGGGCAGAGCGACGATGGGGACGATCAGGGTGATCAGCAGCAGGATCGGGCGGGCGATCGCAACGGCGATCGCCGAGCCCGTGGTTCGGCTCGTTCGTTCCATGTCCAGGACTTCCTCTCGCGTCGCGACCGGACGCGGCTCGGCAGAGCGAGGCCAGCAAACTGGCCCGGCTATGCCAGATGGACGCAGCTCGCGAACATCTTCGAGCAGACGAGGAAGCAGGGCGGGGACGATGGCCGTCGAGTCGGATCACTCGCGCGCACGCGGATGGAACGGCGGGAAGCGGGATCCATGGTGTCCTCGCTCTAGCCTCTCTGCACCGGAGAGTCGTAAAGCCACTCGAGGGCCGGTCTTCTGGCTCCCGGATCAACCGATTCTGCGAGCCTTCCCAGCGTCCATCCGTGGATCGGCGATCAGCCGATCGGGATTTCCGCCAGTGGCATGGTTCGCAGCTCGTCCCCGGTTACAGCGACGGGCTCGCGCCGGATTCGCACCGGCTTCCCGCAGTTCCGGAGCGCCCGCCCCGGAACCGCCGCCCCTCCCGACCCACGCTGGGTCGAACGGGGCGAACACCCTCTAGCAATGATGTCGAGTGCGAATAGCCCAGCCCCGGTGGGCCCGCAATCGGAGCGACGATCGCTGCCCGATGCGCCACGCATCGCTGCCCGCGCGGTCGACTGCGCTCTGGTCGCTCTGGCGGCTCTCGGCCACCATGGCTCACATGATGCCCTCGGCGGTGGTTGATCGGCAGATGGGGCCGAGCCAGGCGAAGCCGATCCGGATCGTCGCGGACGCCCGCAGCAGAGAGTGCGCGAGCCTGGCAGTCGCGTGCGCCGCGGACCGGATCGCGCGATGAGCCGGGCCGCCAGCGGTCCCGGTCTCGGCGCCGTGTTCCGCCGACACTTCGGCGGACGCCAGGACGCGTTCACCAGTGCGTTGTTCGTGTTCCCGCTGTTTCTCGTCTATCAGGTCGGGATCGTGTCCGGCGCGCGCGGCCGCAACGGTGCGGACTTCGTCACGTCCGCGCTGATCCGCCTCTGCGACTCGGATCTCGGCATCTATCTGATGCTTCTCGCGAGCGCGTCGGCCGCCTACGTCGGACTGCTGCTGTGGCTGCGCGGCCGGCGCACCGCGCACGCGCGATTGTTCCTGCCGATGCTCTTCGAGTCCGCCGCCTATGCGTCGCTGATGGGGGCGCTGATCCAGGGACTGATCAGCCGCCTGGGCCGCGTCCTGCCGATCCTCGCGCTGTCCGCTGCGGGCCCGTTCGACATCGCTGTGATCTCGGCGGGCGCGGGCCTCCACGAGGAGCTGGTGTTTCGCGCCGGGTTGCTCGTGCTGTTGAGACGCGTCTTCGAGCTGCCGACGATTCCGCTCGGTCGGATCGGGGGCATGCTGCTCGCCCTGGTTCTATCATCCGTCGCGTTCGCGGCGGTCCACCACATGGGCGGCGCCGGCGAACCCTTCACCGCGGTGGCGTTCGTCTACCGGAGCCTGGCCGGTGCGATCTTCGGGTTGATCTATCTGTACCGCGGCTTCGGGGTCGCGGCCTGGACCCATGCGCTCTACGACGTGCTGGTGCTCGCATTCGACTGAGCGCCAGGTGCGGACGGCGTCACTCGATCAGCACGCTCACCTTGACGGCACCGCTGCGCTTGTCGGAGGCACTCGCGAATGCAGCGTCGACGTCGGCGAGCGACACGCGGTGGGTGATCAGGCTGGCGAGGCGTTCGCGTTCGGCATCGACCACGTTCGCGGCCACGCGGAAATCGGGCGTCTGACCGGGCGCGCGGTGGTAGCAGTTCGACCAGCACAGGTTCACTTCCTTGAGGAGCAGGGCGAACGGCGACAGCGCGGGGGACTGCAGGAACATCCCGAGGACGCTGATGCTGCCGCCGGGTCGAACCGCTGCTGCGGCGGTCGTCAGCGTGTCCGCGCTCCCGCCGACGGTCTCGACCGCGAGATCGATGTCCGTCTCCCGCCCGAGACGGTCCAGGGCGCTGGCCGTCGCGTCGCGCTCGTCGATCACACGCGTGGCGCCGAGCGCGCGGGCTCGATCCGCCTGATGGGCGTGCCGTGCCGTGATCCACACCTCGCGGGCTCCGAGACTCTGCGCCGTCACCAGCGTGATCAATCCGACGGCGCCGGCCCCCAGGACGAGCACGCGCTGATCCTTCTCGAAGCCACCCCGGGCGAGGCCGTGGACCGCCACGGCGACGGGCTCCGTGAGGGCGGCGACCGCGGGATCGAGGCCGGCGGCGAGCGGGTGGGCACGCCAGGCCGGGATCACGATCTGCTCCGCCAGTCCTCCGGCGACGTGGATGCCGTAGACGCGCATCTCGCGACAGATCGAGTCCATGCCCGCGCGACAGGCACGACACTGGCCGCAGCTCTCGAGGGGTTCGACGGCGACACGTTGGCCGACCGTCAACCCCTGGACGCCGGGCCCCAGGGCATCGATCCGTCCCGCCATCTCGTGACCGGGTGTCTGCCCGGGCCGGATGAAGCCAGCGTGCAGCGAGTGCAGATCGCTGCCGCAGATCCCGCACGCTTCGATCTTCACGCGCACCTGACCGGTCGCGGGTTCGACGAGGGTCCGATCGCCGACCGCGAAGTGTCCGTCCGATCGATACAGGGCTGCCCGCATGGCCGCGGAGCATACCCGCCGTCACTGCCTGCGCGCAGCGCCGCGAGGTCCGCGCGGGATCCGATTGCGTGGGGGTGTCAGCCGCCCATCCGCTCGATCACCGCCCGGACGACCAGCGGCCAGGCGATCGTCGCGTCCGAGTAGACCTCGGCGAAACGTCCGCCCTCGGCTTCGGGCACGAACTTGCCCCACGACACGCCCTCGGTGTAGCTGCAGCCCGAGAGGCCGCCCCAGTGATCGGGCTCGGGACAGATCCGCACCGCGTACTTGTACCGGCGGACAGGTTCGTGGCCACCCAGTCGAGCGGCCGAGATCTCGAGATAGGGCCCGACCTGCTGTGCCCAGTTGCGCGGAACACCGCCCCCGATCGTGAAGATGCCGAGGGTTTCGTGTGCGCGCGCGTGGTTCGCGAAGTCCTCGAGATCGATGAAGGGATCGAAGGGCAACCGCTTCTCGCCGCGCATCTCGCGGGCGCGATTGAAGATCGCGACGTCGAGACCGAGTTCCGAGTCGGTGAACGCCGGCACGTAGACGGGCACATCGTTCTCGACGGCGCTCCGCAACACTGCGCGGTGATCTCCCTGGCTGGCGAGGTAGCGGCCGAGGCGCTCGAGGACGCGCCGGCTCGACAGGATCGTGTCGTCCGGGATGCCCTTCATCGCCTCGCGGATGATCTTCTCGCTGTCGTCGAGATTCTGTTCGAGTTCGATCGTGTCGTAGACGCGGTTGTATCCCCGCTTGAAGAGATCCTCGTCGCGCATCGAAGGGCGATGCTTGAAGTGCAGCATGCCGGCGCCCTCGACGAAGCCGTGGGTCATCAGCGCACCGGTCGCCACGACCGCCTGCACCCAGCCGCGATCGATCATCTCGCAGAGCACGAGGCCCTGCTTGGCGATCGTCATCGCGCCGGAAATCGTCACGACGCGAAAGCAGTTCTCGTCGCGCACCATGGCTTCGAGGACGTCTGCCGCCTCGCCGAGACGCCGTCCGCCGAAGGCCGTGCGGGACATCGCACGGACCAGCGCGTCGACGGAGTCGACCTTCGAAAGATCGAGCGGGGCCAGCGGTTCGAGCCCGTCGTCGTGTCCTGTTCCGAATCGGCTGTCGTCGCGTGCGTGGGACATGGATCTCCTCTCATCGTTCGTTACCGGGGAGTTCTGGCTGGGTCGGAGTCGGCGAGCGTCGCCGGGCGGGTCGGGTCGCTTCGATCGAGCGGAGAGATGTCCTCGGGACGGAAGGCGGGCAACGAGCAGCGCGTACCGTGGCACACATACGCGGTCGGGCGCGCGTCGACGGCGACCCGACCGATCAGCCAATCCGCCGACACGCCGATCGGGCGCTCGGAGCCGGGGGGGGACACGACGACGGCGTCCTCGGGCCGCAGCACCCGACGGGCACGGGACGCCAGAGCGCGGGTCATCTGATCGTCCGGATCGCCGACGATCACGGCGACCGACAGGCCACGCGCTCGCAACGCCACTGCGCGCAGGAGCGTGGGGAAAGCCTGCGGGCCGACATCGATCATGGCGGATTCGGCGGCGATCAAGCGGTCTGCCTGATCGCGGAACGTCGCGAGCCCCGAGAGCCCGGCGAGCCGGACGAGTCCGATCGCGGCCAGGCCCGCCGCCGCCGGAGTCGCACCGTCGTGATCGCTGCGCGGACGGTGGATCAGCGGTTCGCCATCCACCGGCGTGAAGTGCGCGGCTCCGCTCGCGGCGTCGATGAAGCGGTCGCCGATCTCGTGCGCGAGGTGCAGCGCGATCGTCAGCGGGCCGTCCCCGGCACCGGCGCGATGCAGATCCAGGCAGGCGTCGAGCAGCGCGGCGTGATCATCGAGGAAGGCCGGGACGGCCGCGCGACCCTTGTCGAAGATGCGATGCAGGCGTCCGTCGGCGTCGATCAATTCGTCGCGCACGAAGTCCATCGCGCGCATCGCCGGCACGAGGAGCGTGTCATCGCCGAGTGCACTGGCCGCGCGCGCAAGGCCCGAGATCACATAGCCGTTCCAGGCCGCGACGCGCTTGCGGTCGGTCTCGGGCGCGCTGCGCCGGGTGCGTGCGTCGCGCAGGATCTCGCGCTCGACCGCCCACTCGCTGCGGGGTCGACTTGCCACGTCGACGAGATGACTCGTCGCGTGCTCGAAATTCCCGGTCTGCGTGATCGAGTAGGCGTCGCAGAAGTCCTTCGCGCGGTCGCCGAGCAGTGCCTCGACCTGCGTCGGTGTCCAGACCTGGAACGCGCCCTCGACACCGCCCGCATCCGCGTCCTGGCTCGCGTAGAAGCCACCCTCGGGCGAGCTCATCTCGCGGCGCAGGAACTCGATCGTCTCGCGCATCGGCCACTCGAGATCCTGCGGATCGCCACCGCGACGCAGCAACTCGGCGTAGCAGCGCAACAGCAGGCCCTGGTCGTACAGCATCTTCTCGAAATGCGGGATCGTCCATGCGCGATCCACGCAGTAGCGGTGGAAGCCGCCGGCGAGCTGGTCGTACAAGCCGCGCCGGGACATCTCGCGCGCGGTCTTCGACAGGTGGTGGGCGATCGCCTGGGCCTCGTCGGCCGGCAGGAAGTCGGTCGCGGCGATCAGCAACTCGAGGTTCGTCGGGGTCGGAAACTTCGGACCGGGCCCGAACCCACCGTGCTCCAGGTCGGCGGTCTGCATGATCAGCCGCGCGGCCCGTGAGATCTCCACCGCGCCGGGCCCCGATCCGGTCGCTGGCGCCAGACCGACGTCGAGAGCTTCGACGATCTGGTGCGCGGCCGCTTCGATCTCGTCGCGTCGATCCCGCCAGGCATCGGCGAGCGAAGTGAGCAGCTGACGGAAGCTCGGCATGCCGTGGCGCGGTTCGTCGGGATAGTAGGTGCCGCCGTAGAACGGACTGCCATCGGGCAGGCAGAACACGGTCAGCGGCCAACCGCCATGTCCCGTGAGCCGCATGAGCGTGTCCATGTAGATCTGATCGACGTCCGGGCGCTCCTCGCGGTCGACCTTGATGCACACGAAGTGCTCGTTCATCAGCGCCGCGGTGGAAGCGCTCTCGAAGGACTCGCGCTCCATCACGTGACACCAGTGGCACGAGCTGTACCCGATCGAGACGAGCAGGGGGCGATCGAGTTCGCGCGCGCGTGCCATCGCCTGCTCGCCCCAGGGATGCCAGTCCACAGGATTGCGGCTGTGCTGGAGCAGGTAGGCGCTCGATTCACCGGACAGGCGATTCGAGCCGCCCGCCTTCGCGGCAGCGTGGGGCGGGGCGACGTGGGGCGGGGCGTTGTGGGAAGGGCGAGCGCTCACGGCATTCCTTTCAGGGCCGCGAGTCTAGCGGCCTCACCTGGTGAAGGAGAGCCACGAAATCGAATGCGCGTGCATCCGCGCAGTGGCCTGCACGCGGCCGCTCGCTGCGGTGTCGTGCTCGACTTGTTGCGCGGAGCGGGATGACCGATCGTCCCGCGGCATGCTGGACATCAAGCTCAAACCCGGTCGGGATCGCTCCGTCCGACGGCGACATCCCTGGCTCTTGTCGGGCGCAATCGCGTCCGTGTGCCGGTCGCCGGCGTCTTCGTCGGGAGCTGCGGAGTCCGATGCAGCCGACGATGCGGGGGCGTGGGCGGTGGTGCGCTCGGCACGCGGAGACGTGCTCGGCCATGGCCACTACTCGCCTCAGTCGACCATCCGGGTACGCCTGCTCGATTTCGGTGTGCACGATCCGGGCGAATCCCTGCTGGCGCGGCGGATCGCTGAGTCGGTGCTGCGACGCACCGCGCATCCGCTGCTCGCCGGCACCGATGCGGTGCGATTGATCAACGCCGAGGGAGACGGTCTGCCCGGCCTCGTCGTCGATCGCTATGCGGAAGTGGTCGTCGTGCGGGCCTCGACGGCCGGCATGCAGCGGCGGATGGACGTGATCGCGGCGGCGTTGCAGGAGACGACCGGTGCCAAGGTCGGCGTCGAGCGCGCCGACGGCCAAGCGGCCCGACGCGAGGGCTTCGAAGTGCGCGACGGGCCACTCTGGGGCGATGTCCCGGACCGGGTGACCATCGTCGAGCACGGGCGCGCCTATCGGGTCGATGTGCTGCGGGGCCAGAAGACGGGCTTCTATCTGGACCAGCGCGACGCGCGAGATCTCGTCGGACGGCTCGCGGCGGGTCGCCGTGTCCTCGACGCGTTCTGCTACACCGGCGGTTTCGCGGTGGCGGCCGCACACGGCGGCGCGCGGACGCTCACGCTGCTCGACTCGTCGACTGCGGCCCTCGAACTGGCGCGCGAGCATCTAAGGGCGACCGGTCGCGACTGTCCGGTCGAGGCGCGCGGTGGTGATGCTTTCGAGGCGCTTCGCACCGCCTCCGCGCGCGGCGAACGCTACGACCTGATGGTGCTCGATCCGCCGCCCCTGGCGCGGCGCAAGGGCGACGTGCCCGCGGCGTCGCGTGCCTACAAGGACATGCTGCTCCATGGATTCGCGTGCGCGTCGGAGGGCGCGCATGTGCTCGCCTTCAGCTGCTCGCATCATGTCGGCCCGGAGCTGTTCGGCCAGATCGTGGCCGGCGCTGCGGTCGACGCGGGGGTTGCGGTGCAGATCGAGCAGCGCTTCGGGGCTCCCGTCGATCACCCGGTCTGCGTGCAGCATCCGGAGGGCGAATATCTCCATGGCCTGCTGCTTCGCGTGATCGACGCGGCAGTGAATCCGTGAGACGGGCGTGAGCGGATCATGAGCCGATCGTCGGACGAAGGCGGAGTGGATGGAGTGGATGCAGGCGGCTCGTCTCCCGAGGATGTGCTCCGGCACCGCGCGGCGAGCGCACTCGAAACCGGACTCGCATTCATCGAGAGACACGGCGATCCGTTCGCGATCCTGCGCGTACACGCTCTGCTCGGCGTGCGTCCGGTCGGCGACTGCGTGGCCGCGATCGCGACTCGCATGGACGGGGACGGGACCGTCCAGCCGCTCGGGCTGGCCGCGCAGGGCGCGCCCGGGCTCGCTGACTTCGCCGACGATCCGGACGCTCCGATCCTCGGTGCGCTCGAAGCCCTGATCGTGCTGGCCGATCTCGCGGCGCTCCACGCTCCCTTCGTGGAAGACATCGCGAGGAGGCTCGCCGCACTGCAGCACGAGGACGGATCCTGGGGTGATGGGGCGCGGCCCGCCGCCACGCGGATCTTCGCGACGGGGTTGCTCGCCGGTCATCTCGCGCGCACTCGCGTGGCGCGCCCCGAGATGCTCGATCGCGCGGGTCGCTTCCTGGCTTCGCTCTGGTCGCCGGATCGTGTGTCGGGTCGAGCCTGGCCGGAACTCGCCGCCTTCGGCGCGTGGTACAGCAGTACCGGGGATGACCTCGCCGACGAGGCGCTGCAGTGGATCGGGCGGGAGCTTCAGCGGGGCAACGAGCAGGGCATCCATGACGCGGTCCACACCGTGCGCGTGCTGCTGCACTGCGACGCATCCGCGGTGCCGGGTTCGGCGCTCGTGCCCGCCGCGCTGCTCGAGGCCCTGCTCGCTGAGCAGGGCGCGGACGGTGGCTTCGCCGAGCTCGTCAGCGGCACCGATGCCGCGCGCGTGGTACCGACCCACGACGCAATGCTCGGAGCGATCCGGCTTTGCGGCGTGATCTGAACGGCGCAGTGCGTTCGAGTGCGACGGTGCTCGTCGAGTTGCACGCGGCCTGCGGCGGCGTCAGGCTTGGCCGCTGCGACTCGACTCCCGCCGGGCGTCGCCCGCGTCCGAAGAAAGGTCGATCCCGATGAATCTGGGCCGCGTCCACGAGGCGATCGCCGAGGCGATTCCCGATCGCGAGTGCATCGTGTTCCGGGACCGTCGCCTGACCTGGCGAGACGTCACGGAACGCACTCGACGTCTCGCGGATGTCTTCCGCTCGCATGGGCTCGGCTGCCACCACGAGCGCGCGGGACTCGAGAACTGGCAGTCCGGACAGGATCATGTCGCGCTCTATCTCTACAACGGAAACGAGTATCTCGAGGGCATGCTCGGCAGCTACAAGGCCCGTTGCGCGCCGTTCAACGTCAACTACCGCTACGTCGAGGAGGAGCTCACGTATCTGCTCGACAACTCCGATGCCCGGGCGATCGTCTACCACGGGGCCTTCGCGCCGGTGCTCGAGAAGATCCGCGAGCGGTTCCCGAAGCTCGGACTGATGCTGCAGGTAGCGGACGGATCCGGCAACGCGCTGCTGCCCGGTGCGCTCGACTACGAGCGAGCACTCCGCGACGCCAGGCCGACTCCCCCACCCGACGATCTGTCGCCCGACGATCTCTACATCCTCTACACCGGTGGAACCACCGGCATGCCCAAGGGAGTGCTGTGGCGTCAGGAGGACATCTTCCTGTCGGCGCTCACGTCGACCCCGCCCGGCAGCCTCGCCGACATGCAGCTGCGCGCGAAGTCCCGCGATGCCATCCGGTCCCTGCCCGCGCCGCCGTTCATGCACGGCGCGGCGCACTGGGTCGCGTTCAACATGTGGCACATCGGCGGGACGGTGATCGTGCAGAACGAGGTGCAGAGACTCGATCCCCACGACGTCTGGTCGACGATCGAGCGCGAGCGCGCCAACACCCTGGCGATCGTCGGAGACGCCTTCGCACGGCCCCTGATCGATCAGCTCCGCAAGCAGAAGTACGACCTCTCGAGCCTGTTCCTCGTGACATCGGGTGGTGCGATCTTCACGGCTTCGCTCAAGCAGGAACTGCTCGACCTGCTGCCGGCCATCCGCATCCGCGATGCGCTCGGATCGTCCGAGTCCGGTGCGCAGGCGGTGCACGTCTCGACCCGGGAGACCGGCGCGACCACGGGTCGTTTCGATCTCGATCCCGACAGTGTCGTGCTCTCCGAGGATCTGACGCGCAGGCTCGCTCCCGGGGACGACGAGCGCGGCTGGCTGGCGCGCCGGGGCCGCATGCCGCTCGGCTACTACAAGGACGAGGAGAAGACGCGCCGCACGTTCCCGATCGTGTGCGGCGAGCGCCATTCGGTCCCCGGCGATCGAGCCGAGATCGCGTCCGACGGCCAGATCCGATTGCTCGGCCGCGACTCGGTGACGATCAACAGCGGCGGCGAGAAGATCTTCGCAGAGGAGGTCGAACTCGCGATCAAACATCACCCTGCCGTCTACGATTGCGTGGTATGCGGCACTCCGAGCGAGCGCTGGGGCCAGGAGGTGACGGCGATCGTGCAGTGGCGCGCGGGCTCGCGCGTCACGGAAGAAGAAGTCAACGCCACGGCGGCCGAGCACATCGCGCGCTACAAGCTGCCCAAACGCTATGTGGTCGTAGCCGAGATCCTGCGCGCACCGAGCGGCAAGGCCGACTACCGCTGGGCGCGCGAGACGGCCGAGAAGTCGCTGGCGACCTGAGCGGTCGTCCCCGGTGCGTCGCTACTTCGCCGCGACGGGAGGAAGCTGCACCTCGGACGCGAAGCGCTGGATGCGATCCGCGTTGGCACCGAGATCGCCTCGTCCGTCCCGCGACTTCGAACGCACGTCGATGCGCACTCCCGCATCCTGTTCGCGGACCCGCACGCTGACGTCATCGACGAACTGGAAGATCGCACTGGTCTCGGTGGCCTCGAAGACACCGGCCTGCGGATCCTCGAAGGTGATCTGCCAGCCGAGGGCACGTGCCGACGCGATGGCGCGCTCATACGCGTTGTCGGGTGTCGCGGCGAGTTCGATCGGGCGGAGGTCCGGGTAGGCCTGCTCGACGATCGGCACGAAGGCGTCGGGATAGCTCATGTCGCGCTCGCCGGCCGTGGCCGTGAACAACGGCGGATCCACGAGGTCGGTGGTGATGTCGTTGATCGGAGGCTTGTCGCGGCCACCCGACGCCGCCACGATCACGACGGCTACCAGGACGACGCCGATCGCCGTGGCATTGATGGCTCGCTGACGGGCGGCCGGTCCGAAACGGGTGCGGGTGCGCAGGATCGAGATCCCGCCCGCGACCGTCGCGATGCCGCCGAACACCAGAGTGCCGAGTGCGAAAAGGAAGAAGGCGCCGATGGGCGGCAGCAGTCCGAGCTGCACGCCCGCGATCCCACCGAGGGCTATCACTACACCACCGATCGCCGCGGCGAATGCGAAGGCGGCGAGTCGGGATCGTTTGTCTTCGGGCATCGGCAGATCTCCAGTCGGATTCGCTCCCAGCATAACACGCGAGATCGCCGGATCGGGCGCCGGAAGAGCGTGCGCACGGGAGGTTTCCATCCGTGTGATCCGATCGATCGTGACGCGACGCAGGAAACACCTGTCGGGCGGGCTAAGTTCCGGCCTTCGATGCGCACTGCGGACCCGGTCCTCTCGCTGCCGCCGGATCGGGGAGCCGAAGTCGGTGCCGAAAATCAGTGTCCGTGCCAGAGGAGTCGACGAGATGGCTGAGCTGATCCGAACCGAGCGGCGCGGCACGACCGCGCTGCTGACCCTGAACCGACCCGAGGCACTGAATGCGCTGGATCGCGCCACGCTCGGGGCCCTGCGCCGCTCGCTCGCGGTTGTGCGCGAGGACGCCTCGGTGCGCGCGCTCGTGTTGACGGGCGAGGGCAGGGCGTTCGCGGCCGGGGCGGACATCGCCGAGATGCGCGGTCTGTCGCCAGCGGGTGCAGAGGCCTTCTCGCGGCTCGGGCACGCTGCATTCGCGGATCTCGAGGCGCTGCCGATCCCGACGATCGCGGCCGTCAACGGTTTCGCGCTCGGCGGGGGCTGCGAATTGGCGCTCGCGTGTGACTGGATCTACGCATCCGAGAAGGCGCGCTTCGGACAGCCCGAGGTGGCCCTCGGGTTGATCCCCGGTTTCGGCGGGACCAGTCGACTGGTGCGGCGTGTCGGAGTGGCGTGGGCGAAGGAACTGGTGCTGACCGGCGAGCCTCTGCAAGCCGCCGAAGCACTGCGCATCGGGCTCGTGAATCGCGTGTGTGCGCCGGATGAACTCCTGGCTGCCGCGCTCGCCTCGGCTGAGAGCGCCGCGCGCAAGGGACCGCTGGCCGTCACGCTCGCCAAACAGGTGATCCAGCAGGGGCAGGATGCAGACATCCGGACCGCACACGCGCTGGAGCAGAACGCATTCGGTCTGGTCTTTGCCACGGAGGATCACGCCGAGGGGATGGATGCCTTCCTCGGCAAGCGCGATCCGAAGTTCAGCGGGCGCTGAGCCCGCCGCGGCGCATCGCGTCGGGCGCCGCGTGCCGCTCCGGAGGGTCGTTCGATGAAGGATCGCGCCACGGCAGCGACGGCGACCGGGCGCCCTTCGCACGTCGCGGTCCTCTGGCTCGTCGCTTCCTTCACGGTGCTGGCGGGTGGGTATGCGTCGATCGTCCCGGTGTTCGCCGCACCCGACGAGCCGTTCCACTTCGAGTACGTGCGACATCTCGCGCGGCACGCGGCCCTGCCGGATCAGACCGACGAACTCCATCGGATCTCGAGCGAGGGCATGGGGCCGCCGCTCTACTACGCGATCGCGGCGCTGGTGCTGCGCGCCGTGGATCCGGATGTCGGTGCGGAGATCGTCGTGCACGACCACCTCGACATCACGCGCTTCGTCGAGCAGCCGGCGCAGGGCATGCCCCCGAACCTGCGCCCACCGCTGAATCCCCGGTACATGAAGTGGAATCACGGTGACGAACCGAACATGTTCCTGCGCATGCCCGAGGATCGCTTCCCCTTCGAGGCTCCTGCCCGGGCGATCCACTGGCTGCGCGTGCTGTCCGTACTCTGCGGCGCCGCGACGGTGTGGCTCGTGCATCGCACGGCGGCGCTCGTCTGGCCGGAGAGGCCGGATCTGGCGGTGATCGCCACGGCGCTCGTCGCCTTCAACCCGCAGTTCGCGTTTCTCGCGGGCTCGATCAACAACGACAACGGCGTGATCCTGCTCGCGACCGCGGCGCTCCATCGGATGACCCGGTTGCTCGTCGCCGCGGCACCGCGAGAGCGTGACGAGTGGTGGCTCGGCGTCGTGATCGGGCTCGCATGGATCGTCAAGACGAACGCGGTGGTCCTGCTGCCGCTGGCCCTCGGTGTGATCGCATGGCGATCGCGAGCGCGCGGTGGATGGCGGGTCGCGTGGTCCGGAGCCCTGCGCGTGTCGCTGCCCGTCGCGCTGATCGCGGGCTGGTTCTTCGTGCGGGGTGCCCTGCTCTACGGCCTCTCGGATCCGCTCGGAATGGCACTTCGCGCCGCCCAGAACCCGGATCTGGTGCTGCCGCCCGAGTATCGCTGGATGTTCCTCTCCGAAGTGTTCGGCCAGCGGCTCTTCCAGTCGTGGTGGGGACTGTTCGACTGGATCACGCTGCCGATGCCGGGCTGGTTGTACGTCTTCTATGGACTTCTCATGGTCTTCGCGGCGGCTGGCGCGATCGTGCGGCTCGGCTCCGAAGCCAGCGCGCGGGAGCGGACCTGCTCGGTGCTCTACGCCGCTGCCTTCGCGCTGTGTCTGGCTGCGCTCGTGTACCTGAACTTCACGTTCCACTCGGGGCAGTCACGCCTGCTCTTCCCGTCGCTCGCCGGCGTCGCGATCGTGATGGCGGGCGGACTCGATACGGCACTTGCATCCTTGCTCCGCGAGTCGGCCCTGGTGCGGGTTCGCCGGGCGCTGCCGGTCGTGCTCGCCGTGATGTCCGCCGGCGTGCTGCTCGGCGTGGTCGCTCCGGCGTACCCGTGATTCCAGCGCCGGGGCGGCGGCACGGCATCGGACACCGGGCGCGCGTCAGACCCTGCGCACCTGGATCATGTCTGTGCCACCGGACATCTGCGAGCGGCCCGCGGTCGCGACCACGATGTCGTGGCTGCGCAGGTAACCGTGTGCGTGACCGTGGCGCACCGCGAACTCGATGCGCGCATCGTCGTCGCCGCTGCCTTCGTACAGGATCGGAGTGACGCCCCAGTTCAGCGCGAGTCGCCGCCGCACGGCCGCCGAACTGGTGAGGGCGAAGATCGGACAGCGAGGCCTGAACTTGGAGATGCTGCGCGCGGTGAAGCCGGTGTCGGTCAGCGCGATGATGGCGGCAGCGTGGATGTGGTTCGCCATCGTGATCGCCGCCTGGGCGACCGCCTCGACGACCACGTTCGACGGATTGCCGAGGATCTTCTGAAGCATGCCGAACTCCTCGAGGGAGGCCTCGGCCTCGAGAGCCAGGTCGGCCATAGTGCGCACCGCCTCGACCGGGTGCTTGCCGGCCGCGGTCTCGCCGGAGAGCATCACCGCCGAGCTGCCGTCGAGGATCGCATTCGCGACGTCGCTCACCTCGGCCCGGGTCGGCCGGGGATTGCGCTCCATCGAGTCGAGCATCTGCGTGGCGGTGATGACCGGCTTGCCGTTGCTGACCGTCGAACGGATGATCTGCTTCTGGATGTGGGGAACCTTGGCCATCGGCAGCTCCACACCGAGATCCCCGCGCGCCACCATCGTGCCATTGGCCTGCTCGATGATCTCGTCGAGGTTCCGGACGCCGATGCGGTTCTCGATCTTGGCGATGATCGGGATGTCGGCGCCGCGGCTTTCGAGGAAGCTGCGGATCTCGACCACGTCGCGTGCGGTCTGCACGAACGAAGCCGCCACGTAGTCGACGTCGTTCTCCGCCGCGAAGCCCAGATCCTCGTGGGTGCCGGAGTCGAGGGCGTCGCGCTGCAGATCGGTGTCCGGCAGGTTCACGCTCTTGCGATCACGCAGTGTTCCGCCGCAGATGACCTCGCAATGGACTTCGCGGCCGCCGGTACGCTGGACGAGCAACTCGATCTTGCCGTCGTCGATGAAGATGCGGGCGCCCACCGAGACCGCTTCGGCCAGGCCGGGAAATCCCACCGAGACTCCGCGTTCATCGCCGAAGCCCGGCTCGCCGTGCAGCGTGTAATGCATGCCCGGTACCAGCACGGCCGCGCCACCCTCGAGGCGCCCGGTGCGGATCTCGAAGCCGCGCGTGTCGATCAGCGCCGCCACGTTGGCGCCCATGCGCTCGGCCACGCCGCGGATCCGCTCGAGGCGCTGGCGCTGGTCGTCGAGCGTTCCGTGGGACAGGTTCAGGCGGGCAACGTTCATCCCCGCGACGATCATCGCCTCGAGGATCCTGGGATCGTCCGAAGCGGGCCCGATCGTGGCGATCAACTTGGTCTTGCGCAGGGCCATGACGGGGCGCTCAGAAGCCGCGCACGTACGGGAGTCGTCCGGCTGCGGCTTCGATCTCGGGGCCGGCATCGAGCAGCATCGCGAGTGCGTCCCAGCGGCCGGCGAGCAGTTGATCGCGGGTGCCGTCGGGGATCAGTGCCGCGAGCACGCCAGCGCGACACGACACCGTTCGGCTCTTCAAGTCGATCGTGATCTCCTGGCCCGGGTCGAGTTCGACGCTCTCGCGCAGTCTGTCGGCGTTGTCCTCGGCGAGGCACACGCACACGAGGCCGAGACTCGTGCAATTGCCCGCGAAGATCTCGGCGAAGGACTCGCCGATGAACGCATTGAAACCTGCCCGGAGCAGCGCCTGTGGAGCATGCTCGCGAGACGATCCGCAGCCGAAGTTGTCTCCGACGATCAGGATCGATGCGCCCTCGAAGCGCTCGTCATCGAGCGCGTGATTGCCCTTGGCGGCCCGGCGGGCGTCCTCGAAGAGGTGTTCACCGAGGCCATCGAACGTGACCACCTTCATGAATCGCGCCGGAATGATCCGGTCGGTATCGATGTCGTCGCCGCGCAGCACGCAGCCACGCCCGGTGATGCGCTCGATCCGGGGTTCAGCAGACATTTTCAGAGCACCTCCCGCACATCGACCACGCAACCGGCAATCGCGGCCGCTGCCACCATGGCGGGTGACATCAAGAGGGTCCGCCCGGTCGGTGACCCCTGTCGTCCCTTGAAGTTGCGATTGCTCGAGGACGCACAGATCTCGCGTCCGATCAGCTTGTCGGGGTTCATCGCGAGGCACATCGAGCAGCCGGGTTCGCGCCACTCGAAGCCCGCGGCGCGGAACACTTCGTCGAGTTTCTCGGCTTCGGCCTGTCGGGCGACGGCCTGCGAGCCGGGCACCACCAGGGCGCGTACGCCGGCTCGCACCTTGCCGGTGCGGGCGACGCGGGCTGCCTCGCGCAGATCACTGATCCGACCGTTGGTGCACGAGCCGATGAATGCCACGTCGATCGGAGTCCCGGCAATCGGAGCGCCGGGCGTGAGGTCCATGTATTCGAGGGCCTCTTCGATGCCCGCCCGCTCGTCGTCCCTGGCCTCGGAGGGCTTCGGGATCGATTCCTTCACGCCCAGGTTGTGGCCCGGGTGGATCCCCCAGGTGATCGACGGTTCGACCTGCGCACCGTCGAGGCGGACGACGTCGTCGTATCGGGCACCTGCGTCACTCGCCATCGAGAGCCAGTACTCGGTCGCGCGCTCGAACGCGGCGCCTGTGGGTGAATAGAGCCGGCCGCGCAGATACTCGATCGTCTTCTGGTCGGGGTTCACGTAGCCGCAGCGTGCACCCCCCTCGATCGACATGTTGCAGAGCGTCATGCGCTCTTCCATCGACATCGCGTCGATCACGTCGCCGCCGTACTCGTACGCGAAGCCGACGCCACCCTGCACGCCGAGCTTGCGGATGATCGCGAGGATCACGTCCTTGGCGTAGATGCCGTTCCCGAGCTTGCCAGTGACCTCGATGCGTCGCACCCGCAACCGCGTCATCGCAAGGCACTGGGTCGCGAGCACGTCGCGCACCTGGCTCGTGCCGATCCCGAACGCGATGGATCCGAAGGCGCCGTGGGTGGCCGTGTGGCTGTCGCCGCACGCGATCGTCGAGCCCGGCGTCGTCAGGCCGAGTTCGGGTCCGACGACATGCACGATGCCCTGATGTCCGCTGGCCGAGTCGAAGAACGTGATGCCGCTATCGCGGCAGTTCGTCTCGAGTTCGCGCAGCATCGCCTCGGCGAGCGGGTCGCCGAACGGGCGGATCTGCGAGTCCGTCGGAATGATGTGATCGACCGTCGCGAAGGTGCGCTGCGGAAACCGCACCGAGAGTCCCCTCTCGCGCAGCATCGCGAACGCCTGCGGGCTCGTGACTTCATGCACCAGATGGGTGCCGATGAAGAGCTGGGTCTGACCACCGTGCAGGTCGCGCACGCGGTGGGCTTCCCAGACCTTGTCGAACAGGCTCTCGGGGGGCTGGCTCATGATCTCGTTCCGGAGGGATCGACCCCGCGGGTCGATCGCGGTCAGGGCGGGCGAAGCGCGGCCCGGTGGGTGACCGGAGATAGCACGGTGGCTGCGCAGCGTCGCGCAGCCGAGTGGCCCGACGAGCCGGGTCGACATGCGCGCTGGCCATCTTCCGCATCAAGGGCTGGGTCGGTGGATCGCCGTCGTGCCCGGTCGATCCGCACCGTGTAGGTTCCCGGCGTGTCGGGGTGTAGCTCAGTGGTAGAGCCTGAACTTTGGGAGTTCAGCGTCGTGGGTTCAAGTCCCACCACCCCGACCAATCCAGTGCAATCACGTGCCGTTCGAAGGCCCGGGCCGGTCGCCACGCGTTCGCCCGGGCGATGAAAGGGGGGTGGGGGGATGGCCATTCTCGGACTGGTCGTCGTGGTGCTCGTCGCGCTCGGGGTCGGGACCTGGCGCTATGTCTCGTCTCTGACCGGCGAACAGAAGATCGCGATCAAGGACGCGATCAACAATGTGTTCATCCGGGCCGAGGCCCGCGGCGTCTTCCCCAAGGCGCCCGCTTTCGAGACTCGCTACCACAACGACTACCCGGCCCTCCGCCTGCTCGAAGAAAATCACAAGGTCATCCGCGACGAGTGCGTGAAACTGCTCGGCATCAAAAACAAGCTGACGGACATGGAGGCGATGGGCGGTGGCTACACGGTGGGCGGCATCCATACCGCCCAGTGGAAGACCTTCATGTTCAAGTCCGGCTCGTTCATCGAGGAGAACTGCCGGCTTGCCCCGAAGACCAGTGACCTGCTGCGTCGGATCCCGGATGTCTACACCGTGTTCTTCTCGGTGCTCGACCCGCATCAGCACATCCCGCCGCACTTCGGCTACTACAAGGGCTTCCTCCGCTACCACCTCGGCGTGATCATTCCGCAGGACAACGCGGATCGACGCTGCTGGCTGCGCATCAATGCAGATCTCGCCGACAACAAGCGGCGTGACAAGAGCCTGATCGACCGCGGCGAGTACTACAACTGGAAGGAAGGCGAGGGCGTCATGTTCGACGACACCTTCCTCCACGATGCCGCCAACGAATCGGACGAGGTGCGCGTCGTGATGTGGCTGGACGTGGCGCGCCGAATGCCCTGGTACCTGCACCTGTTCAACAAGCTGGTGCTGTTCATCATCCACCAGGAGGGGTCGGTGAAGCGGATTCGGCGCAACGCGCAGATCGAGGTCTGAGCCCGGATCGGCGCCGCTCGCGCGAATGCCCGGTCCGGCGGTACCCGGCCTGCGGCATCGGTTGTAAGGTGTGCGTCGTCCGGTCCGATCCCCCCGCCCGCAAGCGAGCGTGCACCGGCCCGGTTCCGCGAACCCTGTCGACACCGAACGGAGGGCTCGATGCCCGCCCCCTGCTCCCCCGAACTGCGCGAGAAGATCGAGAACACCATCCGCTTCCTCGCCGTCGATGCCGTCGAGGCAGCCGGATGCGGACATCCCGGCGCGCCGATGGGTCTTGCCGCGGCGGGACTCGAACTCTTCGACAACCACCTGCGCTTCGATCCCGGTGATCCCGACTGGCCGCTGCGCGACCGCTTCGTGCTTTCGGGCGGGCACGCCTCGATGCTGCTGTACTCGCTGCTGCATCTGTTCGGCTACGACCTGTCGCTCGACGAGATCAAGCGCTTCCGCCAACTCGGATCACGGACTCCGGGACATCCCGAATACGGACACACACCCGGTGTCGAGACGACGACCGGCCCGCTCGGTCAGGGATTCGCGCATGCGGTCGGGATGGCGCTTGCCGCGCGTCTCACGCGTTCGCAGTTCGGTGCCTTCGACGACGATTCATCGCCGGGCAACCACTGCGTCTACGGCATTCTGGGCGACGGCGACATGATGGAGGGCGTCGTCGCGGAGGCGGCCTCGCTTGCCGGGCATCTCGGGCTCGGCAACCTGATCTTCCTCTACGACTCGAACGGCATCACGATCGATGGACCGACCGGGCTTTCGTTCAGCCACGACGTGGCCGGGATGTTCCGGGCGATGGGCTGGCACGTGCAGCCGACCGTCGATGGTCAGGACGTCACGGGTCTGCGCGCGGCTCTCACGGCCGCGCGCGCCGAGGTCGGGCAACCGAGCCTGATCGTGCTCGAGACGGTGATCGGTCGCGGATCGCCGGGCGCCGCGGGCAAGAGCAAGGCCCACGGTGCGAAGCTCGGCGCAGAAGAGGTCAAGCTCACCAAGACGACACTCGGTTGGCCACTCCAGCCGGATTTCCTGGTACCCGACGACGTGCGGAAGTACTGCAATGCGCGCGCCGATGCGAAGAAGCAGGCGCGACGGGAACGCGACTCGCGAAATCAAGTCTGGCGCGAAGCGCACCCCGATCGGGCTGCCACCTGGGACGCCGCCCGTGACCGCAAGCTGCCCGGCAATCTCGGCGCGTTGCTCGCCGAGGATCGCATCGGTGTCGATGACGCGACCCGCAATCATTCGAAGGCCGTGCTGACGAAGCTGGCCGCGCTGGTGCCGAGTCTCGTCGGAGGCTCGGCCGATCTCGCGGGTAGCGCGGCTCCGCCGATCCTGAAGGAGCACGGCATCGTGGGGCCGGCGGCAGGCGACGGACGCGATCCGTTCGCCGGGCGCAACATCCACTTTGGCGTGCGCGAGCATGCGATGGCGGCGATCACGAACGGCATCGCGCTCGACGGCACGTTCATCCCCTACAGCGGCACGTTCCTGATCTTCAGCGACTACATGCGACCGGCGTTGCGGCTCGCAGCGCTGATGAAACTGCGTGCCCTGTATGTGTTCACGCACGATTCGTTCTTCGTCGGCGAAGATGGACCGACCCATCAGCCGATCGAGCAGCTCGACAGTCTGCGTGCGATTCCCGGGCTGACGGTGTTCCGGCCGGCGGACGGTCTCGAAACCGCGCTCGCCTACGCGTGGATCCTGCAGAAGGCGAGTGGCCCCGCGATGCTGTCGCTCTCGCGTCAGACCCTGCGTGCACTCGTGCGACCGGCGGGCTTCGAGCAGCAGGACGTGTGGAAGGGCGCATATGCGGTCGTCGAGACGCGAGGCGCGCCGGATGTGGTGCTGATGGCGAGCGGTTCCGAAGTGGCGCTGTGTGTCGATACGGCGGCGCTGCTCGCGAAACAGGGCGTGTCGGCACGCGTGGTGTCGGCGCCGTGCCTCGAGTTGTTCGACGCGCGGCCCGAGGCAGAGCAGCTCGCGCTGGTGCCGGATGACGGCACGCCCATCGTGGCGGTGGAAGCGGGCTGCGCCGAGAGCTTCCGGCGCTACGTCGGGCGGAGCGGGTTGATCCACGGCATCACCCGCTTCGGCGAGAGTGCGCCGGACAAGGTGCTGGCGGATCACTTCGGATTCGTGCCGGAGAAACTGGCCAGGCGGGTGCTGGCTCATCTCGGGCGGGATTGAAGAGGGCCGGCTTCCGATGACTCGGGCCGATCGATCCGCGCCGATCGGCATCGGTCAGCCCGCCTCCTATCTGCCGCGCCTCGAGTCCTTGCGGGGTGTCGCGATCCTGCTCGTGATCCTCCACCACGCCGATCGGCTCGTGGTGCCCTCCTCCGATGGGTCGTCGACGGATCCGACGCTGCCGGGCGCGTTCGTGGCGTCCGGCCATACGGGCGTCACGCTCTTCTTCGTTCTCAGCGCGTTCCTGTTGTCGCGTCCGTTCATCCGTGCGGCAACGACAACCCGGCCTGTATCGACTGCGCACTTTTTCGAGCGCCGGGCGTTGCGGATCCTGCCGCTGTACTGGGCGACGGTCATCGTTTCGTCCGTGCTGTACGGCTACGCGAGTGGCAATTCGATGCGCGACGGTCTCCCGTACCTCGTGTTCCTCAACTCGTTCGCCGGCCTCACGACGCGGATGTTTCCCTTCAGCGACGTCTGGTGGAGCCTCGCCACCGAGGTGCAGTTCTACCTCGTCCTCCCGCTGGCGGGTCTGGCGCTCCGATCTCGGATCGGGCGCTGGCTGTTGTCGGCGGCGTTCATCGTCTACTGCATCGCCTACGCGCAGTCAGTGCACAACGGCTTCCACATTTTCAGTACGAACAGCGTGCAGGGTCTGTACGGGCGGCTCCCGGCGTTCGCGTTCGGCGTGGCCGCGGCGTGGTTGTACGATCGTCACGGTACGCGATTGAGGCAGGTGCTCGAGCGCAGGATGGTGTGGGGTCGCGGCGGAGCCGACGCTCTGCTGATCGCGGTGCTCTGTGCGCTGGGCCTGCTGCTCCGAAAGGTGGCCATCCTGGGATACTTCAAGGCAGAGGCGCACTGGCACGCCTGGCATGTCGTCGAGGCCGCGCTCTGGACCGTCGTCGTTCTGTGGGTCGTGATCGCTCCGTCGAGGCTCGGCCGGGTGTGCGACGGTCGCGCGCTGAAGCGCATCGGCGTCCTCTCGTATTCGCTCTATCTGGTCCACCTGCCGATCCTGTTCATCATCCTCTTCGGTCTTCGCGGTCGGATTCCGGCCGTCTACGAGGGGTGGAACCCGACCTCGCTCGCGCTCGCGGCTGCGGGTTTCGCGTTGGCGATCGGACTTTCGTCGCTCACGTACAGGTTCATCGAACGGCCGTTCCTGGTGTGGAAGGCGCGGATCGCGCGCTGAGGCGTTGATGGCGGCGGGCAACGTCCTTCGATTGCGCGCGGTGCCGCAGTCGGGTGTTGCGTGGAGCAGATCGAGGGGTTCGTCAGCGATAGCTTCGTGGCGCCGGCAGGTGATCCCCTCGCAGGTCGAGCGGTGCGAGGTGTCGCAGTTTCACGTGCACCACGTCGTCGACATTCTGCACGGGGCCGGCGATCTCGAGCAGATTGCTCGCGTGCAGCGGGATGCGGAAGCGCTCGACCTCCCTCGGCGTCAGGATCGCGTTCGAAAGTCCGGTCTCGTCTTCGAGGGTGAGGAAGAGGAAGCCCTTCGCCGAGCCCGGGCGCTGGCGCACGATGGCATGACCCGCCGTGCGGACGAGTGTGCCGCTCTTTGCCGTGCGCACTTCGGCGGCGGTCAGCAGGCCGCGGGCCGAGAGGGCTTCGCGCAGGTGGGCCATCACCTGGGGGCCGGTCGTGATGCCGGCGAGCCGGTAGTCGGCGAGGGTGGATTCGAGAGGCGAGAAGGCGTCGAGGGTGGCGGGTTCGCGTTCGCGGGGGGATTGACCGGCGAACAGCGAGTGGCTGTCGCGTTCGATGGCGGCGACTTGCCACAGAGCGGCGCGGCGATCGCCGGCGGTGTCGTCGAAGCACGAGAGTGCGCCGAGTTCCGCGAGCGTGTCGAGTTCGTCGCCGCGCAGCGGTACGCGACGGACGAGATCGGCGAGCGCACTGAACGCGCGTTCGTCGCGCTCGGCTTCGAGCCAGCGCGCGGTATCTTCGCGAAATCCCGACGCGAAGCGCAGACCGATCCGCACGGCGGGGCGGGCTCGCTGTGCATCCGGTCCCGCGCCACTTGGCGCCCCGGCCTCCAGCGCGCAGCGCCAGTTCGAGTGCGCGACGTCGATCGGCCGCACCTCCACGCCGTGGCGCTGTGCATCCTTCACCAGGGACGCCGGGCTGTAGAAGCCCATCGGCCAGGCGTTCAGCAGTCCGCACAGGAAGGCGGCCGGGTGGTGGCACTTCAGGTACGACGACGCGTAGGCGATCAGGGCGAACGATGCGGAGTGCGACTCGGGGAATCCGTACAGCGCGAACGAGGTGATGTGTCGGACGATCTCCTCCTGGGCGGCGGCCCCGATGCCGTTCTTCGTCATGCCCGCGCGCAGTCGCCCCTCGATGTGCTGCATGCGCTCGATCGAGCGCTTGAACCCCATGGCACGCCGCAGTTCTTCGGCCTCGCCCCCGCTGAACCCGGCCGCCGTCATGGCGACGCGCAGCAGTTGCTCCTGGAAGATCGGGATGCCGAGGGTCCGCTTCAGGATCGGCTCGAGGGACGGGTGCGGATACGTGACCTCCTCACGGCCGGCGCGGCGGTTCAGGTACGGGTGCACCATCTGGCCGACGATCGGGCCGGGGCGGATGATCGCGATCTCGACGACCAGGTCGTAGAAGGTGCGTGGTTGCATGCGCGGCAGGGTCGCCATCTGCGCACGGCTCTCGATCTGGAACACGCCGATCGTGTCCGCACGACGCATCATCGCGTAGGTGTCCGGGTCGTCGGGGGGCAGGTGGGCGAGGTCGACTTCGATGTCCTCGTGATCGCGGATCAGCGGGATCGTCTCTTCGAGGGCCGCCAGCATGCCGAGCCCGAGCAGGTCGATCTTGATGATGCCGAGGTCCGCGCAGTCCTCCTTGTCCCACTGGACAACCCGGCGTCCCGGCATGCTGGCGGGTTCGATCGGAACGACTTCGTCGAGCCGCCCGGCGGCGATCACGATGCCGCCGCTGTGCTGGCCGAGATGTCGCGGCAAGCCCTGCACCGCGGTGACGAGCTCGATCAGTCGCGCGATGCGCGGCGACTCGGGATCGACGCCCGTCTCCGCGAGTCGCGCCACCAGGGCAGCCGGACCGTCGTCACCGTGCAGACGCGAGAGCTGCTTGGCGAGACGGTCGACTGTGTCGGGCGCGAGGCCCACCACCTTGCCCATCTCGCGCACTGCCAGCTTGAGCCGGTAGGTGATCACGTTGGCCGTCATGGCGGCGCCGTGCTGGCCGTACCTGGCGAACACGTACTGGATCACCTTCTCGCGTTGATGGCCGGAGGGCAGGTCGAGGTCGATGTCCGGCCACTCTCCCCGCTCTTCCGAGAGGAAGCGTTCGAACAAGAGTTCCATGCCGACGGGATCCACAGCCGTGATGCCCAGCGCATAACAGACCGCGCTGTTGGCCGCGGAGCCGCGTCCCTGGCACAGGATGCGTTCACGCCGGGCGAACTGCGCGATGTCGTGCACGATCAGGAAGTAGCCGGCGAGGTCGAGCTTCTCGATCACGTCGAGTTCGTGCTCGAGCTGCCGGCGTGCGCGGACCGGCAGCGGATCGCCGTAGCGATCCCGGGCTCCACGCCAGGTCGCCTCGCGCAGATGGCCGGGCTGTGTCTCGCCGGGCGGGACAGCAAACTCGGGGAATCGGTAGCCGAGATTCTCGAGGGTGAACGCCGTGCGTTCGGAGATGCGACGGGTGGCGGTGATCCACTCGCGGTGATCGGCGAAGCGCCGTTCGACGATGTCCCGTGGCTGCAGATGACGCTCGCCGTTCGCCAGCAGCAGGCGCCCCGCGGCATCGAGGCTGGTCTTCTCGCGCAGGCAGACGAGGGCGTCGAGCAGCGTGCGGCCACGCGGTGCGGCCACGCGTACGTCGCCGGTGACCACCACCGGCACACCGCTCGCGTTGGCGAGATCGACGGCCCGGCGTGTGGCGCGCTCGGCGTGGCGATCCAGGTGGCGCGACACGTCGACCCACAACCGCTCGCGATCCGGGCCGAACACGCCGCGGGCACGGTCGAGCAGCCCGGGCATCAGGCGCGCGTCTCCGCGCACCAGCACCGTCCAGTCGCCCGCGTGCTCTTCGACGAGATCCCAGCCGACGCGGCAGAGCGATTTGTCGCGCCCGGCATGGCCCTCGGTCAGCAGACGGCACAGGCGGCGCCAGCCCTCGGGCGACTCGACGAGGAGCAGCAGCGAGGCTCCACCCGGTTCGTCGAGATCGACCTCGGCACCGACCAGACCGCGCACACCGGCGGCGCGCGTCGCCTGATGGAAGCGCGGCGCACCGTACACTCCACCGTGGTCGGCGAGCGCCAGCGCCGGATAGCCGAGTTCGGCGGCGCGCGTGGCGAGTTCTTCGGGGTTCGAGGCGCCCTCGAGAAAGGAGAAGGCGCTGCGGGCGCGCAGTTCGACGTACTCGGGAGCCGGGCAGGGGGGCATCGGTCAAGTTTCGTCTTTTGTTCGCCATCCGGCAAGCGATCCGTGGGGAATCGGCTGCCGGCGCGCGCGGATGAAAAAACCGGGAAACTTTCCCCGGCACCCCATACACACACCCGACGAATCCGGACACTTCAGACGGATTACTTGAAAAGGAGTTACCCATCATGGCCACTCGGATGTTCCTCAAACTCGGTGACATCAAAGGCTCTTCCCAGGACGACAAGAACCACAAGGATTGGATCGAACTCCAGTCGTTCGGCTACGGCGTCTCGAACAGCGTCAACGCCACGGAGAAGTCCAAGGGAAATCCGGGTGGTGAAGCCTGCCACCACTCGGACGTCAGCATGAGCAAGGTGATCGACAAGACCTCGCCCCTCCTCTACGCGTACTGCTCGTCGGGCAAGGTGTTCGACAAGGCCACGGTCGAGTGCTGCGAGGAGGCCGAGCTGCTCTTCAAGCTGAACCTGGGCAACGCGGCACTGTCGGCGGTGAGTATCGGTGGCGGGACCGGTGGTGTGCCGACGGAGAGCCTGGTGCTGTCGTTCTCGAAGATCGGCTGGCAGTACAAGACCGAGGCCGAGCAGCACTGGGATCAGGTGACGAACAAGGGCTCGCTCAAGAAGAAGTAGCGGGAATTTCGTGTGGTCCTGATCAGCGTCCCCGAATGGGATGGATCCCCCCGAAGTTGGCTGATGCCGCCGGGGGGATCCAGTCGTTCTGGATCCCGGACCCGCCCCGATTCGGGAGCACGACGCTCGGCTATCGTGCCGCGATGCAACCGACGATCCTGATCGTCGACGACGAGCCCCAACTGCTCCGGCTGCTCGTTCGCGTGTTGGAACGCGAGGGATACCCGGTGCTGGCCGCCGGCGAAGGTCGGCTGGCCTGCGAGTTCATCGATCGCGACGCAGACGGGATCGCGGCACTCGTGCTCGATTGCGGAGTTGCCCCCTCCGGTGCGGCACCGGTGCTCGAGCACGCGATCGCACGGCGGTCCGATATCGGAGTCGTGCTCGTGAGTGGCGATCAGCTCGCGCCCGGTCTCGCAGACTGGATCGATTCGCACGGGGGGCTGTTCCTGCGCAAGCCCTTCCGTCCCGCCGCGCTGGTCGATGCCGTGCGAACCGCGCTCGATGTCGGCCGGAGCTCACCCCGATGATCGCGATGCAGGGGGTTCGGCTCGGGTGCGCGCCGTGATGACGCATGCGGATCGCCGCGGCTCGCTCGGATCTGGCGATGGCCGACAACGCTGCATCCTCCACGCCGACATGGACGCGTTCTACGCGTCGGTCGAGCAGCGCGATCGACCCGAGCTGCGCGGGCGCCCGGTCGTGGTGGGCGGGGACGGAGCGCGCGGCGTCGTGGCCGCCGCGAGCTACGAGGCCCGGCGCTTCGGCATCCGCTCGGCGATGCCGAGCTTCGAGGCGAAACGCCTGTGTCCCGAACTCGTGTTCCTGCGCGGCGACATGTCGAAGTACGCGCGCGAGTCCCGCCGCATCTTCTCGATCTTCGGCGACTTCTCGCCGGTCGTGGAGGGACTCTCCCTCGACGAGGCATTTCTCGACCTGACGGGCACGCGACGCCTGCTCGGCCCGGCCGCCGACGTCGGGGCGAGACTCCGCGCGCGGGTGCGGGAGGAGACCGGGCTGGCGGTATCGGTAGGGATCGCACCGATCAAGATGGTTGCGAAGATCGCGAGCGGTGCCGCGAAGCCCGATGGCTTGCTCGAGGTCGCCCCGGACGGTGTGCGCGCGTTCCTCGCCCCGCTGCCGGTGCGTCGGATCTGGGGCGTGGGACCGGTGGCGGAGAAACGCCTCGTCGAGCGTGGCTTCATCACGATGGGCGATCTGGCTGCAGCGGCGCCCGAGCGTCTGCGCGCCCTGCTCGGAGACGACGGGGATCGACTCGCGCGCCTCGCCCGGGGCGAGGATGTGCGCGACGTCACGCCGCACGCGAAGGCGGTGTCCTACAGCGAGGAGAACACCTTCGCGGATGACGTCTCCGACCCGCGGCGACTCGGCGACACACTTCTCACCCACGCCGAGTCCGTTGCGCGTCGACTGCGCCGGGACGCCGTGCGCGGGCGCACGATCGTGTTGAAGTGGCGTGACGCGACGCGCCGGCAGGCAGGTCCGCGGGGCTACCCGCTGCACACACGCCAGGTGACGCTCTTCGAAGCGACCGACGACGGTGCCGTGATCACCCGCGAAGCGCGCCAGCTTCTGATGCTCAACGGCCCCGCTGGCGCCGTGCGTCTGATCGGGGTCGGCGTGAGCGGGCTCGAGGACGCCGAGGCGGGTCAGCTCGGGCTGTTTCGCGCTGCGCCCGAGGTCGACGACCGCGGTGCACGCGATGCCCTCAATCGCGCCCTCGACGCGATCAACGAACGCTTCGGACCCGGCGCGGTGGTGCGGGCCAGCCAGGGACCGGCTGAACGCGCGACCCTGTCGCTGCAGGTCAAGCGCGGGGAGGAGATCCGGCCCGATCGAGAGGGGAAGAAGGATCCACGCGGCCGGACGTGATCCGCAGGAGGGCAACGCCCCCGTCGGTGTTCGCGCGGGTGCCGGGCCGCTCTCAGCTAGGCGGGAAGCCCCGCGTCGACCGCGTGCCCGATGTCCCAGCGGTAGACCCGCATCGGTGGGACGTTGCGCAGTTCGGTCTGCACGCTGGCCGCGCCGAAGACGTCGACTCCGAGCGAATGCACGCGATCTCGGAACTGATACGCGACGAAGCGGCCGTTCGGTCGCAGGCTGTCGCGCACCGATTGCAGGATCTCGATTCCGAGCGATTTCTCCATCGTCGAGAACGGAATGCCCGACAGGATCACGTCCGGGGCGCCGAGCCCGTGCTCGGCCAGGATGCTCGGGATCTCGGTGGCGCTGCCATGGTGGACGATCAAGCGCTTGTCGTCGAAGGTGCGGCCGAGCAGTTTCACGAAATCGGGGTTGATCTCGATGGCGAGCAATACCGCATCGGGCTTCATGTGCCTCAGCAGCGCGCGGGTGGTGCCGCCGGTTCCGGGTCCGAGTTCGATGGCGAGCTTCGCGTTGGCGAGGTCGGCGGTGCGGACGAGTCGTCGCTCCATGAAGCGTGAACTCGGAATGATGGATCCCACTTCTTTCGGGCGGCTCAGGAAGCCTCGGAAGAACGCGAATCGGTGATCCTTCTGGGGGAGAAGCTGCGTGGCCTTCATGAGAAGGGGCATCCTTTCGGTGAGAAGTGGATCGCGATCTCGATCGATCCGATAGATCTGCGTCGAGAGCGGGCTCGAGCCTGGGGGCTGCGGGTCGCGGTTGCGTCGGGGGTTCGGGCCGATGAGAGCGGTCGTGACCGCCAGAAGCTGACTCGGCGTCGCGCAGTCTAGTCGTAGATCCCGTCGACCTGCCATAGTCGCTTCGTCCAGTCGAAGCACAAGCGGATCACGCATCCATCGCTGATCTGGGCGTCGAAGTGATCGAGCACGAAGCGATCTTCGGGCGACCACCACTTTCCCGTCGTGCGCCATGGGCCGGACACCACGATCACGTCGCCCTGACTGACCGCACTGCGCACGAAGGCAGGAAGTCCACGATCGACACGCACTTCCGCGCACACCGGAGGACGGATCGCGCGCAGGGCAGGGGTCGCTGGGATGGATGTGGGGTCGAGCGACACACCGAATCGAGCCGCGGGGTCTGGAAGATCGGATGGTCGGCTTCGTCGGGTGGTCGGCGAAGCGGGTGGTGAGAAGGGCTTCTGCGCAAAAGCAGTGGGATGATGGGTGTCGGGCACCTCGGGTGCGCCGACCCGTCCCTCACCGCACAGCATCTCGAGCTCGGAGAGGGTGCGATCGAGCGCGGCGGGATCGGGACCACGGGGTGCGAAGAGGTCGAGCTGATCCGTCCGGATGGGCACGCCCTCGGTCTGCAGCGAGACCGATTCGACCGGCGCCTCGGGAGGATGACGTTCCAGATCGAGACTGACGAGACGCAGCAGCACGCGTCCGTCGAGGGTCGGGGCCGAGAGTCCCACGCGTCGCACGTCTCGCCCGCCGCCCTCCGTCCGCAGTCCGATCTCGAGCGACCCGCAGGCGAGGCCACGCAGCGAGAGCCGTTCGGCGATGCGCGAAATCAGCCCCCGCAGCACGAAACCCAGCGGCTCGAGGCAATCGATGGGTGATTCGAGATCCATCGCTTCCTCGATGCGGGTCAGCGCGGGCTCGGGCAGTGGGGATTCGGTGGCAGTGCCGCGGGCGCGATCGATCAGTTCGAGGATCTCGGACCCGAGCCGCTGGGCGAGCGCGCGGCGCGGCAGGCACAGCAGGTCGCGAACGGTCCGTACTCCGAAGCGGGTCAGCGCCTGGGCGACCCGATCGTCGGGGTCGAGCAGGTCGAGGGGCAGCGGATCGAGGAAGGCGCGCTCCTGCGCCGGGCTGAGCACGTACGTGGTGTCGGGGCGATCCGCGAAGCTCCGGGCCACGAGCAGGGCCACGGTGCGCGTCGAGGCGAGGGACACCACGCCGGGCAGATTCTGCCGCTGCGCGCGTTCGGCGAGCGCCGAGGCGAAGCCCGCCTCGGAGTGGAACAGCGAACCAACTCCGTTCGCATCGAGAAACACGCAGCCCTCGGCGGCGAAGAAGCCGGCGCTGCGCGGTCCGAGCGCCGCGCGCGGCGAGAGCGAGAGCGCGATGTCGAGGAGCGTGTCCCGGGCGGCGCGCTCGAGGGCTGGCGAAGCGACGCGGGCCCGCAGCATCGGGAAGATCGAGCGGGCCTGGGCGAGGGAAGCACCCCGGTGGATGCCCGCCACCCGCGCAGTCTCCGAAACGGCGACCACCTCGGCTCTGGCATCCGGTCCCGAGACGATCACCAGCGCTTCACCCCGCAGCTCGGGATGCGCGCGCAACTCGGCCTGGAGCGGAAGATCGGGAACCAGCAGGCAGGCGATGCGGGGGGAGGGCATCTCGGTCGACTTCCTATCTATCCGGACTGGATCAGCCGTTCCGCCGTCCCGTCCGCATCCGATCCGTCTCCCCCATCGCTCCCCTCGTCGGCGATGTGTCCACCGCGTCGCCGCGCCAGGACCGCGCGGAGGCCGATCTCTTCGAGCAGAGGCGGTGAGCCGCTGAAGCGCGGTCGAGGGGGACGCATCTCGAGCACGACCTCGGCCTGAGAGCCCGTGAGGCGTCGATCGCTCAGGATCACGAGTGCTGTGCGGCTGCTCGTGGTCAGTCGCGCCAGCCGGATCCAGGCAGAAGCGGGAATCGCCGTTGCGAGGGAAATGGCATGGCGCGCAGCAGTCGAAGAAGATGAACGACGCGAAGCGATAGAACGAAGGTCAGCGGAGCGCAGCGAAGCGGAAGAAAGGTCAGCGGAGCGCAGCGAAGCGGAAGAAAGCCCAGCGGAGCGCAGCGAAGCGATAGGAAGGTCAGCGGAGCGAAGCGAAGCGGAGGAAGGGCTCGGTTTCCCGAGGTCGAGGATCACGACCGGGATGCCCTCGGTCTCGAGCAGCCGTTCGGTCGAGCGCAGGGCTTCGCGCCAGTCGCCGACCCGCGCCCACAGGACACGTTCGAGATCTACTCCAGCGGCTTCGGCCGACGCAGGGTCGAAGGCATCTGCGAGGTCGACCACGGCGGCGAGTTCTCCGCACCCGCGTGTGGTCCGGGCGAGCAGTCCGAGCGCGATCGAAGTGCGCCCGGAGGAGGCGGACCCGGTGATCTCGCTCAGCCGGTCGGCCGGGAAGCCTCCGCCGATCAGGTCATCGATGACCGACCATCCGGAGGCGCGGCTGGCCGGGATGGACGGTGGACGGGCGGAGGAATGGGTCTGGAGATCGGCGCGCAGCTCGGACCCGGAGCCGACGGAAGGAAGGGAAGGGGAGGAAGAAGAGGAGGGTTGGAGTGCGCTGCCCCGGCGCAGGCCGGGGCCGAGATCGGCCAACAATGCCGCGAGCCGATCGGCTCGCGGGTCTCGAAGAACGGGAGGCATCGAATCATTTTCGTCTTTTGTTCGCCTCTGGTCAACGAGGAAGATCGTCCCGAGACCCCGCTCAAAGCCCGGCCGAATCCAGCAGCTCGTCGTAGCTGCCGCGCGAGTAGCCGCGCAGGATGCGGCCGTCGAGGTCGAGCACCGGGATGCCCTTGCCCCCGGTCCTGGCCAGCAACTCTTCGCTGGCGGACGGCACATCGACATCCCGCAGCTCGTAGGGGACGCCGCGATCGTCGAGATGCTGCCTGGCCTGCCGGCAGTATCCGCACCAGTCCGCCGAGTAGAGAATCACCGAACCGGTGGGTTCCGCGACGGCACTGGCCACACTTGCGTCCGCGCGCGCCGATCGCCTCGCCTCCGCGGGAGAGAGCGGCGGCGGTTCGGCGAGTTCGACGAAGCCAACCCGGTCGCGCCAGCGCGCGGGCACGTCCTCGAGTCGCTCGACGAAGCGCACGCGACGATTCTCGTCGACGAACTGATAGAAGATCCGCGTCTCGCCCTCGGGACCGATCGAGCTGAGATCCGAATCGGTCGGAGCATCGGCGAAGGAATCATCCGTCTCGGCGGCCACTTCATCCGAGGAGACGACGTTGCAGCCGGCCGACAGCGAGAGGCATAGCGCGATGAACAACGACAGTGTGGTGCGGACCGGCTCGAATCGGTGCACGGACATCTCCCCCGGTGACGGATCGTCCACCCGCATCGGAGGAACCCACATGGCGCTTGATCGGGGACTGCCCCGCGAGCCCGCTCAGTCGCTCGACTCGGGCAGGATCCGGCAGCGTCCGTCCTTCACTTCGACCCGGCCGAGGGCGATCAGGCGGATCGCCTCGGGGACGAGCCGTCGCTCGGCGGCCGTGACGCGCTCGGCGAGACTCTCGACGGTGTCATCCTCGAGCACCGGAACCGCCTGCTGCATCAGGATCGGTCCATGGTCGTATTCGTCGTCGGTGAAATGGACCGTCGCACCGGTGATCTTCACGCCGGAGGCCAGCACTGCGTCGTAGACGTGCTTGCCATAGAAACCCCGGCCCGAGAACGCGGGGATCAGGGCCGGGTGCACGTTGATGACTCGCCCGCCGTAGCGACCGCGCAGCTGGAACAGCGAGAGGAAGCCGAGCAGCGCGATCAGATCGACGTCGTGTGCGTCGAGTGCTGCGTGGAGCGCATCGTTGAATGCCTCGCCCGTCGGATACTCGCGGCGTGGCACCGCGATCGCCGGCACGCCGTGCCGGCGCGCACGTTCGAGCCCGTACGCGTCGGCCTTGCTCGAGATCACCACGACCACTTCACCGGGTACGTAGCCCGACGCGATGTGGTCGAACAGGTTCTCGAGGCTCGTTCCGTTGCCCGAGAGCAGAACACCGATGCGCAGCGGTCTGCGGATGCTCACGAGCCGAAGAGCGCGCGGTGGATGCGCTGCGTCGCGGGCGAGCGATTCAGCGTGTAGAAGTGGATGCCCGGTGCGCCCCGGTCGATCAGTTCGCGGCACTGTGCAGTCGCCCACTCGATGCCGATTTCGAGCGTGGCGTCGTCGTCCTCGTCGACGCGCGAGAGTTCGGCGTCGAGTTCCGCGGGGATCGATCCACCACCGAGCGCCGTCATGCGCCGGATGCTCTTGACGCTCGTGATGGGCATGATGCCCGGCACGATCGGCACGTCGATGCCCGCGGCCCGTGCCCGCTTCTCGAAATCGAAGAACTTCTGATTGTCGAAGAAGAGCTGTGTGATCAGGAATCGAGCGCCGTCTGCGACCTTGCGGACCAGATTGCGCAGATCGAACTCGGCACTCTCTGCCTCGGGATGGACTTCGGGATAGCAGGCACCCCCGATGGAGAATCCGCCCCGGCGGTCGATGAATCGCGCGAGTTCGTTGGCGTGGGCGAATCCATCGGTCGGGCGGACGAAGCCCGGATCGTTCTGGGGAACGTCGCCCCGAAGTGCGAGCACGTTCTCGACGCCTGCCTGTTCGAGTGTGTCGAGGATCGCAGCGACCGCCGCCCGATCGAAGCCGAGGCAGGGCAGATGCGCCATGGCGGTGATGCCGAGCTCGCGCTGGATCCGGATCACGAGATCCACGGTCTTGCTGCGCGTCGATCCTCCGGCCCCCATGGTGACCGAGACGAAGCCCGGTGCGATTTCCTTCAGATCCTCGATCGTGCGGAACAGACCGTCGAAGCCGGCGTCCGTCTTCGGCGGGAAGAATTCGAAGGACATGACCGGCTCGCCGCGTCCGTACAGGTTCTTGATGCTCATGGCGCCATTCTAACGGCGCGGTGTCCGCATCGCCCCAGGGCGGGCGCCGCCCCGACGATGCGTTTATGCTCCGACCGCTTCGCACCCCCGACAGAGTCGCATGGTCGAATCGACCGGACTCGAGAGGAGCATCGTCCCATGTCCGTTCTGGTGACCGGATCCGTCGCCATCGACCACATCATGGTGTTCGAGGATCGCTTCAGGAATCACATCCTCTCCGACAAAGTGCACATGCTGAACGTCGCGTTCCTCGTGCCGAGTCTCGAGAAGCGCTGGGGCGGGACGGGCGCCAACATTGCGTACAACCTGCGGCGCCTGGGCGAGGACCCGGTGCTGCTGGCGGCCGTCGGCAGCGATCTCGGCCCGTACGCGAAGTGGCTCGATCATCACGGCATCCGGCGCGACTGGCTGGTCGCCCTCGAGGACGCATTCACCGCGCAGTGCTTCATCACGACGGATCTCGACAACAACCAGCTCACGTCGTTCCACCCGGGCGCCATGGAGCGCGCCCACGAGGCACGCCTCGAGGACGTGCGCGAACCGATCACGGCGGGCATCGTCGCGCCGAACGGCAAGCAGGCGATGCTCGACTATGCCCGTGGACTGAAGGCGCGGGGCGTCCCCTGCGTGCTCGATCCCGGACAGGGACTGCCGATGTTCGACGGTGCCGAGCTGCTCGAGATGATCGACGGATCCGCGGTCTTCGTGGTGAACGACTACGAGTGGTCGCTGACCCAGGACAAGACGGGACTCGGCCAGGACGCGATCGCCGAGCGTGTGGGTGCGCTGATCATCACGCGCGGCGGCGAGGGCTCGTTGCTGCTGCGCGGCGGGCGCGATCTCGGTATCGAGGTGGCAGATCGCAAGACCGAGGTCCCTGTCGTGCGCGCCGCGAAGGTCGTGGACCCGACCGGCTGCGGTGATGCCTACCGCTCGGGGGTCCTCTACGCGATCGAGAACGGGCTGCCGATCGAGACCGGCGCGCGCATCGGAAGCCTGATGGGCTCTCTCAAGGTCGCGCACCACGGTCCGCAGAGCATCGAACTCGGGCTCGACGCGATCCGCGATCGATTCGAACAGGAGTTCGGCTACCGGTTCTGAGCCGTGACGGGCTCGTGATCGCGGCTGCAGCCGGGGAGGATGGCTTGCGGGACGTCGACATCGTCGTCATCGGCGCCGGTGTCATCGGACTCGCCGCCGCGGCCGAACTCGCCCGCCATGGCCACTCCGTCGTCGTACTGGAGCGCGACGCAGGGATCGCCCGCGGCATCACGAGCCGCAACAGCGAAGTCATCCACGCCGGTCTCTACTATCCGGCCGGCAGCCTCAAGGCAGAACTGTGCGTGTCGGGCCGCCAAAAGCTCGTTGCGTGGTGTCGCGAGCGCGGCGTCGAGGTTCAACGGACCGGCAAGCTGATCGTGGCCAGTGACGCGTCGGAGATCGCGGTACTCGAGGCACTGCGCGCCCGGGGTGCGGCCAACGGGGTGACGGGTCTCGAGATGCTCGATGCCCGAGGCGTCAGCGGCCGCGAACCGGCGGTCCGTGCCGTGGCGGCCCTCTACTCACCCGACAGCGGCATCGTCGATGGCCACGCGTTGTGCCTGTCACTGCTGGCGGATGCCGAGGCCCACGGAGCCGCACTGCTGCTGCAGCATGAAGTGCTGGCGCTCGGACGCTCGTCGATGGACTGGGAGATCGAGGTCCGTGTCGGCGACGAGCCGGCTCCGCAGCGCGTGCGTTGCGGTGCAGTCGTGAATGCGGCGGGGCTCGCCAGCGACGCGATCGCCGCGCTTGCCGGACTCGACGTGGATGCCTGCGGCTACCGGATCCACTTCTGCAAGGGCGACTACTTCGCGCTCTCCCCCGGAGCCCCGATCGCGCTCAACCATCTCGTCTACCCCGTCCCCGATCCAGCCGGACTCGGCGTGCATGCGACCCTCGATCGGGCGGGCCGGATCCGTTTCGGTCCGGACGCCGAATTCATCGACGCTCCTGTATTCCAGGTCGATCCCGGCAAGGCCCGACGCTTCGCGGAAGTCGTGCGTCGCTATCTGCCGGCGATGCGCGCCGAATGGCTGCATGCCGACTACGCAGGCGTGCGGCCACGGCTCGCCGGGCCGGGCGTCGGATTCCGCGACTTCGTCGTCCACGAGGAGTCGGAACGTGGACTGCCCGGGCTCGTCGACTGCATCGGGATCGAGTCGCCGGGTCTGACTGCGGCCCTCGCCATCGCCGGACGGATCGCGTCGCTGCTCTGAGGCCGCCTGCCGCCTAGCGTCCCAGCCAGATGGCCGCGCTGGCAATGTTGTCGCCGGCGCGATTGGCGCGGTGTGCCGCAAGCGCGGCATCTCCGACCCGGCGGGCGAGTTCGAGCGGGCGCAGCTCGGCCTGGAATTCGCGGCTCGCCTCCACGGCGGCGAGGACCGCGCCGGCGGGGTCGATCACACCGATCCCCCGTTCGGAGAGCCCATCGGTCGCGAGCACCAGCGCCTCGAGACCCGCGAGGGCGATCGTTCCACTCGCGGCCCGCTCGGCGAGGGATTTCGTGTCGAGCGACTCGTAGCCGAGAAAGCTGGGGCGCCGCTCGGCGAGCTGCGCGGCGAGCAGATCGCGGGCGTGGTGGCCGTCGATGGCGAAGACATGGCTGTCGCCGATGCCGGCCCAGAGCGCGAGTCCCTCGTGCGGTCGCGCGATGATCAGAGCCAGGGTGGTCGGGGCCGGTGGCAGTCCTCGGCGGCCGGCGTCGGCGAGCAGTGCGTGATTGGCGGCGACCAGTACCCGCTCGGCCTCGCGATGCCACTCCGCCCCCGCGTCGGCGATCGGAGCCGCGCCGGTCCAGCGACTTGCCCACTCGGATTCGAGGAACTCGATCACGACCTGCGAGCCCGCCGCTCCGTGATGTCCGTCGGCGACCACCAGGAGCGTGCCTCCGCGATCGTGAGCGAACAGCACAGCGTCCTCGTTGGGTTCGGTGTGGTCGTAGGTCTTGCGTGCACCGCCACGGGACAACGTGATCGCGGCGGGCCCTTCCGCGATGGCCGCCAGGTGGCCGAAGACGTGGTGATCCCGGCCGATCAATCGCGCAGTGCGCACGGGGTCCTCGCTCGCCGCATCGGATCCGCGGCTCGAATCGGGGTCAGTTGGGCTCGGGCTCGATCGTGGCGGTCGCGCCCGCCCGCCCCGGTTCGCCGATGGCGATCAGCGAGCTCTGCGCGATGGCGAGATCCTGCACGATCCGGCCTGCGATGAGATGTTCGCGGATGATGCGTTCGAGGTTCTCCGGCGTGCAGTCCCGATACCACGTGCCCTCCGGATACACGACGGCGATCGGACCCGCCGCGCAGACACGCAGGCACTCGACCTTCGAGCGGTACACGGCTTGCGCGACGTCGACGAGATCGAGTTCGCGCAGACGTGCCTTGAGGAAGTCCCACGACTGCTGCTGCGCTTCTTCACGCGCGCACTTTCCGCCGACACACAACAGGATGTGACGGGTGAAGCTCTTCAGTTGCAGCTTGTCGATGATTTTTTCGAGTCGTGCATCGGCCATGAGGAGCGCGTAGTATACGCGGCGGATCACCAGCCATCGCAATCACGATCACGGAGGTCCAGTGGCGGAGTCTCCCCGTCCGACGGCGAGTGCAGACGCCGCCGCGTTGGCATTCTCCTTATGCCACGAGATCGCCAACCTCGTCGGTGCCGTCCGGATGCACTCGCATCTCCTCGATACCCGGATGACGCCACGCGAGCTTGCCGGCGTCAGTGTGCAGATCGACGATCTGTGCGCCCGATCTGCCGCGCTGATCGCCCATCTCCGGCCGCTCCTCGACGTGCCGTCGGCGATCGTGAGTCCGGCGGATCCGGCTGACGTGGTGGCTGGCCTGTGCGACGTCATGACGCATCACGGCGGGCGCGGGACCCGACTCCGTTTCGATCGGCCGACCGGACTGTCTCCGATCGAGATCGAGCACGAGGTCCTTCATCATCTTCTGCAGAGTCTGCTCTTCGTCGGGCTCGAGGCTGCCGAGGGGCGTGGCACGGTCGGGCTCTCGGCGCTGCGCGGGGACCGCGACGTCGTCTTCAGCGTGGATGATGACGGTCCGGACGATGAGGACGCACTCGACTGGCGCAGTCGAACGCCGCGCGGACGACCGCTCGTCTGCGCAGTGGCGGACGCGATCGTCGGAAAGCGGGGCGGATCGCTCGAAGTCACGCGAGAAGCTGGACGCACGCGGGTCTCGCTGCGCATCCCGACCCGCGAAGAGCGCGGCTGAGGCCGCGTCGGAACCGCGCAGCGGGTGCAACGCGAACGTTCCGGCCAGATTGCCGCGACCCTTTCTCGACGAATCCGACCAGCACTTCGGACGTGCCGAACCGGCCCGTCGAGCGGCGTTCGAGCCGCTCCATGGGCGGTCGCCAGGGGGGCGCGCTAGCCTGCGCGCGCCCTGGGGACCCCGACGATGTCGAAACAACACCGGAAAGATCTGCGTAATCTCGCCATCGTGGCCCACGTGGACCACGGCAAGACCACGCTCGTCGACGGTCTTCTGCGTCAATGTGGCGCCTTCGGCGCCCACCAGGCAGTGGTCGAGCGGATCATGGACTCGGGTGAGCTCGAGAAAGAACGCGGCATCACGATCAAGTCGAAGAGCACCGCGGTCGAGTACCAGGGCGTCCGGATCCAGCTCGTGGATACACCCGGCCACGCGGATTTCGGCGGCGAGGTCGAGCGCGTGCTCGGCATGGTGGACGCCGTGCTGTTGCTCGTGGACGCCGTCGAAGGCGTGATGCCTCAGACGCGCTTCGTGCTGCGCAAGGCTCTCGAACACGGGCTGCGGCCGATCCTGGTGGTGAACAAGATCGATCGCCCAGAAGAGCGCGCCGACGAGGTGCTGGACGAAGTCTTCGATCTGCTGGTCGAACTCGGAGCGAACGACGAGCAGCTGGATTTCCCCGTCGTCTATGCCTCGGCGAAGCAGGGCAAGTCGACGCTCGAATACGGTGGCGAGATGGTCGATCTGCGTCCCCTGCTCGATACGATCCTCGAGCACGCGCCCGCGCCTCTGGTCGACGAACAGGGGCCGCTCCAATTCCAGGCGGTGACACTCGGCTACGACTCGTTCGTCGGCCGCCTCGTGATCGGTCGTGTCGAGCGCGGCGAACTCGTGCGGGGGACCTCGGTCGTCCGGATTCCCCTGGTCGGCAATCCCGAGCCCTTCCGCGTCTCCAAGCTGTTCGGCACTTCCGGGGTCGTGCGCGTCGAACTCGAGCGTGCACGGGCCGGCGACATCGTGATCCTCGCCGGCGTGGACTCGATCGAGATCGGGGACACGGTCTGCCCGCCCGGTCAGGTCGAGTCGTTGCCGCGGATCGCGATCGATCCGCCGACCATCCGTGTCAATTTCATCGTCAATACCTCTCCGTTCGCCGGCCGCGAAGGCAAGTTCGTGACGAGCCGCCACATCGGCGATCGGCTGCGACGCGAAGCGCTCACCAATCCGTCGATCCGGATCAGCGATACCGGCAAGCAGGACAGCTTCGAGGTCGCCGGTCGTGGCGAGTTGCAGATCGGGGTGCTGATCGAGACGATGCGCCGCGAGGGTTACGAGTTCGCCGTATCGCGCCCGGAGATCATCCTTCGCGAGATCGACGGCGTGAAGTGCGAACCGGTGGAGGACGTCGCGATCGACGTGCCCGAAACGAGCGCGGGGTCGGTGATGGAAGCACTCGCCGAACGCAAGGGTCGCATGACGTCGATGGAGCACGTCGGCGAGCGCATCCACATGGAATTCGTGGTGCCGAGCCGCTGCCTGTTCGGCTACCGGAGTGAATTCCTCACGAATACCCGCGGAGAGGGGATCATGTACCGCGCGGTGCAGGGCTACGAGCCGTATGCGGGAGACCGACCGGGGCGATCCGTCGGAGGCATCGTCTCGACGGAGATGGGGCAGACGACGCCCCATGCGATCTTCAAGATCCAGGAGCGGGCCAACCTGTTCGTCCCGCCCGGTCAGGCGGTCTACGAGGGGCAGATCGTCGGCGAATCGCGACGCGCAGGAGACCTGAACGTCAACGTCTGCCGCGCGAAGAAGCTCGACAACATGCGGGCGGCCAACAAGGACGACAATCCCGTCATCACACCGCACCGCAAGATGACCATCGAGGCTGCCCTCGAGTGGATCGAGGAAGACGAGCTGCTCGAGGTCACGCCCGCGAACCTGCGTCTGCGCAAGCGATTGCTCGCCGGGAACCTGCGCAAGCGCTGACGGGGATGCGCCGGCCACGCTTTCCAGTGGCGCGCGATCCGGGTGACGGGAGACGTCGTCCGGCACCGGGTGCCGGAATCCGATCTCGAGCGTCAGCGTCGGGGCATGAGCAGGATCACCGGGATTTCGCGGCGGGTCTTCGATTCGTAGCGTCGGTAGTTGGGATTCCACGTCGTGAGCTGCGGCCACAGACGCGTGCGGTCTTCGGCGTTCGCGATCGACGCCTGGACCGACAGCTTGTCCCGCCCGATCTCGACCTCGCCCACCGGATCGGCCTGGAGGTTCTTCCACCAGAGCGGATCCACGTCGGCTCCGCCGTTCGATCCGACGATCACGAGATGCTCGCCGTCGCGGAAGAACGGCATCGGGGTCGTACGCGGCGATCCCGATTTCCGCCCGGTGGTCGTCAGCAGCAGCATCTCGAGGCCGACGAGATTGCCGCCGATCCGCCCACCGGTGGCGCGATAGACCGCCCGGTGGAGCTGGCCGAACCATTGCCAGTTCGCCACGGGAAATCCTCCTGACGCGATCTCGTGTGGGTTTCGCGGGTTCAGAGATCGCGCAACGAGGCGCGCTCGAACTCGGACTGAAGCTGTGCGTAGGTGGTGGCGACCGGAAACTGCGGGAACTCGGCGATCACGTTCTTCGGGGGTCGGAAGAGGATGCCGGCCTCCGCCTGCGCGAGCATCGAGGTGTCGTTGTACGAATCGCCCGTCGCGATGCAGCGGAAGTTCAGCAGCTGGAGCGCACGGACCGACTGACGCTTGGGATCGGGCTGGCGGATCCGGTAGTTGGCAATCATGCCGTCGGCGTCGATCTCGAGTCGGTGACACAGCAGAGCGGGCCACCCGAGCTTGCGCATGAACGGTTCGGCGAACTCGTAGAAGGTGTCGGAGAGGATCACCACCTGGAAGCGCTCCCGCAGCCAGCCCAGACATTCTTCGGCACCGGGAAGGGGGTCCATGCCGGCGATCACGGACTGGATGTCGGCGATCCCCAGTCGCTGCTCGGCCAGGATGCGGAGCCTCTGGCGCATCAACTGGTCATAGTCGGGAATGTCGCGAGTGGTCGCCCGGAGCGACTCGATGCCGGTACGTTCGGCGACGTTGATCCAGACCTCGGGGATCAACACTCCCTCGAGGTCGAGGCACGCAATCTCCATCGGGGCTCCTCTACTCGCGCCGTTCGGGCCCGAGCGCCCAGTGGTTAGCGCGGGAGGTCACACGCGCAAGCCGACATCGTGCTTGCTCGCGATCTACCCCCGTAATCGGGTCTCCGATACCATCGCCCGATGCGCTGCGCCGCTCACACCCGCCGCGGCGCACGCCTCGAGCGAACCGCCCGTACGCTCCTTGCCGTGTGCCTGCTGATGGCCGGATTCGTCTCCGGTGCGGGTATCGCTTGCGGCGGTCCTGGCGATCCCGACGAGCGGGACGGCGAGGAGGCCGAGCAGGTCTCGGTCGAGGCCATCACGGTCACCCCCCGGTTCTTCGAGGTGGTGGTCGCCCTGACCGGGCAGCTCGAGGCCGAACACGAGGTGCTCGTCCGTTCCGAACTCGAGGGCGTGATCCGCTCGATCGAGTTCGAAGAGGGACAGCGGGTGGCCAAGGGCGACGCGCTGTTCATCCTGCGCGACGGCGAACAGCAGGCGCGCCTCCACGAGGCCGAAGCCCACGAGCGCCTGGCGCGCGACGTCTACGAACGCACCCAGACACTGACGAGTCGCGACATCTCGTCCGTGGCCCGCAAGGCCGAGGCGACCGCCGAGCTCGACGAAGCGCAGGCCCAGGTCGAGCTGGCGCGCCTGATGCTGGACCGAACCCGTGTCACGGCGCCCTTCGACGGCGTGGTGGCCGATCTGCTCGTCGGTCCCGGCGAGTGGGTGAAGCCCGAGACCCGGCTGGTGGCGATCGCCGCCATCGAGAAGCTGCAGCTGCATTTCTTGCTGCCGGAGCCGAGCATCCGGCTCGCCGAAATCGGCGCACGCATCCATGTGAGGGTGGTCGCCTATCCCGATGAACGATTCCCGGGAGAGGTCTACTTCGTGTCGCCGTCGGTCGATCGCGCGACTCGCCGTCTGCTCGCCAAGGCATGGATCCCCAATCCGGATCACCGCCTCAAGCCGGGGATGTTCGCAAACGTCGACGTCGTGGTGCTGGAGAAGCAGGGCGCGCTGCTCGTCCCCGAGTCGGCGATGGTCTACGACCGGCACGGCAACTATGTCTGGAGACTCGACGGCGAGGATCGCGCCGAGAAGATTCCGGTGACGATCGGCATCCGTCGCAACGACCAGGTCGAGATCTTGGCCGGGATAGCGGCCGGTGATCGCATCGTCTCGGCCGGGATCAACAAGGTGATGGACGGAGACATCCTGGCGGTTCGTTCCGCGGTGCCCCATTCCGATGCGGGCGGTGGATCCGACAGCGCGCCGGTCGTGCCTTCCGTCCACGCCGTCGAGCAGCCGGAGGGATCGCGGAAGTCGGAGTCGGGGGCAGAGGGGTGAGACTCTCGGCGATCTGCATCGATCGACCGGTGCTGACGGTCGTGATGTCACTGATCGTGGTTCTGTTCGGCCTGATCGCGCTGCCGCTGCTGAATGACCGTGAGCTACCCGACATCGACTCGCCCGTCGTCTCGGTGACGACCGTCTATCCGGGCGCGGCCGCCGAGGTCGTCGAGACGTCGGTCACGCAACCGCTCGAAGAGCTGTTGAACGGCATCGAGGGCGTCAGGCACGTCACGTCGACGAGTCGCGAGCAGGTGTCGTCGATCACGGTCGAGTTCGAACTCTCCCACGACATCGAAGCGGCGGCAAGCGATGTGCGGGATCGCGTGGCGCGCGCTCGTCAGGATCTTCCCGATGACGTCGAGGAACCACTCGTCGCGAAGCGTGATGCCGACGCGTCCCCGATCATGTGGCTCGCGTTGTATGGCGACGGCTACGACCAGGTCGAGCTGACGACCATCACTGAAACGCGGATCATCGATCGACTCGAGAAGCTGTCGGGTGTCTCGAACGTCATGATCGCTGGCGAGCGGCGTTATTCGATGCGCGTGTGGATCGACAATCGCAAGCTCGGGTCCCGCAATCTGTCCATCAATGAAGTGGTCGAGGCGCTCCAGCGGGAGAACGTCGACATCCCGTCCGGCCGGGTCGAGGGTGCGGATACCGAGTTCACGGTGCGGAGTCTCGCCGAACTGCGGACACCGGAGGAATTCGCCGACCTGCTGATCGCCAACGTCGGCGGTGGACCGGTGCGGCTCGGAGACATCGCGATCGTCGAATCCGGCGCCGAGGACACCCGCAAGCAGGTCGAGTTCAACGGTGCGTCCGGGCTCGGGCTCGGCATCGTGAAGCAATCCACCGCCAACACGGTCGCAGTGGCGGATGCGGTGCTCGCAGAAGTCGAAGCCATCCGGGCCGAACTCGAGCCGGGCCTGAAGTTCGAAGTGGCGATCGACACGTCGCGCTTCATCAAGGAATCGATCCAGGACGTCCAGGAGACGATCCTCGAGGCGGCGATCCTGGTGATCCTCGTGATCTACGTCTTCCTCCGGAGCATCCGCGCGACGATCGTGCCTGCGGTCGCGATCCCGGTATCGATCATCGGAACGCTCACGGTGCTCTATTTCCTCGGATACACGATCAATACCCTGACGCTGATGGGTATCACGCTGGCGATCGGCCTCGTCGTCGACGACGCCATCGTGGTCCTCGAGAACATCACGCGTTGGGTCGACGCGGGTACACCGCCCTTCGAAGCCGCGCGACGTGGCATGGACGAGATCGCATTCGCGGTGATCGCTTCGACCATTTCGGCGGTTGCAGTCTTCCTGCCGCTCACGTTCATGCAGGACGTGACCGGGCAGCTCTTCCGGGAGTTCGCGGTCACAGTCGCTTCGGCACTGATCATCTCGGGTTTCGTCGCGGTCACGATGTCGCCGATGCTATGCGCCAGGGTGGTGCGTGCGAGGAAGGAAGAGGGCGCGATCAAGCGTTCGCTGGGTCGCGCGATCGAGTCGTTGACCGACGGCTATGGCCGGCTCCTCCTGGCGCTGCTCCGCCGCCCCGTGGCCAGCCTGGTGGCTGTGGTATCCGGTGTCGCGTGGGTGGTGTTCGGCCTCGTGCTCTATACGCAGGCCAACGAAGAACTCCTGCCGAGCAGCGACCGGTCGTTCCTGATCATGTTCACTCGAGCTCCGGAAGGGGCGACGGTCGAGTACATGGAGCGCTATCAGCGGCAGGCTGCACAGATCGCGATCGATCGGCCGGAGACCAAGGCGGTCTTCTCGGTGATTGCATTGGGCATCGGGACACCGGGCCTCGTCAACGAGGGCATCGTGTTGGCCGAGCTGGTCCCGCCCTCGGAGCGAACTCTCACGCAGTCCGAGTTGATCGAGGAGCTCCGACCGAAGTTCGACGAGATTGCCGGGATCGAGGTGTTTCCGATGGACCCGAGCCCGATCCGCGGATTCAACTCGTCACCGGTCGAGATCGTGGTGCAGGGGCCCGACGTCTTCGAACTCGCACGGATCGCCGACGAGATCCAGGCGGACGCCAAGGCGACGAAGTGGTTCAAGGGCGTGAGGAGCGACATCTATCTCAACAAACCGCAGCTCGAGGTCGCGATCGATCGGGCGCGGGCCAACGACCTCGGCATGTCGATGCGCGAGATCGCGACCACCCTGCAGATCATGCTCGGCGGCATGGCGGTTTCGTCGTTCAAGCAGGATGGTGAGACGTATGACGTGATCGTCCAGCTCGCGGACAGTGATCGTGCCGATGCGAGCATCCTGCTGGAGCTATTCGTTCGGGGCAGTGGAGGTTTGATTCCACTGGTTGCGGTCGTGGACTCCGACGTCGCCACGACTCCACGCGCGTTGCCCCACTACGACCGGCAGCGAGCGGCAACGATCGGCGCAGGCCTCGCGAAGGGCATCTCCCAGGGCGATGGTCTGTTGCGGATGCGGGAGATCGCCGAGAGCCACCTCCCGGCCAGCGGCGGCTACAAGGTGCGTTGGAGTGGCGAAGCGGAGAAGTTCTTCGACGCAGGCAACGCACTGGTCTTCGCGTATCTGCTGGCGATCCTGATCGTCTTTCTCGTCCTGGCGGCGCAGTTCGAGAGCTTCGTCTACCCGTTCGTCATCCTGGTGGCCGTGTTCCTGTCGTTCACGGGAGCGCTGCTCGCACTCGAGGTGACCGGCGTGACCCTCAACATGTTCAGCAAGATCGGTGTCGTGATGCTCGTGGGTCTCGTGACGAAGAACTCGATCTTGATCGTCGAATTCGCCAATCAGCTGCGCGAGCGCGGGCACGGACTGGTCGATGCGATCCATGAAGCCAGTCGCGCCCGATTCCGACCGATCTTGATGACCGCACTCGCCACGATGGTGGGCATTCTGCCGATCGCGATCGGGGCCGGGGCGGGGGGCAGCATGCGACAGGGGCTCGGCGTGGCGGTGTTGGGTGGGATGTTCTTCTCGACCGTGCTGACGTTTTTCGTCGTTCCGGCCACCTATCTGCTGGTCGAGCAGGCACGAGCCGGTGTGGCGGAAAGCCAGTCCGTGGATAGCGGCCGCATCGCGGCGCCGGCCGGCCCTGCAAGTCATTGAGTGGTCCGCACGATCTGGTTCGCGGTGTCGAGGGACGGACTGACTTCACCAGATCAGCGGCAGATACTTCACTTCGCGGATTCCTGCGCTGTAGGTCGGTTTCTCCCCCGGCTTGATGCTGTACGCCGGAATGCGTTGGTGCCATTCCTCCATCGCGACTCGCAATTCCATGCGCGCCAGGTGGGAGCCGAGACAGCGATGGTTTCCGGCGCCGAACGCGATCTGGCGATTGCGCGCGCGGTCGAAGTCGACGACATCCGCCTTCTCGAATTCGCCGGGATCGATGTTCGCGGCGCCGAGGAGAAGCATCACCAGTTCGCCGGCCTTGATGGCTACGCCGCCTACCTCGACGTCCTGCTTGACGATGCGAGGCACGCCCATGACGGGCGACTCCCAACGCAGCAGTTCCTCGATCGCATCGTCCATCTTGGCGGGTTCATCCACGAGCCGTTGCCGCTGCGCGGGGTTGGCCGCCAGATAGGCGAGGTTGCAGCCGAGGGTCGCCGTCACGGTGTCGAGGCCGGCGAGGATCTGGAGATACGCGATGTCGAGGATCTCGTTGTTGGTCAGCTTCTGGCCGTCGATTTCGGCGTCGAGCAGGAAAGTCATCAAGTCGTCGCGAGGCTGGGTCCGTCGCAGCGCGATCAGATCCTCGAAGTACGCGTAGATCCGCTTGCCTGCCCGTGCGCGGATCGCATTGATCTCCTCGACGTCGAACACGTTCTCCGCGGTGTCCTGCGGGCGGATGACGCCATCCTTCAGTTCGAGGAAGAGACCGAGGTCGCTGAGCGGCAACCCGAAGAGGTGCAGAAACGCCTGGCAGGGCAGCGGGATGGCGAACTGCGAGTTGAATTCGCACGCGCCATCGGCGACGAATCCCGAAATGAGATCGGCTGCGTTTTGCCGGATGGCCGGCTCGAGGGCGAGCATCCGCTTGCGGGAGAACAGTGGGTCGAGGAGTTTTCGATAGCGCGTCTGCGCCGGTGGATCGATCTGCTGGGGGATCATCGGGCGATCGGTTCCGAGAGCCAGCTGCTTGGACATCTCGGACGAGAAGATCTCCGGATGTCGCAGTGCGAACATCACGTCCTCGTAGCGTGAGATGATCGGACTGTCCGTGATCGGCATCCGCATCACGGGAAAGTCATCCACGAGCTTCCGGTAGGCGGCGTGTGGACAAGCGGTCACCGCCGGATCGAAGATGTTCGGGATTTCGGCTCGCGGTGTTTCGGGTGCCATCGTCGAGATCCTCCGGCGGATGCAGTGCACTCAGTCTACTGAACCGCACGGAGTCTCCACGCAACGCCGGACGGTTCAGGTAGACTGCGGACGCTGGATCGACCCGTACATCGTGTTGAGATCGAGCAGGATATCCGGTTCGAGGTTCGCTCCCAGGTCCCCGACGTTCGCGATCCTCCATCCAGGAGAACCCAACCGATGACGCCGCATCCGCTTCGACTCCTTGGCCTGGCCGCGATCCTGCTCGCAACGGGCGCCGCTGCCCAGTCCCCGCCTCCGTTCGCGCCGGGCCGCGCGGACGAGCGTGTGTCGATGGAGCTCGCTCTCGACGACGTCCACCCGGTTTACGATGACGGCTATGTCGAGATCTTCTCGGGGGAGACCGCGAGAATCGACGACTTCCAGCAGGGCGCAGCCGCGGGCGGCGGGCGGCTCGAAATGCTCCCGGATGCGCAGTTGATTTTTTTCTACAATGGCCAATCGACGATTCCCCTCGACGATCAAGGCACGCGATCCTTCGCGCTGGGCAGGGGGGAACCCGGGAGCGGGCCCGAGTACTTCAGTGAGTACCCCTATTCGCGCGCCTGTCCCCTGATCGGCGTCTGCGAAGGCTATCTCGAAGGCCCGATCGAGAGTGAGTCGGAGGCGCACTTCGATGTCGTCGCGGGCACCCTCGATGGCGGAGCCCATGTGTCGACACCGAATTACGGTCAAGACTTCTTCGAAGAGGGAGGCATCTTCCCCGACAAGTACTACTCGCATGTCATCGTCGCGACATCCAGCGTCGATCTGAAGGACTGGGTCTACGTCGCGGGCCCCGGCGCGACCGCCACCGTCACGATGACCGCGACCTTCGATGTCTCAATGGATACGCCTAGCGCCGCTTCGAACATCGATCCCCTGTCATGGATCACCCAGGCATACGGCGACGTTCTCGCGTTCAATGCCTGCGACGCCTATGCGCCGGGCAGTGGGCAGCTACTGCCGACGGCCTCCCAGCGGACGAAGTTCACGTTCGGCATGGGGATTCGCGACTTCCAGCGGGAGGAGGTCTGTCGCTACGTCGGCCCGGAAGGCGAAGAAGAAGAGGTCTGCACGATCGAGTGGGTTGCCGGTACGGCGAGTGGGTCGGCGCATGCCGCGCAGGAGAGCTGGTCCAATGTCGACTGGACCGACGGACCGAGCGCGCAGCTCTGCAACGACGACGTGCCGTCCGAGACGCACGACATCGTCGGTTCGATTCCGCCGTCGTTGTCGCTGCCGGTGGAGGTCCCGACGAATCGTTGGATCGAGGTCCAGGCCGGTCTGGATGTCAGCGTCTCCTGCAGCGGTGCCTTCGCGTGCGACCTCGACGCATTCACCGGCAACCCGGCGACGGTTTCGATCACCTCGCCGAATGGAACGCTCGTCGCATGGAACGGCATCGCGGGTTTGCCGGTGCCCGAGCCCGAGAGCTTGCCGCTTGCGTTCGCAGCCTTCGGCGTACTGGCGATCTTGAGGTCTCGCACCCGCGCGCCGCGTTTGTGCGCAGGGGCTTCAGCAATGTCCGCATCGGCTCGACAACGACATCAAGATTGACTCGGACGGCTGCGTGCGAGGTGCGACGTCGAAGTCTGATGAGCCGCGCCGACGGCGCGACTGTCCCGATGTCCGGAGACGCGAAAGGCCCGGAACGCCTTGCGGCGTTCCGGCTGGCCCGCCACCCGGTCCGGCTTGTGGAGCCGCAATTCCAAGATTGGTTACCGTATCGATGAAGCCAGGATAGACAGTCGCCCCACCGGCATCAAGCACAGTAGCATCAGCCGGAGCTGTAATATTGGCCCCGACCGCGAAAATCAGCCCGTTCCGCACGACTACGGTGCCCTTCTCAATCGTCGTTCCCGAAACCGTCACGATCTTCGCATTCGTGATCGCATAGCTTTGGGCATTGGCCGAAACGCAGAGAGCCAGGCAAATAACCGCAACGAGCGGCAAAAGTAGCTTTGATCTCATATCTTTTAGGTTCAAATTGAAACTGCTCTGAATTTGTTGATACGGAGAGCATACAAAAAAAGTTTCGCGTGCGCAAAGGCCGCCGCGAAACTATTTTTTTACTATTGGAGCCCGTTTTTCAGGTGTGCTGATCATCCATGACACTATGTCGCTTTCTCGTTCTGAAGCAACCGCCTTTTTCGCTCAACACCCCAACGATAACCACTTAGCTTTCCGTCGCTCGCAACAACGCGGTGACACGGAATGACGACCGCGACCCGATTCTTTGCACATGCCTGAGCGACGGCACGGACTTTTTTCTTGTCACCGATTCCCTCAGCGACTTCTGTATAAGACCGCGTTTCGCCGTAGGGTATTTGCCGCAGAAAATCCCAGACCTGAAGCTGAAAAGCCGTCGCTTGTAAGTCGAGCGGCAACACGAGTCGTTTATTATTAACGGCGAGATACTCAATGATCGCATCAACGGCATTTTTCAAGCCCTCTGCGTCCTCAGCGATCTCTGCGTTTGGAAATTCCTTGTCGAGTGCGGCCCGCATCGCATCGACGTCGTCGCCGAATATAACGCTGCAAACACCGCGTTTTGTCCGCGCGACGAGCAATTTACCGAGTTCGCAGTTGGTAATAATGTAGTTGATATTCATTCCTCTTCCACCTTTCTTATAGACCGCCGGTGTCATTCCTAGGTTCTCCGCCGCCTTTTCATACAAACGGCTGCTCGATCCGTAACCTGCCTCGTACATCGCAGTTACCACATCACTGCCGCCACGCAGTTCGTCTTTAAATCTTTCCACTCTCTTTACCTCCGCATATTTCTTTGGACTCACGCCGACGATCTGTTTGAAAGTTCGCTGTAGGTGTGACGGACTCAGGTCAAGCTGTTTGCTGAGTTCATCAAGGGAGATCTCGGTGTCTCCTGAGATGAGATCTAGAGCCTGCATCACTAGTTCGATCTGAGGATTGGTCCGCTCCGCTTGTTTTGGTTTACATCTCAGGCAGGCTCGGAATCCGCTGAATTCCGCCCGCTCAATACCATCAAAGAACTCGACGTTTTCACGCTTCGCAGGCTTTGAGGAGCATGAGGGGCGGCAAAAGATGCCGGTCGTCTTCACACCGAAAACAAACGCCCCGTCAAACCTCGCGTCCTTTGCCTGCACGGCTCTCCAAAACACTTCCGTTTCCATGTTTCTGAGTTTATTCGCTTACCCAACTGAAATCTATCCGCTTCTTGCTCTATAATTTTCATATGAGTTCGATCGTACTTTTTGACGGCGTCTGCAATTTTTGCAATGGTGCTGTCAATTTCATCATCAGCCAAGATCCGGACAAAAAATTCCGATTCGCACCGCTGCAATCGGAGATCGGGCAGGAGTTGCAAGAGAAACACGGCATCGGTGACGATATCGATTCGATCGTCTTGGTAGAAAATGACAAGGCCTACACTCACTCCACAGCCGGCTTGCGGGTCGCCCGAACGATGGGCGGGATATGGTCGCTGGTGTATTTGTTTATTGTCGTACCGGCACCCATAAGAGACTTTTTTTACAGAACGTTCGCCAAGAATCGATATCGTTTTTTCGGTCGACAGGACGCCTGTATGTTACCAACGCCAGATGTCCGTGAAAGATTTTTGACTTAATCTACTCAACTTACAAGGGGAACAACAAAATGAAAGCAACATGGAATGACGCCGTCTTGGCGGAAAGCAATAACACGATAGTGGTCGAGGGAAATCAATACTTCCCGGCCGCCTCGATCAACAACGAGTTTTTCCAACCGTCCGAGACGCACACAGTGTGTGGCTGGAAGGGTACAGCGAGCTACTATGATGTCGTGGTAAACGGTGAAACCAACAAAGATGCGGCGTGGTACTATCCGGAAACAAAACCGGACGCCAAGAATATCGAGGGATACATCGCGTTTTGGAAAGGCGTGCAGGTAGGATGAGTTTTTCGCTCGATACATTGGAATACGCCAAGCTCCTCGAGCTTGTCAGCCGGCATGCTCAGACGCCGATGGGCGTTGAGCGGTTTGCCGATCTGCGTCCGCTCGCGACGCGGGCAGAACTCGACAACGCTCTGTCTGCGATCTCGGAAACTATCGCGCTCAACGAAGAAAAGCAGGTCACGTGGTCTTTCAGTGGGCTCGAAGACCCGTCCGATGCGGTCGCGATACTCAAGATCCAAAACGCGACGCTCGAGCCAAGTTTGATGCTTGAGGTTTCGCGTGTCTGCAATCAGGCTTTGTTTGCGCGTTCGTCGATCAGCCCTGAAAAAGAAACGGCTTCGG
>JANOFF010000005.1:0-6257 GCA_031413515.1 bacterium
GCCGGCGCCGTGCTCCGCGAGTACAACGACGCCGTGCTCCGGTGGACCCGGGCGGGAGACGGCCGCCTCCGCCCCACTGCGTTGCTCAACCTGACAACGATCGAGGGCGCGATCGCCGAGGCCGAACGGGTCGTCGCAGGAGGCGCTCGGGCCGTCTTCATCCAGGACGGAATCGCGCCGGGGGGCTACTCGCCCGCTGCTCCCGAAGTCGACCCGCTGTGGTCATTGCTCGCCGAAGCCCGCGTCCCGGTCACGTTGCACATCGGTGGCCAGGAACGCTTCTTCGGAAGCCGTGCGTGGCCTGAGGCCGACATCCTGCGACCCGGCGGCTTCGGGGCCGGCGAACCCGTCGGCCCCCACATGCTGGCGACGATGCATCTGTCGCCGCAGAACTATCTGGCGAGCATGCTCTACGGGGGTGTGTTCGACCGGCATCCGGGACTGCGAGTCGGCGTGATCGAACTGGGAGCGATGTGGGTCGGGCCGTTCGTCGATCTCCTGGAAGACCGGATCGCGCTCTCCCGTCGTCTGCGCACGGCGCTGCAGCGACGCCCCACCGAAGTGTTCGTCGACCAGATCCGCGTGACGCCGTTCTTCTGGGAGCGGACGGCACGCCAGATCGAGCGCTATGGGATGCCGGAGATCTACGCGTTCTCGACCGACTTCCCGCACGCCGAGGGAGGCACCGATCCGATCGGACGCATGGGCACCGACATCGAGCCGCTCGGCGCTGACGCCGTCGAGGCGTTCTTCGTCGGCAACGCCGAGCTGCTGCTCCCAAGCTGAGCGGGCGACCAGGGCTGAGCGCCTGGCCGGTGTCATCCAGTGAGCAAGCGTCGTTGCCGCCTTTCTGTCTCTGACGCCGATCTGTGGATGTCTTTCGAGCGAGGCGACAGTCTCGGTGCGCAGCTTCTCATGTCGTGATCTCGATGTCCTCAGCGAGACCTCCGACCCGTTGACCGAAGGCACTCGCCGTGGCGAAGCTCCGGGCTGCAGGAGCACCGATGCGCTGTGTTAGTGTGCGCGCTGGCCAACCCTGTGTCGCTCTACAACTTCAAGGTCGAACTCGCCGACGTCGATCGCGGCGTCTACGAATCCCTCGAACTGCGCCTCGCGCGCCATTCATCCGAGACGCCCGCGTACATGCTCACGCGGCTGCTCGCCTACTGCCTGGAGTACCAGGACGGCATCGCGTTCACCGATGGCGTGAGCGCAGTCGACGAGCCGGCCGTGCTGGTGCGCGACCTGACGGGCCGCATCACCGCGTGGATCGAAGTCGGTTCGCCGAGTGCCGAGCGCGTGCATCGCGGCTCGAGGCTGGCCGCGCGCTGCGCGATCTACACACAACGTGATCCGGCGCAGATGCTCGCCCTCTACGCCGGTGCGCGCATCCATCGCGCCGAGCACATCCCGCTCATCAGCTTCGGGCGTGGCTATCTGGAGACGGTCGCAGCCACACTGCCTCGGCGTGGCGCGTTGGTTGTCTCGCGCACCGAAGGGCAGTTGTACCTCGACATCGATGGCGTGACGCACAGCGCGACGCTGCAGGAACAAGCGTTGGTGCAACCCGCCGGAGCCTGAGACGACAGAGTCAGCGAGCGGTGTCGGGTCACGGGCACTGCGCCGCCTGCGCGGAAGGACGCGAAAGGCGGTCACGCAGGATCGGGCAGAGCTCGGCGGCCACGATCTCGGCGACCTCTTCGGCGCCGTCCCTCGAGTAGTGGATCCCGTCGTAGTAGTAGCGAGAACTCTTCGGCATCTGGCGCGCCAGATCGATCAGCGGAACTCCACGGGTCTTCGCGACTCGCCGGGTCGCTTCGTTGAAGAGCTCGAGCACTCGCCAGGTCGCGGTTCCGTTTCCGCCCCCAAGCTCGACGCGTGCCAGGTCTACTCCTGTCTGGTCGTCGATCCCTTCGCCGTACAGCAGCGATTGCGTCATCAGCACGGGGAGGATCCCGGCACTCGATGCCGTGTCGACCAGCCGATTCATCGCCCGCTCGAACTCTGCGGCGGTTGCGTTGCGGGTCGCCAGAAGCTGCACAATGGACTCTTCCGACACATCCCGCGTTCGGGCGCGTGACAGATCCAAGCGTGAGTGCGTGAGTCCCAGCTCCGTTGCGCGGGAGAAGCGCACCAGGTTGACGACGAAGGCCGCGAGTTCACTGACGTCGGCGAGTCGGGCGACGATGCCTTGATCCCAGCCGCGCCAGCTGTGGACGGCATTGAAGATGTAGCTTCCGCCCTTTGCATCGTCTTCCATCCAGCGGTCGAGGCTGTTGCCCGCCCCATCGCGGTTGTTGATTCCCGCGAGGAAGATGACCACATCGGGCGCCATTGGCGCGATGTAGTTCGACATCAGCAGCTCGTGCCCACGCGTGCTGTGCCCGTCGAGACCCGCGTTGTTGACCCAGACGTCCGGGAACGCGGCCCGAAGCTTGTCCTCCACGAGACTCGGCCACGTGTGGTCATCCGACAGGAGGAGGCACTCCGTGGTGCTTCCGCCCACCGTCACGATCGAGAGCACGCTCGAAAAATCGCTGGGTGGAGATGGGCCACGAAACCCGAGCTCGTTGCGTGAATACCGGATGATCCGATCGGTGCCCGCGACGCGTGGGTTGTCGATCTCGAGCGACAGGTTGGCGGGCAGCGAGATGTGGTTCCCGCGCACCGTGAGAATGAAGGGCGGCCAGACCCGCAACGAGACCTCGGCCAGACCCAACCCGACGAGCGTGCCTGCCAGGAGCAGGAACGCGCGGCCAGCGAGTCTCTTGCTGATTGCATCGAACGGGGGCAAGAACGCACCCTAGCATCGCAGTGCGGTCGCGGGGGACGTCGCGACATCCAAGCCCGACCGACGCCAGACTCTGTCCGGGTCAGGGAACGACGATCAGGAACAACCAGGTCGCCAGCAGAATCAAGTGGACGAAGCCCGACAGCAGGCTCGCGCGGCCGGTCCCGTAGGTGATCAGCGCCATCATGAACGACAGCACGAGCAGGCTCGCGCTGCCTGGCGTGACGCCCAGCTCGAGCGGGCTGCCGACCCACCACGCGACGGCGGCGACGGTCGGTACGGTCAGCCCGATGCTGGCGACACCGGAACCGAGCGCCAGATTGATCGAGGTCTGCAGCTGATCCTCACGTGCCGCACGCAGCGCAGTCATCGCCTCGGGCAGCAGGACGATCGCAGCGACGAGCACACCGACGAGGGCGCGCGGTGCGCCGATGCCATCGACGGCGGCCTGGATGAAGGGCGACACGCCCTTGGCGAGCAAGACCACCGCGACGAGCGCGATCAGCAGCAACAGCGTTGCTCCCGCGGTGACCTTTCCGCCGGGCCGCGACAACTGAGGCTCCGGCATCTGCGCCTGCCCGGTCGGCGTGAAATGCTCGCGATGGCGGACGGTCTGGACGAAGGTGAATGCGGCCCACAGAACCAGGCACACGACGCTGACGAAGGCCAGCTGGGAGTTCGTGTAGTAGGGCCCTGGCGCGCTCGTCGTGAAGTTCGGCAGCACCAGCGTCACGGCCACCATCGGCAGCAGCACGATCAGGTAGGCCTGCGCGCCCTCCGTGCGAAATTCCTGCTCGCGGTGCTGCAGGGCGCCGACCACGATGCACAACCCCGCGACGCCGTGCAGCACGAGCACGACCACGGCATGGATGGTGTCGCGCAGCAGCGTCGGCTCGGGGCGGTCGCCCAGCATGATGGACACGATCAGGCCGAGCTCGATGACCGTGACGGCCAGCGCCAGCAGGATCGCGCCGAAGGGCTCGCCGACGCGCGCCGCCAGCACCTCCGCGTGATGAACCGCGGCGAGCACGGCAGCAATCAGCGCGCCACCGAGGGCGATGGCGGCTGGCAGGCCGTCGGCGCTGTGCAGGCTCAGGTCCGCGATCAGCGCGATCACGGGCACCGCGATGGTCCACAGGGGAAGTCGGTCTGTGGCCACGCCCATGGCGGGCGAAGCTATCGAAGCCGCGCGTCGGACGCCGCCCGAGCCGGCGGCAGGCCAGAGCCGGAGGTCATCGCGAAGCGTGGGCTGGCCATGCGGAAACCAGCGGCGTCACGTACGCGCGGGCGAAGATCGACCTCACCACAGAATCGGCGTGCGGTTGCCCGAAGTCGTGGCTGCGCGCCACCGCCCGATCCGCTTCGCGGTTGGCATCCTCGATAGGAAATCGATAGTCTGTGATTTGAAATGGCGCTTTCAAAGAAAAAAACTCTCGATTCACCGCAGTCCCGCCGCGAACAGCGGCGCGAGCGCGAGCTCGAGTTCCGGCGCGCCGACGTGCTCGCGGTGGCCACCGCCGAGTTTGCCGAAAAAGGCTTCGACGGCGTGCAGATGAGCGCGCTGGCAGCTCGCGCCGAAGTCGCGCTCGGGACTCTGTACTCGATGTTCACGAGCAAGGAGCAGCTCTTCGAAGCGGTCATCTCGACGGGTGCGGATTCGCTGCAGCAGAAGCTGCGGGCCGAGGTTGAAAGCGTCGTCGATCCGCGCGAGCGGCTGCTGCGGCTGATCGACGCGGGCTTCGAACGCTTTCGCGCCGAACCCCTTTTCTTCCGCATCTACACCAATGCGACGCAGGGCTTCCCGGCCCGCATCCGCCAGGTGATGGGTGCGAAGGCGCAGGCCGACTTCGACTTCTTCACGCAGTGGGTGATCGGTCTCGCGCGCGATGCCGCCGCGGCCGGCGCGCTGCGCGGCCTCGACCCCGAGGCCTTCGGGCTGGCGCTGCTCGGGGCGCTCACCGGCTCGACCAGCGCGATCCTTGCCGGCACCACGAAGCGCCCGCCGGAGGCGATCGCCCGCGATGTACGCGCTCTGTTCGAGCGCCTGCTCGGAGCAGAGGGATGACGACCGGGCTGCTGCGCTCTGCCTTGCTGCGGTGCTGCCTTCCGCTCGCATTGCTTGCGGCCGGCTGTGGCGGACGCGAAACGGCGAACTCCGTCGACTCGAATCCCACGCCTGCACCGGTCGTGCTGGCGAGCACCGAGCTGCTGCGCGAGCCGATCGTGGAGCCGGTGCTCGGCACCGGCACCATCGCCGCCCACAAGTCGACCGATGTCGGTCCGCGCGTCTCGGGCATCATCGACACGATCCATGTCGCGGTCGGCGACCGGGTCGAGGTCGGAGACCCGCTCTTCCGCACGCGAACCGTCGACTACGAGATCCGCGTCCGCGAAGCCGAGTCGGCCGTGCGGCTCGGTCGCGCGAACGCGCAGAAGGTGGAACGCGACCTCGAGCGTGCCCGTACCCTGCACGGCCAGAACGTGGCCTCCGACGAGCGCCTCGATGCGGCGCGCACGGCATACGAGATGGCGGCCGCACAGCGCGACCAGGCCGAGGCGGGACTCGAGCAGGCGCGCCAGAACCTGGCCGACACCACCGTGCGAGCACCCTATCGCGGCGTGATCACGCAACGCTTCGTGGACGAGGGCGCGATGCTCTCGACGATGATGACTGCCGGCAACGCGGTGGTGCAGATCATGAAGATGGACATTGTCGCCGCGATCGTGAAGCTGCCCGAGCTGCACCTCGCGCGCGTGCACCTGGGCACACCGGGCGTGGTGCGCGTCGACGGCATCGAGCGCAGCTACGACTCCGAGGTGGCGGTGCTCAACGATCGCGTGGACCACCTCTCGCGCACCTTCGAGGTGCGCCTTGCGATCGAGAACTCCGACTATGCGCTGAAGCCCGGCCTGTTCGCCGAGGTGGAGTTGCACCCCGAGCCGCGCGAGCTGATGTTGCTGGCGCGCGGCGCCCTGCTCGGCACGGAGAACAACGCGTACGTGTTCGTGCTTGCGGACGGTCGGGCCGCGCGCCGCACCGTCCGCATCCGGGAGCTCGATGCCACGCGCGTCGAGGTGCTCGAGGGGGTTGCAGCGGGCGAACAGGTCCTGATCGGCCCGAATCTCGCGCAGCTCGCGGATGGCAGCCCGGTGGCGGTCGAGGTGCCGCATGCGGATCGCTGACTTCTCGATCCGGCGTCCGGTCTTCGCCGTGATGCTGATCGGCGCGTTGGTGGCGCTCGGCTTCGTCTCGCTCGGGCGCCTCGGCACCGACTTGTTCCCGCGCATCGAGTTCCCCTTCATGGCGGTGACGACGCTGCTCGAGGGGGCCACTCCGGAGACGATCGAGAGCGAGGTCAGCGACCCGATCGAGGAGCAGCTCAACACCATCGGCGGCGTCGAGGAGCTGCGCTCGATCAGCAGCGAGGGGATCTCGCAGGTCTTCGTCCGCTTCGGGCTGCAGGAA
>JANOFF010000006.1:0-42709 GCA_031413515.1 bacterium
TCGCCGCACCGACCGGTCCCTCGACGGAGATCGTGCGACTCGCGGGATCGACCGCGGAGATCCGCTACCGGGCGGCTTGTTCGGCCGAGGAGCATTCGATCAAGCTGGTGGAGGCATGTCTGCGCGAGGACGCGATTCGAAGCGATCCCGTCCTCAGGCTGGTCGCGGCGGATGCCGCGATCGAGATCGGCACGTCGGCGGGCGGGCGCGGCGGTTGAAACGCGCTGGATGTTTCGGCGACGCCGGCTTCAGGGCTGCATTGCGCTCAGGGCTGCATTCGGCTCAGGGCTGTATCAGGCTCAGGGCTGTATCCCGCTCAGGGCTGCCCCGTCGGAGAGACCCAGTAGCGTTGATACTGGTCCCACTCGTTGTGGTCGGTGACCCAGTAGGCGTACACGGCGACTCCGCGAACACAGTTGGCGAGAGCGGGTGATTGTTCGAGCGCGGCGCGCACTCCCAGTGCGCCGGTCTGCAGGTTCTCGATCTGTGGGTTCGAGTAGATGGGCACGTCCTCGTACGAAGGCACGCCGATCAACAGCTCGTGGCCCGGCGTGTCGCACGCCCACTGGCCGGTGAGGCTCGTCTGGTGCTTCACGAAGGTCACATAGCCCTTGGTGAAATCGAGGCGAGAGTCGTACGCCATCACCACGGTCTGATCGGTCGATGCCATCGTGTCGCGATAGAACTGCTCGGACCAGAAGCTTCCCCGAAGCGGTCCGATCGATACACCGAAGGGTCCCGCGCGGGGCGTCGCCTGGCTGATCATGAAGTCGGGACCGAACCGCTCGCGCACCGCGCGAAGCGTCTCGAGGTAGCCCGGATGCCGATCGTGCAGGGGCTCGAAGTCGAAGTGCACACCCACGAACCCGGAATCACGCAGGCCCTCGATCGTCTCGAGCAGACCCTCCTGGAATGCTTCGCTGCGCAGCGGGATCTTGTCGACGCGCGCGCCGAGCCAGGCGAGCAACACCACGTCGGGAGCTCGCCGTCGGATCTCGTCGAGCACATTCCCCGGCGGATCCGGCAGGCTGCCATTTTCCTGAACCGGGCCGACGTGGACGAAGCCGTAGCGGATTCCGCGTCGCTGCAGCGCATCCACGAGTTCGTCGGTCTCCTCCGGGGTGACCGGTTCTCCATCCCGGACGCCGACGCCGGTGTACCAGCGATGACCGATCCACAGTCCGTTGTGACGCGTGTCGAACGAGGTCGCGGTGACGGGCCGCGGATCCCACGCGAGCAGTGCCGTGAGGATCGACAGAGCCAACAGGACCGCGCCGACGATCAGCAGCCTGGACGCGCGATGCTGTGACCTCACGGGCTTCATCTCGGACATGCCGGCATCGATCTCGAAGGGCGGCTGCAGGATCGGCTGACGCTACCACAGGAAGCCGCGCGCTTCGGCGAGACACCACCGCGCCACGGTCGGTTCAAAATCGCATCGGGAGGTTCGTTGACTCATTGCGAACGTGCGGGTGCGAGGCCGATGCGCACTTCGAATCCGCCGTCCTCGGGATTGTTGCCGCGCACCGACGCTCCCATCGCCTCGCCGAGCCGCTTCACCAGGGAGAGCCCGATCCCGCTGCCCTTCGTGGATCGGGTGAGTTCGTCTTCGACGCGATGGAATGGTTCGAAGATCCGCATGAGATGTTCGCGTGGAACGCCCGGACCGAAGTCACGCACGATCACCGCGACAGCGTCGCCGTCGCTGGCGATGCAGCGCACCAGGATCTCTCGACGCTCGGCTCTGGCGGCGTACTTGATCGCGTTCTCCACGAGATTGAAGATCATCTGGATCAGCGCATCGCGATCGAACTGGACTGCCGGGAGCTCGTCCGCGAGCTCCGCGGTGAGTGTGAAACCCGCACGCTCCGCGTGGGGACGCAGCCGCTCGACGATGTCCGCCACGATCGCGACCGGTGATCCGACCACCGGGGACAGCGGTCGTCCGCCTTTGTCGAGGCGTGAAAACTCGAGCACGTTGTCGATCAGTCTCGAGAGTCGCTCGGACTCGTCGGTGATCGTGCGGTAGTAGTCGATTCGTCTCGATTCGTCCGGCACGAGACCGTCGCGCAGCATCTCGCCATGCATGCGGATGGCGGTGAGGGGTGTCTTGAGTTCGTGGCTGACCGCGGCAACGAAGTTGCTGCGGCGTTCGGCAAAATCCACGACGACCGCGGTCATCCGATACACCGAGCCGAGGCCCAGGATCCCGACGATCGCGAGCAGGGCCGCGAGCAGGTAGACGGTCGTCGCACTGTCCGAGTCGCGCAGCGGTGAAACGCGCAACTCGGCTTCGAGGTCCGAGAATGGTTCGGCGAACGGGTGGCTGGCGATGTGGGCCGCCTGATCGGGAGGTGCGGGCTCACTTCGATCGAAACGGACCGACGCGAGTTCGGCCAGCGGCCCCGCGCCGATCACCTGGTCGGCCAGCCAGCTTCCGAGGGCGCGGCGATCGATCAGGAGTCCCTGACGGAAGCCCTCACCGTCGATCACGACCGTGCGGAAGAGCAACAGATACCGGTCGCCGATTCTGTGACCGGTCATCGGTTCGAGGATCACTTGCGCACGCGCACCGGACCGTCGGCTCGTGGCGGGTTCGACGGATGCGGATTCCTCTTCGATTGCTCTGATCGAATCGGCGAACCCATCCGAGTCCTCGGCGGCTTCGGTCGGAGCGGGTACCGCCCTGTCGCTCGACGACCCGACAAGGGGAGCGCCGAGCTTCGGGGACTTCGCCACCGCCCACTCTTCCGAGATCCGTGGACTCTCACGCAATCGCAGAGCGGGCTGGTCGCGGAACTCGCTGGAGCCCGCCGACTCGCGCACTTCTCCGACCGAAGCGTCGGGAAGAGGTTCGGGCTCGGCGAGTTGCTCGCGGCGCTCGGCGCGCTTCCTGGCCGCGACGTTCAGGCTCTGCAGCACCTCGTAGGCGCTCGCCGGATCGTCACCGGTTGCCAGCGCGCCAGCGTCGGGCCCGGCCTCGGGCTTGGGCGGGGTCGCGTTCTTCTGGAGGTCGAGCTTCTGCTCCGCGGGCGTCGCGGCCGGCGAGTTCGGGGAGCCCGCCAGCGAAGTCGCAAGATCCTTCTCTCGCGATCCGCCAGCCGGTATCGGCAGAGCGGCCGGTCTGCGCCGACGCAGTTCGGCGTCGCGCCAGAAAGGGGCGACCTCCCGCTCGAGCGTCGCGATGGCGTCCTCGATGCGCTGCCGATCCGCAGTCGGCGCGGGCCAGATCCCGGCGAGTTCGGCGGCGGCCTCGTCGTCCGGGCGCAGCGGAGTGTGCAGGCTGCCGTCGGGTGCGATCCGGAAGTGCGCGACCACGAAGGGTTCGGCGGCGGATCGCGACAACGACGAGCGTTCGAGGGGCAGTTCTTCTTCGCGCTGCGCCCGGTAGAAGTGATACTCGTCCGGTGCGCGAGCCTCCTCGCGTGCGAGGAACTCCGAGAGAGTGCGTTCCATCTCGTCGAAGATGCGTTCGGCGACGGCGTCGTATTCCACCCGCCGTTCGAGTTCGGCGCTCTGCAGAGCGCGCATCACCAGGATTCCGACCGGCAGCGCCAGTCCGAAGAAGAGCAGGGCGAGCGCGACGCGCAGGCGCTTCATCCCGAGTACCGGTACCCCTCGCCGCGAATCGTCTCGATCAGGGCGGGATCGTCGAATCCGAGCTTGCGCCGGAGCTTCGATACGTGCATGTCGATCGTGCGCGTCTCGACGCGGTCGGGATCCGGGTAGCCCCAGACCTCGCAGAGCAGCGATCGCCGGCTCACGATGCGACCGGGTCGCGTCACGAGGGCGAGCAGCAGATCGAGTTCGCGGGGCGTGATCTCGACGCTCAGGTCATCGCGCTTCGCGAACAGCGCGCTCGGATCGATCCACCAGCGACCGAACCGGAACGGCTCGTCGGGAATCGGTTCCGGGGCCGCCAGGCCGGCGCGTCGCAACAGTGCATCGACCCGGGCGACCAGTTCGGCGATCGAGAACGGCTTGGTCACGTAGTCGTCGGCCCCCGAGCGGAAACCGCGCAGCACATCCTCCTCGGCGTCGCGTGCGGTGAGCATCAGGATCGGCAGACGGGGCTGCGCGGCGCGCAATCGCTCGCACACCTCGAAGCCGCTGGTGCCCGGCAGCATCAGGTCGAGCACAACGAGCGCGAAGCGCCCTGCGAGACCGGCAGCGAGTCCGTCGTCGCCGCGTGCGATCCCGGTCGGTGCATGGCCGTGGAAGGCGAGTACGTCGCAGAGCCCCGAACGGATCGAGGTCTCGTCCTCGATCACGAGCACTTCCGCGCGGATTCGCTCCGACATGCCAGGAGTCTAGACGCTCGCCGGGCCGGTTTCCGTAAACCCGGCGTAAACATGCGCTCGCAAGCTTTACGACGCTTTGACGGAGATCGGATCCGGGCCCGCGTATACACCGTCGTGCGCTCTTCCCGGTCCGCAGTTCTTGCTGGACCGGTCGATCGCAGGAGTCGGCGGCGAGTGCCGCCCGAACCGCTCGGCCACGCTGAATCGACGACGAAACAGGAGAACCTCATGCCCCGAAACGCAACCGAAAGCCATACCGGACGCAACGCGGAATCGATCCGTCGGCGCGTTCTGATCTTCGTTCTGCTGGTTGCCATCACGTTGGCGGGAGCAGTCGCCGCGCGCATGGCAGATCGGGGCGGGTCCGCTCCGCTCGATCCGATCGGGAGCATCGGCGGCGACGCCGTCCACGCATCGGACGACTCGGTGCAGCTCTCGGCGCGACTCGACCGCACGAGCGTTCTCGAGGGCGGCGACGGTCTCGTGAGAGTCGAACTCACCGTCGCAGGTCGTGACGAGCCGGACACCCGGCGCGTCGCGCGCACGTCCACCGATCTTTTGGTCGTGCTCGATCGCTCGGGTTCCATGCAGGGTGAACCACTCGCCCACGCGCTCGGCTCCGTGCGTCAGTTGATCGACTCGCTCGGCTCGGAGGATCGCTTCGCGCTGATCACCTACGACTCGTCGGCCCAGCTTGCGATTCCACTCGGTCTCGCGACGCCCGCAGCACGGGACAGCTGGCTGGCGATCGTCGCTTCGATCGGGATCGGCGGGGGGACCAACATGTCGAGCGGTCTCGATCTCGCATCACGCCAGATCGCGGCCCAGCGGCTGTCCGGTCGCGCCTCGCGCATCGTGCTGGTCTCCGACGGTCACGCCAACGAAGGCGACTCGTCGCGGGAAGGACTCGTCGCACGCGCCACACAGGCGGTGCCGGGTGGATACGTGATGAGCACGGTCGGCGTCGGCAGTGGCTTCGACGAGTCGCTGATGACGGCGCTCGCCGACGCCGGCACCGGCAACTTCTACTTCGTGCAGCGGAGCGATGAACTCGGCGGGATCTTCGAGGGAGAGTTCGCCTCGGCGCGCCGGGAGGTCGCCTCGGCGCTCGATGTCGAGATCCGACCGGGATCCGGCGTGCAGGTGGTCTCGGCCGCTGGCTACCCGCTGCGCCACGCCGCTGATCGCGTCGATTTCCATCCCGGTGCGCTGTTCGCCGGCCAGCGACGGCGCATCTGGATCACGTTCCGGGTCCCGACCCTCGCCGGACATTCGAGCCAGACTCTCGCCGACATCGAGCTGCATTTCATGCGAAGTGGCGAGCCCCGCTCGCTGCGTCTCGCAGACTTGCCCGGGGTCGCACTCGTCGCGAACGAGACCGAGTTCTTTGCAGGCCTCGATCGCGATGCCTGGGCATCCGCGGTGGCGGAGGACGAGGTCGGCCAGCTCAAGCAGGACGTTTCACGCGACCTCCAGGCCAACAAGCCCGAAGCGGCGGCGGCGAAGATGCAAGCATTCCGCGCGGCTGCCCGCATCGTGAACAACTACGCGGCGAGCCCTGCGGTCGCCGGCATCCTCGTCGACGTGGCGGAGATGGAGGCGAGCGTCGACCGGGCCGCCCGGGAGAAGGACGGAGCGGCGCAGAACGAACTCAGCAAGAGGTACAACGCCGAGGGCTACGACGAGCGTCGACCGGGGGCCAAGTATCCGTCGAACTGATCGGATACCCGGCCTGGAACCGCTGCCACAACCAAGCTCTGCTGGAACTTCCACCTGTGAAAGGAAGCGAGAATGAAGATCTTCGATCGACTCGGGCTCCTGATCCGCGCGGACGCCCATGGAATGATGGACCGACTCGAGGAGCGGACGCTGCTCGTGAAACAACACCTGCGCGAGGCCGAGATCGAACTCGGTCGCAAGCGGGCCCGGCTATCGGCAATCGACGAGGAACTCGTCCGACTCGGCGAGGAGACCCGTCGAACCGGGGCTCGTCTCGCCGATCTCGACGCGGACGTCGAGCTCGCGCTCGGAAGGGGCGAGGAGGATCTCGCGCGATTCGCGCTGCGGCGTCTGCTGCCCGAACGCATCGCGCTCCGGGCGATGCACGATCGCAGCACGGGGCTCGAGAGCGAGCGCGAGCGTCTCGGATCGAGGCTCGCCGAGCAGGAAGGCGCCCTCGAGGCGCTGCGTGTCCGCGCCCGGGCACGCCTCGCCGAGCTCGAGACCGCCGAGTCCCAGGAGCCGTTCCGCACGGCTCCGGTCGCCGACGAGGAGATCGAGTTCGAACTGCTGCGCCGGCGGGGCGCCGGATCGGCGAGCGGTTCGAAGAAGAGCGAGGTCCCGGCATGACGAATCGACGAACGCGACGCGTGGAATGGACGGGCAGCCTGTGCCTTGCCTTCGCTGCCGCGGTGAGTCTGCCCGCGACGGTGCTGGTGGTCGGTCCGATCCTCGGGCGCAGCAACGCGATCGCCCTGCACTGGGTGCTCGTCGCTGTCTCATACGTGGTCTGGTCTGCACCGACGATTCGCAAGTCGATCGGTGCGGGTGCCTTCGTGCTGCTCTCCGGTGCGGGGCTGCTCGCAGCGATCGGAGGGGGGCCGGGCGCACCGGGTACGGGCTGGCTGATCGCAGTCGCGGTGCTCGTCGGGCTCTGCCGCAGCGTGATCCTGCAACACGTCGATCCGGTGCGCGGTTGGATTGCCGAGTCCGTGATCGGTGTCGGCGCCTCGCTGCTCGCCGCATTCCTCGCCGGGACTTCGATCGTCGCCGCGATGGCGGCGATCTGGGGATTCTGGCTGGTCCAGAGCCTCCACGCGCTGCTGCCCGGGCTGCGTATGCGCGGTTGCGCGGAGGGGTCGGTGGATCCGTTCGAACGCGCGATGGCCCGACTCACCGGCCTGCTCGACGACGCATGAAGGAAGCAGGTTCTTCGGCTCGCAGTCCAGATTTCCGCGAGCAGCAGAGGTGGCCCGCCCGACGGGGCGGGCCATCTTCGAGCGTGATAGCCTCGCCCCTCATGCCGACCAAGATGAAGTGGTTTCTCGCCGCACTCGCCGTCGCGCTGCCGCTGGATCAGATCACGAAGTACTGGATCATCGCGAAGTTCGACTACGGTGAGGTCCATCCGGTCGTTCCCGGCTGGTTCGATCTGACCCACGTGCGCAATCCCGGTGGCGCGTTCAGCTTCTTCGCACACGGGCCGAGCGAGTGGCGGATGGCGTTCTTCGTGGGCACCACGTCGATCGCCCTGGTGCTGCTGGTCATCTTCCTGATGCGACATGAATCCGAGGCCAGGCTCTCGCCGCTCGCGCTCGGCGCCATCATGGGCGGCGCACTCGGCAACCTGATCGATCGCCTGGTGCACGGCGAGGTGATCGACTTTCTCGACATCCACATCTACGGTGGGTACACATGGCCGACCTTCAACGTCGCGGACAGCGCGATCGTGATCGGTGTCGCCATCTTGATGCTGGAGGTCCTCTTCTTCGAGCAACCCGGCGCCGAATCGGGTGATGGCCCGGCCGAGCTCGCGCAGAGCTCCGGTTCGCTGGGTCGCTGAGCGCCGCCGCACGCAGTCATCGAGTCTCCCCCCATCGAGCAGCGCCCACGCCGGAATACTCGCCGCCATGTCGTACAGGGATCGATACCGGCACGCGCTAGACGATCCCGAGTCGTTCTGGGCCGACGCCGCAGAGGGCATCGAGTGGTCGCGCCCATGGGATCGCGTCTTCGATGCGGGCGCGGAACCGCTCTCTCGCTGGTTCGTCGGTGCTGTGCTGAACACCTGTCACAACGCCGTGGATCGTCACGTCGACGCGGGGCATGGCGGACGGCGCGCCCTGATCCACGAGAGTCCGGTGACGGGGAGACGCTCGAGCTGGACCTACTCGGAATTGCGCGAGGAAGTCGCTCGCACCGCCGGCATGTTGGCCGGACTCGGCGTCGAAGCCGGCGACCGGGTCGTGATCTACATGCCTATGGTGCCGGAGGCGATCTTCGCCATGCTGGCCTGCGCGCGGATCGGGGCGATCCACTCGGTCGTGTTCGGAGGTTTCGCGGCGCGTGAACTCGCCGGCCGGATCGACCACGCGAAGCCCCGTTTGGTTCTGACGGCGTCGTGCGGCATCGAGCCGTCCCGCCTCGTCGCCTACAAGCCGCTCGTCGACGGCGCACTCGCTCTCTCGAAGCACGTCCCGGATGCAGTCGTGGTGCTGCAACGCGAGGAACTCGCCGCCGAGCTGGTGCAGGGTCGCGACCACGACTGGGCGACACTTCGCAGCGTGGCCCGGTCCGTCCCATGCGTGGACGTGCGCGCCACCGATCCGCTCTACATCCTCTATACGTCCGGTACGACGGGTGTTCCGAAGGGTGTCGTGCGCGACAACGGGGGGCACGCCGTCGCGCTCCACTGGAGCCTCGAGCACGTGTATGGCATGAAGCCCGGAGACGTCTTCTGGGCGGCCTCGGACATCGGCTGGGTGGTCGGGCACTCGTACATCGTGTACGCGCCGCTGCTCGCGGGTTGCACCACGATCCTCTACGAGGGCAAGCCGGTGGGCACCCCCGACGCCGCCGCGTACTGGCGGGTGATCGCCGAGCATGGCGTCAACGTGCTGTTCACGGCACCGACTGCGCTGCGTGCGATCAAGCGCGAGGATCCGCAGGCGAGCCTGATGGCCGAGCACGATCTCTCGAGTCTGCGCACACTCTTCCTGGCGGGTGAGCGCGCCGATCCCGACACCGTCGCCTGGGCGGAGCGCGCGCTCGGGGTCCCGGTGATCGACCATTGGTGGCAGACGGAAACCGGCTGGCCGATGGCCGCGAACTGCATGGGGATCGAGGTGCTGCCCGTAAAACACGGCTCGCCGACGATGGCGGTACCGGGCTACGACATCCGCGTGGTCGATGACGATGGCATCGAGCATGAGGTCGGCTCGGACGACGAGACGGGCCACGTCGTCGTCAAGCTCCCCCTGCCACCCGGTTGTCTCACGACCCTGTGGGACGACGACGAGGGCTGTCGGCGCTCGTACCTCGAACGATTCCCTGGCTACTACCAGACCGGCGACGCGGGCCGGATCGATGCGGACTCGTATCTCTGGATCATGAGTCGCACCGACGACATCATCAACGTCGCCGGACATCGTCTTTCGACCGGAGCCATCGAGCAGGTGATCGCCGGGCACCCCGACGTCGCCGAGTGTGCGGTGTTCGGTGTCAGCGATGCGCTGAAGGGTCACGTGCCGCTCGGACTCGCGGTGCTGAAGGCCGGCGTGATGCGTCCTCATGAAGAGATCGCCGCCGAGCTCGTGCAACGGGTGCGCGATGAGCTCGGTCCCGTGGCGGCGTTCAAGCAGGTTGCCGTGGTGGACGCCCTGCCGAAGACCCGTTCGGGAAAGATCCTGCGCGGCGTGATGCGCAGGATCGCCGATCGCGAGGCATGGACCTTGCCCGCCACGATCGAAGATCCCGCGGTGCTCGATCGCGTGACGGATGCCCTGCGGAGCCTCGGATACGCGAAGGCGCCCGATCCAGCTTGAACCACCTCGACCCACGTCGAGAGGAGGGTCGGATCTCCGGCCTGCCCCCGTCGACGACATGGAGGCACGAACCGGATGATCACCGCAAAGCCCGAAGACGTCGGATTCTCGAGTGGGCGCCTCGCGCGCATCGATCGCCATCTGCTGGCGCGCTACATCGAGCCCGGCAAGATCGCCGGCGCGCTGACCATCGTCGCGCGCCACGGCGAGATCGTGCACGCGACGCCGCTCGGGCGACGCGACATCGAGCGCGACAAGCCGATGACCGAGGACACGCTGTTCCGCATCTACTCGATGACCAAGCCGGTGACGTCGGTCGCCCTGATGTCACTCGTCGAGGAGGGGCATCTCGCGATCTCCGACCCGGTACATCGCTTCATTCCCGAGTGGCGTGATCTGCGGGTATTCGCCCAGGGAAACCACCCGAACTTCCTGACCGTCCCCTGTGAGCGACACATGACGGTGAAGGACCTGCTGATGCACACCAGCGGTCTGACGTACGGGTTCATGGAGCGGACCAACGTCGACGCCGCCTACCGAAAGCTCGGGATCGGTGAGCACAAGTCCGGAGCCACCCTCCGCGACATGATGAAGGAGCTGTCGGGACTGCCCCTCGAGTTCTCGCCCGGGACGGCGTGGAACTACTCGGTCGCGACCGACGTGCTCGGCTACATCGTCGAGGTCGTCTCGGGTCGGCGTTTCGACGAATTCCTGCGCGAGCGGATCTTCGAACCCCTCGACATGCGCGACACCGGCTTCCAGGTGCGGCCGGCGGACGTCGGGCGATTCGCGGCCAACTATGCGAGGCGTCGCGACAAGAGCATCAAGCTGGAAGACGATCCCGAGAACAGTCCGTACACCCGCGACGTCACGTTCTTCTCCGGCGGTGGCGGACTCGTCTCCACCGGTCGCGATTACATGCGCTTCTGCCAGATGTTGTTGAACGGCGGCGAGTTCGAGGGAGCACGGATCCTCGGTCGCAAGACCCTCGATTGGATGAGCATGAACCACTTGCCGGGCAACGTCGGATTGACCGAGCTCGCCGCCGGACAATTTGCCGAGACCCCGTATGACGGTCGCGGTTTCGGTCTCGGATTCTCGGTCACCATCGATCCGGCGCGCTCGCAGACACTCGGTTCGGCGGGCGAGTTCGCCTGGGGTGGCGCAGCGAGCACGGTCTTCTGGGTCGATCCGGTCGAGGATCTGACCGTCGTCTTCCTGACGCAGCTGATGCCGTCGGCCAGCTTCGACTTCCGGGGACAGCTGATGTCGATCGTGTATTCGGCACTGATCGACTGACGAGGGGTGACTCCGGGAGGCGGAAGCCGCCCAGGACGGATACGCGGCGTTCGGTCGAGTCCATTGACCCGGTGTGCCGAGGGTTCGATGCTCGTTGGCCTGCTCAGGGAGAATGAAATGACACAATCCATTCCGACCGAACGCACGCCCTGGTTCCTCTCCGGAAACTTCGCCCCGGTCGAAGACGAACTCACCGTCACCGACCTGAAGGTCACGGGGAAGATTCCCCGCGAACTCTGCGGGCTCTACGTGCGCAACACGCCGAATCCCCTGAACGGCGGCGTCCACTGGTTCTTCGGCGACGGCATGGTGCACGGCGTGAAGCTCGAGAACGGCCGGGCGCTCTGGTACCGCAATCGCTTCGTCAGGACGACGAAGCTCGAGGCCGGGCTCGATGCGATGGATCCCAAGGTCATGCTGGATCGCACCGCGAGCGCGGCGAACACCCACATCATCGAACACGCCGGCAAGCTGGTCGCCCTCGAGGAGGGTCACTTCCCGTACGAACTCGATCGGGAACTCGGGACGAAGGGCTGTCTGGATTACGGCGGCAAGCTGAAGAGCGCCTTCACCGCGCACCCGAAGCTCTGCCCGGAGACGAACGAGCTGCACTTCTTCGGCTATGGCCCGCTGCCGCCGTATCTCGTCTACAACGTCCTCGATGCGAAGGGCGATCTCGTCCACAGTGCGGAGATCGAAGTCCCCGGACCGACGATGATGCACGACTTCATGATCACACGGGACCACGCGATTTTCATGGATCTGCCCGTCTGCTTCTCGCTCGAGAAGGCCATGAAGGGCGAGATCCCGATCGGTTGGGACGAGAGCTACGGGGCTCGCATCGGCGTGCTGCCCCGCTTCGGGACCGACCGCGACATCCGCTGGTTCGAGGTCGATCCCTGCTACGTCTTCCACCCCTTCAATTCATACGTGGCCGGAAACAAAGTGATCTGCCACGTCGGGCGCCACGAGTACATGTGGCGTGATTCGATGGAGGACTTCGCGCCCTCGTTCCTGCACGAGTGGTCCTTCGATCTCGCGAGCGGGGCCGTTGCGGAGCGACAGCTCGACGATGTCTCGCACGCGTTTCCGCGTGTCGACGACCGCGTGGTCGGACTGCGCGGTCGCTATGGCTGGGCGATCGGGACCCGAGAGGGCAGTGATGGCGGAATGGACGCTCCCGGTGTGCTCGTGAAGTACGACCTCGAACGCGGGACGTCGGTGATCCACGACTTCGGTCCGACCGCACAGCCCGGTGAGTTCGTCTTCGCCGAGCGCACGCGCTCGTCTGCGGAGGACGATGGCTGGGTGCTCGGCTACGTGTACGACAAGTCGACCGACTCGTCGGATCTCGTGATCCTCGATGCCAGCGACCCCGCCGCCGAACCCACCGCGCGGATCCATCTGCCACGGCGCGTTCCGCACGGTTTCCACGGAAGCTGGATCCGGGAAGACCGGAAGGATTGAGCGCAGAGCGTCAGGCTTTCGCGCGGGTCTCGGCCTCGCGCTTCAGGACGGCTCGATGCCAGCTCCAGGCGACGATCCGATTCACGCCGACGGGCGCGAGGCGCTTCAGCCAGTCTGCCACGTAGGTCTCGCGACAGATCCGCAGTCGTGTCTGGCCGCGCTTGATCGCCGACACGATCCGAGCCGCGGCGCGATCCGGTGTGACGCCGAAGCGATCGAACATGGCGATGGCTTCCGTGCGGCCCTCTTCATCGTCCATGCGCGCGTTGCGCATGATGTGGGTCGAGACACCGCCCGGGTGGACGGACGTGACGGTGATGCCCGTGCCCCGCAGTTCGGCCGAGAGCGTCTCCGAGTAGGAACGCACGGCCGCCTTGGTGGCGCAGTAGGCACCGACCGAGGGCAGACCGATCAGGCCGAACAGACTCGACAGATTGACGATGTGCGCCTCGTCCTGCTCGGCGAGATGCGGCAGGAAGTGCTTGCAGCCGAGCACCACGCCCCAGAAGTTGATGTCGACGATCCAGTCGAGATCCTCGATCGAGTTCTCGGCGAGGGTGCCCGAGAGCGCGACACCCGCATTGTTGACCAGGATGTGGACGCGCCCGTGCGCGGCAATCACCTCGTCGGGCAGCGCGGCGAGCCGTTCGCGCCGGGCCACGTCGACGACATGCGTCGAGACATGTCGCCCGCGCCCGCGAATCGCTTCGGCGACGGACTCGAGCCCGGCCGCGTCCCGATCGACGACCGCGAGGTCGCAGCCTTCATCCGCGAGCCGCAGCGCGAGCGCGCGTCCGATCCCGCTCGCGGCGCCCGTCACCACGGCGACCTTTCCCTTCAGTGTCTTCACGGACTCGTCTCCTCGTGGTTCGCGGTGTGGTTCGCGGCGCTGCAAGCGAGGCTCGTCCGCCCCGCGAGTCGAATCAGATCAGGACACCGGCCACGCACGCAGTCATGAACGACGCGAGCGATCCGGAAAGGATCGAGCGGAACCCGAGTGCCGCGACATCCTGGCGACGACCCGGCGCGATCGCCCCGATCCCGCCGAGCAGGATCGCCAGGGATCCGAAGTTCGCGAAGCCGCAGAGCGCATACGACGCGATGATCTGGCTGCGCACGCTGATCTGCGCCGACGCCACGTACTCGCCGAGTTCCTGATAGGCGATGAACTCGTTCAGCACGGTCTTCAGGCCGAGCAGCGCGCCGACGTCGACGGCGTCGGCCCATGGAATCCCCATCGCGAACGCGACCGGTGCGAGCAGCACGCCGAGCACGAGCTGAAGGCTCAACTCGGGGAAGTCGAACAGGCCGCCGATCCCACCGAGCATGTCGTTCACGATGGCGATCAACGCCACGAAGGCGATCAACATGGCGCCCACGTAGCCGGCGAGCCGCAGGCCGTTGATCGCGCCCTCGGCGGCGGCGTCGATCACGTTGATGGTGTCGCGCTCCACCATGGCATCGCTGCCGCGGCCCGTCGCGGGTGTCTCGGATTCGGGCACCATCACCTTGGCGAGCAGCAGGCCTGCGGGTGCCGACAACAGGCTCGCCGTCACGAGATGCCCCGCGAAGTCGCCGCCTCCGAGCATTTGCACGTAGGCGATCAGCACCGATCCGGCGACTGTCGCCATGCCGACCGTCATGGTCGAGAACAGCTCGGACTGCGTCATGCGCGCCACGTAGGGCTTCACGATCAGGTACGACTCGACCATCCCGACGAAGACGTTTGCGACCGCGGCGAGGCTCTCGGCACCGGAGATCCGCATGAAACGCGACAGGACGGTCGCCAATCCCCGGACCACTACCTGCACCCAGCCGAGGTGGTAGAGGACTGCGAACAGGCTCGCCATGAAGACGATCACCGGCAGCACGCCGAGCGCGAAGGAGAATCCGCTGTCGAGCAGGGGACCGAACACGAAGCGCGAGCCGGCGTTCGTGTAGGCGAGCAGCTTGTCGACGAGGAACGACGTCGCGCCGAAGAACGCATGCCCTGCGGCGGTCTTCAGCAGGACGATCGCCAGCGCAAACTGGAGGCCGATCCCGAAGGCGACCGTCTTCCAGGGAATGTTTTTCCGATCACTCGAGAACAGCCAGGCGATCGCCACCATTCCCAGCAGCCCGCCCGCGGACACGAATCGCATGCCGAGATCGCTCATGCGTGTGGTCGCCGATCGGCAGCCGCGCGCCCGAAACGAGCGACGAGTTCGCGGGTCGCCGCGACCGGATCGTGCGCGCCGACGACCGCCGAGATCACAGCGGCACCGCATGCGCCGGCGCGGATCACGTCGTCGAGATTCAGCAGCGCGATCCCTCCGATCGCGACCACCGGCCGTGGGGCCGAGATCGAGACCACTTCGCCGAGCAGGGCGAGACCGCGGGCAGAGTACTCCGAGTCCTTCGAGCGCGTGCCGAAGATCGGGCCGAACGCGAGGTAGTCGATGGGTTCGCTGGACGCCGTGCGGACCTGCTCGAGGGTGTGGGTCGAGCGACCGATCGCGAGCCGGCCGTCCACCGCGCGGGCAACCCGATCCGGTGGCAGATCGGTCTGCCCGAGATGCACGGCATCGGCGTCGGCGGCCAGCGCGAGGTCGAAGCGATCGTTCACCACGAAGCCGACGCCGTGCGCGCGGGTGATCGCACGCAGCCGCTGCGCCCATCCGAGCGCCACGCGATCCGTCGCATGCTTGGCGCGCAGCTGCACGACCCGCGCGCCGCCCCGGCACGCGGCTTCACCCTGCGCGACCGGGTCGAGCGACCAGCGCGGGTCATCGTCGGCCAGCACGTGCAGGCCCGACCAACGCTCTGCTCTCCCGCCGGCGGCCAAACTCGAATCCGGCTCCGTCATTCGTCCGCTTCGCGACCGGGCAAGTCGATGCCCAGATCGACGATCTTCTTGCGCAACGTGTTCCGGTTGATGCCGAGCAGCGCCGCGGCGCGGATCTGGTTTCCGCCGGTGTGGCGCAGCACCGTCTCGATCAGCGGGCGTTCGACCCGCTCGAGCACGGTCCGATGGATCTCGCTCGGATCGGGGTCGCGGAGGGCCTCGACCACTTCCTGCTCGACCAGTTCGCCAAGCGTCGCTCCCTCGGGCTCACTCTTGACGCGCCGATCCAGGAACGCGAAGTCGTCCTTCGACAGCACATTGGCCGATGCGAGCACCAGCGCCCGCTTCACGGCGTTCTCGAGTTCACGCACGTTGCCGGGCCAGTCGAACTGCTCGAGGTACTCGAGGGTCGACGGTGCGAGTTCGATCGGACCTTCACAGAGCTCGCCCGCATAGCGTTCGACGAAGTGCGTCGCGAGGGTGCGGATGTCGTCGCGGCGTTCACGCAGCGGTGGAATCTCGATCGGAACGACGCGCAGCCGGTACAGCAGATCCTCGCGGAAGCCTCCCGACTTCACCGCCAGATCGAGATCGCGGTGGGTGGCGGCGACGACCCGCACATCGACGTGCACCGGTTCGCGCCCGCCCACCGGCACCACCTCGCCGCTCTGCAGGACACGCAGGAGCTTGGCCTGCAACTCGACCGGCATGTCGCCGATCTCGTCGAGGAACAGCGTGCCGCCGGAGGCTTCGCGAAAGCGCCCGAGCCGCGCCGCGATCGCGCCGGTGAAGGCACCGCGTTCGTGCCCGAACAGCTCGCTCTCGAGCAACTCGCGCGGGATCGCGGCCGCGTTGACGGCGATGAACGGTGCATCGCAGCGGGGACTGGCTGCGTGGAGTGCGCGTGCGACCAGCTCCTTGCCGGTGCCGCTCTCGCCGGTGATCAGCACCGAGACGTTGCGCACGGCCACCTTGCCGACGGTCTTGAAGATCTCGAGCAGTGCGGGGCTCTTGCCGACCAGGCGATCGCCACCGGGCGAGACGCCGCGGCCGATCTCCCGGCGCAGTTCGCGCAGTTCGCGCCGCAGCGCTTGATTGGTGCGCGCGCGTTCGGCGAGCGCCGTCGCTTCGGCGAGCGAGAACGGCTTGACGAGGTAGTCGAGCGCGCCGCGCTTCATCGCCTCGACGGCGTTGTCCAGCGTGTTGCGCGCGGTCATGATCACGACCGCGGTGGTTGCGCCGGTGCCGCGGATCTGATCGAGGACCTCGAGGCCGGTCTGACCCGGCATCCGGATGTCGAGGAAAGCCAGATCGAAACTCCCCGACGCGAGCGCCTGCGCGGCAGAGTCGCCGTCCCGGGCCTCTTCGACGACGTGCCCCTCGCCCTCGAGTGCCTCGCGCAGCACGAAGCGGATCGAATCCTCGTCGTCGGCGACCAGCACGCGCATGGCTCGGTGTTCGGATTCGCTCACTGGCTCCTCCCTCCTCGTGGACTGTGTGGCTGCGCGCTCGCATCGCGCCCCCATCTCGCGAGCTGCTGGTCCGACAGGAAGCGGTCCGCGTGCAGCGGGAGGGTGATGCGGAAGCAGGCTCCCCCAGTCGGGTTCGACTCGATTCCGAGTCGGCCACCGTGGAGTGAAAGCCAGTGCCGCGAGACCGCCAGCCCGAGGCCCGTACCGTCGGACTTGGTGGTGAAGAACGGGGTCGCGAGTCGATCGAGGATCTCCGGCGAGATGCCCGGTCCGTCGTCCCGAAACACGACCTCGATCGTCGGCACGGGCCGACCGTCGGTGCCGATCAGCCGGTGTTGCAGCTTCACGCGCGTGGTGATCTCGAGCCGGCCGCCCGACCCGTCGAGGGCCTGCACGGCATTGCGGACGAGATTGAGGAACACCTGGGTGAGTCGGGCGGCGTCTGCCGAGATCTCGGGGATCGACGGATCGAAGACGCGCTCGAACGTCACCGTGGCCGCGAGGGGCTCGCTGGCCACCAGTTCGAGGACTTCGTCGATCACGCGGTGCAGATTGACGGGCGCGAACCGGACGGCCTCGCCCCGCGCGAACACCATCAGCTCGTCGACGAGGCCGGTGATGCGATCCACTTCGCGCACGATCACTTGCGCGGTGCGGCGAGTCCGTTCGTCGTCGGCCCGTTGTTCGAGTAGTTCGGCCGCGCCCCGGATGCCGCCGAGCGGGTTCTTCACCTCGTGGGCGATGCCCGCAGCGATCTGCCCGTAGCGGGCAAGCTGCTCGAGCTGCGAGGCCTCTTCGCGCAGGGTGTTGCCGATGGTGCGATCCCGCAGCACGACCACCACGCCGCCCTCGGCTTCGCCCGGCTCTTCGGGGATGGGCGACACGGCGACGTCGATCTCGGCGGTACGCCCGAATCGTCGAGCCAGCGGGACGTCGTCCTCCATCACGGGTTCGCGGGTTCGCTGGACCAGGCGGGCCACGGCCACCATGGGATGATTGGGCCCGGCGATATCCCCCAGGGGCTTCCCGGTTGCGCTCTCGGCCGAGCAGTCGAGCACGCGGCAGGCCTCGTCGTTGATCCGTTCGATCGTGCCGTTCGGGCCGAGCACGATCACGCCGTCGAGCACCGCATCGAGGATGCGGCTCAGTCGGCGATCGGAGGGGTTGCTCGGCAGCATCGGGGGGAGGGGGTCGGGACGATCGAGGACGGGCGTCCTCCGGCCGGGAGACCCGCTCGGCACGGAGGAACAGATGCCCAAAAAACAGGCACGCTAGCGGTGGCAAGACGTCCCCGCCAGCGCTCGGCCGCGCGCCGCCGATCGGGCCTGAATCCCTGGAAGTCCGTTAACTTCCGCCGCCATGCGAGAGGGCCTCACGGTCGGCGAAGCGAGCGAATGGATCCAGCGGGCAACGCCCGTTCTCGACGCCGAGACCGCCCCGATCCAGGACGCCCTCGGCCGGGTGCTCGCGGAGCCGGTGGTGTCCGGCCGCCAGATCCCGCCGGCGGATTGCTCGGCGATGGACGGTTACGCGGTCCGCACGTCGGCGCTTCGCGGGGCGACGGTGGCCACGCCGATCGCGCTTCCGGTGGCCTTCGCGGTGGCGGCGGGTGGCCAGGCGCCTCGACCCCTCGGCGAGGCCGAGTGCGCCCGGATCTTCACCGGGGCGCCCCTGCCGCCCGGCGCCGACGCGGTGGTGATGCAGGAGCACAGCGAAGCCGCAGGCGACCGCGTCCGCTTCCGGGCCTGCCCGGCCGCGCGGGAGCACGTCCGCGACGCCGGCGAGGACATCCGCGTCGGTGACGTCGTGATGCCGGCCGGCACGCGCATCCGGCCGGCGCAGATCGGCGTCCTCGCGTCCCTCGGCCGCTCGATGGTGGCCATCCATCGGCGCCCGCAGGTCGCCATCCTTTCCGGCGGAGACGAACTCGTCGAGGTCGACGGCGATGTTTCGGGCGGGCGCATCATCTCCTCGAACTCGTACGCGCTCGCCGCCCAGTGCCGGGCGATCGGTGCGGATCCGCTGTATCTCGGGATTTCGAGCGATCGGCCCGAGAGCGTCGAGCGCCAGTTCCGCTCGGCTCTGCGGGCGGATTGCATCGTGAGTTCGGCGGGCGTCTCGGTCGGAGACCACGATCATGTCCGCCCGGTGCTCGAGAAGCTCGGATGCCGTCTCGAATTCTGGGGTGTGAAGATGAAGCCCGGATATCCACTGGCCTTCGGGCGCTTCGGTTCCGACACGCAGCCCGGCGGATCGTCCGGTCCGCTGGTGTTCGGACTTCCCGGCAATCCGGTATCGGCGGCGGTCACCTTCGAGCAATTCGTGCGTCCCGCGCTGCTCCGGATGCTCGGGCATCGACGCTGCTTCCGACCCACGGTCCGGGCGAGATTCGAGGGCAGACTGACGAAGAGCGCCGGCAGGCTGCACTTCGTGCGGGTGACGCTCGAAGCACGCGATGGCGAGTGGATCGCGCGCAGCACCGGCAACCAGAGTTCGGGCGTGATGAGTTCGATGAATCTCGCCGACGCACTGCTGGTGTTCCCGCTCGAAGCCAGCGAGTTGCGGCAGGGCGACCCGGTGACGGTGCAGATCCTCGACGACGGGTGGTACGCGGCAGAAGGCCCGCCCTTCTGAGCCGACGGCGTCGCTCGCCGACCGACGCACGCGTGGTGTCCGAATGCGGTCTCGTCCCGTGGCGGATCGGGCCGGTGTCTGGAATCCTGAAATCGAGCCACCCTTTGCCACGGAGCCGAACCGATGTTGGACATCGCACGTATCGAGCGCATCCGGCTGGAGCGGTATCCCGTCATGCAGCGTCTGACCGGGAGCATCCTGTTGATCAATCGCGGGCTGCTCCCGGGCTTCGAGACCGTGATCGAGCACGTCGATCGGCTGCCGAAAGAGCCGGTCATCTTCGCGATGAACCACACCGACCGGTACAACTACTTCCCCTTCCAGCTGTGGCTCTGGCGCGAGTTGAACCGCTTCACCGCGGTCTGGGTCAAGGGCAAGTACTACGAGAACGGCTTCGTGGGCGGCTTCATGGAGAAGACCAACCAGCTGCCGACGATCTCGCGGGGCTACATCATCACGAAGGACTTCCAGGCGGCCGTGAAGCGCGAGCCCAGCACGGCCGAGTACGAGTCGATGCGCCGCTGGGTCGATGCGGTGGCCCTGGGGCAGGGCGCGGGGACGGAGCCGCCGGTCGACATGCTTCCGGACGAGCTGCTCGGACAGCCGCGGGACGTGCTCGGGGTTCCCTTCGATCCGCAGAAGCAGGACTGGGCGAGCTACATCGATTCGTTGTTCCGCAGCATGATGCAGCGTTTCGTACGCCTGAACGAGCAGGCCGCGAAGGTCGGGCTCGACATCCTGATCTTTCCGCAGGGCACGCGCTCGAAGCGGCTGCTGCCCGGCCACGTCGGGATCGCACAGATCGCCCTGCATCTGAAACTGCCGATCGTTCCGGTCGGCTGCAATGGCTGTGACGTCCTGTATCCGGGCGGCAGTCCCTGGGCCAAGCGCGGCACGGTGGTCTACCGCTTCGGCGAGCCCATCACCCACGCCGAAGTCGAGGCAATGCACATCGGCGAGCCCTTCGCTCCGTTCACCCCCGATGCGGAGAAGAAGCACCACAAGAAATTCCAGGCACTGTCCGACCTCGTCACGGACCGCATCGAACTCCTGCTCGACGAGCCGTATCGGCGCGCTCCGGACGCTGGCACCGACTCGGCGCGCGGCAGCGATCGATTCATCTGATCGCGGCCGCGATCCACGCCCGGACCGCGTCGCGGTCGGGCGCGCGTGCCGGTCCGCCGTAGCGATCGAGTTCGAGGTTCGCGAGCAGGGCGGCCGCCGCGACGAGCGCTTCGTCGTCGCCGCCACGCATCTCGAGTTCGGGATGCGAGAGTCCTGCGAGTGCCGGGCTCCGCATCGCGAGCGCTGCGCGCACCGCGCGCTCGAGCGCCTCGGCTTCGCGTCGGGGATCGCCGCGCAGCCTGGCCGCAGCGGCCGCGGCGAGCGCCGATTCGAGCGCGCGCCTTCCGGGTCGGGCGCGATAGAACAGCCAGCCCGCTGCGAACGACAGCCCGCCGACGACGATCGCAGCGAGTGCGGTGCGTCCGAGCGACCAAAGTCCGCGCCCCGAGGCCCCGGTCGTCGCGCCGCGCACGACGTCGGAGGGCGAGGCGGATCCAGGCGTGGGAGTCCGTTCGTCGATCACGTCGATCGCGATCGGAGAGACCGACGTGCGCCGGTAGGCGCCACTCGCCGGATCGAACCAGTCGACGTGCTGCGCGGGGACGACGAGTTTCCCCGCGCGCTGCGCCACCCACTCGACGCGTACGCGGCGGCGTGTCACGACCCGGCCCTCGCTCGACTGATCGGTTTCGTCACTCGCCGGAAACGCCCGGTATCGCGGAGCCTCCGAGGCATCGTCGTCGATCGGCAGCTCGAGCGGCGCGACCCAGACGTTGCCTTCGCCCCGGAGCTGCAGAGTGATCGCCACGCTCTCGCCGATCCGGACACGATCCGTCGATGCGCTCCGTCGGAATTCGACCGGGCCGATCAAACCGCTGAAGTCCGCGGGTCGTCCGTGGCTCGGCAACGCGCGCGCCTCGACGGATCCGGCGGCGAGTTCGACGTCGAACGGATGCACGTCTCCACTTGAATCGCGGACCACGCAACGGAGCGTCGCGGACGCGATTTCGAGGCGACCCGGGCGCGCGGCGAACAGGGCGCGCCGTTCGTCCTGGATCTCCCAGCGCACACCCTCGCTCGAGTCCGAACGGGGCGTCGTCGCCTGGGCGAGGGCCTCCGCGCGATGATCGGGAAAGAACGGTGCGCGCAGCCACGCGACCCGCTCGACGGGCGGCCGCCACAGGATCCTCACGCGATGCTGGATCTGTTCGCCGACGAAGGCCGTGGCCGGTTCGATGCCCAGCTCGGCGCGGCACGGCGCCGATCCGCTCGAATCCGCTTGGGCGACGGCACCGAGTGCGAGCGCAGCGATCAGGCAGACATGTTCGATGGACTTCAGCATCGGGTCACTGTCTCGTCACTCTCTCGTCACCACGTCATCGCACCGGGCTCGATCCGCGCTTTGGACCGGTCGGCGGCCGCACCGATCTGCATCGCGCGCGAAGGATCGTCCCCCACCTGCTCGAGCCAGCGTGCCCGTTCAGCGTCGCTCATCCCGGCGATGGGCAGCTCACCGGACGATGCCTCGCGATCGGTCGCCATGCGCGCCGGCCCGGGGTCGGGATCCTTGGCAACCGGTACAGACGCCGCGGCTCCGGCGTCCGCGATCGCATCGCTCTTAGCGGGCTCGCGCGTGGACCGATCCGCCGGGTTCACGTGTGGCGGAGCCGGTTCTGGCCGGGCCGCGGCAGGCTGTTCGTCGGAGTCGACGCGCGCCGCCAGCGCGCGAAGCGTCCATTCGGCGTTGAAGCGCGCGCGCGGGTCGTCGGGCACGTAGCTGAGCGAGGCGAGGAAGTGGTCGCGCGCGGACTCGAGGTCGTCGTGCCCGACTGCGAGGACGCCGAGGTCGTATTCGGCGAGCGCGACGAGGGAGGAATCGAGTGCCAGCAGCGACGCGGCCTCGAAGTCGGCCGCGGCGCCGTCCACGTCGCCCGCCAGCGCTCGCGCGACGCCCCGTTCCAGCCACGCCTCGATCCGTCGCGAATCCGAAGCGTCGCCCGCAGCGGCGCGCAGGGCGAACGCGAGCGCTGCGGCCACGGCGAGCCCGCTCGGCGGGAACGCGCGTGCGAGGGCGCGTGGCCGGACCCGCTCGCGCTTGCGTCGCGGCCGGCGGGGTGCGCGCGCGGCCAGACCCGATTCGACGAGCAACGCCATGAAGGCGAGCCCGGCGAACGGCCAGGCCACCGCGACCGGCACCGAGCGTGGCGCGGGCAGTGGTTGGGCGGCCTGCCCGGGTGCGGCGGCGAGCGCGTTCGGTGAGAGCGTGTCGCGATCCACCTGTGCGGCCAGGAGATCGACGTCGATCTGGCCGAATCGATCGGCGCTCTGGACGATTCCGCCGGTGGCATCGGCGAGTCTCTCGAGGGTGCCGAGGAACCGCCGCGTCACCACCGGGACGCCACTCGCATCGCGCAGAGGCGCGCCGTGATCGGGCACCTCGCTGCCGGATTCGCTCCCCATCCCGAGTGCCAGCACACGCACGTCCGCCCGGGCTGCCGCGGCATCGCCGACTTCACCGACGGGATCGCTGATCTCACCGTCGCTCCACACCACGACGATCCGCGGCCGTGTGCTCGCCGCGTCGAATGCGGGCAGGCAGGCTTCGATCCCCGCCGCAAGATCGCTGCCACCGGGCCGCAGCAGGCGCGTGTCGAGATGCGGCAGCATGCTCGCGATCGCGTCGCGATCCGGTGTCAGGGGAGTGAACAGCACGCCGCGCCCCGCAAAGCCGGCGAGTGCGATCCGGTCACCCGCTGCGAGCCGTCCGAGCAGCGCGGTCGCGTGGTCGATCGAGCGGCGCAGTCGGCTCGGTGCGGTGTCGTCGGCATCCATGCTCTGCGACAGATCGAAGAGCAGCACGACGTCGACGCCTCCGGAAACCGGCGCGATCCGCGCGCGCCCGATGCGCGGTCCGATCAGGCCGACCGCCAGCGCGACGAGTGCGACGATCAGCAGCGCGTCGCGCGCCACGGTGCGGGCGCCAGAGCCACCCTGCACATCGAGCAGGCTCGCGCGGCGGATGCGAGCTCGGCGGGTGGCGAGCCCGAGTGCGAGCAAGATCAGACCGCATGCGATCGCGAGAGCGGGCCACCAGTCGGGGTGTTCGAGCCATCGGCTCATCGAAGCCCGCCTTTCCGCTTCGCGCCGGACCCGATGGACGCGCCGACCTCGCTGCGCGCCCTCGCGTGGAGCGCCATCACGGCAACCGCCGGAAGAACACGCGGCCGAGCAGGATCTCGAGCGCGAGCAGTCCACCCGCCACGGCCAGCAGCGGTTCGGGGTGCGACCGCTCGATCCGACGGGTCGGCAACGGTCGCTCGCCGCGTTCGAGGGCATCGATGGCGGCATGAACGGCGATCAGATCGGCCGCGCCGTGGACCTCGAACGCGCGACCGCCAGTGCGCTCGGCGATCTGCCGCAGGGTCTCGGGGTCGGGTTCGTGATGTTCGACGCGCAGCCCGGCGGCGGTCTCTACGGCGACGGGCGCTCCGCCGCGGCCGATCGCGACCGTATGGACGCGGATCGACGCGTCGACGGCGAGCGCCGTCGCGACCGAGACCGGCAGATCCCCCGTCGTGCTGCGTCCATCCGTCAACAGCACGATGGCGCGCTCGGCGGCTGCTTCGGCGTGGGATGCGCGCTTCACGCCGAGCGCCAGCGCGTCGCCGAGCGCCGTGGCGTCCCCGGCGATGCCGACATTCACCCGCGCCAGCGCGGCCGCGAGCAACGACCCGTCGCTGGTCGGGGGACACTGTGTGAACGCGGTATCGCCGAAGACCACCAGGGCGATGCGATCGCCGGCGAAGAGTCGCGACTCGGCGAAGTGTGCGACCGCCACCCGGGCGAGATCGAGTCGCGTGCTTCGCTTCGCGCCGGATCCTTCCGGCGCGGACTCGACCGCCGCCATGCTGCGCGAAGTGTCGAGCACGAGCACGAGGTCGAGTCCGAGACCCGGTTCGGGGGGCAGGTCGAGCACGCGCTGCGGTCCTGCGAGCACGCAGGCCAGGCCGAGCAATCCGAGTGAGCGCAGGGCCGCGACGACAAGCGGTGCGTACTCGCGCGGGCTGGCGCCGGCTCGGGCGGCTTCCCGTACTGCGGGCCACGCGATCGATGCTCGCGGGCGAAGCGCCAGGACGAGGGGCAGCAACGCGAGAGGGATCGCCCACCAGAGCACTCGCGGAGCCTCGAGCCGGTCGATGCCGAGAGCTCCGACGAGGCGCGCGATCCCGTCGATCCAGATGTGGTCGCCCATCAGCGATCCCGCCGCTCGGCGCGGGTCCAGCGCCGCACGAGCGGCTCGCCCGAATCGAGTTGCCGGGCGACCTCGTCGCGGGTGATCGGTCGGTCGGGGAAGCGCAGCGCATCGAGCCGCTCGAGCAGTTGGATCAGGTCGGCGAAGTCCGCGTCCGACGTGATGCCGGGCCGCGCGCGGCGAAGTTCCTCGGTCGTGCTGGCCCGCAAGTCGACGCGGAATCGCATGCTGGCCAGCGCTCGCAGTGCCATGGCGGCGCGCGTGGCCGCGAGTCGCGGGTCGCTCTCGAGCACCGCTCGCGCCGGGGCGAAGGACGGCGCGTCGCTCGCGCTGGACTCGCAGTTCGCGCCCGAGTCAGTCACGCTGGATTGCCGCGTGCGCGCCGCACGGCGACCGCGAGTCAAGCCGAGCAGCGCCAGCAGGCCGAGTGTGCCGGTGCCGCCGGCGACGAGACCGCAGAGCAGTCCGGATACGAACCGTTGATCGCTGCCTGCCTGCACGGCCGGCTCGTGGAAGCCAAAGGGGCTGCGATCGTCGTCGATTCCGCGCATCACGGAAGCGACCTCGAAATCGCGCTCGGGCAGCGTGAGCCGGGTCGTCTCGCCGTCCGGCGCTTCGATCCGGACTTCGAGAGCCGGCCAGCGCAGCGGTCCGGGCGCGAGCGGTCGGACGTGCAGATGGGTCCGCTGCAGCCAGCCACCGCCCGGATGCTCGTCGAGCCCGGTGTCACTGCTCACGAGTTCTGCGCTTTCGAGGGGCGGCGGCACGATCGGCAGCACGCGATGTCCGACGGGTGTGCGGACGGCGACGATCACTTCGCCGATCACGCCGACGGCGAGCGAGCGCTCGCCGAGGATCAGGCTGGCCCGCGGAGCCGCATCGCTCGCGGGCTCGGCCGCAGATCCGGCCGGCGATGTCGCACCGACCAGCCAGGTGATCCACACGGTCCAGACGACCGCGTGAACCGCGCGCGCGCGCCGGGCAGACGGCCTCACGGGGGTGTCACCGCAGAACGCGCCGCGCGTCGTTCGAAGAAGCGGGCGAGGGCGCCCAGGGGATCGCGATCCGTCCGCACGAAGACCACGTCGCTGCCGGCTCGCCGGAGCACGCGGCCAAGCTCGCGCCGTCGGGCGTGCGACTCGGCCGCGTATCGGTTGCGAAAGGCTGGGTCACCCGAGTCGACGAGCCGTTGCGCCCCGGGTCTTTCGGGATCGCTGATGCGGATGCGTCCCACGTCCGGCAGCGAAATCACTCGCGGATCCTCGATCACGACGCATACGAGTTCGTTGCGCGCTGCGAGACTGGCGAGACGCCGGGGCGCTTCGATCAGATCCGCGTGTGTGACCGCGGGAGATCTGAAGTCCGAGATCACGACGACGATCGCTCCGGTCACGACCTCGCGCTGCAGCACGGCGAGCGCGTCGTCGACGCCCGCGCATCCCGACGCACGGGCAGCCGCCTGCGCGAGCGTCTCGACGATGTGTCCCCTGTGCGCAATGCCGCGCAGCGGCCGGACGGCGCGCCGTGCCGTCTCGTCGCACGTCACGATCCCGACGCGATCGCCGACGCGTCCAGCCGCGGCCGCAAGCAACACCGCGACGTGGGCCGCGACGTGCGCGGGATTCTTCGCACCCGGGCGGAACGCCATCGAGGCCGAAGCATCGAGGACGATTTCCAGCGTACGATTTCGTTCCTCGCGATAGTGCTTGACGAACGGTTGCCCGGTGCGGGCCATCGCGTTCCAGTCCATGCGCCGGACGTCATCGCCCGGCACGTAGGGACGCGACTCCTCGAACAGCAATCCGCCGCCGCGAAACGCGCTGGCGTACCGGCCGGTGAAGGGGGCCCGGGCTTCGCGTCGGCAGCGCAGGTCGAGGATGCGGGCCTCGCGCAGCCAGGCGTCGTGGCGCATCGGTTCGTCGTCGGTTCGTCTGCGACGCCACAACCGGATCGGCATGGCAGATCAGGGAGCCTCGGTGACGGCGAGGACTGCGCGGATCACCGCATCGGGCGTCACGCCATCTGCTTCGGCCTTGTAGTCGAGCACGATGCGGTGACGCAGCACGTCGCCGGCGATGCGTTTCACGTCGTGGGGTGTCGCGTACGTGCGTCCGTCGAGCAGCGCGCGGGCCCGCGCGGCCCGCGCCAGGAAGATCGAGGCCCGGGGTGACGCGCCGAGCCGGATCGGCCGCGTGGCGAGCAGCCGTCGGTGTTGTTCGGCCTCGCTCAGCAGGCTGCGTCCGGCCACGACGGCGGGCGCCGCCGGGTCGCCCGTTCCGGAGCGGGTGGCGCGCACGATCCGCACCGCGTACGCGGAGACCTCGGGCGACAGATGCACGCTCGCCGCGGCCCGGCGCAGCGCCTGGACGTCGCTTCGATCGACCACCGGCGCGGATCCGGCAGCCGGCATGCGGTCGCGCCCGACGATCTCGATTTCTTCCTGCTCGCTCGGATAGTCGACCTTCAGCTTCATCAGGAACCGATCGAGCTGCGCTTCCGGCAGCGGGTAGGTGCCCTCGAGTTCGATCGGATTCTGGGTTGCCATGACGAAGAAGGGGTCGGGCAGCTCGAGGGTCTCATCGCCGATCGTCACCTGGCGCTCTTCCATGGCCTCGAGCAGCGCCGACTGAACCTTCGCCGGCGCGCGGTTGATCTCGTCGGCCAGCAGGATCGATCGGAAGATCGGGCCGCGTCGTACGCTGTAGCGGCCCTGATCGGGCAGGTAGACGGGATTGCCCGTGAGGTCGCCGGGCAGCAGGTCGGGGGTGAACTGGATGCGCCCGAAATCGAGCCCGAGCGCGCCGGCCAGGGTGCGGACGGCCGTCGTCTTGGCGAGCCCCGGCACACCCTCGACCAGCACGTGTCCATCCGCGAGCAACCCGATCAGCAGGCCATCGACCAATTCGGTCTGGCCGACGAGCACGCGGGCGACGGCGTCCTTCAGCCTCTTCAACACCTCCGACGGGCTCGGGGAATCGCTCACTCGCATGCTCCGTCGGGCGCAGCCGCGAGGGCGCGAGCTGCCGGTCACCCGATCGCCGACGAGCCTACGTTGAATCGGCCGCGCGCGCGATCAGCGTGCTGGTGCGGACGCCGGCCACTTCGCGCAGTCGCACGACGCGTCCCCCCCAGGCCTCGACCTCCACACGTCCGACGATCCGGTCGAGCGTCCAGTCCCCGCCCTTCGCCAGCACGTCCGGACGGAGGGCCCGGATGGTCGAGAGCGGCGTCGCATCCCGGAACAGCAGGACCCAGTCGACACACTCGAGGGCCGCCACTACCTCCATGCGTTGACGCAGCGGCACGATCGGGCGGCCGGCGCCCTTCTGCGACCGCACGCTGGCGTCGCTGTTGATCGCCACGATCAGCCTGTCTCCGAAGCTGCGCGCTTCCTCGAGGCTGCGGACGTGGCCGACGTGCAGCAGATCGAAACAGCCGTTGGTGAAGACCACCTTCTCGCCGGCCCGCTGGGCGGCGCGGACCTTCTCGACCGCCATCGGGCGCGTCATCAGCTTGTTGCGGGCGCTCATCGGGGCAGCTCCGCCGGTACGGCATCCACCGGAGCGACGGCGTCCTCCGCGTCCTCCGATCGTCGCCCTCCCGACAGGACGGATCGCAGCAGCTGGTAGGGGGCCGCAATCACGTCCGGAAGATCCTCCGCGACCGATCGACCGGCGAGCGCCTTGACTTCCGGATCCTGGAGCGGTCCGGTGATCTGGAAATAGGCCCCGATCAGGCCGCGTTCGGAGCCGGGCAGGAAGGCTTTGACGAGCGGGATCGATTCCATGATCTGACCGGCACTGCGAAACAGGAACAGACCGACCACTGCCACGACCTCGTACGGCGCATCGACGACATCGACGCTGCCCGATGCGTAGACGCGCAACGGGCCTTCGAGCTCGAAGTCGGGGATCGTGATCCGGCCGCCCGCGAACAGCAGCTGGGCCGAGATCGAGTCGTACGCGACGGCGCTCCGCGAAGCGAAGTCGTTGTAGCCCGAACTCGCCTGGGCGAGCGCGAGGATCAGCGGCAGTTCATCGCGTCGGATCTCGCCGTCGCGCGCGTCGAACTGGATCCGGCCGGTCAATGAAGTGAGCAGCGGTGTCTGTGGCCGCAGCGGGCCCTCGATCCGGCCGACCGCGCGCATCTCGCCCGTCGCGGATCCGGGCGGGAATCCGAGACCGCGTCCGATCCGCTCGACGTCGCCGCCCGCGAGCGAGAAGTCGCTCGCCAGTCCGACCTCTTCGGGGTCGTCGAGCCCGATCGCGAGCTCGGCTTCGAACTGACCGATCGGATCGAGCTCGGCGTGCACCGCCCGCAGTTCGAGTCGGGATCCCGCGAGTTCGAAGTGTCCCTGCATCGTGCGCGTCGGCAGCGGACCCTCGGCGATCGCTCCGATCTCGAACCGCCCCGTTGCCCAGGGCAGTCCGGGATCGACGCCCGAGCCCGGAGCCGAGGCCGTGTGATGGGCGGCTTCATCGCTCCAGGACTGCACGCGCAGGTCCACGATCAGTTCCGGCGCGGGCGTCGTGATCCAGGTGACTTCTCCAGCGAACGGAGCGCCGGCCCAGCGACCGGATTCGAACACACCCACGAGCCCGTGTGGATTCTCTTCGAGACGCAGTCGGGCATCGTCGATCGGCCAGCGCAGGATCGGATGTTCGAGGCGCTCGAAGTGGAGCGTGATGGGCGGAAGCAGGGCACCGGATGGATCTTCGGAATCGCGGCGCATGATCTCGAACAGGGGGCCGAGCCCGGGCAAGGGGCCCGCACTCGCAGTCAGGAGACGCGCCGAATCCGGGCCGCGGAACAGATGCGAGACGCCCTGGATCGACACGCTGAGCCCGGGCAGGGGCTCGTCGTTCCAGAGGGCGGTCGCCTCGCGCAGACTCAGGCGATCCCCGGACAGTTCGAGCCGTCCACCCATCTGCGACAGCCAACCGCTCGGGCCGGCGCGCACCCGCACCTCCGAGACGTCTGCGTTCAGCGCGAAGCCGATGGGCAGGTGATCGAGGTCGCCGACGATCAGCGGACCCCACTCGTCCAGGCGCGCCCTGCCACTGAGTCCGATGCGGTCGATGCGGCCCTCGTCGATGCGCGCGAGCACGTTCTCGAGGATCACGCGGTCTTCATCGGGCAAGGAGAGCACGATGTTCCGGACATCGGTCAGCCCGAATCCACCGACCGACACGTCGAGATGCGCCCGCGCGTCGGGGCCGAGCGGGCGCTCCACGGATCCAGCGAGGCTGAGCACGATGTCGTCCGCGTCGATCTGCCCGTTCGTGAGCCGCACGCGTCCCGGATGGATGTCGAGTTCGCCCTCCAGCTGCACGTAGGGGCGGGCGATCTCGTAGTGCCCGCGACGGACGTCGATCGTCGCTTCGAACTCCTCGATGTGCGAGCGCAACGAGATCACTCCGTGATGCTCCGCCCGCGTGTCGTACGCGAGTTCGCCACTGATCGCACCAGCGAACAACACGCTGCGTTCGCCGGGTATGAGATGGGGCTCGAGGAACGACAAGGGCAGTCGGCTCGCATCGATCGCGAGATGCATCTCGTCACCATCGCGCTGCCAGCCTTCGGCACGCAGGGGTACGACCCGCCGATCCGGACCGTAGAGGGAAGCGCGAAGGCGCAGATCGGCATCGCCGGAGATCCAGTGGTGGACGAGGCGACCGTCGACCTCGTACAGCGCGAGTTCGACCGGTCTGCCCTGCCGATCCCGGGTCGACTCGTCATAGAAGGTGATCCGACTCCGGCGCACGTCGACCCGATTGGCGATCAGCGGCTCCGCGAGCAGCGTGCGGGTCACGACCTCGAAGACCTCCACCCAGTCGAGAGAACTCTCCATGTCGTCGGTCGCAGGCACAGCTTCGTTCCTGGCGAGATCCGCGAAGGGTGGTGGTGACCAGGAACCGTCCCGGCTGCGGTGGATCTCGAGAACCGCATCGTCGAGCACCAGGGAATCCAGCTGGAACCGGCCGGTCAGGAGCGAGATCACGTCGATCTCGGCCGTCACGCGAGAGGCGAAGAGAGAAGGCCGCGGCGGTCGTGTCGAACGCGGATAGACGCTGACCCGTTCGGCTTCGAGCACGAGTCCGCCCCGCATGAAGAGCCGGGCGCGTTCGATCCGGACGGAGCCCTGCATCACGGTCGAGAGCTGGAGCTCGGCTTCACGCCGAAGCGCCTCGGCACCGAGTTCGGCCGATACGAGATACCCGGTGGTGGCCGCCCCTGCGAAACAGATGACGAGCACCGTCAAGCGCAGCCAGGTGCGCTGTCGCATCCGACCCCCCCAGTCGCGAATGCCGACTAGGGGTAGCAGACGGCGCGAGAAGTGATTGCGCGAGTGAGCCGACGGACTCGCGCAGTTGCCGCCTCGCGAACCCTAATCAGGGGTCGACGAAGCATCGTGCGGCGGCGTCTGCGCGGTCCAATCGAGCGCCTTCGCACTGCTTGTGTCCCGCACTCGGGACGCCGCTCGTCCGATCAGTCACCGACCTTCCAAGCGCCCACTTTTTCTCAAGAAAGCTCCTGTTCGTCCGAAACCGGGAGCGACTCGTGAACTGCACTTCGGGAGCGACTCCCGGAGAAACTGGAAGGAAGGTCAGGAGTGGACCAGATGGCGGCGATGGACGAGCACGGCGATGGACCGGGCAATCGAGTACGCGAAATGCGTGAGAACAAGCTGATGACCCAGGCGCAACTCGCCCGCAAGGCGAAGGTTGCACTGCGCACGATCCACAGTGTCGAGAAGGGCATGAACTGCCGCATGGACACGAAGCGCAAGATCCTCCTCGCACTCGGCATGCGATTCGAGGACAAGGACCTGGTGTTTCCCCCGCGGAGCCGGAGCTCGTTCCACATCCCCCATTGATCGATCGGTGAATGCTACGCTCGCGCGACCTGGCGGGGGGACAAGGTCCGCTGGCGGAGGTTGCCATTCCCGACCGCGTCTCCATCCTCGCTGATGTCGCGGAGATCGTCTCCCGATCCCATGATCTCCGGGAGACACTCGCCAATGTGGCGGATCTGGTCGCCAAACGTCTCGACGCGGACGTCTGCTCGATCTATCTGACCGACGCCGACCTGCGCAATCTGACGCTCAGCGCAACGATCGGCCTCGACACCAGCGCGGTGAGGAACGTACGTCTCGCCATGGGCGAAGGGCTCGTCGGCTACGTGGCGGAGCAGGGCGAGCCGATCGCCGTCGAAGTTGCGCAGGACCACCCGCGATTCAAGTACTTCCCCCAGACGCGGGAAGAGCGCTTCCAGTCGCTGCTCGCGGCGCCGCTGCTGATGAAGGGCGCGACCATCGGAGTGCTGGTGATCCAGACCGTGGATCGCCGTCCGTTCGAGCGCTCGGACGTCGAGTTGCTGCAGACGTGCGCGCAGTTGCTGGCGCCTGTCGTCGTGAACGCGCAGTTGCTCGCCCTGATGAGCGGCACGCCCGAGCAGCGGGCGCAGATCGAGTCCGTGCTGGTCGACTCGGGCCTCGAGCAGCGCTCCACCTCGACCCAGGCCCGAGCCGAATCCAACGTCGAGCTACACGGAATCGCGACGTCTCGCGGTGTCGCGATCGGGCCGGTCTACCGGGTCGACGATCCGGTGGACCTCGATCACGTCGCCTACCTGCCGAGCGATTCGGTCGAGCAGGAACGGGCCGACCTCGCCACCGCGCTCGCCGAAGCACGACGCGAGATCGAGGAGACACGTGAGACCGTCGGAGAGAAGTTCGGTCCCGAGTTCGCCGCCGTCTTCCACACGCAGATCCAGATCCTCGAGGACAAGGGATTCGTACAGAATCTCGAAGAGGGTGTGGTCAGGGAGATGAACGCGTTGCACGCGCTGCGCGGCGTGCTCGAAACCTATCGCCGGACCTTCGAGCGGATCGAGGACGAGTACTTCCGGGAGCGCGGTGCCGACATCATCGATGTCGGACGGCGCATCACGGAGAAGCTCCTCGGTGTGCGTTCGCACCAGACGCCGATGACCCCTGGCTCGGTGGTGGTCGTCGATCAGATGCTCGCCGGCTTGTTCGCGCGCCTCGAAGTGGATCACGTCGCCGCGATCGTCTCGGAACACGGCGGCTCGACGTCCCATGGCGCGATCTTCTCTCGCACCCTCGAGATCCCCTCGGTCACCGGTGTGACGGGGATCGTCGGCGAGGCGCGTCATGGTGAGACCTGCATCGTGGACGGGACGACCGGCCGCGTCTACCTGGCGCCGGACGAAGGGCTCCTGCGCTACTACACCGACGCCCAGCACGAGTACGAGGTGGCTGTCGACCATCTCGATGCGATGCGGGACCGACCCTCCGAGACGCGTGACGGGCGACGCGTGATGCTGAGCGCGAACGTCGGACTGCTGAACGACCTCGCCCACGCTGAACAGCATGGCGCCGAGGCGATCGGACTCTTCAGGACCGAACTCCTCGCACTCGTGCATCGCGGCTATCCGAGCGAGGAGGAGCAGGAGCAGCTCTACCGGCGCGTCGTCGAGCAGATGGCGCCGCGTCCGGTCACGATCCGCACGCTCGATCTCGGAGGTGACAAGGGCCTGCCGAACGTCGGTGTGCCGGACGAGGACAATCCGCAGCTCGGGCTGCGTTCGATCCGGCTGAGTCTCGAGAACCGTCGCGTGTTCCGCGCACAGCTGCGCGCGATCTTCCGCACCAGCGTGAAGCGGAACGTGAAGCTCCTCCTTCCGATGATCTCCGGTGTAGACGAGCTTCGCGAGGCGAAGGCGCTGATCCAGGAAGTGAAGAGCCAGCTGGAGCATGAGGGCGTTGATTTCGACCGTGACATCCCGGTCGGTGTCATGATCGAGGTTCCGGCGGCAGCGCTGTCCGCAGACGCTCTCGCGGCGGAGTGCGACTTCTTCAGCATCGGGACCAACGATCTGACGCAGTACACCCTCGCTGTCGACCGTGGAAACGAGCGGGTCGCCCATCTGTACGACTCGCTGCATCCGTCGGTGCTGACCCTGATCGATCTGACCGTGAAGGCCGCCCGGCGTGCGGGCATCGAGGTCTCGGTGTGCGGCGAGATGGCGAGCAGTCCTCTCGCGGTCCCGATCCTGATCGGGCTCGGGATCGGCGAACTGTCGGTCGTGCCCGCGGCGGTTCCGGTCGTGAAGGAGATCGTCCGCGCGCTGGATTCGCGGGAGGTGGCCGAGGACGCCCGACAGGCTCTCGCAGCCTCCTCCGCGCGCACCGTCCACGCGATCTCGGCCGCGCGCCTGCGCCGCTCCGGACTGCTCGACCACCGCGACATCGGCGACTGGCTGCGCGAGGTCGTCGCCGAGGGCTCGCTCCCGGGCTGATCGAGACCCGGATCGTCGCGGCGCCTGGCGTCATCAGCCCGCGATGGCGACGAGAGCGACACCTGCCACCGTCGCGAACGCACCGATGATGCGGAGCCGTCCTGGTCTCTCGCCGAGGAACGCGATCGAGAGCCCGAGCACGAACAGCACGCTCGCCTGTCGGACGGCCACCACGTAGCTCGCAGGAGCGGTCTCGTAGGCCTTGAGGATCAGCGAATAGCCGACCACGCTGATGACCGCCGCGCCGGTGGCGCGCTTCCACTCGGTGCGCAGCGCTCTGCCCAGAGATCCGCGCTTCATGCGCAGCAGGGCTGCGGGAACGAAGAAGACGCTGCACGTGAGCCAGAGCGCGAAGAAGCAGAACACGGCGGGCGGAATCGGACCGGGCAGTGCGCCGGCGGTCAGTTCCAGCATCAGGGCTTTGTCGAGCAGCCCGTAGACGACGGTCGCGGCGAGTGCGAGATACGCGAAGCGGAAGTGCGGAGCGGTGAGCCGGTGCCAGAGCGATCCGGAATCGAGTCTGCCGGTGCCGCCCGCGCCGCCGAACTGCACCGTCCACATGCCGACGACGACCGTCGCGATTCCGATGATGCCACCGGCGGTGAGATGCTCTCCTGCGAGCGGCACGGCGATCAGTGGCAGGAAGGCCGGTGTCGAGCGCGCGATCGGATAGACGAGGGACAGATCCCCGCCCGACAGCGCGAGGCTCAGTCCGTACAGGTAGACACCATGAGCGATGCCCGTCGTCGCGAGCAGCCAGTAGAAGCGGGCCGACAGGCTCGACAGGTCGACGAGGAACAGCGTGATCACGAAGGCGATCGTGAGCGGGATCGTCTGCACGACGTTGAAGGCGAGCGGGTCGTTGCTGCCCTTGATCGAGAAACTCCAGACGGCGTGGATCAGGGCCGACAGCAATACGAGGACCAGGACTTCGGCGGTCACGCCCGCGCGTTCCCGGCGATCTGCCGCGTGGCTGCCGGGCGATCCATCAGGATGGCGATCGCCAGTGAAGCCACGATGGCGATTCCCGATGCGACCGGGTACTCGTGATACGAGCGATAGAAGACCATTCCGTTGATCCCCCACGCGACCCCGGTGGCGAGCAGCACCACGCCGATCAGGGGACGGCGCGCGGCCAGCACCGAACCCATCGCGTAGGCCGAGTAGTAATAGTTGGTGGGGTCCATCACGAAGGGAATCAGTGCGAATCCGAAGGCGGCCGCTTCCCACGCGGTCGCGTCCTCGAGTCCGCGCCAGAACAGCCAGCCGAATCCTGCCGCGATCCCGACCCGCAGACCCGACGAGAGCCCGTGTGAGTCGGGCACGAGCAGATCGGTCAGCACACCGAGCCCCATCTTGTTGGTCGTCGCCAGGCTCGCGAACTCGCCGATCTTGGCCACGAACTCGCTGAACGGGGCGAAGCCCCGGTCGATCGATGTGATCGACAGGCCGATCAGGATCGCGGTCGTCAGGCCGGCACCGATCGCGAACCCGATCGCGTCGCGGGCGATCGGACGACAGTCGCGTCCCCTGCGGACGAGCCCCAGCAGATACGCGAAGCCGAACGTCCCCGGGAAGACCCGCAGCAGAGCCGCGGTCGTCAGCCCCGCAGCACCGAGTGCACCGCTTCCCCGACGAAGTGCACCGAGCCCGAGCAGGGTCGCGATCCACCACAGGTGACGCAGGAACGCGTCGCCGACCCACGTATAGCGCCAGAGATGGCCCGTGCCCCAGAGGATCGCGGTGAGCAGCGCGATCTCGATCCCGAACGCCCAGGCGATGAAGACCAGGGTTGCCGCGATCAACACGCGATCGACACGCATCAGGACCCGGACGGCGCCGCGGTCGTCGAGTGGCAGCGCGTGTGCGGCCGCGCTGCCGAACAGGGTCCAGACCGGCGTCGGGTGATAGCCGTGGTCGATCCACACGGCGTTTCGGATGTGGGGCGGCCACTTTTCGATGAACCAGCCGACGTCCTGCGAAAAAGCCTGCCAGCGATCTGCGCTGAAACGTTCCCGGCAATTCGCCCCGGACAGTCGGATGGGCCAGGCCGGAAGGATCTCCATCGTAGTGAGATCGCGGGCGCGCGGATCCGGGCCGCTCGGGAGCTTCACGCCCCGCTCCTCGAGCGCGGCGATGCTGCATTCGTAGAGTCCGTAGTAGCCGAGTTCGTGGAAGTACTTCGAGCCGACGTAGTAGTGGAAGTTGTCGCTCGTCGCGAAACCATCGGGATGGCCCAGGCGGAAGAACTGGTAGTAGGACGCGAGCGCGGCCATGGCGATCACGCCGAGCAACGCAAGCCTCGATCGCGACTCCCTCGCGGACAGGCGCCGACGCCCCGTCCCCCACGCGAACACGATGAGTCCCGCGAACGCGATCGCGGTGCGCACCGCGCTCGCGCGGAAGTCGCTGGTGGCGCGGATGTCGCGCGCGGGTCGCGCGCGGGCGGGTGTGGTCGCCGCATCGACGGTGCCGGGTGCCTCCAGGCTCGCGATGCGCTCAGCTCTCTCTGCTCTTTCCGTCTTCCTCGCGTCTACCGCGCTCGGCGCTGCGGACGCGACCAGCGCGATCGCACACAGCGACACGATCCCCGCGACGACGCGCCCTCGATGCGACATCGCCTCCTCGGGAGTCGGCTTCGACGCCGGGTGCCTATCCAACCACGTTGACGAGGCGACCGGGAATCACGATCACCTTCTTCGGCGTTCGTCCGGCGAGGTGCGCCTGCACTCTCTCGGAGGCAAGGGCGAGCACCTCGATCTCGGCGCTCGGAAGGTCGGCGCGCACGACGAGTTCGTCCCGTTTCTTTCCGTTGACCTGGATGACGATCGTGACCTCGTCGCGCACCAGCAGCGCTTTGTCCGCTACCGGCCATGGCTCGTAGGCGAGTGTGTCGCGATGCCCGAGGCGCGACCAGAGTTCCTCTGCGAGATGCGGAGCCATCGGTGAGAGCAGGAGGACGAGCACCTCGGCGCCACGAAGCGGCATCGCAGCATCCTTCGCGACGTCGCGCACGTACACCATCAGCTTCGAGATCGCGGTATTGAATCGCATCGCCTCGAGATCCTCGGTTACTCCGGCGATCGTCTGCGAGGTGAGCCGAGCCTGTTCGGGCGTGCCCGAACCCGGGGCGAGCGGGCGCAGTTTCTCCTGGCCATCCGCGTCGTCGATCAATGCGCGCCAGACGCGCTGCAGGAATCGGTAGACGCCCTGGATGCCCTCGGTCGACCATGGGGCCGCCTTCTCGAGCGGACCGATGAACATCTCGTAGAGCCGCATCGAGTCCGCGCCGAACTCCGACACGACGTCGTCGGGATTCACGACGTTGCCGCGGCTCTTCGACATCTTCTCGACCACACGTTCGAGCGTGAGGTCCGGGCAATCCGGCAGATGCGCGACACCCGACGCCGCATCGATCACGACTTCGCGAGCCGTCAGCCAGCGCGCCTTGACGGGCCGTCCATCGGTGGTCACCGGGCCTTCCTCGGTCTGCCGGATCTGGTCTGCGGGATACAGGCGCGGCGTCGCGTTGGCGCTGTCCGACAGATTGTCGTCGTAGTAGCGGAAGCTCTCGCCGAGGATCATTCCCTGGTTGACCAGCTTCTGGAACGGCTCCTTGGTGTGCACGAGTCCGAGGTCGTAGAAGACCTTGTGCCAGAAGCGCGCATACAGAAGATGAAGGACCGCGTGCTCGGCACCTCCCACGTACAGATCGACGGGCATCCAGTAGCGCTCGGCTTCCGCGGACCACGCTGCTTCCGTGTTGTGGGGATCGAGGAAGCGCAGGAAGTACCAGCAGCTGCCGGCCCACTGGGGCATCGTGTTCGGATCGCGCCGCGCCGGTGCGCCGGTCGCCGGGTCTGTCGTCTCGATCCAGTCGTGCACCCGGGCGAGCGGTGCTTCGAAATCCTCACCGGTCGGCTTGTAGTCCTCGAGTTCGGGCAGCGTGAGCGGGAGGTCGGACTCGGGCACGAGCACCGTGCTGCCATCGGCGAGATGGATGACCGGAAACGGCTCACCCCAGTAGCGCTGACGACTGAAAAGCCAGTCGCGCAGCTTGTAGGTGATCGTCGCCTCGCCGAGTCCATGCTCTGCCAGCCAGGCGTTCATGCGCTGCTTTGCTGCACCGGTCTCGAGTCCGTCGAGAAAGCCGCTGTTCGTGGATCGGCCGACGCCGGTGAACGCCGCCTTCGCGACGTCGCCCCCCGAGACGACTTCTCGGATCGGCAGGCCGTGCTGTCTCGCGAATGCATGATCGCGTTCGTCGTGGCCGGGGACGGCCATGATCGCGCCGGTCCCGTAGCCGGCGAGCACGTAGTCGGCGATCCAGATCGGGATCGATTCGCCGGTGGCGGGATTGACGGCGTGCCCGCCCGTCCAGACGCCCGACTTGTCGTCGGAATCCGCGAGCCGAGCCCGCTCGCTGCGCCGCGCCGCGCCGCGCGATCCACGTAGTCGCGAACGAAGGTGCGCTGGGCGTCGCTCGTCACGGCATCGACAAGTTCGTGCTCCGGTGCGAGCACCAGGTAGGTCGAGCCGAACAGCGTGTCGGGCCGGGTGGTGAACACTTCGATCTGCGTGGAGCTGCGTCCCTCGACCGCGAAGCGGACGCGGGCACCCTCGGAGCGACCGATCCAGTCGCGCTGCATCTTCTTGATCGGCTCGGGCCAGTCGAGGGTCTCGAGATCTTCGAGCAGCCGTTCCGCGTAGTCGGTGATCCGCAGCATCCACTGCACGAGGGGCACTCGCACGACCGGATGGGATCCGACTTCGCTCTTGCCGTCGATCACTTCTTCGTTGGCGAGCACGGTGCCGAGTGCGGGGCACCAGTTGACGGGGACCTCTGCCTGATAGGCGAGTCCGCGCTCATGCAGCTTGCGGAAGATCCACTGCGTCCAGCGTGTGTACCCCGGCGTGGTGGTGTCGATCTCGCGCGACCAGTCGTAGCTGAAGCCGAGGGACTGGATCTGTCGCCGGAAGTTGTCGATGTTGCGCTGCGTGGTGATGCGCGGATGCGTGCCGGTCTTGATCGCGTACTGCTCGGCCGGCAGCCCGAAGGCATCCCAGCCCATCGGATGCAGCACGTTGAAGCCGCGCATGCGCTTGTAGCGCGCAAGGATGTCGGTGGCGGTGTAGCCCTCCGGATGCCCGACGTGCAGTCCGTCTCCGGATGGATAGGGAAACATGTCGAGCACGTAGTACTTCGGCCGGGAAGGATCGATCTCGCTCCGGAACGTGGCGTTCTTCAGCCAGTACTGCTGCCAGCGAGGCTCGATTTCAGCGGGTGAATACGCCATCGGAGGCGAAACAATGCCGGTGCCGATCGCGGGCGTCAACGGAGCGGGCCATGTCGTCGTGTCCGCTACGCTGGCGCGATGGCCCGTTCAGACGACTCGATCGCACACGTGTTCGTCGTCTCCGATGGAACCGGAGACACGGGAAGTGCCGCCGTCCGGGCAGCGATGCTGCAGTTCAGGACTCCCTGGCGGCTTCGGGTCTTCAGTGAAGTGCGACGTCCATCCGAGGCGCGGCGCGTGATCGCGCTCGCAGCAGAAACCGGGGCGATGGTGGTATTCAGTCTCGTCGAGGGCACCGTGATCGATGCACTGCAGCGCGAGGCCAAGTTGCGTGCCGTCACCGCGGTCGATCTGCTCGGGCCTTTGATCTCGAAGGTCGCGCAGAGACTGCACACCGAGCCGAGCCACCAGCCGGGTCTTCTGCACGGGATGGGAGACGACTATTTCACGCGGATCGACGCCGTCGAATTCGCGGTGCATCACGACGACGGTGCCAACGTCCACACCCTCTTCGAGGCGGACATCGTACTGACGGGAGTGTCGCGGACCTCGAAGACGCCTCTCAGCATGTATCTCGCGCAGCGCGGTTACAAGACGGGCAACGTACCGCTGGTGCCGAATCTGCAGCCGCCCAAGGAACTGCTCGAACTCGACAAGCGCAAGGTCTTCGGACTCCTGATCGACGCGCAGTCGCTCACGACGATCCGGCAAGCCCGTCTGCGCGCGATCCGCGCCTCACCGACGACCGCCTACACGGCGATCGACGCGGTCGCCGACGAGATCGAATGGGCGAAGTTGCTGTTCCGACGGAGCGGCTGGCGGGTGATCGACATCACCGGCAAAGCCGTCGAGGAGAACGCTTCGCGGATCATCGAGTACTACGACATCGCACAGAGCAACCCGACCAACGCCTGATCCGACGTCGTCCCCGTGACGATGGCGCCTGCTTCGATCAGTCGTCCCGCAGACCCTTCCGGCGCTCGATCTCCTTCTGCCGTCGGATCGCTTCCACCTGGTCTTCGCTGAGCAGCGCAGTGGCAACCTTCGGTCGGAACACCGAGTAGAAGGCCGGCACGACCGTCAATGCTCCGAGCATGTTGATGACCATGAGGATGGAGAGCAGCTTGGCCATGTCGGCCTGGAACCGCAGGTTGGAGAACGTCCAGAGGATGATGCCGCCGACGATCGTACTGGCCGTGAATGCGACGGCCATGCCCGTGGTGCGGAGCGCACGCCTCACGGCCTCGTCGATGTCCGCCGTGTCTGCCACTTCGTGCCGGATGCGATCCACGATGTAGATCGCGTAGTCGACCCCGATCCCGACGCCGACGGACTGCACGGGGAGCGTGTTGATGTTGAGTCCCATGCCCGCGATGGCCATGTAGGCGAGTGAGAGCATCGTCGCGGTGGCGATCTGGATCGTGATGATCAATCCGCTCGGCATGGATTGGTACGTGATCGAGTGGAGCAGGAAGATCACGAGGAAGATCAGCACGATGTTGGCGACGTGACTGCGTTCGACCTCATCGTCGATGGCCGCCAGGATGCCCATCAACCCACCCGCCATGACGAACTGCACACCGCGGGTCCATGAATTGGTCTGTTGGTACGCCGGAACGCCGTCGACCGCCGTCGACCGCCTTCAGGTCCTCGACGATCAAGTCTTTGGTGTTGAGGGCGACCGAGCGGATGCCGAACTCCTCGTCGTCCCACCAGTAGTCGATGTCGTCCAGCGTCCATGCCTCGAGGCTCTCGGGCCAAGTGAACATCTCGCCCTCGTCGAGCATGTCCTTCCGATCGGCGTAGTCCTCGAGCGCCGAGTCGCGGAACTCTTCGATCCAGTCGGGCAGGGGAGCGCCGGCGGCGACGTCGTTCACCATCTGCGAGGTGTATGTGCCGTCGGGATTGCGAACCTGGACGGTCAGAGTGTGGTGTCGGGAGGGCAACAGCGGCCCGAGCATGTAGTACCACTTGTCGACCAGCGCATTCTTCGAGAAGAACCCCTCGTCGGGACCCGCTCGATCCTTGTCGAGCCGTACGATCACCTCGCCGATCGGATTGCGGCGGATGAACTCCTCCGCGGCCATCACGGTGCGTCGGATCGTCTCGCCCTTGTGATCCCGATAGAAGAAGCGGATGTTGGCGTCCTTGCCCTCGGGTGTGAGATACGGATCCATCGCACCGGGCGCGCCGTTGGTGCGCATCTGGTAGATCTGCTGTCGGATGATGGCCTGATCGTCCGAGATGAAGCTCCACTTCGGATCGCCGTAGTGGTTCATCCCCCAGGCCATCCGCAGGATCGGAACGATCGAGATGGTCGCGCCGAGATCCGTGTAGCTGCCCATCCAGCGCTCGAACTCGCCCATGCGCAGGATCGGTGTGGCATCACCACTGGCGTTGTCCTTGTCACCTTCGAGGAACACGACCAGCGAATCGATGCCGCCGAACGATTCGGCACAGCTTGCGCACCGCCTCGCTGGCGCGACCGCGGACCACTGTCCGTGTGATGTCGCCAAAATAACCGGTCTTCTGGGAGCGGGGAAAGACGTCAAGAATGATCGGCTCGTTGGCCCGCAGGAGGCCATGCCCTCGCTCATGCGGGTCACATCCCTGTTTGCCTCCGGCCACAATCGTGTGGCTGGCCAGGCCGCCAGCCTGGATGATCGCCGTGTCGATGATGGCCCGCAGTTTCTCGGAGGTCAGCGGCGCGCCCCGGTAAATGAGCCGCCGGTTTTTCGCCGCTTTGGCCGATTTGAGCGCCTGAATTCCTTCGGCCAGACCCACCTCCGCCATCATCAGGGCCGCGCTGATCTTTTTGACTTCTTCAGCGGTCTTGAATTCCCGTTCCTGGAACCAGGGGCCGGGCTTGAGTTTGACGCGAATCTTGAGCTTGCGGAGTTCACTGGCCAGCCCGAAGGGGAAACTGTCCGGAACGAAGATTTTCTTGAGCCGTTTGCTCTGGAGGAGCAGGCGGATCACCTGGGGAAGACCGGTTTTCTTTGCGCCTTGCCGCCGCAGCTTTTTCTGGCACAAGCTGAGCGAGATGACCCGGCAATGACGGGCCTGCTGGCGAGCCCGGTCGATCTCAAGATCGCTCATGACGATGTGGCACTTGCCATTGATGCGAAGGTAGATAAACGGGTCCGGCACAAACATGGGTACGGCATAGAGCATGTTGGCGTCGCGTTCACTGTCGGAAACCATCAATAGATTTTCGCGGCTCATGAGTTC
>JANOFF010000007.1:0-35309 GCA_031413515.1 bacterium
AGCTGGTCCAGCTCGAACTGCGCGATGCGCGCGCGGATCGAGGCGTCGGCGAGCTGGCCGTCGCGCTCGCCGACGTGGGATCGCGCCGTCTCGGCCAGCGCACTCTTCGGCGCGGGCGGCGGCGTGTCGCGGTGCTTGTTCTTCCTTCGAGCCGGGCCCGGCCCGCCCGCTCCGCCTGACAACATGGCTCGCTCGTGCTGCAGCAGGCGCTTGGCGATCGTCCAGCCGCCGTTCAGTGGACCGACCAGATTCTTCGCATCGGCTTCGACGTCGACGAAGAAGACCTGGCAGAAGTCGCTTGCCCCGCTGATCAGCTGGATGGGCGAGATCGTGACCCCGGGCTGGCGCAGATCGAACAGGATGAAGCTGATGCCGTCGTGCTTGGGCGCCTTGGGATCCGTGCGGGTCAGGCAGAAGATCCAGTCCGCGTGCTGCGCCCCCGTGGTCCAGATCTTCGAGCCGTTGATCATGAAATGCTCGCCCTGACGCACGGCGCGCGTCTGCAGGTTGGCGAGATCCGACCCGGCGCCGGGCTCGCTGTACCCCTGACACCACTGGATCTCGCAGGTGGTGATCTTGCGCAGATGCTCCTGCTTCTGTGCTTCGTTGCCGAACTCGAGCAGCACGGGCCCGAGCATCGAGGTGCCGAAGAAGCTGGCGAACGGCACCCAGCTCGCGAAGCGCGGCACTTCCTCGGCCAGCACCTGCGCTTCGGCCTTCGACAGGCCACCACCTCCGTACTGGCTCGGCCAGGTCGGTGTCGTGTAGCCGCGTCCTGTGTAGGCGGCCTTCCAGGCGGCGCGCTCGGTCTCCACGATCGTGGAACCGGGCCGCAGCGAAGCCGGGCAGTTCGCCTCGAGCCAGCCGATCAGTTCGCTTCGGTAAGTGTCGACAGATGCCTCGGACATCGGGGGCCTCCGGTTCGGGGTGCGAGGGATTGCGCGCGAGGCCGCGAGCATTGCACTGGCGGTGCAATATTGTCAATCTCTCCAGAGCGACGCGATCGGCGGACATCCCCGACGCGCGCCACGAGGAGGCACCGACATGGCGAGTTCAGCGAGCGAGACAGCGGCGGCGAAGAGGCAGCGCGAGTTCGATGCGGCGGCGCTGCGCCAGAAGTACCGCGCCGAGCGCGACAAGCGCCTGCGCGCCGAGGGCAACTCGCAGTACATCGAGGTGAAGGGCGAGTTCGCCCACTACCTCGAGGATCCGTACGTCGCTCCGGGGTTCACGCGCGCACCGCTCACCGACGAGGTCGAGGTGGCGGTGATCGGGGGCGGCTTCGGCGGCCTGCTCGCCGGTGCGCGGCTTCGCCAGGCGGGCGTCGAGAGCATCCGCATGATCGATCCGGCCGGCGACTTCGGCGGCACCTGGTACTGGAATCGCTATCCCGGCATCTCGTGCGACATCGAGTCGTACACGTATCTGCCGCTGCTGGAAGAACTCGGCTACGTGCCGAAGGAGAAGTACGCGTTCGGCGCCGAGATCCTGGCGCACAGCCAGGCGATCGGGCGCCACTTCGAGCTGTATCGCGACGCCTGCTTCCAGACGCGGGTCGAAGAGCTGCGCTGGGACGAAGACGCAGCGCGCTGGATCATCTCGACCAATCATGGCGACCGCATGAAGGCCCACTTCGTGTGCCTCGCCACCGGGCCGCTGAATCGGCCGAAGCTGCCCGGCATCCCCGGCATCGATCAGTTCGAGGGTCACTCGTTCCACGCCAGCCGCTGGGACTACGACTACACGGGCGGCGACAGCAGCGGCCATCTGACGGGACTGCGCGGCAAGCGGGTCGGGATCATCGGTACGGGCGCGACGGCGGTGCAGGTCGTGCCGCACCTCGGCGAATCCGCCGGCCATCTGTTCGTGTTCCAGCGCACGCCCTCGTCGATCGACGTGAAGGACAATCCGCCGACGGATCCCGAGTGGCTGAAGAGTCTCGAACCGGGCTGGCACAAGCATCGGATGGACAACTTCAACAAGCTGGTGTCGGGCATTCCCCAGGAAGTGGATCTGGTGAACGACGGCTGGACGGACCTGATCCGCAACCTGCTGGTCGGGATCCGGGACGGTCGCAACACGGACTTCAGTGCCCAGGGTCTGGCCGACGCCGCCGAGCTCGCCGACTTCGAGAAGATGGAGTCGATCCGCGCCCGCGTGGACGCCGTGGTGAAGGATCCCGCGACCGCCGAGGCGCTGAAGCCCTGGTACCGGCAGTTCTGCAAGCGGCCGTGCTTCCACAACGAGTATCTCGACACCTTCAACCGGCCGAACGTGACGCTGGTCGACACGCAGGGACGCGGGGTCGAGCGGGTCACCAAGAAGGGCGTGGTGGTGGCTGGCCAGGAGATCGAACTCGACTGCCTGATCTATGCCAGTGGCTTCGAGGTCGGCACCGACTACTCTCGGCGTGCGGGCTTCGATCTGGTGGGCCGCGGCGGTCAGAAGCTCAGTGCGCGCTGGGCGGACGGTGTGCGCTCGCTGCATGGCATGCACGTGCACGGGTTCCCGAACTGCTTCCTGATGAACAACTCGCAGGCGGGTTTCACGGCCAGCTACCCCCACATGCTGAACGAGCAGGCGGTCCATCTCGCCTATCTGATCAAGACCGCGATCGAACGCGGACTCGCGGCCGTCGAGGCGACGCCGGAGGCCGAGTCGGCCTGGGTCCAGCAGGTGATCGACAAGGCACGCATGACGGGTGAGTTCTTCGAGAACTGCACCCCCGGCTACTACAACAACGAAGGCCAGACGAACGAGCGCGGCGTCCAGAACGGCTTCTACGGGGGCGGGCCGGTCGAGTTCGTGGCGATCCTCGAGGCCTGGCGCGCCACGGGTCAGCTCGCAGGCCTCGAGCAGCGCTAGCGGATGCGCTCAGGGGATTCGACGACGCGCATGCGAGGCGGGCGGTGGCGCCCGCCGGCGCGTGAAGACCAGTATGGCGCGTAGAGTCGCCGAGGCCGCTTCCGTCGACGGTCGCTCGAGCCGCACACTGCGGTCGCGACTCGCGATCTGCCATGCGTGCCTCGATCTGGTCCAGGAAGGGGTGCTGCAGCCCGGCGCCGACCAGATCGCCCTGCGCGCCGGTGTGTCGCGCCGCTCGATCTTCTACCACTTCGCCGATCTCGCCGAACTCTACGACGCGGTCGTCGAAGTCGGAATGCAGCGCTGTGCGCCACTGCTCCTGCCGGTACCCCAGGACGCGCCGGTGGCCGCGCGGATCGAGCAGCTGGTCGATGCACGCGCCCGCTTCTTCGAGGCCACTGCGCCGTTCACGCGAGCACTCACCGCGCAGTCTCTGGTCGGCTCGGCGAGTCAGCACGCCTGGCGCGTCTCGAGGCGGGCTCTCGAGCATCAGAAGGCCGAGCTCGAACGTCTGTTCGGCGCCGAGATCGCCGCGCGTGGGACGCACGCCGAGACGCTCGAAGCAATGTCCGCTGCGATCGCCGCACCGACCTGGGAGTACCTGCGACGGGGGCGGGGACTCTCGCTGTCGCGCGCCCGGGCCGTGATGAAACAGACGCTCAGCGCGTTGCTGCGTGATGCGGGCGTCGTGATCGACTGAGGTCATCGTCGAGCGCTGCATGATGCGTGTCGGTTGCGTATCCCGGAGAACCGACCGGCGCCGATCGTACACCGGGCTATGCTGCTCGTTCTTGCGCGGCACGCCTTTTCGATCGAGCTGTGCCGCAGTCGATGCGATCCGAGCCGTTGCTCCACGCCCTTCGCGTGGGGATCCCCGCGGCGCACCGGCCGCCCTGGAGGATCGCCATGAGCAACGTCCGCGTCTTCGTCAGCTTCGACATCGAACACGACGGAGACCTGTGTGCCCTGTTGCTCGCCGAGTCGCGTCGGGACGGGTCCGGGTTCGAGATCGCCGGTCGCACGGAGACTGCGGCGGATCCGGGCGGCGAGAAAGTCCGGCGACGCATCGCGGCGGCCGACGAAGTGATCGTGGTCTGCGGCGAGCACACCGACGAGTCGCCCCGTTCGCAGAACGAACTGCGCATCACCCAGGAGGAGGCGAAGCCGTACTTCCTGCTCTGGGGACGTCGCGCGTCGATGTGCAAGCGACCGGAGTCCGCGAAGTCGAGCGATGCGATGTACAGCTGGACCCGCGAGATCCTGCTCGCGCAGATCGCGGAGACGATCCGCAATGCCACCCCGCGCGAGATTCCGGAGAGCCTGAAGCGGGCCGTCCCCCGACGCGCCGAAGCGACTCGCGACTGAGTCGCGCCGACCGATCGCCGGCGGCCGCGCGCCGCCCGATCAGCGCTCTCGCGGCCCGCTGGCACCACCGGTCCCGCTCGTTCCGCCAGGCCCACTGGTCCCGGTAGACGTGCGAGGTCGAGGCGCGCTCGGGCGGGAGATGCTGCCGAGCGCGGGTGCGTCGACCTTGCGCTCCCGGCGTTCGACCTTCTCCTTCTGCTTCTTTTCTTTCTTCTTCTGCTTCTCGAGTTCCCGCTGGCGCTTCTCCTGCCCGTAGTCCACTCGCTTCGCCACGCTTCCTCCTCGTCATGGGTCGATCCGCTGCCTGTTCTACCGGAAACGAACCGCAAACAAAATGGCCAGGGCCCCGCGTGCCTTGGCTCGCGGGGCCCTGGTTTTGATCAGGCTCAGACCGAGATCTAGAGCTTCACGACTCGTTCGGCCGCGGGGCCCTTCTGGCCCTGGACTACGTCGAACTCCACCTTCTGACCTTCGGCCAGCGACTTGTAGCCGCTGCCCTCGATCGCGCTGTGATGGCAGAACACGTCCTTCTCGCCATCCTCGCGGGTGATGAAGCCGAAGCCCTTCTCATCGTTGAACCACTTGACCGTTCCTGTAACACGCATTGCTGTACTCCTGACTGTTCTTTCGAAATTGGTTCTATCGAACCTGTTCGATTCGTCGGAGTACAGCGCTGCCTACTTGGTGCACCATTCTTGACTACCGACTCCTCGCACGTGCGGGATTCCGTCCCACTACGGTGGCTACCTCATTGCATCGATCGAACTGACCCAACGAGGTTGGCCCTTGCCCAGACGCACCCGGATTGCAGTGCTCCCATCACGATCCCGCGAATTCCCGCTTTGAAGCATCCGACGCAATATCGCTCGAAGTTCTTCTCGTGATATCGCTGGAAGGCGATCGGATGGATCGTTCATGATTTACGAAAACGATCCCGTGCCTGGGTACGGGGTGAGTAGTCGATCGCCGGGTGGGAGTCAACCGGGAGGCGGAGAAAGTCGCGCCGGGCTGGTCGGTGGGGGGCAGGGTCCCGATCGCAACCCGATTGAGCACTCGGCGAGCCCCCAATCCCGGGCGAGTCGCTCGGACAGGATCCCGGCCACGATCGAGTTGCCCGTCTCGGTCGGATGGAGATCTCCGAAGAACAACTCCGGGCAGCGGTTCGAGTCCGGGGAGGACTTCTGCATCTCGCCGGCGACATCGATGAATCGCACGTCGTGCCCGCCCGCGAACGCGCGGATCGTGCGGTTGCCGAGTTCGTACAGATCCGTCGATGCCGCGTAGGTCAGCGTTCGTCGCGCTCCTCGAGCGCCATCGGCGTGACCGAAAGCTTGATTTTCTCGGGCGTGATGGCAATCACCGAGAGTGAATCGGGCTTTCGCACGTCGCCCGAGCTGACCGAGAAGGTCCGGCGGCCGAGTTCCGCCAGATAGGCGTCGATGCGGACCGAGATGTCGCTGCGCTCGGCGAGCAGCAGATCCCGGCGCAGGCCGCGGAGCGTCACGGCCACCGTGGTGGGATCGGTCGATTCGAGTTCCATGTCGTTCGGCAGATTCGCGACCACGACGCGAGCCGTCACCGTGGCCTCCTCGATGGCGGAGCCGGGCACGAAGACCGTCCAGAGCACCAGCGCGCCCGCGATGGCGATCAGGCCGTCGAGGGCGGTGCGGCCCTGCCACCAGTGCCGGGTTTCTTCCTCGCGCTCGAACACCGAGCGCAGCGCGATTCCGAGATCCTCGGGGCGCGCCAGCTTCTGGATCGAACCGCGGCGCGCCACCGACACGACGCCTCGCTCCTCGGACACCACGATGCAGGTTGCGTCGCAGCGCTCGGCCAGCCCGAGTGCGGCGGCGTGGCGGGTGCCACTCGAACCGAGGGCGGCGTGGTTGGCGGACAGGGGCAGGTGGACGGCGAAGCGCTCGACGGTGCGACCGCGCAGCAGCACGGCCCCGTCGTGGCCCGGAGAACTCGGGTCGAAGATCGAGAGCAGCAGCGGCTCACTGACCCGGCCGCGCAGCAGGATGCCGCCCTCGAGATGACGATCGAGGGGTTCGCGGCCGGGCAGCACGATCAGCGCCCCCATGCGCGAGCTGGCGAGGCGCTTCACGGTCCGGACCAGCAGATCGAGGGGTTCGGTGCCCGTCGGCGCCTGGGCTTTGCCCCGCCGCAGGGTGCCGAGTTGTTCGAACATCCGTCGCAGGTCTTCCTGGAAGACGACCACCAGCACGAGCACGACGACCGCGAAGAAGGCCTGCAGCAGCGCGGTGGCCAGCTTCAGGTCGAGGGCCCGGGCCACGAAGTAGACGCTGGCGAGCATGGCCAGCCCCGCCAGCGACGCGCGCGCGCGCGGGTGCGGCGGACGTAGCTGATCGCGAGCCAGCCGAACGCCGCCACGAGACCGATGTCGACCAGATCGAGCCAGCCTGGGATCGGGATCCAATCCGGCATTTGTGTGCTCTCCCTGCGCTGCGCCGACGCGCTCCGATGGATTCGGAGTATCCTGCGGCGTCGGGAATCGGTGACACCCGTTGCATCGGGCAGTGGCTCCGGTCACGACTCCCGGTCGGACGCACCGAGACCGTATCCCAACTTCGTGCGTGGCCCCCATCCGTCGATCAGCGGATCGGGCGGACGGCGCGCCGACTGGTGCCATCGGATGCGCCCGCCCGCCAAGGCGCCGGATCCGATCGGTACGGAGGTCGCGCGGCCCGAATCGATGCGAGTCCGGCGGGCGGTGACACGATGGATTTCGCGAACAGCTTCTTGGAGAGCGTGTCGAATAACATGTCGAAGGAAGTGTCGAAGAGAGCGCCGATGAAAGCATCGAAGACCACGCCGAAGGAAGCGTCGAAGAAAGCGCAGCCGAGAGTGGCGAAGAACCGTCGAACCAGGGTCGGGATGGAAGCGTCGACGGAAGGCCCGAACGTGGCGGGGCGATCCGCTTTCGCGGGCCGCGAGGCCGCGAGTGAACTCGCCCGCCTCGACGCGACCGAACAGGCAGCCTGGGTGGCCAGCGGTCAGCTCACGTCGCGCGAGTCGATCGAAGCGGCGATCGGACGCGTCGAGAGCTGCGATGGCGAACTCGGCGCGATCCCGGTGCGTTTCTTCGAGCGCGCCCTCCTCGCGGCCGAGGTCCAGCGACCGGGGGCTCCCTTCGCGGGCGTGCCCTTCCTGATGAAGGATGTCGGTGCGCGCCAGATCGGCCAACCCTACTACGCGGCCAATCGCGCGCTGCGCGACGTGGACCACCGCGCGGTCGCGGACACGCCGCTCGGTGCGCGCTTCCGCGAGGTCGGGCTCTTGACCCTCGGCAATTCGAGTACCCCCGAATTCGCCATGCAGTCGAACACCTGGTCGCTCGCCTACGGGCCGACCCGCAACCCCTGGAATCCCGCGCACTCGGCCGGGGGTTCGTCGGGGGGTGCCTGCGCGGCGGTGGCCGCCGGGATCGTGCCCGTCGCCCACGCGAGCGATGGCGCGGGATCGATCCGGATCCCCGCCGCCTGGTGCGGGTTGATCGGATTGAAGCCGACCCGCGATCGCGTGATCTGGCGCCACGCCGGCAAACAGCGGCCCGACGTCGAATTCGTGGTGGCGCGGTCGCTCCGCGACACGGCGGCGCTGCTCGACTTGCTGAGACCGGCGGCGGAGCGCAGTGCGGAACCGGGTCGCTTCCTCCGGAGCATCGAGTCGGAGGCCCGGTCGATGCAGATCGGATTCTGTCGCCGCTCACCGGCGGGTACACCCGTGCATCCGAGTTGCCGTGTCGCGGTCGAGCGCACCCTCGACGCCCTCGAGAAGCGCGGGCATCGGGTGGTCGACGATGCGCCGGCGGCGCTCGCGACGTACGTGGACCGCACGCTCTACGGCGCGGTGCTCGGTCCACTCGGCTTCCGCGAATGTCTGGACGAACTCGCCGAGCGACTCGGTCGCCCGGTCGACGCCCGCGACGTCGAGCCGTTTCTCTGGGAGCTGTCCACGCATCCCGAGACGGTCCTCGAGGGCTCCTCGCAGGACGACATCGAGCGCGCGATCGAGTGGACGCAGGAATGGGAGCGCGCGCTGCTCGGCTGGTTCGACGGCAACGATGTGCTGGTCACGCCGACCGTCCACATGCCCGCGCCCGAGCTCGACTCGTTCGACCCGACGCGCCACACACCACTCGAACTGCTCGAGAAGATGGTGCCCCACATGGCCTTCACCGAGCCGTTCAATGCGACCGGTCAGCCGGCGATCTCACTGCCGCTCGGCCAGTCACCCGACGGCCTGCCGGTGGGCGTGCAGCTCGTCGGTCGCATCGGTCGGGAGGACGATCTGCTGTCGCTCGCGGCGGATCTGCTCGAGGACCTCGGGCCGGGCGACGCGCGGCCCCGCATCCACGCGTAGGCGGAGTCCGCCTGGTCAGGCTCGCGCGGCAGGCGTCTCACCGAGCACCGCCATGCCGCGCTCGCTTCGCAGCACTTCGTTCCAGTGGGCGAGGCGCGCCGCGGGGTCGATCCCGGGATCCGGTGCGAGGCGCGGCTGCCAGCGCGCCAGCTCGCCGAAGTACGCGGTGTCGTGGGCGCGATACCAGTCGGCCAGCGTCGCGGCATCGATGCTGTGTTCGGCGGCCTCGCCGAAGGCCCAGAACGAGGTCGCGGTCTCGGGTCGGATATCCGCGCGCAAATGGCTCCACGGTATGCCCTCGCTGGTGAAGGCATCCGTCCCGCAGTCCCCGTCGCCGAGGTCGCGGAACAGGATGCGACCGGTGGGACGCAGCGACGGCGCCAGCTGGATCACGACGTTCTGCGGATTCGGTGTCTCGTACCAGAGCCCGTAGCGGGTGAAGATCTCGGCCTTCGCGCGACCCACCGACCTGGCGAAACCGTCGCGCCAGAAACGCCCGAACGATTCGGAGTGACGCGCGGCGATCTGCCGGCCCACGAAGGGCAGGGACAGCGCGGGCATGTAGAAGTGGCCGTCCTGGAAGCGCCGGAGATCGCGCACCATGAAGCCCGTCTCGCCGTCCCGCTGCAATACGACCAGCACTTCGCGCACCAGCAGCGCGGCGGCCAGGGGCGGCATCAGCGAATCGATCCGGTCGAGAGTCCTGGCCCACTGCACGGCGCCGAGTCCCTCCTCGCGAAGCTTCGTCTTCTCGGGCTGGTGGAAGTCGGGATGCGGGTGGTCGGTGGCGAGCTTCAGCGAGAAGAGCGCGCGGCCGGTCTCCGGCCCGGGCATCGCGAGTGTGCGCGAGGCCGTGTAGCGGGCCGTCCAGCGCTCCGTCACCGGTGCATCGAACCACGCGACGCTGGTGTCGCGGTTGAGCGGATGGCGGGGAAAGCGGACCGTGTCGGGACCGATGAAGAGGTCCACGACTCCCGGATCCGCGCCCGGCAGCACGTACACCTCGGTGTCGGCGCGGGGCACCCGGACGACTTCCACCGTCACCGGTTCGGTGCTGGCCCGGAAGCCGACGAGATTGGCCTGTTCCTCCCAGTCGAGCCACTGATCGACGGGATCGGCGAGCAGTTCGAGCGGGGCGTTCACGTCGTAGAGGCGCCGCTCGGTCTTCACTCCGGATGGGTGTCCTGGTCCGGCTCCGCGACGGCCCGCACGAAGCGCAGCCGTTGTACACGTCGCCGCGATGCATCGATCACGTGGGCGTGGAAGGGACCGACGCGCACCACGTCGCCCTTCTTCGGCAGGCGCCCGAGCCGGGCGGTCACGTGGCCACCGATCGTGTCGGCGTCCTCGTCCTCGTCGCCGCTCAGTTCGAAGTCGAGCCGATCCTCGAGCTCGGGCACGGACAGCCGGCCACGGATCTCGAACACACCCTCGGCGGTCTCGGCGAAGTCGGGTTCCTCGTTGTCGAACTCGTCGCCGAGCGGCCCGACGATCTCCTCGAGGGCGTCCTCGCGAAAGGCGAGCCCGATCGCGGTGCCGTGTTCATCCACGACCACGGCGCAATGCTGGCGGCTGGTCTGCAACTCGCGCAGGAAGTTCGAGAGCGGCATGGTGTCGGGCACGAACAGCGGCTCGCGCGCGATCGCGCGCAGGTCCGGCGTCTCGCCACGCAGCTGGGAGTCGAGCACGGCTTTGGCGTGCACCACGCCGACGATCGTGTCGAGACCGACTTCGCACAGCGCGAAGCGCGAGTGTCCGCTGGTGCGGATGCGGTTGAGGCTGTCGGCGAGCGGATGCTCGAGGGTCAGGAAGTCGACCTCGACCCGGGGCACGACGATGTGCCGCACCTCGAGCTCGATCATGCGGAAGACGTTCTCGGTGATCTCGAACTCGTGCTCCGTGATCTTGCCCGCCCGCGCCGAGAGCGTGAGGATGCTGCGGATCTCCTCGGCGCTGTGACTGACGTCGTGCTCCGCATCGTCGGGCAGGCCGGCGAGCCGCAGCAGGCGGTTCGAGATGCGATTGATCGCGCCGATGAACGGGCCGAACAGGAACGCGAAGACGCGCAGTGTCGGTCCGGTGGCGAGCGCCGTCCCCTCGGCGCGCCGAAGCGCCCACATCTTCGGCGCCTGTTCGCCGACCGTCATGTGCAGCATCGTGATCACCAGGAAGGCGACCCCGAGCGAAACCAGCGAAACCCAGGTCGTGCCGACGGCGATCTGGAACCCGGCGGCCGCCGCGGCCGCCAGCAGCAGCACCGAGACGACCGGCTCGCCGAGTGCGCCGAGGATCAGGCTCGCGAGGGTGATGCCGAGCTGGCAGGCCGAGAGGTAGCGGTCGAGGTTGCCCAGGATGTGACGCACCGCCGGCGCGCTGCGGTGGCCCTCGCGTTCGAGTTGCACGATGCGCGACTCGCGCACCTTGACCAGCGCGAACTCCGCCGCCACGAAGAATCCGTTCAGGCAGACGAAGAAGAGCGTCGCAGCGAGTCGCCAGGCAACGCCGTAGAGATCGAGCGTGTGGGAGTCGGCGGTCATCGGATCGCCACCGGGAACTGCTTACCTGGGAGCCCGTCCTTCGGAGCTCGGGTCCGGTGGCGGTTCGAGGCTTTGTGCATTCGTCGCTTTCTCCGTGATCGGGATGGACGGCCGATCGATCCTGGCGAGCCCCCGATTGTACGATGCCCCCGCGCGATCGCACGTGGATCCCCGGTGGATCCGACGCCGGGGTGCGCGGCCTGGAAACCGCGCGATCGAACCGGGCCATTCCCGGGTTCCGGCCGGATTCCCGGGCGCGGCCACCGGCACAGGGAGGAGATCCCCGCACCGCAGGGGATGAACGGTGTTCGCCCTCGTCGGTCCGGGCCGCGGCGCTACGGCGCGACGAGCAACTTCCCGGTATGGCCGCCCGTGAACATCGTCACCACCGCTTCGGGGAACGACTCGATGCCCGAGAGCACGTGCTCGCGAAGTTTCAGGCGACCGTCACGCAGCCACTCGGCGAGCTGCTGCTCGGCCTCGCCGAAACGCGCCCTGAAGTGTGTGACCGCGTAGCCCTCCATGCGCGCGTGGCGCTCGGCGAGGCGCAGATACAGAGACGGTCCGCGCACCTGCTCCATGTGATCGTACTGCGAGATGGCCCCGCAGATGACCACCCGGGCGCGTTCACGGATCTGGTCGAGGACCGCATCGAGCATCGGCCCGCCGACATTGTCGAAGTAGACGTCGATCCCGTCGGGCGCGAGTTCGCGCAGGCGTGCATCGATCGGCCCGGCCTTGTAGTCGATTGCCCCGTCGAGTCCGAGTTCGTCGAGCAGATAGCGACACTTGTCGGCTCCGCCCGCGATCCCGATCACGCGTCCACCCTCGATGCGGGCGATCTGCGCGGCGAGCGATCCGACCGCGCCGGCGGCGGCGGACACGACCACGGTGTCGCCGGGTTGAACGCAAGCGACGGCCCGGATGCCGAAATAAGCCGTGACACCGGACGTGAGCCCGAGCACTCCGAGCCAGGCCCGCAGCGGGGTGTGCCGCTCGTCGAGCTTGCGCATCAATGCGGCGGGCATCAGCGCGTGGGTCTGGGCGCACAGCGGTCCGAAGACTCCGTCCCCGGGTGCGAAATCGGGCGACGCGCTCTCGATCACGCGTCCCACCCCCATCGCGGTGATCACGCCGCCGAGGGGCACGGGGGAGTGGTAGGCGTTTTCGTACAGCACCGTGCGGATGAACGCATCGATCGAGAGACACTCGGTTTCGACTCGCACCTGCCCGGGTTTCAGGGCGGGCAGTTCGCTCTCTTCGAGCGCGAAACAGTCGAGCGAGACGGGGCCGACCGGTCGACGGGCGAGCGTGATCCTGCGGTTCTTCACGACTGCCGTGCGGGCCGCCACGTCACTGACCGCCCGAGACGTTGATGGTCTGCCCCGTCACCCATGACGCGGCGAGCGAGACGAGGTACAGGGCCGCGGCGCCGAGATCCTCCGGAGTGCCGAGCCGCCCGGCGGGCAGCCGCAGTGCCCTCTCGAGCTTCGGCAGCTTCGCGTCGTCGAGTCCGAGCGCCTTCATCATGATCTCGGTCGGGACCGCGCCGGGCATGATGCCGTTGACCCGGATGCGCGGGCCGAGTTCGCGCGCGTAGGTGGCGGTCAGCATGTTGACGCCGGCCTTGGCGGCGGAATAGTGGCCGCTGCCGGCCACCACCATCTCGGCGGCGCGCGACGAGATGTTGACGATGCGGCCGCCGTCGCGCATGTGTCGCGCCGCGACGTTCGTGCAGACCCAGATCGCGGTCAGGTTGAGTCTCAACGTCGCGTCCCACTCTTCCCGCGGAAGTTCGGTGAGGGGCGACTGGATCGGCGATCCGCCGGCGTTGTTGATCCAGATGTCGAGGTGACCGAACTCCGCGATCGCGCCTCTGGCCAGGGCCTCGACGGCCGCCTCATCGGTGACGTCGGTCGGGATGGCGATCGCGCGTCCCCCGTCGTCCCGGATCGCAGCGGCGACTCGCGAGACCTCGTCGGCGCGTCGCGCGGCGCAGACGACCGCGGCTCCGGCACCGGCGAGCACGCGTGCGATGCCTTCGCCGATGCCACGCCCGGCACCTGTCACGACGGCGACGTCGTTGGAGAGATCGAACAAATGGTCGACGTTCATGCGGGGTCTCCGTGGGGCAGCCAGAGCGGGGGCCCCGGACCTTACCGCGTCGGGCGCCGATCTCGCCCGATCCCGTGGCGCCGGGTAGCCGGTCGCGCGAAGGCCCGGGATCATCCACTCCGAGGAGGCCACCCATGCCGATGCTGCCGCGCGAAGGAGCTGTCAGTTTGTACTACGAGGTCCACGGCGAGGGCCCGGCGATCCTGTTCGCCCACGGCGCGGGTGGCAATGCAGCGTCGTGGTGGCAGCAGGTGCCGTTCTTCTCGCGCGCTCATCGCGTGATCAGCTTCGATCATCGTGGCTTCGGCCGATCGAGCTGTGGCGCCGAGGACTTCCATCCCCGGCATTTCGGCTCCGATCTGCGCGCACTGCTCGACGCCGCGGGCGTCGAGCGCGCCGCGCTCGTCTGCCAGTCGATGGGGGGTTGGTCGGGGCTGCGCGCGGCGCTCGAAGCTCCGGATCGGGTGGCCTGCCTGGTGATGGCGGGGACGCCCGGCGGTCTCGTCACGCCGGCCGTCGTCGCGGCGCTCGGTCGGATCGGCCGCGGTGTAGCAGGCGAGGGCGTGCGCGGGCAGGCCGCACTCGCCCCGGACTTCCCGAGCCGTGAACCGGAGCGCGCCTTCCTGTACGACCAGATCAACGCGCACAACACGCGTTTCGACCCGCGCTGGCTCGCGCGCCTGTTCGACGCCGAGGCGCGGATCGATCCGGCGAGGCTCGTCGGCTGGCGGATCCCGACGCTGTTCTGCAGTGGCAGCGAGGATCAACTGTTTCCGCCCGAGGCCCTCGCCGAGGCAGCGGCGCTGTTGCCCGGTGCCCGGCTCGCGCACTTCCCCGGTGTCGGTCACTCGACGTATTTCGAGGCACCGCAGGACTTCAATGCCCAGGTGCTGGAGTTCGTCGACCGACACCTGGGTCGAGCGCCTGCCGGTTGCTGATCCGCTGCTCCGGGCGGGCGCGCATTTCTCGCTGGCCAGCGCGCGGGTGATTGGGGCATCATGCCGAAGAGCGCCACGACGAGCGTCACGTCGAGAGGGGGAGAGCGATGCGGATCCGGAGGATCTGGGCGGCCGCGTGGGTGATCGCGATCGTGCTGGCCCCGTTGGCGTCGTCGGCGACCACCTGGGAAGAGTGGAAGTTCCTGATGCGCCGGCGACCGGTCGCCGTGCTCGTCGCGGTTCCGCCGTTGGTCGCCACCTCGCCGTTCATGGGGGCCACCTGGCTATTCAGGAAGGTGGCGGGAACCGAGGAAGCCTCGGATGACGAGGACGCGGAATCCGACGAGGACGAAGACGAGGAGGAGTAGTCCCCTCCGCCGATCGTACGACGCCCCGAGTCAGGTCCGCCTCGCACGCGGCGTCGAGTGCTGCCAGTCCGCGAGCAGCGCATTCAGCCCGGTCACCAGCGCGAGCGGTTGATCGAGCATGATGTGGTGGTAGGCCTCGGGCACCTCGATGACCGGTGCCACGCGGCCGAGCTGCTCGTACATGAACTGGCCGATGTCGGCGGTGACCAGTCCATTCTCGGCCCGGAACAGCGCGACCCGGCACGTGATGCCGCGCAGGATCTCGGGGCGTCGCCTCGCCTGCAGGTTGCCGAAGACGCGCGGGTCGAACTTCCATGTCCAGCCCGCGTCGGTGTGCCGCAGCGAATGGCGACCGACATAGTCGAGGATGAAGGGTCGGGAGGACGGCTGATCGGGGACCGTGCGGAAGTGGGCGAGGGCAGTGGCGACGTCGGGATAGGTCTTGGGATTGCGAAACGACGAGCCGTGCGTGCCTTCCTCCTGTTCCGGGTCCGGCCTTCGCACCGGAGAATCGAGGATGATCACCCCGCCGAGCCGATCGCTCGCGCGTGACGCCAGCGCCAGCGCGATGAAGCCGCCCATGCTGTGGGCGATCACGACCGGAGGACCGTCGAACTCGGCGTGGTCGGCGACCGCGAGGATCTCCTCGCCCCACTGATCGGCCTCGTAGGTGTCGCGCCGCGAACTGTCCCCGTGTCCGCTCAGGTCGATGGCGGCGACCGTGTAGTGCTGCGTGAAGCGGGGCGCGATCCAGGTCCACCAGTGGGCGTGCGCGGCACCGCCGTGCACGAACAACAGACCGGGCCGGCCAGCCTGGCCCCAGCGCAGATAGTGGATCCGGGCACCGGCGACTTCGACGAAGCGATCCTCTCGCGGTGCCGCGATCGCCTTGTGGAACCAGTTCGGAGCCGACGTCTCGGACATCGAGCGAGCGTAGCGACCCGCACGCGAACTCTCGCGTAGTACAGACGAGTTCAGATCAGATCAGTCGAGTGCAGTTCAGTTCTGGGCGGCGCGCCGTTCGGCCTCGACGTCGATCCAGCCATCGCGCGAGTAGCCGCAGGCCAGGCTCGGCTGCTCGAGCAGGGTGGTGGCGTGCTCGAGATCGATCGCATCGGTCGAGAGGCGGCGTGGCAGTCCGGGGACCCGCGAAAGCACAGCCCGCGCCTCGACGCGCGCTTCGTCCTGGCCGCGACGTTCCGCGTAGCAGAGCAGCACCGCGCCGAGTTCGACTTGATAGTCGATGCGGTCGAGGTCGAGGGCTGCGGCGCGCCGGATCATCGCGAGGGACCGCCCGATGTCGCCCCGCACGCCGACCAGCCAGTCGAGCCAGATCGACTCGGGCACGACGCGATAGAAGACGGCTCCCGCGTAGTGGAGATTGCCGAGCGTCGAATTCGAGGAGTCATCCTGATAGGTCGGCTCGAGGGCGATCGCGCGTTCGAGCAGGTCGCGCATCTCGGGCGCTGCGCCGAGTGAAGAGAGGACGCCGCGCGTGGTCCCGATGCGCCCCATGGCGCCGAACTTCCAGAGCATGCACTCGGCGCAGGCGGGATCGACTTCGAGTCCGCGCGAGGCCCACGCGTCGGCGGTCTCGAACCAGGGCAAGCGCTCTGCCTTGGCATCGCCGGGCAGGCTCTCGGCCAGGCGCCAGTAGTTGCGCGAGACCTTCCAGAACGCGTACGCGACATGGGGAGCCTGCTCGCTCAGGCGCTCGTAGACGCGGGCGGCCTCGAGGTATCGATCGAGACGCTCGAGTGCCAGGCCCTCGCGCCAGAGCGACTGCAGCTCCGGCGAGTCGAGTCCGGCGGGTGGGGCAGGGAGGTTCGCTCGCACCGCGAGGGACGAGGCCACGGGGTCAGCCGCGGCCAGGCCTGCGGTGAGTAGGGTGGCGATGCATCCCGCGAGCAGGCTCGCGGCCAGGTGTCTTCGCAGCATGTCCTGCCCGATCGCCCCGAAACGGGCGCTCCGCCGGGCCGACGCCGGCCCGCCCTCCCGGTCGACCGACCTGACATCCGGCCTGAGCGGAATCTCGTGTCGGATTCCGGACGGATCGCCCGGGTGTGACGGGCGACAGCCTGGATTGATACCCTGGCGCACCCGCGCAACGGCTTGTGCGGTCCACTGCCACGCGCCTGGACGGAGAACCCCGATGGCCGAGCGAGTTGTCGAGTACACATCGAAAGACGGCGTCGCGGTGTTGCGCCTCGACGATGGCAAGGCCAACGCACTCGCGCCGTCGGTGCTCGACGAGCTTCACGCCGGGTTCGATCGCGCGCTCGCCGAGGCGGCGGGTGCAATCGTGTTGCTCGGGCGCCCCGGTCGTTTCTCGGCGGGATTCGACTTGTCGGTGATGCGGCAGGGCCCGAAGGCCGTCGTCGGCATGGTGGGGCGGGGCGCCGAACTCGGCCTCCGGATCTTCGATTGCCCTGTGCCGGTGGTGATCGGCGCGACCGGCCACGCGCTTGCGATGGGCGCGGTGCTGTTGCTTGCCGCCGACGAGCGGATCGGTGCCGACGGCGACTTCAAGATCGGACTGAACGAAGTGGCGATCAAGATGACGCTGCCCGAGTTCGCGATCGTGCTCGCCGAGGAGCGTCTCTCGCGCCGTCATCTGCAGCGGGCGATCAATCAGGCCGAGATCTACTCACCCCGGGAAGCCGTCGATGCGGGCTACCTCGATCGGATCGTGCCCTCCGAGCGCGTCGAATCCGAGGCGATCTCGCGGGCGCAGACGCTCGCCATGACGCTCGATCCCAAGGCGCACCGGGAGACCAAGCGGGCGCTGCGACGGGTCGCGCTCGGAAGGTTGCGGGCAGCGGTCGCGGAGATGCAGTCGGGCGCATGAGCGTCCCGGCGAGGCAGTGGACGATCCGATGCGGCGCTTCAGCGCGCTAAGCTCCGGCGATGGCAAAGGGATACCGCAGTCAGACGACCACCCACGGCCGCAACATGGCCGGTGCCCGCGCGCTCTGGCGCGCCACGGGCATGACCGATGCCGACTTCGAGAAGCCCATCGTCGCGATCGCGAACAGCTTCACAGAGTTCGTGCCGGGCCATGTCCACCTCCACGACGTGGGTCAACGCATCAAGGGCGTGATCGAAGCCGCTGGCGGCGTGGGACGCGAATTCAACACGATCGCCGTCGATGACGGCATCGCGATGGGTCACGCCGGGATGCTGTATTCGCTGCCTTCCCGCGAGTTGATCGCCGACAGCGTCGAGTACATGGTGAATGCGCACTGCGCCGACGCGCTGGTGTGCATCTCGAATTGCGACAAGATCACCCCCGGCATGCTGATGGCCGCGTTGCGCCTCGACATCCCGACGATCTTCGTCTCGGGCGGACCGATGGAGGCCGGCAAGGCGGTCGGAACCCGGGATCGCAACGGCGATCCTCTGCCCGAGCGGATCGATCTGATCGACGCAATGATGCAGGCGGGCAATGACGACGTCGACGACGAGACGCTCGCGGTGATCGAGCGCTCCGCGTGCCCGACCTGTGGTTCGTGCTCGGGCATGTTCACCGCGAACAGCATGAACTGCCTCACCGAGGCACTCGGGCTTTCGCTGCCCGGCAACGGCACGCTGCTCGCCACCCACGCGATCCGCTGGGAACTGTTCGAGCAGGCGGGACGGCTGATCGTCGAACTCGCGCATCGCCACTATCGCGACGGCGAGGCCGGCGTGCTGCCGCGCCAGATCGCGACCTTCGAAGCCTTCGAGAATGCCATCACGCTCGACGTCGCGATGGGAGGCTCGACGAACACGGTGCTGCATCTGCTGGCCGCCGCCCACGAGGGCGCGGTCGACTTCACGATGAAGGACATCGACCGGATCTCGCGCCGGACGCCCTGCATCTGCAAGGTGGCGCCCTCGTCCAGTGATCACATCGAGGACGTGAGCCGGGCGGGTGGCGTCTTCACGATTCTGGGTGCGCTCGCGCGCGCGGGGTTGCTCCACACCGATGCGCGAACGGTCCACAGCGCGAGACTCGGCGACGCGCTCGCGCGCGAGGACATCCGCAGCGATGGCGCGTCGGAGTGGGCGCGGCGGCGCGCGCTCTCTGCGCCCGGTGGCGTGCGCACGACGATCGCGTTCTCCCAGGACAAGTACTTCGACAGCATGGATCTCGACGTGGCCCGGGGCGTGATCCGCGAAGTACCCCACGCCCACACCCGCGACGGCGGTCTCGCCGTGTTGTACGGCAACGTCGCAGTGGACGGTTGCATCGTGAAGACAGCCGGCGTGGACGAATCGGTCTGGCGCTTCGAGGGCCGCGCGCGCATCTACGAGAGCCAGGATTCCGCCTGCGATGCGATCCTTACGGATCGCATCGAGCCGGGCGACGTGATCGTGATCCGCTACGAGGGGCCGCGCGGCGGTCCGGGCATGCAGGAGATGCTCTATCCCACCAGCTACCTCAAGGCGAAGAAACTCGGCAAGCTGTGCGCGCTGCTCACCGACGGCCGCTTTTCGGGGGGCACTTCCGGGCTCTCGATCGGACATGTCTCGCCCGAAGCCGCCGAGGGGGGCGCGATCGCGCTGATCGAAGAGGGCGACCGGATCCGGATCGACATTCCCGGACGCCGGATCGAACTGCTGATCGAAGACGCCGAACTCGCTCGACGACGGAACGTCATGCAGGCACGGGGTGTCGACGCATGGCAGCCCGAGAAGCGGGATCGCGTGGTGTCCATGGCGCTGCAGGCCTATGCGCTGATGGCCACCAGTGCCGATCGCGGCGGCGTGCGGGATCTCACGGGCCTGCGCCGTACGGGCAAGTGAGCGGCGTGAACCAACTCTTGGCGGAGTGGCGGGGACAGCATGTACGTGGCGATGAACCGGTTCCGGATTGCCCTCGGCCGTGAGGCCGATTTCGAGAAGCTCTGGCGGGAACGGGACTCCCAGCTCGATCAGGTGCCCGGATTCCGCGAGTTCCACCTCCTGAAGGGCGCGTCGGACGACGATGCGACCCTGTATGCGTCGCATACGGTGTGGGAGAGCCGATCCGCCTTCGAGGCCTGGACGAAGTCCGAGGCTTTCCGGAAGGCACATGCCGGGGCGCGTGCACCCGATGGCGTCTATCTCGGTCATCCGCGTTTCGAGGGCTTCGAAACCGTGCTCTGAGATTGCTCGCCGAGCGGTCCGGAGCGCGTCCCGAGGTTGCAGCCGGGTCGGCGGCCTATGCGAAAGAAGCCTCCTCGATGGCGGAGGCGGGGGAGTTTTCACTGTGCATCTGAAAATCGTCTCGATCGTTTGCGGTTGGCTCGTCTTCTTCGCAGGCGTCGGAGTGGCCGCGGCCGCCCAGGCCGAGATGGTGACGTTCAGCGAGGCCTGCGACGCCTCGGGCCTGGTCTTCACCGCCGAGGGTTCACTGCTGGTGGCCGAGGATCAGAGCGACATCCTGCTCACGTACCGAGACAGCGGCGGTGCCCCGATCGGGCGCACCGATCTCTACGGATTGACGGGTACTCCGGCGCGCGCGCGAAACAACTTCTCGGCCTTCGAGGGAGCGGCCCGGCTCGGCGACAAGATCTACTTCATCACTTCGCACGCCCGCGAGGAGAAGGGCAAGAACCGGCCGAATCGGCGTCGCCTGCTGGCCGTCAAGGCCACGCGGACCGGCGATTCCGAGACGATCGAGCCCGTGGGCATCGCCTACACGGCGCTGAACGCGGATCTCGCCAAGTCGCCCGAACTGCGCGCGCTCGGGCTCTCGAACTCGATCCTGCAGCTTCACCGGCAGCTGCCGCATCTCGCTCCAGGCAAACAGGGCATCAACATCGAGGGGCTCGCGGCGGGCAAGGACAGCGGTCTGCTGATCGGGCTGCGCAATCCGCGTCCGCAGGGTCTGACGAGCCTGATTCCGCTCGAGAACCCCGACAGCGTGGTGCTCGGTTATGGCGAACCGGTGTTCGGCGCGCCCTATCGGTTCGATCTCGGCGGCCTCGGCATCTCGGACATCGCGCTGCACAGCGAGCAGGGCGTCTACTTCATCCTGGCAGCGCCACACGACCGGGACGGCGACGCCAAGCTCTACCGATGGTCGGGTGTGCGCGACGAGCCCGCGACGCTGGTTCGCGACATCGGTCCATCCGACTTCGCCGCGCAGGCGCTCGCGGTCACGAATGACGGCAAGCGTCTGATGCTGCTGAGCGACGACGGCGATCGGCCGATCCCCGTCAAGGCGAAGGAGGAGTGCCGGGTGCGGACCCGGGCCGACGGCCAGTGCGCCTGTCAGGATCTCGTCGACGCGGGCCGGAAGCAGTTTCGCGGTCAGTGGATCGACGTGCCCCCGGCTCCGATCGCGCTTCCCACCGCCACGCCGGCCTTCAGCGCGAAGCCGTGAGTTCGCGCTCGGAGAAGTGACGGTCCTTCAGGTCCGGCTTCGCGTCGAACTCATCGATCGTGAGTTCGGTGGCCGTCTCGAGCTTCAGGTGCGTCATGCGTGAACGCGTCGCGAGATGCACGGTCTTCGGCTTGCCGTCGTACTCCGCCACGTAGGCCGAGATCGAATCGGGATCGACGTCGAGCTGCTTCACGAGCACCCGTTTGTTGTCCCAGTACAGTGTCCGGATCGGGACGACGTACTGCTGCTCGACGAACAACACGAGCTTGGCGTACTCGGACTCGACGCCGGGCTTCGGAATCACGGTGATCACGTACACCGGTCGCCCGTCGAGGCTTTCGTCCGGCATGCGGTGATGGGTGCCGTCCTCGAATTCGGGAGGCACGATGTCCTCGAACGAGAAGTCGGTGCCGGCGATCGACTCGCCGCGCACATTGACGCGCCTCACCTTGCGCGCGCTCGGCCGGTAGACGAACTGGTCGTCCTGCCCGTTCGCCTTGTTGATGACCAGATAGCCGAGGTGACGCACGTCGGTCGGTTCGAGGTACTTGGCGATCGTCTTCGACAGGATGCGCGGGTCTTCGTGACTGAAGTTGCGGTACCGGACCCGCACGCGGACTCCCTGGAAGCCTTCGCCGTCCTTCGATCCCGAGCGAAGGGAAGAGATCTGCTCGAAGGCGTCGAAGCGATTGTCGAGCAGCTTCTGGTAGAGATCGTCGCCGGTCTGGCCGTCTGCCCCGATGAACTCATCGATCGGAAGGAACTCTTCGTCGGCTGCTCCGGCGTGGGTCGGGACCGGACCGCAGACGAAGAGAACGATCGCGAGTGCGCCGAGCAGTTCGCTGGATCGGGTGGTTCGGCCATGCCGCACTTGGGGCTCCCTCCTGGCTGCCGGTCCCGCGGACGCAGTCTCGATGCACGCAGGGGTGAGTATAAGTGGGGGCCCCGCAGTCCCGACCCACGAACGAGCCGAGGCTCGAGGAAATCGGGTCTCGGGTCGCTGCCCCGTCGTGCCGATGCGGGCGTGGATCCGGCAGACCGGCGCGGCTCGGAGTCGCGCCGACTGCTCGACGGAGGGACGACATGCAGAAGACCTTCGCTCTGCTCCTGATGATGGCCGTGATCTGGGTCGGCGTGACCCTGCACAACGAGGGACCCGAGCAGGCGTTCGGCGGCGTCTTCTCATTCCTCGCGGACGAGCAGTCCCGGGCGTCCTCGCGCCCCTACGAGACGATCTCGCGAGCGCGTCAGACCGCGAATCAGGTCGATGCCGCCCTGCAGGACGACGCCGCCCGCTACGAGGCGATCGTCGCCGACTGAGTCCACCGCGAGACGATGACTCTCGGAGGCGTGTCCCGCTCCGATCCGATGCTGCGATCGAATCGGCTGCAGCCGAGCTACACGACCTGCTGCGCCGGCCCGCTCTTCGGAACCGAAGCCTCGCTGCTGCGCCGATTTCGCCGAGCCACGCGGTCCACGTACTGCTCGACGGCGCCGAGTGCCTCGCGCGACCCGCCGAGGAACTCGATGCCGACTCCCGAACGCTCTTCGGTCTTCGTGTGGCCAGCCTCGGGGCGGGCCCAGGCGATCCGACCGATTGCCTGGACTTCGGGGCAGCCGGGGATCTCGATCTCGACGAGCACACGACTGCCCGGTCGCATCGGCTCATGGGTGACGACGTACAGACCGCCGCGCGAGAGGTTGTGACACGTCTCGCTCGCGGTCATGAAGTACGGCCCGCCGGTTTCGGGATCGGTTTCGGCGTCGATCGACGAGATCCTCACCGAAAGCCGCACGGCGCTTCGCGGGTGTCGCTGCTGCCTTCGGACCGAGCCACTCGATTCGGACATGTTCTCCCCCCTCGAAGCCCGATCGGCAGGCGACACGCAGCGCCTTAGAGGAGGACGTTGCGCGAGCGAGGGATCCGAACAAAAGGGGCCGATTCGTAGCGAATCGGCCCCGTGTTGAATCGAGCAGCTTGTCTGGATGCTGGATGTCCAGCGGCTTTCAGCGTCGGACTCGCGCCTCGTACGGAAAGCTGATGCGTTCCACCTCGTCTTCGATCGGGTCGATCGGTGTCAGGTCTTCGTAGAGTGGCGAAACCGGCTGCATCGGGCGTTGCTGTGCTGTGCCGCCCGCCTGACCCACCGGACGCCGGCGCTGCGCGGCTTCGTGAGCCGCGTACGGGCTGCAGCGAGCGAGGTCGTTCGGTGTGAACGGCACGACGCCCGCTTGTTCGGCCCGCTGATCGCAGAACTCCCGCACGACGGTGGCACTCATCCGCTTCAACTCGATGTGTCCGCGATGGGTCGGACAGAACAGCGGCCCCGGCTCGCGGCCGCGCGCTTCCAGCCAGTCCTCGAGTCGGATCAGGTCCTCGTTCTTCAACGGGATCACGCGCTTCCGCTTGGCGCCGGGAGCCTTGTGGAGCAGTGTGGAGCGGCCGGTCTTCTGGTCGAATCCAACGGCATCGAGGGTCAGGTTGATCAGATCCACGGTCTTCAGGCCGGCGTGCCAGGCGAGCCCGAGCATCAGGGCATCGCGGGTTCCGGCGACCGTGCAGTCCATGTCGCACGAGGCGAGCATCGCGCGGACCTCACCGTCGGTGAGCTCCCGTTCACGGACGACCTTCTTGGCCGATCCGCCCTTGGTCTGCCGATTGGTCTGCCGATTGTTCTGCCGATTGTTCTGCCGATTGGTCTGCCGATTGGGCGGGCGAACCGCCAGGTCCATCTCGTCGTCGCTGATGAACCCGAGGTTCCAGCATTCTTCGAGCACCCCGGAGAGGGTCGCCCGCATGCGCTGCACGTCCTTCGTCTTGAAGCTCTCGGAGACTTGCTGGTACCGGCGCTTCTCGTCGTGTCGGCAACGCAGGGCCTCGATGTGGGCCGGAGCGCCTTTCTCCTTGATGATCGAGATTGCCAGCGCGCCGTGGTAGGCCCGAACCTGGTGCCACGGGAAGCGCTTGCCGCCGCACACCCCACCGCTGATGACCGCGGCCAGGATGTCGAGCGCGTCTTCGGCGCCCCGTCGGGCTTCGTTGGTCTTCATCGAACTCAGATAGGTCGCTGCTGCTTGCTCCCCCTTGGCGAGTTCGTCGGGGGACAAGCGGAAATCGCCTCCGGCGTGTTCGGTGGGGGAGTCGGGCAGTCCGTAGGCTTCCGCGGACACGATGTCTCCTTCGACTTGCGAGTTTCGATTCCGGGCGGCTCGCGCCGCGAACTCGTCGCCGGTCCACCCCTCTGAGCGGCACGGGGCGTTCGCAAGAGCGCCCGGCCGGTCGTGTGGGAGAGAAACGGTTTTCCCATAACGCCACCGACCATGATGATTGTCAAGTCAAGATTTCGGGTCGGACGGGAATCGTGCTTCGTAACCATCTGAACCAAAAGGAGTTTAAATTTGCCCTAGCGGATCGTGGGTAGGCCTGATCGGGTCTCTCGAGAAGCCCGAGATGCACCGATCGCCCCTAGGGGAAAAGCAAGATCGCTGCGCGGGCCTGCGGATCGGGCCCGCTGGTGGGGCAGTCACTCGGCGTCGTTCCCGGCGCCCGGCTCGCGCACCTTCACGTCGACGCCGCCCATCACCGCGATGCCGTCGATCTCGATGCAGGGGGCATCGGATGGCGCCGTAGTGCGCCGCGCACGGCCGAAGCCGCCCATCAGTCCGAATCCCTTCACGACCACGCGCACGTCGGGTGGGATCAGGATCACGACACCCCCCATCAGCGCGTAGGCGTGCACGGAGGTGGTGCCCTCGAGCAGATCCGCCTCGCGGAAGTCGAGCTTGACGCCTCCCATGATGGCCACGGCGTGGAGGGTCCGGGGCGGCTGCCAGTGTCCCTCGCGGACTGCGCTGCTCATCAACGCGAACGCGAAGTCCGAGCCGTCGTCGGTGTCTGACTCGACCGGCGTGTGGCTGGGTCGCGGGATCGGGCTGAACGATTCTGCTCGTTCGGCCAGTGCGCGGCCGGACGCGTCGACGAGGTCTTCGAGCAGCGGGCGCAGATCGGTTGCAGAATCGGCGCCGCGGGCGAGCGCGGTGCGACGATCGAACTCGGCGGATGCGAGACGACCGGTGCTCCGCTGGTATTCGAGTTCGCGCAGCGTTCGCTGACGGAAGTGCTCGAGTCTTCGCCGCGGATCATCCGCACCCATTTCCGGGTCCCCCGCCGCTGGTCGCGAGGCATGATAACCGAGCGATCCGACGCCGGGTCGGACGCGGCGCGTTGCCGTGGCGGGTCCCCGCCGCGACAATCGTCCGGCGGATGGGATGCGGTGCGTGAGCGGGACTCGACGAGGGAGCGCATGGAGTGGATCGCCGGTTTTGCCTGGGCGCTGCCCCGCGCATTCGCCGCTGCGGTGTCGGCATGCCGCTTCGAGCAGGGCGACGTGCTGGTCCGCGAGCGCTCGGACACGGGCCGCTGGTCGGCAAGCCAGCCGCTGTCGGGACCGATCCTGCAGATTCTCGAGCCACCCCGGTCGACGCGCGCGATCGCGGCCGACGCCGAGGGGTCGCGATTCGAGACCCACTGGGGATCTCCCGTGACGCTCGATCGCTACGACCCGGGGAGCGAACTTCCGGTGCGGATCGAGACCACTCAGGGTCGGCTCTACAGCTGTCTCTGGCGCGGCACGCTGGAACTCCTCGATCCCGAGACGCCCGAACGAACACCTCCGCGTCCACTGCGTGAGCTGCAGCGTCAGCTCAGCCATGCCGTTCCCGCGTTTCGCACGCGCTTCGCGAAGAAGAAGAAGCTGCGCGGGGCAGAGCACCAGCTCTTCGTCTTCGCCAGCGACGATGCCATCGACCTGGCGCGCGTGAAGGCCGACGGGATGGAGACACTGCTCGCCGAGGTCTTCGAGACCGAGTCCTGCCGGCTCGATCCGGCGGAAGCCGGGATTCCCGACGCGGATGCGTTCCGCCCCTCGCTGCGGCTCCGCGGCATCGCGATCGCGACGCCCGATGCGGCGGCCGTCGAGCGCTGTCTCGCCGGTCTGCTCTACGGCGGTGCGAGCGAAGCAGCGACCCGCTTCTCGCTCGCGCGACACGGCCACCTCACCACGCTCACGCCCCCTCCACCGCCCTCCGTCCCGGCCACTTGAAGCCGGGTCCGGATCCGTTCACGCGCATCGCCCCGCGCATTCAGTGCAGCGGACCGTGCGGTCCTTCACTCGCGGGCACTTCACGCAACGGACCCGCCTGGTGGTGGACGAGCCGCCACGCCGCGTTCTCCCACACGAACACGTTGGTCGCGACGAGCTTCACCTCGCCGATGTGCTCGAAGCAGGTCACGAAGGCGATGCCGCGGATCACGGCAACCTGCGGCTGGCTGGCGCTCACGGACGGCGGTCGTTCGAGTACGGACCGCCAGCTCGCCAGGACACCGGATCGACCGTGGATCGCGGGCGCACCGGGGTGCACGCAGAGGCAGGGGGCGGTCGTCGACCAGAGCGTCTCCATCGCGTCGTAGTCGCCGGCCGCGAACGCTGCATAGAAACGCGCATGGGCGGCCAGCGCGGCGCGGATTTCGGTCGTCTCTGACATCCTTGGCCCTCTCCCGTGATCGAGCGAGCCCGCCGCCTGCACCGGCGCCGCGCGGTGCGGGCTCGCGGGTGAGTGTCTAAGCTCACCGCGGCCGGAGCCTACCCGGGCGCCGGAGCGGCTTCACCCTCTCTCAACCTCCCTCACCATCCAATGCGTGCGCCCGCGCGAGTCGCCGACTCCGGCTCCGACCGGCGCGGCAGGAGATCCGATCATGAACGTACGTGATGTCTTCATCGTCGAGGCGACGCGTTCGCCGCTCGGCCGGCGCGGCGGTGCGCTGTCGACCCTCCACCCGACGGATCTGCTGGGCCAGGTGCTCGCCGGTGCGGTCGAGCGAGCGGGACTCGATCCCGCCGAGGTAGGTCAACTGATCGGGGGCTGCGTGTCCCAGGTCGGTGAGCAGTCGTTCAACGTCGCTCGCACGGCCTGGCTGTCGGCGGGACTGCCCCTCGAGGTCGCTGCGACGACGGTCGATAGCCAGTGCGGATCGAGCCAACAGGCCAGCACCCTCGCGACCGGGCTCGTCGCATCGGGGCTCGAGGACATCGTGGTGAGCTGTGGCGTCGAGTGCATGAGCCGGATCCCCCTCGGCGCGAACTTCTCGTCGCACGGTCGACCGGTCTCGAAGAGCTATCTCGAGAAGTACGCGTTCAAGAGCCAGTTCGAAGGCGCGGAGATGATCGCCAGGGAATACGGAATCAGCCGCGACGACACCGACCGCTTCGGGTTGCGCAGCCAGCAGCTCGCGGCCGCGGCCTGGGCGGGCGGGCACTTCGATCGCGAGGTGCTTCCCGTCGTCGCTCCGACGAAGGACGACGAGGGCAAGGCCACCGATGGGCGCACCACGGTGACCCGCGACGAGGGGCTGCGTGCCACGAGTCTCGAGAAGCTCGGGACCCTGAAGCCGGTGGTCGAGGGCGGTCTCCACACCGCAGGCACCTCGTCGCAAGTCACCGACGGCGCCTCGGCGGTGATCCTGGCCAGCGGCGAAGCCTGTCAGCGGCTCGGTCTGCGGCGTCGCGCCCGGGTCGTGTACACGACGATCGTCGGCGTCGATCCGATCACGATGCTGAAGGGGCCGATCCCGGCGACGGAGAAGATCCTCGCGAAGACCGGCATCCAGATCGATGATGTCGACGTCTTCGAAGTGAACGAGGCGTTCGCGAGCGTGGTGCTGGCGTGGCAGAAGGCGGTCGGCGCGAATCCCGATCGCGTGAATCCCAACGGCGGCGCGATCGCGCTCGGTCATCCGACCGGCTGCACGGGGGATCGCCTGATCACCAGCGCGCTCCACGAACTCGAGCGCACGAAGAAGCGCTACGCGCTGATCGCGATGTGCTGCGGAGGTGGCCTCGGGACCGGAACGCTGATCGAACGCGTCGTCTGATCGCCGACACCGACCAACGACCACGGCCAGAAATCCCGTGCCCCGCGCGGTGGAGCATCGGCTCCACCGCGCGGCGCACCGCGTTGCTCTGGCGCTACTCGACGACGATCGTCGCGGTCTCGATCACGAGTTCCTTCGAGGGGCGTCCGGCCCGGGATCCGGCATCCTCGAGTGCCTTGACGGTGTCCATCCCCTCGACCACTTCGCCGAACAGCGTGTGCTTGCCGTCGAGATGCGGTGTCGGCACGAACGTGATGAAGAACTGGCTGCCGTCGGTGCCCGGCCCTGCGTTGGCCATGCTGAGCAGGCCGGGTCGATCGTGGCGCACGGAGGGGTCGAACTCGCCGTCGTACTTGTAGCCGGGTCCGCCGGTGCCGCGGCCGAGCGGGTCTCCGCCCTGGGCCATGAAGCCCGTGATCACGCGGTGGAACGGCACACCGTCGTAGAAGCCGAGCTGCGTCAGATAGATGGTGCTCGTGGTGTGCATCGGCGCGACGCTCGGATCCAGCTTGATCTTGATCGGACCGACGTTGGTATCGAGCACCCAGAAGTAGGACTTGGTGTCGCTGAAGGTGGCCATCGGCGGCTTGCTGAGCTGGGTCTTCCAGCCGGACTTCGTCTTGTCGATGTTCTGGCTCTGGATGAATTGATCGATCGAGGCAATGGCCACGTCTTCTCCTGGCTTGGCGGGGGTGGGATCGGTAGGGGCAACAGTCGGTGCGGTGGGGGTCGCGGTGCCGGTGGCGGGCGCGGTCTTGTCTCCGGGTTCTGCGTTGCCATCGGGGCAGCCCAACAGCACCGACAGGCCGATGATGGCGAGGATCGAAGTGGAACGACGGGCCAGTCGATGGACCATTTCTGCTGCTCTCCTCTGCTTTTTCTTGTTTCTGCGTGATCGCTCGTGTGCTGCGGCAGTGCGTCGTCAACCGTGTGATCTCGTGGTCGAGCGCACCGGCTGCTGCCCGGAATCCCACCGACGCAGAATCTCCGGGCGCCTCGTTGGCCCCCCGGAGCCGCGAGAGATTAACGCCGGACGGGATGATCACCAGCTTTCGTCCTCGCAGCTCCGCGCGATCACCGATCGCGTGGGCTGGCGCACAGCCCGATCGCTTCGAGCTGTCGGGTGACCTCGCCCGCCCAGTCGCGGTTCGCTCTCGGATTGGCGGGGCTCGGATGCAGGATCTGTCCGAATCGGACGTCGGAGCCGGCGAGCGATTCCTCGGCGCGTCGGGTCGCGAAGGCGCCGATGCCGATCACCCACTCGGGCTCGAGGATGCGCGCCAGGTTCGCGATGAAGCGATCGCAGACGGCGAACAGCGCATCGCGCTCGCCTGCCGGCAGCTTGTCGGGCGTGACGTTGCGCCCGCTGGCCTCCATGAAGACCAGCGGACAGTAGTTCGAGATGAAGTGATCGCGAAAGAATCGCTCGGGTCTTCCGAAACGCCCGGCGATGGTTCCCCAGACGCGCGCGCCGCTCACCTCGCTGCGCGCACACGCGAAGCCCTCCACCGGTCGCCGTGGATGCTCGAGCGGCGGCCGGCCGACGGGTGCCTCGAGGTCGAGCCAATCACGCACCCACGAGACCTCACCGAACGGAACGCCGGTCTGCGCCATGCCGAACGGCCCTGGGTTCATGCCGAGGAACACGACGCGCCGGGTCGTGTCGCCGAAGCGTCGCAGGTAGGCGTGATGCGGACGCATCGCGTACTCGAGCGGGTTGTAGACATGCGTGACCGAGCCCGTGAAGCGAAGCGGCGCGAGTTCGCTGCGCAGACGGCGGGTGGCCTCGATCAAGCGGTCGCTGACGGACATGGCGCGGGCTCTCGCTGAAGGGAAGCAATCGACGGGAGGGCTTCGCACCCGGCGAACGGCGCGCAGAGTAGGCGATCGCGGTTCCGGACTCAGTCGGGGCAGCGAGCGCGTCGTGTACTCTGCGCGAGCGCCGGGTGCGCATCGGAGCCTTCGCATGTCCACGATCGCTCCGGCCGGACCCCGGACATCCCCCGGCTTCGGATGGTTCGTCGGCGGCGTCGGCAGCTGGTTCGGCGCGTGGGGGATGCAGCAGGTCCTGTTCTCGTGGATCGTGGTCGGCGAACTCGCCAGCGAGGCCAGCTGGGTCGGCATCGCGCAGGCCTCGACCATGCTGCCCAGCACCGTGCTGCTGCTCGCCGGGGGTGCGCTGGCGGATCGGGTGGATCCGCGGCGATTGCTCGCGATCCTGCACGTCGTCGCCGCGCTGCCGGTCATGATCCTGGCGTTCGCGAGCGCGGGCGGATTTCTCTCGCTCGGCGTCCTGATCGGCTATGGACTCGTGATCGGAACCGTGCAGGCGTTCACGATGCCGGCCCGGGATACGCTGCTCTCGCACGTCGCCGGATCCGACATGATGCACGCCGTCACGACCATGACGGCCGTGCAGTTCGGATGTCAGGCGGCCGGGGCCCTGGCTGCCGGCATGGCGCGCTTCACTGGCAGTCCCGTGATGCTCGGTGTGCAGTCGCTGGTCTTCCTCGTGGGCGCCGCCATGCAGCGCGGTGTGCCGAGCGTGCCGCCGCGCACGCAACCGGTTGGCCGCGTGAGTGCGGCCGAGATTCTCGAGGGGCTTCGCATCGTGCGCCGGACCGAGAAGCTCTGGGCCCCGGCCACGTTGGTCGTGGCGGTGGGCGTGTTCTTCATCGGTCCGTATCTGGTGGTGTTCCCGTTGCTGGTGCGCGACGACTACGGGCTCGGCGTCGATGCCCTGTCGATCGTCCTGATGCTGTTTCCGGTGGGCACGATCATCGGTTCGCTGGTGCTGCGCGCGCGCGGAGTCGGGCGCAAGGGCGCGGCCGCGCTCGGCGCGCTGCTGGTCGGGGCGGGCGTCGAGGCCGTAATCGGAAGCGGCGTTTCGTACCCGGCCCTGATCGGCTTGACGCTGTTCTGGGGACTCGGCGGCGCGGTGTTCCTGAACTGCAGCCGGACCCTGTTCCAGGAGGCGGCGCCGGTCGCCGAGCGGGGTCGGGTGCTGGCCGTCTACCAGCTCGGATTCATGGGCGGCGCGCCGATCGGGACCCTGCTGGCCGGGTTTTCCGTCGCGGTACTCGGCCTGCACGGCACACTGCTCGCCGCAGCGGCTGCCATGACGGCGCTCGTGATCGCCATGGCGACGCTGACAGGAACGCCGCGGATGCGGTAGACCGGGGATGACGAGAGGGAGCACCGAATGGACAGAGACGCCATCAAGGCCTTCATGGGCCGATTCATGGAAATGACGACGGGCGCCGCGGTGATGGGCGTGGTGGCGGTGGCCGATCGTTCGGGCCTGTTTCGCATGATGTCGGGAAAGCCACCGGCCCGGCTGGCCGAGGTGGTCGCCTATACGGGCTTCGACGCGCGATACCTCGAGGAGATCCTCGCCACGCTGTGCGCGGGCGGGATCGTCGTCTTCGATCCGGTCGAACTCACCTACCACCTGCCCGACGAGCACGCGGCCTGCCTCGCCGACGAATCGAGCCCCTACTGCCTCGCGGGTTGGACGCAGATGGTGCCGGCCCTCTACCGCGCGATCCCCGGTGTGGCCCGCGCCTGTCGCGAGGGTGGGGGAGTGGCGTTCTCCGAGTTCGGCCCCGACATGGTCGAGGGGATCGCGCGCGCCAACGGCCCCGGCACCCGCATCCTGCTGACCCGCAAGTGGTTGCCCGCCATGCCCGACGTCGTCGCGCGCCTCGAGAGCGGTCTACGCGTGGCCGACATCGGCTGCGGGAGCGGTGAAGCCGCGATCGCGATGGCGCGTGCCTATCCGGCATCGAAGGTGTTCGGCTTCGACGTCGATGCGCTCTCGATCACGCGGGCTCGAGCCGCGGCGAACGAAGCCGGGCTCACCAATGTCAGCTTCGAACGAGCCGGTGGCGAGGAGATTCCGCTGGAGCCGGGTTTCGATCTCGTCACCACGTTCGACGTGGTGCACGATCTCGTGGACCCGATCGCGGTGCTGCGCCGGATCCGAGCCTGCCTGTCCGAGGGGGGCAGCTATCTGATGGTCGAGCCGGTTGCGGGCGACGACCTCGCGGACAACCTCCATCAAGCCGGCGCGCTCACCTATGCGATGAGCACGTTGCATTGCATGACCCAGTCCCTGGCCCACGGTGGTGCGGGTCTCGGGGCAGCGTGGGGGCCGCGGCGCGCCGAAGCCCACTGCCGGGAGGCGGGGTTCGGCGGGTTCGTACGGCTCGAAGTGCAAAATCCCTTCAACGCCTTCTACCGTGTCACGGCCTGAATCGCCGACGATATGGCCCGGCAGCGAAGCGCGGGATGCAACAAGCTTGTGATGCAGGCAGCAGGACGTCGGGCAGATTTCGACGAGGGCGGGCGCGCAAGAGCGGCACGCAAGGAGAAACGACAAGTGGTGGACCATGGCTGAGCTGGTCTCGTGGCTGCTCGTCGGTCTCGCAGGGACGGCGGCGCTGTCGTTGTTCCTGCGCGTCCGGAGTCTCGGGTTCGAGGTAGCCGCCGCGCGCCTCGAAGCCGAAAAACTTCGTGCGGAGCTGATCGCCAGTCGTGATCAACTCTCGCATGCCGCCGCCAAGAATCGGCGGGTCGTGGACGAGTCGCAGGAATTGCGACGCAAGCTCGAGAAGGCGAAGCGGCGCGACAGCCATGCCGAGCGCGTTCCGGGACCGACCGCGACGCGGATCTCCGAACTCGAAGCCGAGCTCGAACAGGCCCGACAGGCGAGGGACGCGGCGCGCGAAGAGGCCGACGGCCTCGCCGGTGAGCTGACGCGGGTGCGACAGATCGTGAGCGTCGCGCGTCCGGCGAAAATCGACGGCCCGATCCCGCTGCTCGACAACGCGGCCATCGAGGCCCTGCAATCGCGCGTGCGATCCGTCGAGTCCGATCTCGCCGCCGCACGACAGACCGAGCAGGAACACGCGCGCGCGATCGAGCACCAGAAAGCCAAGCTGCGGGTCCAGGAAGATCTGTACGTCGCGATCCGCGGCGAGCTGGCGGCCAAGAAGGATCGGCTGCGCACCCAGCAAGAACAGATCGAGCGGCTGCAGGCTCTGAAGGTCGCGTTCATCGATGCGGCGCCGGCGGCCGCGGACGCTGCGATCGCCGCGGCGGGACCGATCGGCGAGGGCGACGATTCCGCCGAAGAAGACGACGAGTCCAGCGCGTTCGAGCCGTCGAGCGCCGAGGTGCAGTAGCGCGCGATCCGGCATGGCTTGCTCGTGGAGGCTTGGTCGCGTGGGCCGCTACGCGTCCGGCTAGGCCTCGCGGACGCGCTGCCACGCCCAGTCGAGCCACGGCAGCAGCGCCTCGACGTCGCTGTTCTCGACGGTGGCACCACCCCAGATCCGCAGTCCGGGCGGGGCATCGGCGTAGGAACCGATGTCGTACGCGACGCCTTCGTCATCGAGCAGGCGCACGATCCGCTTGGCCAGCGCGGCGCGATCCGGCGGCTCGAGCGCGACGAAGTGCGGGTCGTCGATCTGCAGGCAGATCGACGTACAGGATCGCGTCGCCGGGTCGCGGGCCAGAAAGGCCGGCCACGGTGTTCGCTCGATCCAGCGGTCGATCGAGGCCAGATTGGCCTCCGAACGGGCGATCAGTGCGGGCACTCCGCCGCACGCCTCGGCCCAGCGGAGGGAGTCGAGCGCATCTTCGACGGCGAGCATCGAAGGGGTATTGATCGTGGCCGCCTCGAAGATCCCCTCGATCAGCTTTCCGCCCTTGGTCAGTCGGAAGATCTTGGGCAGCGGGCGCGGGGGCTTGAAGGTCTCGAGGCGTTCCACCGCGCGCGGCGACAAAGCCAGCATGCCGTGCGCCGCTTCGCCACCGAGCACCTTCTGCCACGACCAGGTCACCACGTCGAGTTTCTCGAACGGGATCTCCATCGCGAACGCCGCCGACGTGGCGTCGCAGATCACCAGACCTTCGTGCGTGTCCGGGATCCAGTCGCCGTTCGGCACCCGCACACCCGACGTCGTGCCGTTCCAGGTGAAGATCACGTCGCGATCGAAGTCGACGGCGGACAGATCGGGCAGCAGTCCGTAGTCGGCCACCAGCGCACGCGCGTCCATGAGGCCGAGTTGCTTCTCGACGTCGGTCTTCCAGCCGAGTCCGAAGCTCTCCCAGGCGAGCACGTCGACGCCGCGCGGTCCGAGCAGCGACCACATCGCCATCTCGACCGCACCGGTGTCGGACGCGGGCACGATGCCGAGCCGATAGTCGGCCGGCAGACCCAGCAGCGAGCGCGATCGATCGATCACCTCCTGCAGACGGGCTTTGGCGGGCGCCGCGCGATGCGAGCGGCCGACCAGCGCCTTCTCGAGTTGTCCGAGCGACCAGCCCGGCCGCTTCACGCACGGACCGGAGGAGAATTGGGGTCGCTCGGGGCGTCGGGTCGGTTTCATGGTCGGTCCTCTCGGCCGGGCTTCGTGGGGCGCCGATTCTATCGGCGTGCCCCGCGGCGAGCCATGCTTTCACGCGGCGGTGCCCATCGGGATCTTGCGGGGTAGTCTCCGCCGCTGCCCGGACGCCTCCCGTCGGCCGCTCGCTGCGATCGGGGGAGCCGCAGGCCGCAGGGGTGCGAGCAGTGCGAAGGGTGCGCATGGACGAAGTGAAAGCGGACGCTCGATCGATGCGCCGATCGGGCGGCTTCCGCATGGGGACGCTGCTCGCACTCGGCCTGTCCGGAGTCGCGCTGTCGGGTTGCGCCACGCAGCAGGTCGTGCCGCTCTCCATCGAGCCGGCGCCGGTCGAGGTGTACGTCGACGGCCGGCTCGCCGACGGCCGTCCGCCCGAATCGCTGTCGCTGCGCGCCGACCGAAGCCACGTCGTGCTCGTCCGGCGCGCGGGTTATCTCAGTCAGCAAGTCGTGCTCGAAAGCATTCGCGAGGGCGGTGAGACGCGTCTCGTGCCGGATCGCATCTCGCTGCGGCTCGTGTCCGAGCGGAGCCAGGGTCGTCGACTCCAGGTGGAGCTCGACCCAGCCGACGATCTGCCCGAGCCCAGATAGACCGAAGCTTCACGCGGATGGACGACTCGCGCGAGGCGATCCGACCAGGGGAGAGATGGGATGAGTGCCATATCACCGACGCCGATCGTGGGCGAGGGACCGTATCACGAACTCGAGGTCGCGCGGGTCATCGAAGAGACCCACGACGCGCGCTCGGTCGTGCTCGCGATTCCCGAAGCCCTGCGCGCGACATTCGCGTATCGGGCCGGTCAATTCCTGACGTTCCGCGTTTCGGTGGACGGCCATCCGCTGGTCCGTTGCTATTCGCTGGCGAGTTGTCCGATCAGCGAGACGGAGCACAAGGTCACGATCAAGCGCGTCGAGACCGGGCGCGTGTCGAACTGGTTCCACGATTCGCTGAAGGTCGGCGACCGGCTCAAGGTGATGAAGCCCGCCGGGCATTTCTGTCTCGGGGATCGATCCGACCCGATCGTGATGTTCTCCGGCGGAAG
>JANOFF010000008.1:0-11445 GCA_031413515.1 bacterium
GCGGCTGCCGACCGCGATCACGTGACCATGTCGATCCGCGGCGATCTGCACTTCGATGTGACGTCCGCCGATCACCATCTGCTCGAGGAAGAGCGAGCCGTTGCCGAACGCGGCCAGCGCTTCGGCCGCAGCGGATCGGAACGCCTCCTCGATCTCGGATTGTCTGCGGACGACCCGGATGCCGCGACCGCCGCCGCCAGCCGTCGCCTTGATGACGACCGGGTAGCCGATCCGATCGGCATGCAGGCGGGCTTCCGCGGGGTCGGCCAACGGACCGCCGCTCCAGGGCGTGACGGGTACGCCTGCCTTCTCGGCGAGATGTTTGGACGTGATCTTGTCACCGAGCGAGCGCATGGCGTCTGCCGAAGGCCCCAGGAAGACGATGCCCTCGGCGGCCAGCCGATCGACGAACAGCGGATCCTCGGCGACGAACCCCCAGCCTGGCCAGACCGCGTCGGCACCGACTTCACGCAACGCCGCGATCACGCGCCCGTGATCCAGATAGGCGGCAACCGCTCCCTTCTCACTCGCCAACAGTGTGGCCCGATCGGCATGACGGACGAACGGCGCATCGCGATCTGGCGCGGTGTACAACGCCACGACTTCGATCGAGCTTCCCTCGATGGCTCGAAGCGCTTTGACGGCGCGGATGCAGCGCATCGCGGCCTCGCCGCGATTGACGATGGCGAGGCGACGAATCGGGATCGGACCGTTCACGAGGCAAGCCTTTCGAGCCGGTGCGTCGAGGGCATCCGACTGGCGAATGCGACGACATGACCGTGATGGGACAGGGACAGATCCGCGCCGATCGCTGTGCCATCCAGCCAGATCTCGGGAATGCGGTCGCGCTTGACGATCGAGAGACGCTCGCGGTGCAGCGATAGATGCTCGGCGACTGCGCCGATCGCCAGCTCGCGCACGACGCGACTGTGGCGGTCGGGAGAGATCACCGTCTCGTCGTCGAGTCTCACGACGCCAACGAGCAGATCTTCCGTCCGCTCGCCCGACCAGGTCGCGAGTGCGTGGACGGCTCCGTTCCGGCATGCAACCGACAGATCGATCCGGTGTTCGCCGTGGACGACACGACCGGTGCGTTCGAAGCCGGCATCGCGACGGGTCTCTGCGACGTCCGGCGGAGCGAGATCGACTTCGAAGAGGATCGGCGAGAAGATCGTTCCGGGAACCCGCTTGCGGAGCAGCTTGTAGCTGGCCTCCTTGGCCGCCCAGTGGCACCAGCGCTCGCGCGACGGATCCGCGGCTGCGCGGATCGCCCTGCACTCGTCGCTCCGACAGATCCGTGCGTCGAACCGATCGCGCGAGGGACGCGAGTCGAGCCCGGGATCGAGCAGGTCGACGACGTCGTTACCGACCATGGCGCTGTCCCGTCGACGAGAGTCTGTTAGCCCGATCGAGCGACTCGAAGTGTTCTTCTTCCATACGAATCAGCTGTCCGACGATCTGCGTCGACAGGTCGCGTGCGCGCCTCGCACCGCGAGCATCCGACTTCGGTTCGATGCACGAGAGCGAGACGCGCATGCGATCACCCCGGACTGGATAGTCGCTCCAGGTCTCCTGCGCGTCACCTCGCATGTAGACGCACACGACACGGCAGCCTTCGACTGCACCCACGATCCTTCCGACCCCCCAGGCCGCCGAGTCGGCCGACACCCGGCCGGTGCGGCTCCGACCGCCTTCGGGAAACAGCATCGCGACCTCGCCGCGACCGAGCAGGTAGCGGATCCGGTCCAGCACGAAGGCGACGTCTTCGCGATTGCCTCCGCGGCGGATCGGAATGCACTTGGCGAGGTAGACGAGCAAAGAGCGAAGTCGCGTCTGGGCGAAGTTCGTTTCTTCCGGCGTGTTCCACGGGAGCGAGTCGAAATCGATCACGTAGCGCCACGATGGAGAGAGCGCCCAGGCGATCAGGAACGAATCGATCAGCGTGAGGTGATTGGCGCAGATCAGCAGCGGAGATCTGGACTCGGCACGCAATCGCGCGAAGGCCCTACGAGCGGAATTGATGTCGGCGATCCGGTAGCCGAACCATAAGCGCAGCACGACCACCGCGGCGGGCACCCACAACGGGGCCACCAACCAGCCCACCGCACGTTGGATGCGGTGCTGCCGATGCATTTGCGTCGTTCCCTCGTCGGCGACGCTGGCTTCCAAAGCGGTCACGGAGTCGTGGGCTCGCGCCCGCTACCGGATCTGTGCCGGGAGGAGCGCGAAGAGTCCGTCAACCGAGCTTCGAGGAGATCAGCGCCACCGCATCACCGACGGTGTTCACCGAATCGACGTCTTCGTCCTCGATCTCGATTCCGAACTCGTCCTCGAAGGCAATCACGACGTCGACCAGACGCGCCGAATTGACCTTGAGATCGTCGAGGATGTTGGTCTCCGCGGAGACCGACTTGAGGGCCGCTTCGTTCTTGACCCACGGTGTCAGGATCTTGACCACGCGTTCCTGGATTTCCGCTCGATCCATCTGCTCATTCTCCCTTGTGCACCCTGCGTTTCATTCCGTTCGACCGGATGGTGGACCCCGGCAATCCCGGTACACGAGCCGCGGCTGGCGGCGGCTCGACTCCTAAGCGTGCCACCGCCTGAAGACGAGGCAAGCGTTGACGTCCCCGAATCCGAAACCGGCCTTCACGACGACATCCATCTCGGGCAGTTCCCGAAGCTCGTGGGGGATGGAAGCCGCGTGAGGCGCGATCTCGGGGTGTACATCCTCGCAATTGATCGATGGATGCACATACCTGCCTCGCAGCATCAGAACCGCGGCCACGCTCTCGATCGCGCCTGCAGCGCCGAGTGTGTGACCGATCATGGACTTGGTGGAGGTGATGGGCGGCAACTCACCCGGCCCCTTCCCGAGTGCGGCCGCCCACGAGCCGATTTCCTTCGGATCGGCGCCGGTTGCGGTCAGATGTCCGTTGATGGCATCCACATCGTCAGGCGAGAGCCTCGCATCCGCGAGCGCCGACTGGACGCAGCGCCGGACGCTCTCGGGGTTGGGCGCCGTCATGCTGCCCCCCATGCGATGTCCACCGCAGTTGATCGCCTGGCCCGCAACCTCTGCGTAGATCCGCGCACCGCGCGCCCGCGCGGAATCTTCGCTTTCGAGCAGCACGACCCCCGCGCCCGCTCCGGGCACGAAGCCGCCCGCGGAGGCACTCATCGGCCGGGAGGCCTTCTCCGGTTCGTCATTCGAGCCGCGATTCAGCACCCGCATGGCGTCGAACCCGGCCCAGATGTAGTGGCTCGCTGCCTCCGCGCCGCCGCACAGCATCCGCTCCGCGCGGCCCGCGCGAATTCGTTCGAGCCCCATCGCGATGGCTTCGGTGCCGGTGCTGCAGGCGCTCGAGTTGGTCGTGACCTGGTTTCCGAGTGCGAACTGTCCCGAAACGCGTGCCGAAATGCCGCTGGCCATCACCTGCTCGACCGCGGTCGAACCGAGGCGCCGGACCTTTCCGGCATCGGTCAGGGGAATCACCTTCTCGCCGGTCGTGTCCATCCCGCCGATTCCGGTGCCGAGGATCGCGCCGGTGTCCCAGTCGACTTCTGCGCTGTCGCGCGCCGGACGCTCGAGGCCGGCATCGAGCCACGCCTCGAGGGTGGCGAGGCTCGCATAGCGGTGGCTCATGTTCATCGCGAGCAGTTCATCCTCGGCGAATCGTTCGTTCGCGAGTTCATCGATGCCCTGCGGCACACCGCCCACCGTACACGCGAACTTCGCCTCGGCCATCTTCTCGACGTGCCGGATCCCCGACTGGCCCTTGCGAAGCGCTTGCTCGAAGGCCACCAGTCCGTTGCCGTTCGGCGCAATGACCCCCATGCCGGTGATCACGACCCGCCGCGTCATCTGGGCACTCCCATACCGGAGAGTTCCCCCGAGCAGACCAGCTTTCCGTCATCGAGTCGCATCTCGACCTCTGCGCGGAGCTTCTTGCGTCGGAAGAACTTCACTCTTCCCGTCGTCGTCACGCGATCGCCCGGCAGCACTTGGCCGGAGAAATCGACCGAGCAATCGGTGAAGACCGTGACGATTTTCTCGATTTCGTCGGAGCCGACCTCGAGGGCGTATAGATAGATCCCCAGAGCGACCACGCCAGCCTGGGCCATGGTTTCGATCAGGATCACTCCCGGTGTGATGGGATTTCCCGGAAAGTGCCCGCGATAGAAATCGGCATCCTCGGGAAAACGGTAGCTCGCGACGATGTGTTCTCGATCCAGTTCGTGGATCGCATCGATGAAACGGAAGGGCTCCTGCTGAGGAACCCGCGCGAGCACCTCCGCGGCGGAGAGATCCCTACCCACCGTACATGCCTCCGTTGACGTGCACGACGGTGCCATTCACATAGCTGCCCCGACTTGCCAGGAACGACACGACGTCTGCGACCTCATCGGCCGTCCCCATCCGTCCCTGCGGAATGCGGGCCAGGATGGAGGCTTTGATGTCGTCGGTCAGTTCCCCGGTCATCTCGGTATCGATGAAGCCCGGAGCCACCGAATTGACGAGGATGTCGCGGCCAGCGAGTTCTTGCGAGAGTGATTTCGTGAAGGCGTCGAGGCCCGCCTTGGCCATCGTGTAGGGGATCTGGCCCGGATTGCCGGTGTGGCCCACGACGCTCGAGATGTTGATGATCCTTCCGCTGCCCCCGCGCAGCATGAACCGGCGCAGCACGAGCTTCGTGAGATACCAGGTACCCCGCGCCAGACCGGCAACCGCATCGTACTGCTCGAGATTCATCGTGAGCATCGGTGCATTGACGTTGTAGCCGGCGTTGTTGACCAGCACATCCACCCGACCGGACTGTTCCTTTATCGATTTGATGATCGTGTCGATCTCGTCGCTCTGTGCGAGATCCCCCCGCACCCCGAACGCGCCGGGCAGCTCGTCGATCAACTTGCGGGCCTTCTCCTCGCTCGAGCGGAAGTGCACCGCGACGCGAAACCCGTCCGCGGCGAGCCGTCGACAACAGGCCGCTCCGATCCCGGTCGCTCCGCCGGTCACGAGCGCCACGGGCCCGAGTTCGCTCATCGCTCCATCCTTCCCCCGCGCGATTTCTCCGACGCGATGGGATAGTCGGGATACCCGATGTCCCGGAACAGTCCGACGCGGGCTCCCGTGACGGTGTAGATCTCTTCGTCATCGACAAAGAGCTTGGCGTCGCCGATCACCATCGAGGCGCCGGCGCTCTGGATTTCGGTGTAGCGCTTGACGTCGACCTCGTAACGGATCACCGAGTCGTAGGGTCGGATCTGACCGAAGAATTCCACCTCGCCGCAACCAAGTGCTCGGCCGCTCCCGAGTCCACCACGCCAATTGCAGTAGAAGCCGAGCAGCTGCCACACACCATCGAGTCCGAGACAACCCGGCTGGACCGGGTCACTCTGGAAGTGGCACTGGAAGAACCAGTCGTCGAGATGCACGTCGCGCTCTCCGACGATGCGACCGCGGCTCTTGCGCGCGCTGATCTCGGTGACGCGATCGAGCATCAACATCGGCGGCGTGGGAAGACGGGCCGTCAGGGCTTCGGGGGCATCCTGGATCAGCCTCCCGTACGCGAATGCCAGCAGCTCGGGTTTGTCGAAGTGGTCGCGCGCGAGGAAATCCTCGTAGCTCATCATGACGCGGAGCCCGTTTCGAATCGCGCCAGGTAGGACGCCCACGTCAGCCCGGCACCGACACCCACGAGCGCAACGTCGTCGTCGGCCCCCCACTTGTCCCAGTTCTGTGAGAGCACCGATCCTGAACTCGCCGCACCGGTATTGCCGTACCACTCGGCGTTGGAGTGGTGTCGATCTGGTGCGATGTCGCAGCGCTTGCAGACCGCCTCCAGCATCCGGAGGTTGGCCTGATGGCCGATGAAGTGGAGGCGTCGATCCGGTGTTTCGTACTCGTCGCGCAACGCGTTGTAGAGCAGCGCGGTCTTCTTGATCGCGAACATCTGCACCGTGCGCCCATCCTGCGCGAAGTGGCCCTCGCGCGGGATCAGCACTTTGTCGTTTCCGGCCGGGCTCGATTCCATCCGATTGCCGATGATCCGGGCGCGACCTCTGTGCCGGGTCGACAGCACCGCGGCTAGACCCGCATCGCCCCACAGCACCGCAGCCGAGCGATCCGCGTAGTCGACCGTGCGCGTCATCGACTCCATGGCGACGAGCAGGACATAGTCGGGCAGCGCCTCGGGGCGCATCATCGAGAGCACGTGCATGCCCGCCAGAAAGCTCGTGCAGGCAGAGTTGACGTCGAGCGAGGGCGCTTCGATCTCGAGCAGGCGCGCCAGATTGCAGGCCTCCGCCGGAGAAACGGTGTCCGGCGCGCAGGTCCCGCCGATCACCATCCCCACGTCCTGCGCCGAGATTCCGGCGCGCTCAAGAGCCATCCTGCTCGCTCGGACTCCGAGTTCGGCGTTCGAATAGACGGCCGCTTCGGTGCTCGCACGCGTCTCTCGGTTGCGCGTCTCACGGATGTAGTCGAGCGGAAGCACGGTGCGGCGGGCTCGGATACCCACTCGCTCCATGATCCACTGGTCGTTCGTCCCGATGTCGAGTTCCTCGAGGAACGCGTTGCTGATCTCGTTCTCGGGATGGAAGTGGCCGATGCCCAGCAGATTCATCGGTTCGTCCTCGGGGCCGAGCAGCCCGACCCGGTCGATTCGAACGGCGGAGATTCGGTGCAGCGATCGGAGGAGAGGTCGCTGGTGGGAAATTCACTCGGCAATTCGATCCATCCTTGCTCGACCACCGCCACCGGGCACTCCGTGCCCCGCGACGCGTCCCCACCAGACGCAGAGCGGTCGGTCCCACCGCGTCGGGACGAACCCGTTTCGCCTGCTCTTCTCGATACTTTCACGGAAACGCAGACCAGCGGAAAGTAGCCTTGCAACCCGCCGCTTCGGCGTGTCTCATTGCAAATGTCTTGCAAAATCTAGAGTTCGGTCGGTGCTTCGGCTTGGCACGGACTATGACTCAGGGTCACTTGACGTCAAGATGTGCCGAGACCCACCTCGGCCACGATCGCGGGAAGTTCCGAGATTTCGATCCGCCGGATCTCGACCCCCGGTGGGAAAGCCCGCGAAAGTTTCCGGAAGTAGCTGCGCCCGGTCCTCGCCTCGACGATCACGACCAGCCCCCGATCTTCCTCGCCGCGGATCAGCCGGCCGGTCATCTGCTTCAGGTGGAGCAGCATCTTGCCCAACCGGTATCTCTCGAAGGCGTTCACCCCGAGTTCGCGGATTCGCGCTTCCCGACGGCGACGGAGTTCGGTCGGAACCTCGAATGGGAGTTTCTCGATCACCACGGCCTGCAGATCGTCTCCGGGAATGTCCACGCCCTGCCAGAACGTCCGCGCCCCGAGCAGAACGGCTCCACCCGGCGCTGTCTGGAAACGGCGCACGAGGCTCGCCGGATCATCCGCATGACGCTGAGGCCAGAGCACTTCGATCCCCTGGCGTTCGAGTGACACGCGGAGCCGGCCGGCCACCTCCTCCATGCGGCGCAAGCTGGTGAACAGGCCGAGCGTCCGACCGCCGAGCAGCCGCGCCAGCGAAGCGATCACCTCGGCGGTGGATTCGACGAGTTGGTCCGGCCCGGAGGGATCCGGCGGAGCGAGCACGCGCATGTGCGACGCATAGTCGAATGGACTCGGAACGCTCACTTTGTCGACACCGAAGGGTGTCCTTTCCTCTACCTCCAGTTCTCCGAGCGCCGCGAACGCATCGCCATCGACAAACAGACTCGCCGACACGGCGGCGAACGACTCGCGACTCTCGAGAAATTCGCGGTGGAAGGAGCTCGCCGGAGACACCGCGCGCAACGCAAGCGACCAGTGATCGTAGGGGGCGGACAGGCGATCGAATGCCGCCACCGCGTCGTTCGCGTCCGCGCCGAACGCAGCACGAAGACAGACGGCGGCTTCACGCAGTGCCGTCGCGTTCTTCTGGACGGGCGTCGGCCCTTCGCTGGTGTGCGCAGGTGCCTCGTCGAACGTCCACTCGGAGCGCGCGTCGAGTTCCTCGGCGAGCCGCGCCAGAGATTCCAGTCTCTCGGCGGCAACGTCGGCAGTGCGGGCCGCATCGGGGAACAGGCGATCAGCGCCCTCGGGCAACTCGACCTCACCGTACTCGCCAGCCTGGGTCGAAACGGTTCGACCGATCGTGGCGAGATCGAGTGCAAGGGCTCGGCGTGACTCCTGGACGGAGCGGCTCGCTTCGAGTCGCTGCCTGCGCGGGAGCAGCGCCGCGCCCGGTTCGGCCCCAGTCAGCGTCGGAGGCGCACCGAACACGTCATCGATCCGTTCCATCAATTCCTCGGGACGCACCGAGGTCGCGTATACATCGTCCGCGACGCCAGCCAGTTCGTGTCCCTCATCGGCGATCACATGCGCGAAACGGGGGTAGTCGGGAGGCCAGCGAAGCAGGAGATCGTGGTTGGCCACGATCAGATGCGCGCGACCCAATGCGGCCCGACGCCTCCCGAACGGACACCGCTTTTGGCGTGCGCATTCTTCGCGACTGCACTGCTCGGCGCGCCGGGTCACCGAGCCTCGCACGAGATCGCGCAGCAGCGGGTGGCGGGTCATCAGCGCAGCCGGCAGCGTTCCCACCTCGCCGCCGCTCCGGATGCGCGCGCAAGCCTGCAGGACCGCGAATGCCAGCCGATCCTCGTGGATCAGTTCTTCCTGCGAACCTCGTGCGAGGGTCTCTCCGAGCCGCTTCTCGCAGACGTAGTTGGCGCGTCCCTTGATCGACAACGCGCGCAGTTCCGGGTGGCCGAGCATCCTCGCGGCGGCGCCGATGTCCTTCTCGAGCAGTTGGTCCTGGAGCAGCTTGGTTCGAGTCGAGATCACCACCGGATCCCGCTCACCCGCCTGCGCGCGAGTGAGCGCGAAGGGGATCGCGGCGGCGAGGTAGGCGAGGGACTTGCCGACCCCGGTGCCGCCCTCGAGCAGCAGGGTTCCGCCGCCCGCCAGATTGCGGAAGAAGCTGCGCATCAGCGCGACCTGCTCGGGTCGCGCGCGGTAGTTGGGGAAGTGGCGACGGCCCCGATCTGCGTCGAGCAGTACCGCTGCGATGGCGTCCTCGTCGAACGGGACCGGGCTCTCGTCGCTCGCCCCGATCGAGACGAACTGCTGCACGGCATCGTCGTCCTCGAGCGGATCGACTCCATCGAACAGCGCGAGCCATTCCGAATCCGGCACGAAGCGTCGCAGCGCGCGGGAAGCCGAACGGAATCGGGGCGACTCCCGATCCTCAGCGATCGCAGCGATCGTGCACAGCAGGTCCACCGCGGTATCGAGCGCTCGAGGGCGGGTACCCCGGCCGAGCAGAGGCTGTGTGAGGGCCGTCGGTTCGAGATCGCGCGAGTCGGGATAGGCGACCGAGATCAGATCACGTGTGTCGAGACAGGCTGCCTGCGCGAGTGACGGCGAGATCGCGCGCGCCAGCAGTCTCCGCGCGAAGACCGCGTCGTGGACGACGAGGGTGCGACCGTGCAGCGCCGCCGCGATCTGCGGCGCAACTCGCGCGGGGTCGGGCGCCGCCGCGAACTCGCTCTCGTCCAGGCCGGTCCGCTGTCGGACCAGCGAAGGAACCGGACCGCGCGGACGCAGGAGGGACGCGAGACTCCAGGCATCGCGATCGCGCGGTCCGTCGATTCCGAGCACGCCGATCTCGAGCAGTTCGCTGGATCGCGATTCGGGCAGACCGCTCGCCACGATTCCCACGATGGCCAACGGTCCGATCGACGCGATCAGCGATGACAACGATTCGAGCGAACCACGCTCGGCATCGTGCAATGGCGAGCGCTTCAGCTCCGGGTGTGATCCCTCGATGGCGTCACCACCCACCCTCGAATCGTCAGACGTAGATCCCGCCCTTGAATTCGCGATCCTGCTTGATCATCACGTTGATGAGCGCCGGCTTGCCGCTCGCGGCGGCGCGTTCGAGTGCGGGTCGCAGCTCATCCGGGTGCTCGACCAGTTCGCCATGGCCGCCGAGGGCCTCCACGACCTTGTCGTAGCGCGTGCGGCGCAAGAGCGTGCCATCCAGGCGATCCCACCCGAGCATTGCACCCTGGGGTCGCATCATCTGGCCCCAGGCCGCATCGTTGCCGATGATGCCGATGATCGGCAGATCGAAGCGCACCGCCGTGTCGTACTCGAAACCGTTCAGTCCGAACGAACCATCTCCATAGATGATCACCACGCGCTTCTCGGGATGCGAGAGCTGCGCGGCCAGCGCGAACGGCATGCCCACACCCAGGGTCCCGAGCGGGCCGGGATCCATCCAGGCTCCCTCGCCTTTGACCGGAATGATCTTCGCCGCGGTGGCCACGATGTCGCCCCCGTCGCCGATCACGATCGGCGAATCGAGTGTTTCGAGCCAATCGCGGACTTCGCGGCACATGCGCTGCGGATCGATGGGGACCTCGTCGCTGTTGAGCTTCGACTGGACCTTGGCCTCGGCCTTGTCCTCGATCACGCGCAACTCGTCGCGCCATCCCGAATAGTCGAGCTTGACGCCCTGGTTCTTCATCTCTTCGAGCAGCAGGTCGAAGCTGCAACCGAGATTGCCGACGAGCGGCACGTCGGTTTCGCGGTTCTGACCGATCAGCGTCGCGTCCATCTCGAGCTGGATGATCTTGGCATCCGCCGGGATCGTCTGACCGAAGCGCATGCGGAAGTCGAGCAGCGTCCCCGCGAGCAGGATGCAGTCGATCTTCTCCATCGCCTCCCGCCGCGAACGGTTCAGGAACTCCGGTGAGTCATGGGGCACCGAGCCGCGCCCCATCCCGTTCGTATACGTCGGAATGTGGGTCTCGCCGATGAAGCGGTTCATCGCCGCGCTGCCCCGCGACCACTTCACGCTCGTACCGGCCATCAGCATCGGGCGCTGCGCGGTCCGCAGGATGTCGATTGCGTTCCGGACCTCCTCGCGATCCGGCGACAAGCGCGGCGGTTCGGTGCGGATCCGCGGGATCGTCACCTTGTCCCACTCGCACTGCCCGTTCCATGTGTCGATCGGAATCTCGAGATAGGCGGGTCCAGGAATGCCCGACACCGCGTGGCGGATGGCGAGTTCGACGAACTCCGGAATCCGATCCGTCTGGTAGACGGCGTCGCAGTACTTCGTGATCGGCCGGACCACGCCGAGGTGATCCATCTCCTGCAGCGAGCCCTTGCGAAGCTGGCTGAACGGGCCCTGGCCGCCGAAAATCAGAATCGGCGAATTCGCGCGCCACGCGTTCGCGATGCCGGTGACGCCGTCGGTCACACCGGGGCCGGCGGTGATGGCGGCGACGCCGATCTTGCCCGGATTGCAGCGTGCCCATGAATCGGCGGCATGAACCGCCGCCTGCTCGTGGCGCACGTCGATGATGCGAATCCCCTCATCGATGCAGCCATCGTAGAGCGCCATGATGTGCCCACCGGACAAC
>JANOFF010000009.1:0-28953 GCA_031413515.1 bacterium
AACGTGCTGGCGCCGGACTCGTTCGACGCGGCGGCGCGATCCCTCGAGCAGGCACGGACCGAACTCGAGGACGGTGGCTCGATGCAGAAGATCCTCGGCTTCATCGCCGAGGGTCAGGCCCATCTCGACAACGCAGAGAAGTTCGCCGCGGTCAGCCAGACCCTGTTTCCGACGGTGATCGAAGCGCGGTCGGCCGCCCGTCGCGCCGGGGCGATGTCGCTCGGCACGTCCTACAACGAAGCGGAAGAGCGGTTCGTGGCACTGATGGCTGCCGTCGAGAACGACGACATCGCCTGGGCGAAGAAGCGTGCGCCGAAAGTCGAACGTGCCTTTCGCAGCGTCGAGCTGCAGGCCATCAAGTCGAGCACGGCGGACGAGATCCGGAGCCTGATCGCGCAGGCGCGCGAGAACGGCGCCGAGGATCTGGTCCCCGACACCCTGGCCGAGGCCGAGAAGATGAACGCGGCCCTCGACGAATTCATCACCGAACACCGCTATGCAGGGAGCGAGATCGGTGTGCAGGCCGACGAAGCCCTGTTCCAGGCCAACCGGCTCGTTGCCCTGACCGCATTGGCGGCCTCGTACTCCGACCGCAGGCCCGAGGAGATCGCCCTCCGCCAGGAGGCCTTCGTCTCCGCCGTCGCCAACGAACTCGTGCTGCCGTCGCTGGCGGATCGTTCCTTCCAGGATCAGCGCACGATGATCATCGACGCCACCCGCGAACTGCGCCGCGATCGCGACTTCGTCGTCAGCCAGGCCGAGCAACTGCGCAAGCAGACCGCACACTTGAATGCGACGATCGCCGACCTCGAGGGACAGAGCTCCGAAGAGCGTTCGAAGCTGGCCCACCTCGAAGCCGAGAGGCGGCTGCAGGACCTGTACGACGAACTGAGCGACGACTTCGACCAGACCGAAGCAGAGGTCTACCTCCAGGGTCAGCAGCTGATCATCCGTCTGAAGGGCGTGCAGTTCCCGATCGGCGGTCATGTGCTGGCGCCGCCCTCCTATCCGCTGCTCGCCAAGGTGCAGAAGGCGATCCGCGAGTTCGGGGAGGCCACGGTCGTGGTCGAGGGCCATACCGATTCATCCGGAACGACCGAAGTGAATCAGCATCTCTCGCAGGAGCGCGCCGAGGCGGTGGTCGCGTATCTCCTGTCCAACAACACGCTGCCGGCGGGTCGTGTCACGGCCGTCGGCAAGGGATTCGACGAGCCGATCGCGTCGAACAAGACGAACGCGGGCCGGGCGCTGAACCGCAGGATCGACGTCGTGATCGATGCCGGCCCGGTTTCGTCGCCGACCGCGGCTGTGTCGGCGGGGCCGACCGCCGGAAACTGATCCAGAAGTCGGCTATCCGACCCCCGCCGCGCGCGAACCGCCTCGCGGGGGCCGAAAAGAATTTCCCTATGCCGGTCCGCGCGGCGTACGATGGGCGGCCGCACCGGAACGATCGACAACGCTACGCGGTGCGGGCGGGCTGACGGACCAGGCTGTCATGTCCTCGGTGTCATCCGATCGGTCACATCGGGCGTGGGCCCGGGTGCGAGAGCGACGCCGCCGTGGCGACGCGCGACGGGCACCGCCGATCCCGCGCGAGGCTCGATGCGCGTGCGGGTCGTCCTCCTGCAGCGCCGAGCTTCCGGCGTCGATCTGCGTCAAGAGATGACGCCCCCCCGGATCGGGACGTCGCGCCGCCGACTGTTCCTGACCGGGACCCTGCTCCTCCCCCTGCTCGCGTTCGCCAGTCTGGAACTCGCGCTCCGCTCGTTCGGATTCGGCGGCGGTGACGCGCTGTTCGTCGCGGACCCGGAATGGCCGGATTGGCAGCACGCCAGCCCCGATGTGATGCGACGCTACATGGTGTCGGGAGAACAGCCGGCCGTGCGGATCGCGCCGATGCTGTTCCGGACCGAGAAGCCGGCCGGCGGGCTTCGCATCGTCGTGCAGGGCTCGTCCACGGCGGCGGGCTTCCCGTTCGGTCGTTGGGGCGGGCTCGCCGGGATGCTGGCCGATCGTCTCGAGGCCGCTCGACCGGACGGCAGCGTCGAGGTGGTCACCACCGCGATGGCAGCCGTCAACTCGAACACGCTGCTCGACCTCGTCGACGAGATCATCGCGGTCGATCCCGATGCCGTGCTCGTCTACGCGGGTCACAACGAGTACGTGGGCGTCCACGGTGTCGCCTCGGCGTTCGGTTCGACCCGGTCCCTCGCACTGACTCGCGCGAAGCTCAGGCTCGGCCGTCTTCGGACCTTCCAGCTGATCACGCGGGTGATTGCATGCCTGCACGGCGGGGTCGATGCGCTCGCCAGGAAGGATCGGCGCACGCTGTTTGCCGAGGCGTCGCGAGGCAGCCGGGTCGAGTTCGGCTCGGAGACGTACCACGCGGGCATCGAGCAGTTCGAAGCCAACATCGGCGAACAGCTGGCGCGCTATCGCGCCGCCGGCGTGCGCGTATACATCGGCACCCTCGCGTCCAACGACGAATTCCCGCCGCTGGCGCGCGGTCCGTCGCCGGATGTCGACCCCGCTCGCTGGGCTTCGAGCTGGGATCGATACAACGCGGCCGTCGCCGCCGACGATCTCGCGGCCGAGCGGGCAGCGATCGACGAACTGTCTGCGCTCGACCGCGATTCGGCCGATGCCTGGTATGCACGGGGCCGGCTCGCCCTGCGCGAGGGCCGCGAGCACGACGCACGCGAAGCACTCGCGACGGCGCGGGATCGAGACACGCTGCGCTTTCGCGCGCCGACCGCGATCAATCGGTCGATCCGTTCACTGGCCGCGCGTCACGGCGCCGTGCTGGTGGACGTCGAGCAGGGCTTCCGCTCCGCATCGCCGGATGGCGTGATCGGTGGGGACTGGCTTCTCGAACACGTCCATCCGAACGCCGAGGGGTACTTCCTGCTGGCGGATCTCTACTACGACGCCCTTCGCCGGGACGGAATGCTCGGCGACCTGTCGGCGGCGCCGGATCGCGAAATCGCGCGACGAGACATGCCGATCAGCGCATTCGATCGGGCCCTGGTCGAACACGACATGAAAGAGCTTCTGGCGGGTCTCCCGTTCAGTGATCCCCCGAGAGCGGTGGTGTGGGGACCTCCGCGTGACGAGATCGACCGGCTGGCGCGCCGATACCGCGACGGCGGAATCGACTGGCTGCAGACCATGGAGGCGTACTTCCAGCTGAAGCAGCGCGAGGGAGACCTCGCCGAGTCCGCGCGAATCGCGCGGCTGGTCGCCCACGAGTATCCGTCGGATGCCGCTTCGAACCGCATTGCCGGCAGGCTCTTGATCGAGTCCGGGCAGCCCGCGCGTGCCCTCTACTACCTCGCGCGAAGTCTCCGCGCGGCACCGGACGAATCTTCGACCCGGGCGCTGGTGGCCCGAGCCGAGCGTGCTCTAGAAGCCGTCGCACCCGGCTCCCTTCCGGCAGCGGCGATCGATCCCGCGCCATCAATGGGCAGAACGACGGGCAGAACTACTGCCAGAACAACTGGCCGAACAACTGGCCGAACAACTGTCCGAACAACTGTCCGAACAACAGCCGGAACACGGACAGAACGAGATCGACCTCAGCAGGTCGCCCGCTTGCCGCTTGCCGCGCCCGAGTAGCGGTTTTACGCCAAAGCGCTTCCAGGGGGCTGCGGTTTCGGGCGGTTCGCCTCGCGTTTCATGTTAGGATGCGCGCAGTTTTCCCAACGGGGCCGATCCCCGCGGACACCGGCCTTCGGGGTCGGTGATCGCCGGGAGGGGGCCTTCAGGAGCCATTTCGAAGATGAACGCGAAGACCCGACTGCGCTGGATGGCCGTGACCGCTCTGCTTGCGCTCCTCTCGATGGGCGCGGAGTCCTGCGACCAGTTCGGGGTCGGGAGTCCGTCGCTGTTCTTCCAGTCGCCGTTGCTCTGGCAGCTCTCGCTCGTCGAGGGCGTCGAGGTCGAGCTCAGCGTCGGGCAATTCGTCGACCTGGATACTCTGCAAGTGGAGATCGACGGTGAGCCGATCGACACCGCCGGGTTCACGATCGAAGCCGGTACCGGTGGCTTCCTGTTCCTGAAGCCCCCGAGCCTGCTGCAGACCGTGCTGCCCGTTCTCGAAGAAGGCAAACACACCCTCGCCGCGAACGGCGAGCTGGATCTCTTCATCTTCAAGATCCCCCTGAAGGCCGCGACCTGGTTTCACACCGCCGATCTCGAGCGTCCCGACGAGTGCGAAGTGCTCGACGATTCGCACTGCCTGCTGCCATTCCCGTCGTCGCGATTCCTCGAGGACGTCGGTTCGGCGACTGCAACCGGACAGCGGATCGATCTGCCCGTGATCACGCTTCCGGGCGTGGTCGGCCCGCCCCTCGATCCGGCTGCGGTGAACGTGTACGACGGATTCGCCCCGACCGTCCAGATCCTCGCCCACTTCCTCGACGTCGATCCCGCGCAGTCGCGCGCCGCACAATTGCTGCCGGGAACGCCGCAGAACCCGCCCTATGTCGGCGTTCGCGGCCACGACACTTCGTCGCTCGATCCGAACAGCCCGACGGTGCTGATCGATGCCGACACCGGCGAGCGGGTGATGCACTGGGTCGAAGTGGATCAGACCCCGGAGGCACTCGCCGATCCTTCGCGACAGGTCCTCTTCCTGCGACCGGCCGAGTCGCTGGTGCCGGGCCATCGGTACATCGTCGCCTATCGGAACCTGCGAACCGGAGCGGGGCGGATGATCGCTCCGCAGATCACGTTCCGTACGCTGCGGGATCGCCGTCCCACCACGATCGAGTCGCTCGAGTCGCGTCGCGAGTCCTTCGAGGGCCTGTTCCAGGAGCTGAAGCTCGCCGGCGTGCCACGCGAAAACCTCCAACTCGCATTCGACTTCCGGGTTCGCAGCGAGAAGCAGCTCCACGAACGCATGCTCTTCATGCGCGACGATGCGCTGGCCTGGCTCGGCTCGCGTCCGCCGAACGACCTCTCGGGCTTCTCGGGTGTGACGATCAGCAACCTCGGCGCCTGCACCGATCCGAACCAGGCGATCTGGCGGGTCGTCAAGGGAACCTTCTCCGGCCCGAACTACATGAACGGCAACATCAACGACTTTACGAAGCTGTCGTTGCTGAACGTCGACGCGAACCGGATGCCGGTGCGCAATGGCACGTTCCCGTTCAACTGGACGATCGCGGTGCCATGTTCGGTGTATCGCGGTGAAGAGATCGGTCATCCGCTGCTGCTCGGCCATGGATTCCTCGGCGACGGCGCGGGCATGGTCAACGCCTTCGCGGCGGGTGGTTTCGTCGGAACCGGATCTCCCGTCTCCTACATCGCGGGCGCGACCGACTGGCGCGGACTCGCCCTCGGTCTGACGGGCCCCGACGCGCTCGGGCTCGTCCTGAACGTGCTCGGCACTCCCGAGAGCGGCCACAAGTTCAACAATTTCTCTGCGCTGCCCGACCGGCTCAAGCAGGGGGTCGTCAACACGCTCGTCCTGTCACGCATGCTGAAGAGCGGCTTCTTCAATCGGCTGGCGGCATTCCGGCGGACACCCGGCAACGCGGCCAGTGGCGTCTTCACGCCGAGCGCTGAGATGTTCTACTTCGGAGTCAGCCTCGGCGGCATCTACGGCACGATGTATGCGGCGCTGAATCAGGACACGATCCGGCACAACGTCGACGTGCCGGCGATGAACTTCTCGCTGCTCGAACAGCGCTCCACGCAGTTTCCGGTGTTCCTGAACATCATCAAGAGCCTCGGTCTCACCGATCCTATGGATCTCGCGATCGTGCTGCAGGTCCAGCACGAGATGTGGGTGAGTGCCGAGCCGGCGGCGTACATCCGCAACGTCACCGGGACGGTCGATCCGACGCTGCCGGGCTCGCCGCCGAAGAAGATGCTCGTGACGGTGGCGTTCCTCGACAAGCAGGTGTCCAACCAGGCGACCGAGATCTACACGCGCTCGATGGGGATTCCGCAGCTCGAGGGCTCGATCCAGTCGGCTCTGCCGGGCATTCCGGACGAGAATGCGGATGCGGGTTCCGGACGTCCCGGTCTCGATTCGGCGATGCAGATCTACGACACGGGCTATTTCGACATCTTCGATCCCGCCTACGACCCGTACCTGCCGGCGCTCGCGAATCTGATTCCGAGCAGCAAGTGCGATCCGCACGGCGCGGCTCGGCTCTCGATCCCGGCCTCGGGCGAGCAGCTGACGGCGTTCCTCCAGCCGGACGGCCTGATCTACAACTTCTGCGACGGGACCTGTGATGCGGCCACGCCCGAGGAGCGGCCCTCGTCAGACTGCGATCCGCTGAACTGACAGGCGCAGGGGCTCGCCCTGCAATCGAACCGACCCGACGGCTACGCGCGCCGTCGCGATCCGGCCAGCAGCGCCAGGCCGAGCGCGAGGAACATCCCGGTGGCCGGTTCCGGAATCGGCAGGAAGGTGATGTTGTCCAGGCCGACGTCGCTGCGCATCAGAAATGTGACCGACTTGATCGGGCCGAGGCCGAGGGCCTCCGCGGTGAGGGGAGCGATCTGGTTCGCGGTGTTGGCGCCGATCTCGAGGCCCTCCAGCAGTGTCGAGAGGAGAACCGTCACGCCGGTGTAGTGGATGTCTCTGAGGGTCACCCAGGCCTCGCTGGCGAACGATTCGTCGACGTTGACCAGAGCGAACCCGATCGACGTGATCGGTACGTCGAACTTGAACCGGATGATCCCCTCGGACGGCCGGCAGGGCCTGGATCCTCCACCGCAGCTCGAGCCGGAATGATCCGACCAGTGCGACTCGTCCCAGGGGTGCGAGGACGTTGTGCTCCAAGTTGTGCTCCACAGCGTGGACGGGTAGGACCGATCGTCGGATTCGGGCTTGGGGTTGAAGGTGAGGTTGCAGCCCTTCAGGGTGAGGACATTGTTCAGCTGCATGCCCTCGAGATTTCCGCCGCTCCACCGCGGCAAGCCGTAGGCCCGTGCCTCGAGGTCCGGCGTGTTCGAGCCGAGCTGCTCGCTATCGAAGATGACGGCACGGCGCCGGCCGAAACGATTGAAATCGACAGCGGTGATCGTCACCCCGGGAACCCGGTTGACGCGCTGGCCGTTGACGAAACCCAGATCGTCGAAGGTGATCGTCGACGCGCTCGAGAGCGAGGGAGTCGTCAGCAGAGCTGCGAATACGGCGATCAGCGAGGCGCTGAATCGCGAAATGATCGGGCTTCTCTTCTTCGTCGTGATCGGCATCTGGGGGCACTTCCGGCATGGGTCCAACGGGTTCAGGCCCTCGTCCACCCGGACACGGGCATCCGAGTTCAAGTGGTTGTGTAAATCCAGATGTGTCACAAAAAAACGCGTGGCCGACGGGTCGCTCCGGCCGATGGGACGCGGCTCGAATCCGAGGTCCGTCCCGAGCGCGAGGCGATGCCTCGCGGGGATGGTGGGGCCGCAGGGCCCGCCTGCAGCCGGCGGGTACCCGCGATCTGCCCGATCGGTCAGCGAAAAGTCGACTTCGGGCCGGGGCTGGGGGACGCCTCGCCGGCGAGTCCGATCAGTGGAACTGGAAGAACTCGATCAGGATCCACTTCGACCCGAATCGTGCAGTCCAATGCCGGGAGAGGCGCCGAACCTCAGCCGATGAGAGCGAGTTCTAGCGGCGAGTCGAGCAGCGAATGCGCGCCCGCTGCGAGCAGGTCTGCCGCCGCGAACGGTCCCCAGCCCGCCGCGATGGCGCGCAGGCCGCCTGCCCGGGCAGCGACCATGTCGTGCACGGAATCGCCCACGTAGGCGGCCATCCGAGGAGCCACACCGAGCCGTTCGCAGGCGTGCAGGAGCGGATCGGGGTCGGGCTTGTGGCGCCGGGTTTCCTCCGGTCCGACCACGAGCGCGAAGTACTCGACGAGCCCGCAATGGGCGAGGCCCTGTCGGGCGGCGGGCAGGCTCTTGCTGGTCACGACCGCCATGGCGACCTTGCGTTCAGTGAGGCGATCGAGAGCAGCGTGGACCCCCGCGAACGGACGCACGAGTTCGTCGTGGTGGGCGACGTTCCATTCGCGGTAGGTCTGCACCATCGCATCGACTTCGCTCTCGTCGCTTGCGTGCAGGCGCAGATGGGTGCGCAGCGGGATCCCCATCATCGCGAGGATCCGTTCGCGCGGGATCGCGCCCTTGCGATGCACCGCGAACGCGTGCTCGTACGACAGGCAGATCAGTTCGATCGAGTCGATCAACGTGCCGTCGAGGTCGAACAGGATGGCGGATAGCGTCGTCACCGGTCCAACCCCGAGTCCGTCACCGCTTGCCACTCGCGAACTTCTAGCCGAGCGCGAGGTCGAGGCGGGTCAGTCCGCGCAGGATGGGATTCGGCCGATAGGCCGGCGCCTCGTCCACCAGACTCATGCCGGGGAAGCGCGTCGCCAGGGCGTGGAAGGCGAGCTGTGCTTCGAGCCGCGCGAGCGGTGCGCCCATGCAGAAGTGGGTCGAGAAGCCGAATGCGAGGTGCGGGTTCGGATCGCGGCCGATGTCCAGTCGATCCGGCTCGGCGAACATCTCGGGATCGCGGTTGGCGGCTCCGATGTTCAGCAGCACGAGGGAACCGGCCGGTACGAGGTGCTCGCCGATCGTCAGGTCTTCGAGGGCGACGCGCACGGTCGCCTGCACGGGCCCGTCGAAGCGCAGCAGTTCCTCCACCGCGCGCGGGATCAGGCTCGGGTCGGCACACAGACTCTGCCAGGCCTCGGGCTCCCGCATCAGGGCGAGCGTGCCATTGCCGATCAGATTGGTGGTGGTCTCGTGGCCCGCCAGCAGCAGCAGATTGCAGGTGGCGAGCAGCTCCGGATCGGAGAGCGCATCGCTCTCTTCCTGGGCGAGGATCATGGCGCTGATCAGATCGTCCCGCGGTTCGATCCGCCGGGCCGCGATCGTGTCGGCGAGATAGCCGAACAGATTCTGGCCCGCCGTCATCGCGGCAGTGCGTTGCTCGGGGCTGCGCGCGCTGATCGACGCGATCAGCACACTCGACCACTCGCGGAACTTCCGATGATCCTCGGCCGGCACGCCGAGCAGCTCGGCGATCACGATTGCCGGCAACGGCTCGGCGAAGTCGTGGATCAGATCGAAGCTTCCGCTGGCCTCGACGGCGTCGAGCAGCTCGCGCACCAGATCCTCGATGTGGCCACGCAGCGCCGCGATGCGCTTCGGCGTGAAGGCCTTGTTGACGAGCTTGCGGATGCGCGTGTGATCGGGCGGATCCATCACCAGCATCGAGCGCAGTCCCTGCGCGCTCTGGCGCAGGAACTCGGGCAAGCGCGAGAGGTTGTCGCGCACCAGGGGCGCGCGCATGCGATCGACCGAGAAGCGCGGATCTCGCAGCGCCTGGTGGACGTCGCGGTAGCGGGTCAGCAGCCAGACCCCCGGCCCGGCGAAATCCGGAACCGGCACCTGCAGGACGGGGCGCACCGTGCGGATCAGCGAGTACACCGGGTAGGGGTTGTCGAGATTGCCGGCGCTGCGCAGCGGCAGCAGCAGGTCGAACTCGCCCGACCCGGTCGCGGCGGGCGGCGTCGGGCTACCGGAAGACGGCGCGGAAGACGGAACGGGGGATGCCATGGAGACCTCCGAGGATGGGCTTGAAATGACCGACTGGTTGGTCATAATAAGGCGTGCCCAAAATCGCCGCAAGCGAACGAGACGCGTTCTACGAGACCCGAAGGACCGAGTTGGCCGACGTCGCACTGCGGCTCTGGGCCGAGCGCGGGTTCGATCAGACCTCCGTGGCGACGATCGCCCACGAGGCCGGGATCTCGAAGGGGACCTTCTATCTCTACTTCGAGTCGAAGGACGCGCTGCTGCTCGAAGTGGTGCGCCGCAATTCGTTGATCCCCAACATCCTCGCCCTGATCGAGGATCTCCAGAGCAAGACCCTCGAGCAGGCCGTGCACGGATTCGTGGCCGGCGTGTGGCGGCATCTCTCCGATCACCGCGACCTGGTGCTCGTCGTGCTGCGCGAACTGCCGACCCACCTCGATCAGGCGCGCGAGTTCGTCGAACGCCTGATGGTCCCGGGCAACGCGCTGGCGGCGAAGTACCTCGAGACGAAGATCTCGCGCGATCGCTCGGCGTCGATCTCTTCGGTCATTTCGGTCCGGGCGCTGATCGGCATGGTGATCGTCGTCTTCATCACACAGGAGGTGCTCGGCGCGGGTGGCCTGTTGCCGGTGCCCGAGCACGAGATCACGACGACGATCGCCGAATTGTTCCTGCGCGGCGTGACCGCGGACGGATCGACCGGAGGAGCTTCCGCATGATCAGACGTCTTCGTGTGTACCGCATGCTGCGGGTCGCCGTCGCGCTCGCTCGCGTGCTGCCCCGCTACTGGATCCTGATCGCGCGCGACCGCTCGCCGCGATTCGCGACCGTGCAGGCGGACTGGGATCGCGTCCACGCCATCGCGGCGGCCGAGTTCCGACGCGTGGCCCTGTCGCTGGCCGGTGCTTTCACGAAGGCGGCACAGATCGGCGGGGCCCGGGCCGACGTCCTGCCGGCGGCCTTCATCGAAGAGCTGAGCCAGTTCCACGACGCCGTTCCGCGTCGGCCGTTCGAGAGCCTGGTCGGGATCGTCGAGCGGGATCTCGGCGCCCGGATCGACGATGTCTTCGCATCCATCGACCGCGAAGCCCTGGCGGCCGCTTCTCTCGCCCAGGTGCACCGCGCCACGCTGCGCGATGGCAGAGAAGTGGTGCTGAAGATCCAGTACCCCGAGATCCGCCGGATGATCCCGCTGGATCTCGGTCTGCTGCGCCGTGTCGCGAGGGTCGTGCAGCGGATCCAGGGTCTGATCGACGTGCGCTCGCTCGTCAACGAAGTCACTCGCTTCATCGAGCTCGAACTCGATTTCGAACGCGAGGTACGGGCCACCGAACGGCTGGCCGAAACCCTCGCGGACTGCCCGGATGTCCGCATTCCGCGCGTCCATCGAGAGTTCTGCGGACCGAACCTGATCGTGCTCGAATTCCTCGATGGCATCCAGGTCACCCGCACCGCAGAACTCGTCGCCGCCGGCCACCGGCTCGCCGACGTGGCGCGCAGGATCGGCGCGATCTACGGCTCGATGATCTTCGAGCACGACTTCTTCCACGGCGATCCGCATCCGGGCAATCTGCTCGTGCTGAAGGACGGCCGGATCGGACTGCTCGACTTCGGTCTCTGCAAGGATCTGCCGGAGGGGTTCGCCGGTCGGGTCGCGCAGATGATGGTGTCGGCGATGATCGGCGACGCGGCGTCCGCCATGCAGGCCGCTGCAGAGCTCGGATTCGACACCGAACGGATCCGTCCCGAGCATCTTCGCTCACTGATGCTCATGACGATCGGCGACAGCGACACCGACGCGAGTCTGCTCACGATCCTGAACGAGAGCCGCATCCGTCGGATCCCCGAAGACTTCGCGCTCGTGGTGCGGACCCTGATCCTGCTGAACGGGCTGTCCCACCGGCTCGCGCCGGGACGCCGCCTCGTCCAGGCGGAACTGCTCGCGCATCTCGCCGCGGGTGCGGCACGGGATGCCGCGCGAGCGCAGAGCGCCGCGCCTCAGGTGCTCGAGCGCGTGGCCAGCTGAGCGGGCGAGAAGCAACTCGCCGTGCACCGGTGGAACTCGCCGACGTCAGCTTCGACGTCGGATCCGAAAGCTACCCCTCGAGGTTCGGACTCGTCGGTCGATTCCGCAGCATCAACTCGAGGATCATCAGCCGACCGAGCAGCGTATTCACGCTGCGCTCGCCCCGGCGACTCCGCTCGACTCCGGAACGCAGTACGTCGGGGTCGAGGTAGGAGCGCGAAAGGCTCTGTTCGTCGAGCAGGATCGATTTGAACAGCCCGCCCATGCGCGTGATCAGCCACTCCTCGGGCACGTCCTCCCGACCGAGCCCGAGGCGGCGCCGGATCCGCAGCAGCACACGGGCGAACTTCAGCGTGTTCGGGGAGGCGGTCAGCGAAACGCCGAGCGCCGAGTTCGGCACGCCGAGCAGGGGCGGGTGGTTGCGGCGGATCAGCTCGATCTGCAGGTGCGTGCCGGCCCGCATGCCGATCGGCATGCTGAGCAGGGCGCGCGTGACGTCCTCGTCGAGGATCGGCTGCGTGACGTCGACCGCCTCCATCATGCAGCGCACGGCGTTCACGGTGTGACGTCCGTTGTACTGCGTGAGGAACATCAGCGACACCGCCTGCCCGACGTTCGCCGATCCCGCCGCCAGCGCATCGTAGTTCTGCTCGAACGAGCGCGCGGGGGATTCGGGCAGGGCTTCGGCCAACAGGCCGCGGAACAGTCCCGGCAATTCGCCGAGACCGGCCGATCCGCCGACCTGACGCATGATCCGCTGTCGCGCAGCCGCATGCTGATCGCCGATCGCCATCTCGGGCGTGACGCTGAACCCGTAGGCGTTCGTCAGCTTCATCAACTCGCCGCCGTGGCCGCGGATCACCGAGCTCAGGTCGAACTGCTTCCGATACTCGATGCCCTGGTGGAGCATCATCATGTTCATGAAGTCGGCCTCGCCATTCGTCGAGCGGGCGATCCGGGTCGCGAAGCGTTCGAGGTCGGCGAGAAAGGCTTCGTCGAACAGGCACTCCATGTGACGCGCGCCGATCAGGTCGCACATGCGCCGGGTGAGGCGGAACTCGATCCCGCCCCGGATCCCGCTGGTGATGCAGTCGAGCTCGATGCCATGACGGGCCGCGACGGCGAGCAGCGTGCGCGAGTCGAGCCCGGCCGACAGGCAGAGGGCCGTCGGCAGCGGTCCAGTGACCGCGCGTCGCATCGCCTGCGCGAGCGCCGTATCGAGGACTTCGAGCGCCTCGCCCTCGTCGCGGATCTCGTCGCCACGGGGAAGCTGACCGTAGGGCAGGGCGACGGTCCGCCCGGTCTTGCGATCGTACGTGCACGACGTGCCGGGCAGCAACCGACGGATGCCTCGCAGCAGCGTGCGGTCCCCCCAGACCACGCCGAAGCTCAGGAAGTCGGCGACCGCGAGTTCGTCGAGCGAGAATCCGACCAGCGGATGCAGACTGAGCCAGCTCGCATCGGTCGCGAACGCGAAGCCGCCCTGCGGCAGCTCGGCGTAGAAGATCGCCCGTTGCCCGCAGAGGCCCCGCACGATCGACAGCCGGTCGCCCGCGTGCGTGATCAGCACCGACACGAACGGACCGATCGCGTGCTGGAAGAGACCGATGCCGTCGCTCTCGAAGCTCTCCGCGACCTCGCTCGCCGAGCGGGCCGGCCCGTCGATCCGACCGGTCACCCAGGCCACGGTGTCGTCGCTGGCCGATCGCCCGCGACTCGAAGTGCCGACGGCGTCGCGACGCGTGACGACGATCAGTTCACCGTCGGTCTCATCGTGGATCCACACCGCGCCCGGTGAGATCGGCGTGCGCAGGTAGGTGAGGACCGACTCGATCCAGGCGCGATTGGACTCGCCCTCGCCGGGTCTGACTATTCCGATCAGGGCATCCACGAGAGCGCGCAACGTATCCCACGCTCCACGCGCTTGCAAAACGCTGCGCGCTGCAGCCTGCCGATCGGATCGCTGCGGAGGAGCGGCAGGATCGGTTGTCCGGCGCGCGATGCGAGTGATAGCCTTGGCGACTTCGCGCTGCGTCTTCGAGGAGACGGGATTCCGGTCTGTCGCCGGGGGCGTCAGGAGATCGATCCCGATGTGCGGCATTCTCGCCCTGTACGACCCGCGCCGCAGATGGAATCTGCCGATCTTCGAGACCGCCCTTGCGCGGCTCGAAACGCGCGGACCCGACGGTTTCGGGATCTGGCAGGACGGCGAGATCTGCCTCGGTCATCGCCGCCTCTCGATCATCGATCTCGAGGGCGGCGCGCAACCGATGCTCTCGCCGAGTGGCCGCAGCGCCATCACGTACAACGGCGAGATCTACAACTTCGAACCCCTGCGCGAAGAACTGCTCGCGCGCGGGCACCGCTTCGCGACCCGTTCCGACACCGAGGTGATCCTCGCGGCCTTCGAGGAGTGGGGGACGGACTCGGTCGATCACATCGAGGGCATGTTCGCCTTCGTGATCTGGGACAAGACGCGGCACCGGATCTTCGCTGCGCGGGATCGCACGGGCATCAAGCCGCTCTACTACAGCGAATGGGACGGCGGTCTGATCGTCGCTTCGACCCTCGATCCGTTCTTCGAGCTGCCCGGGTTCGACTGCCGGGTCGATCCCGAAGCCATCCGCGACGTGCTGGTCTACGACTACGTGCCGGCGCCGCGCACGATGCTCGCGCAGGTGCGGAAGCTGGTTCCCGGCCACGTCTTCGAGTGGAGCCCCGGCGATCGGGAGGCCGAGGTCAGGCGGTACTGGGAAGTGCCGCGCTGCGATCCACGCCCGGTGGATTTCGAGGAACTGACCGCGCGCTGCCGAACTGCCCTCGAGACGGCGGTCGAACGTCAGATGATCAGCGACGTGCCGCTCGGCGCTTTCCTCAGCGGAGGCATCGATTCGTCGCTCATCGTGGCCATGATGGCGCGGATTTCATCGGTGCCGATACGCACCTTCTCGGTCAGCTTCCGCGACGGCAGCAACGAGGCGCCGATTGCGCGCAGCGTGGCCGAGCGCTACGGGACCGAACATGTCGAGTTCGAGGCCGGCTCGATCGACAGCGAGACGTTTCTCGACACACTGATGCGTCTCGATGAACCGCTCAGCGATCCGGCGATCGTGCCGACGCGTCTGATCTCGGCGGTAGCCAGGAAACACGTCACCGTGGTGCTGTCGGGCGAAGGCGGAGACGAGGTTTTCGGCGGATACCCGCGATTCCAGCAGGACGAGTCGGCCCACCCGAACCAGCCGTCGACGATGCAACGCGCCCTCAAGCGCCTCGTCGACGGGTTTCCGATCCCGATCCGCGGTGTCGGTCGCTTCTACGATTCATGGCTGACGCCTCGCGAGGCGATCGAGTTCGAGCGCGCGCGATTCGGCGGCTCCCGGCTTCCCGGTCGCTCTCTCACCAGCCTGCTGACCCTGCCGCCGGAGACGTATCGGCCGGATCACTTTCTCGACGACTGGCGTCAGAAGATGTCGCGCTACTCGGACCGCTACGACGCGGACACCATGATGCGCGTGGACATGCTCACGAAGCTCTCCGAGAACCACCTGTTCAAGTCGGACCGGGCCAGCATGATGGAGTCGCTCGAGTTGCGTGTTCCCTTCCTCGACGAACTCGTGCTCGCCGAGGTGCTCCCCCATCCCGCGTCGGCGAAGATCGTCGATGGACGGCTCAAGGCCATCCTGATCGCGCTCTGCCAGGACCTCGTCCCGCGTGAAGTCTGGGATCGACCGAAGCACGGCTTCAACGTGCCGATGGGGCGGTACATGGCGATCGAGTGGAAGGACGCCGTGGACGAACTGCTCGATTGGGGTAGTGCCCACCTGCCGATCTTCGACTATCGACGGCTGCGGGCGGCGAGGCGGCTCAATCAAAGAACCCATCAAGTCGCGCGCGGGCTCTGGAGTCCACTGATGGTGATCGCGTGGTTTCGCGCCCATCCGGGTGCCACGATCTGATCCGGTGGTGGGTGCGGAACGACGGTCGCTCAGTCGGTGCTTCGCAACTCCCAGACCTCGCGCACGGCGAGCACCGCCAATGTCGGCAGCACGATGCCCGCGCTGCAGAGCAGCAGGGTCGGGGGCACGCCGAGCCGCTCGGCGCCGAGACCGGCGAGCACTTCACCGAGCGGTACGAGCGCGATCGAGCCGAGCACGTCGTAGCTGCTCACGCGCGACAGCGCTTCGGGCGCGACACGCGTGTGCAGCGCCGTGTTCCACAGCACGCTGAAGACCTCGAATCCGAGACCCGCCGCGAAGGCGGCTGCGGCGATCGCCGCGACCGGAGCGGGACCGGCGAGCAATAGGGGTACGGCGGCGCTCGGTAGACAGAAGAGCGTTGCCGCGCGCATCGGGTGACGGAATCGCACCCGCATCGCAAGCACACCGCCGACGATCAGTCCGGCGCCGTGCGACCCGGCGATCCACCCCCAGGCTGCCGCGCCGCCGAGCGACTGCTTGGCGACCACCGGTCCGAGCACCGCCCAGGCTCCGAACCACGCCATCAACATGAAGGTGAACTGCAGCACGATCGTCCACAGCCACTTGTGGGCAGTGAACTCGCGAAATCCCTCGCGCAGCTCGCGCAACAGGCTCGATCCGGCCGAGCGCTCCTGCACGCGCGGTCGGATCGCCACGATGAGTGCCGCGCTCAGCGCAAAGCTGGCGGCGTCGATGGCGAGCGCCACGCCGGCGCCTGCCGTCGAGGCGATGATCCCGCCGGCCGTCGCACCGGCCGCGATGGCGGTCGCCTGGGCGATCGACAGCAGCGCATTCGCCGACTGCAGGCGATCACGCGCGACTACGAGCGGCACGAGCCCGACTGCGGCGGGGAAGTGCATCGCAAAGGCGATCCCGCTCAGCGCGTGAAGCACGATCAGCGCGCCGAAGCTCGCGTGGCCCGTGAGGATCAGCGCCGCGATCGCGGCCTGTGTGGCCGCCGCGAAGAGGTCGGCGCCCACCATCTGCAGGCGGCGCGATCCGCGATCGGCGAGCGCGCCCGCGAACAACTGCATCGCGATCTGCGTGAGTGCGCCCGCCGCGACGAGCAGCCCGACCTGACTCGGTGTGCCGTCGAGGTCGTCGAGCACGGCGAAGGGCAGTGCGATCGGTGTCATCGCGCTGCCGAATGCCGAGACCAGCCGCGCCGCGAAGAGCCGGGCGAAGTCGCGCTCGCGCAGCAGCGCGACGCCATCGCGCCAGCTCGGAGAAGACATGGACTCACTCTCGCCAGGTTGCACGCCGCGCGCCGCCGTGGGGTCGGACCGCGAGTCGCAGCTTAGCGGCCGCGAGCGCGAGTACGCCGCGGTCGGCGCGCAGGCGTCGACTCACGCCTTCTCGAATCCGGGGCAGTCGTCGAACGTATCGGGATCTCGGGCATGCTGAACGCGCGGGCCGAGCCTGGATGTCGCCCGATTGCCGGCTTGACTCGCGGTTCCGCGCTGGGCGAAGCTGCCCGGAAAGCGACAGCCGACTCGCAGAAGCGCGCACTCGGTCCGCGGAGCCATAGATGACCACCCTCGCCGAGCAGATCGCCGCGCACGCCGCGGCCACCCCCGACGGACTCGCGCTGAGCTGCGGCGACGAGTCGCTGACCTGGCGCGAACTGGTGGAGGGCGCCGCCCGCATGGGTGCGCACTTCGCGAAGGCCGGCGCGCGGCCGGGCTCGCTCGTCACCATCGGGCTGCCGAATTCGGGCGCGTTCGCACAGGCGATGCTCGGCGCGTGGTGGATCGGCGCCGCGGTCTCTCCCGTCTCGCACAAGCTCGCACCGCCCGAACGTCGCGCGATCGTGGCGCTCGCCGACCCAGCGGTCGTCGTGGGACTCGCGCCCGAGGACGCGCCCGGCCGCACGGTGCTCGGCCTCGCCGACCTTTCGGCAAAGATCGCAACCGCTCCGCCCGTCGCCGCTCCGCCACTGCCCTGGAAGGTGATGACGAGCGGCGGCAGTACCGGTCGACCCAAGTTGATCGTGGCCGAGCAGGCCGGGACCGTCGAGGCGCTCGCGCCGCTCGGCGAATTGCTGCGCATCCCGTCGCACTCGACGATGCTCGTGCCCGGTCCGCTCTCCCACAACGCACCACTCGCGGCCCTGACGGTCGGGCTCGTGCGCGGCAACCACGTGATCCTGATGCCGCGCTTCGACGCGAGCGAGTGCTTGCGTCTGGTCGAGCGCCATTCGGCGCGCTGGCTCTACCAGGTGCCGACCATGATGCTGCGGATCTGGCGCCTGCCCGAGCCGGAGCGTGCAGCCCGTGATCTGTCGAGCCTGGAGGTGGTCTTCCACATGGCGTCGGCCTGTCCACCCTGGCTGAAGCGCGCCTGGATCGACTGGCTTGGCGCCGACAAGATCCTCGAGCTGTATGGCGGCACCGAACTCCAGGCGATGACGGTCGTCACCGGTGGCGAGTGGCTCGCCCACCCGGGCAGCGTCGGTCGCGTGATGCTCGGGGAGATGCAGATCCGTGACGCGAACGGCGTGGGCCCGCTGGCTCCCGGCGAGGTCGGCGAGATCTGGATGCGCCGCGGCGCTGACGATCCGGTTCCCTACCGCTACATCGGTGCGACTGCGCGCCGCGCGGCCGACAACTGGGAGTCGCTCGGAGACAACGGCCACTTCGACCCGGACGGCTATCTCTACCTGGCCGATCGTTCGACGGCCATGATCCTGGTGGGCGGCTCGAACGTGTATCCCGCAGAAGTGGAGGCGGCGCTCGACGAGCACCCGGCCGTGCGCTCCTCGTGCGTGATCGGCCTGCCCGACGAGGACCTCGGCAGCGTGCCGCATGCGCTCGTCGAACTCGGCGAGTCCGGCGAAGAAGTCGCCGACGCCGACCTGATCGCCTGGGTGCGTGCCCGGCTCGCCCCCTACAAGGTGCCGCGCAGTGTCGAGCGGGTGGACCAGCCGCTGCGCGATGACGCGGGCAAGGTGCGCCGCACACAGCTGCGCGCCGAGCGCGTGAAGGCGGGGTGATTGCGGGCTCGCCGCCCGATCAGCGGGGTCGGATCCAGAACCCCGGCTCGCAGCCGGGCGAACCGAGGACCCGGTAGGTCGCGTCGATCAGCGATTGGGCACGCGCGTTCAGCGCCGTGCCGAGCCCGTGCTTCGTCATCGTGTAGCCGAACGCGAGCCGGAACGAGGGATCGGCGAAGCCCATCTGTCCACCGAGACCGGGCGTGCCGAATGCATCCTCACCGATCACCACACCCGAGCCGCGCACTGGCCGCCAGGATTTGCTGAAGCCGAGCGTGTACGTCGTCGGCACGCCGATCACGGCGTCGATCGCCTGCGCGGACTGCACCGTGCGCATGCCGGCCAGCGTCGCCTCGCCGACGAACCGCACGCCGCGCATCGCGCCACCCAGCGAGAACGGCGCATAGGCGCCGGCCAGCCCGCGCGCGTTCGCGACCGCGCCGCCGGCCGGGATCTCGGCCGCATGGCCCGCCGGCTCGTCGAAGGTTTCGGGCAGCCAATCGCCCGAGTTGGTCGCGATCCGGTAGCGGAGGCTGCCGAGCGTCTCGACCGCGGCGGCCGCCAGCTCGACGGGCAGCCCCTTGGCGGCGAGCGCGCGCTCGAAGCGCCGAGTCGCGGCGCGGCGCAGCGGAGGCGTGCTCTTGATGAGCCGGGCGGCGGCCTCGAGGGGGACCCAGGCGGGTGGGCGTGGCAGGCCGAGGTCGAAGGGGATCGACTTCGCGACGCGCGGCTCGTGCGCGGCGGGCAGGCCGATCCAGGCGTCGAGCCCGAGAGGCTCGGCGATCTCTTCGCGGAAGAAGGTCCCGATGCTCTTGCCCGTCACGCGGCGCACCAGTTCGCCGATCAGCCAGCCGAACGTCATTCCGTGGTAGCCCGCGCGCGTGCCGGGTGTCCAGAACGGTGGTGTGCGCTCGAGCATGCCGACCATCTGCTGCCAGTCGTTGAAGCCGCGGCGCGGCACCTGCTCGGCGACGTGACAGACACCGCTCTGATGATTGAACAGCATGCGCACCGGAATCGCGGCCTTGCCCTGCTGCCCGAACTCGGGCCAGTAGCGCGCGACCGGGGCGTCGAGGTCGAGCAGTCCCCGATCGACGAGCAGATTCCCGCAGATCGCGGTCAGGCCCTTCGTGCAGGAGAAGACCACGTTGAGCGTGTCCCGCTCCCAGGGTCTACCGGTGCGCTCGTCCGCCACACCGCCCCAGAGATCGATGACGGGCTCGCCATCGACGAACACGCACAGCGAGGCGCCCGATTCGCCGCGCTCGGCGAAGTTACGATCGAACTCCTCCCGCACGCGCTGGAAGCGCGGGTCGCAGTGACCCCGCACGGTCTGGAGCCCCGGAGCCGTCATCGCCCGCTCCGTCGCCAGTCGGCGGGTCGGACGCGCGATCGTGACGCGGCCACCGCCTGCTCGATCTCGCCGGACTGCAGACACATGACCTGCGTGCGGTCCTCGAGCAGCATGGCGTGCCGCAGGCTCGCGGCATCGAGCGCGGCCCACATCGCGCGTTTTGTCATCGCGACGGCGAAGCGGCCGTTCGCGACGACCGCGTCCGCCAGCCGGAGCGCCGTCGCGACGAGCTCGGGGTCGGGAACGACGTCGAGCACGAGGCCGGCGCGCAGTGCTTCCTCGGCGTCGATCAGTCGGCCCGTCAGCATCATCTCGAACGCGAGGGTCGGTCCGACGATGCGCGGGAGCAGGTAGCTCGTGCCGACGTCGCAGCCCGAGACACCGACGCGAATGAAGGCGGCGTTGAAGCGCGCCGACTCGGAGCAGAGGCGGAGATCCGCAGCCAGCGCGATCGCAAGCCCGCCGCCCGCCGCCGGACCGTTGACGGCGGCGATCACGATCTGCGGCAGCTCGTTGATCTGCAGCACGAGGTCCGAGTAGGCGTTTTGGTTGGCGAGACGCGCCTGCACCGACGCGTCGCGATGTCCGACCTGCTCGAGCCCGTCGTAGGCGTGCCCGGAACAGAAGCCGCGCCCCGCGCCGGTCAGCACCACCACCCGCACCGCGGCGTCTGCAGCCAGCGTGCGAAGCGCCTCGCGCAATTCGGCGACGAGTTCGTCGCCGAGCGCGTTGAGGGTCTTCGGGTCATCGAGCGTGACGACCGCGACCTCGTCGTGGATCCGCTCGACACGGACGTGCACCGCCCTCGCGTGCTTTTCTGCCATGACCCCGCCCTCGCCACTGTCTCGCCCGAAGTCCTCTGTCTTAGTCGACTCGCAAGGAGACTTCAACCGGTCTCGTCCGAGGCGACGGTGTCGCATCCGCTAGCGTGCACGCATGATCAAGACCCGAACGCCGTGCGAGTCCGAGATCGAGTCGGTGATCGTGCTCTGGCACGAGACCAAGCGCGACACGTACGACTTCATCCCACAGGAGCGCGACCGCAGCGTCGGCGACGATCGGGGCTTCTTCCTGTCGCACATCCGGCCGCGCTGTGCGCTCTGGATCGCCGTCGACGGGGAACGGATCCTCGGCTTCCTGGCGATTCGCGACAGCTACGTCGATCGCCTGTACGTGCATCCGACCGCGCAGCGCCAGGGGGTCGGGTCGGCGCTGCTGCGCCATGCGATCGCGCTGTCACCGTCCGGCATCGAGTTGCACACGCACGTCCGCAACACGAAGGCATGCGCCTTCTACGAGAAGGAGCGCCTGGTCGCGGTGAAGTTCGGCGTGAGCCCGCCGCCCGAGAGCGAGCCCGACGTCGAATACCACTGGCGCCCGGGGCGCGGGTGAATCGGCTGGCGGGCCTGGGCGTCGTGTCGTGAGCGCCGCGCTCGGGTGCAGAGTGAGCGGGACGCCTTCCGGATCGGCTGCAGTCGGGCGATCGCTCGTGCGGCGAAGGGGGTTCCAGTCCAACGATCGAGGTCTTCTACGAAGAGCAGGAATCATGGGATCGCCGACGGGCGGCCAGGACGACGAGGCCCAGCGCGAGCAGTGTCGCGGTTCCGGGCTCCGGCACGACGCTCGGACCCGCAACCACGAGCGTGCCGGCGATCGTCATCGTGACGGGCTCGCTGTCGAACACGAGCTGGAATGGCGCCGAGAACGGAATCGCGAGGCGCAGGCCGGCCGCTCCCGCTCCGAGGTCGACGACCTGGAGCTGTGAGACAGAGTTGGCTGCGAAGACCGAGACGAACGGGAAGTCGGCGAGATCGAAGGTCTCGCTGACGGGGAAGCCATAGTAGGTTCCGTTCGTGTCGATCGTGCCGGTGTCGAAGCTGAGCGACGCGCCGAAGAGATCGAAGAGCGAGAGGCCCGGCGCGGCGGCGAAGCCGGTCGCGCTCGGCCCCGAGATGCGGCCGCCGACGCCGCTTCCCGTGAACGCGAGGTCGTAGAGCAGCAGGCTCGACAGCCCGATCGAGAAGTCCGAGAGCGCGATCGCGCCGCCCGTGAGCTGGAGGCTCTGCCCGACGAGCCCGAAGGGCGCCTCGATCCCGAGTGACACGTCGGCGTCGAGGCTGCCCGAGAGCGAGACGGAGACAGGCGGTGGCGAGCCGAGCGGGCTCGTGATCGAGACCGTTGCGCTGCTGGCGCTGGAATCGATCGCGAGCGTGACGGGCGTGGCGTCCGCGGTGCGCGCGGATCCGCCGAGCAGCAGCGCCAGCGCGAGCGCTGCGCCGGGGAAGCTGCGACGGATGGCGGCGCGCTCCTTGCGCCTGCGCAGCAGCATCACCAGACCCACCACGATCGGGCCTTCGATGCCGATCAAGCCGCAACGATATAGGGTAGCCGCCAGAGTCCTGCTGTCGTTCGCGCCGTTCGGGTCGAAGTATGGAAAGGCAGGATCCGGCTCGATTGATACGGTGATCATTTCGACGCCGCGGTCCGGTGTGTCAAACGTGTCGCTCGTGAAGTGCAAGAGGAGTTCGTCATCTATCTCCGTAGGTCCCACCGAGCATACGAGGGGGCACTCGATTGCCTCTTCGAGGCTCGAGGGACAGGACAGCGATGACGGGACGCTGCTGGTCGATCGTACGTAGAGTCGCGATTTGTCGCAGTCGACTCGGACCATGAAGCCTTCGATCGGCCCGGGGCCCCTGTTGAGAACGGTCGCAGCCCAGCCTCCGACGGGCGTAAAACCAAGATCGTCATCCGCGTTCCACGTAGATCTCGCGAGCTCGGTCACCGCGAGGTCCACGGCGCGACCGAGCCCCACCACCTGCGTCGATAGCGAAGGAAACGGATCGCTCGGGCTCGCCGCGAACGCACTCACGGTGTGCTGCATCTCTGCGTCGGGTGCGAGCGTCGCGGCGACCCGCGCATCCACGCGGACACTCGCGGTCGCCTGATCCGGTAGATCTTCTGCATCCCAGGTCCAGCGACGGGTGGTCGGGAGATACGAGAAGCGGAACGGGAGAGCATCCGAGCCATCGAAGACCAGACCGGCATCGAGCTGGCCGGTCACGGTCACGTTCGTGGCGTCGTACGGGCCGCGATTGAGGACGGTCACGTCGAAGCTCACGAGTTCACCGTCCTCTGCCGAAACCGGCGCGGTCTGGTTGACGACGAGATCCGCGCCCGAGCGCACGGAGCGGTTGATCTGGGCGGCGTTGTTCAGACTGTTCGGGTCGAGCTGGGAGAGTCCGGTCTCGGCGCGGGCGTCGATGGTGTACGTCCCGCCCGCCGCCAGATCCACCGTGCCCTCGAAGTCGAGCTGCGCCAGGGCGCACCCACCGCGAGGCTCGGCACCGTCCAGATTCCGGTGCCGGCGTCGTAGCCCGGGCTGGCGGACCAACCCGACAGGAAGCCCGGCGGAAGCGTCACGACGACCGGAACGTTCGTCGCCACGAAGGGACCGCGATTCACGAGCCGGATCGAGAACGGCACGACGGCGCCGGGATCGAGCGAGATCGACGAAGACGACGTGCCCGTGACGACGAGGTCGGCTCCGCCCGTGATCGCGGCCGTGTAGCAGGCGCTGAACTCGGACGTGTTCCCGTCGACGTCGGTCGCGGTCGCCGTGAAGCCGCGACCCTGCGCTGTCACCGGGAGCGTGAACGAGAAGGCCGTGCGCGGGTTCGTGAACGTGCCCGTCGCGTCGAGCGCTGCCGAACCGAGGTAGTACTCGCCCGCGCGGAGGTAGGAATCGCCCGCGCGCTGGCTGCCGCTGCACACGGGGTTCGAGAAGAAGTCGAGCGTGTAGGAGCCCGCCCGCGCGTCGATGTTGCCCGTGATCACCGTCTGACCCTGCGAAGCCGAAACGCCCGTGATGTGCGGGGGGTTCTGCAGGTGATTCGCTCCTTCGTCGAGGTCCGGGGCAAGCCCGACCGGGGCGTCGTCGTGGGGCGACCCGCTGGGCCCGAGCATCAAGTTGAAATCTGCGTTGCCCCAGATGCGGTTGGCGCGGATCGTGTTGTCGATCGCAGGAATGCTCGGAAAGCTCGCCTCGAGAATCCAGAGACCTTGATCATTCTCGTGGATCTCGTTCTCCGAGACGATGTTGCCGCTCGAGCCGCTGATCCGGACGCCGCCGTTCGCCCTACCGGGTCCGCCAATCCGATTTCCCCGGACGAGATTCCCTCCGCCCGGAGCCTCGATCCATACGCCGACGGCATTGCCGAAGATCTCGTTGCCCTGCACCAGACCGGCACTCGGAATCCCGATCTGATTCGCCGAGCCTGAGATCTCCACACCGAAGATGTTGCCGAGGCCGAGGGCTTCCAGGCCGCCGATCCGATTGCGCGCCAGCGTATTCTGGTCGCCGCTGATCGTCACGCCCGAGACGCCTGTGACCAGAGTGTTGTCCAGGACGGTGTTGCCGTCGCCGGCGAGTTCGATGTTCCGGCCCCCGTTGCCGACCGGCATGTCGCCTGATGCGGTCGTGCCGAGCAGGTTGTTGACGATGAAGTTGTCGTCGCCCGTAACGAGGATTCCGGCCGTGTTGCCGGAGATCCGATTGCGCGACGCCAGCGCGCTGTCGCCGATCCGCACGCGGTCGCCGTCGACCTGAATGGCAGCTGCTCCTGTGCAGCCATGGACTCGATTGCCGCGGAAGCGCGAGCCTATGCTGTTCGGACCGAAGACGACACAGGGACCGGTGTCGAAGGTGGGGTCGACGTAACTGGGGTCATGGATCGAGAAGCCGCGAATGTCGACGTTCGGTGCATCGACGTGGAGATCGACTTCTGTTCCGAACAGCGCCGAGAGGCTGATCCCGAAAACAGCGTTGGTCCCGACCGCCAGCGTGTTCACGCTCGAGCCTGGCTGCGTCGTGGCATCGATCACGACCGATTCGAGGATCACGGGCGCGGTTCCGATCAGGATCTCGTGAGGCGCGGGGCCCGGAATCGCGAACTCGATGCGGTCGAAGCCGGCCGTGGCGTTTGCCTGCTCGATCGCGGCGCGCAGCGAGCACTGCCCCGATCCGACGTTGCAGAGGCCGTCGCTGAGCAACGCGTCGGATGCGTTCGAGGTCGTATCCACCACGAACACCACCGCGCGCGCCGTCGGGGCCGCAGCGAGCAGCAGCAAGGCGATCGCGAGCCACGCGAGGGCTCCCACGAGTTGATTCCGCGCAGCCTGGACCGTGTCGACGGTCAGGAGTCGGTCATGACTTATGTCAGACCGCTTCGATCCGCCCCTGCGCGGGCGGCCGGTCGATGGGTCGAACGGATAGGATGAGTGAGCGTCGTCTTTCGGGTCCACGGATGTCTGACTCCCGGCCACATTGGATGCGGCGTTCGTTCGAAGATCCACCCGGATCGAGCGCGTGGCCATCGCCAGAAGTGGTGACGGTCCGCGATCGGCGCCTCGAGCCGCGTTCTTCTCCTCTCCGTCCTCCGCGTGCTTGCCCGGCGCGCCGAATCCGCATGACGGTGGACCGAGGATGAAATCGGGGTCGTGCCGCAGATCTCCCGATCCCAGCTGGCCGGGGGGGGCGACGAGCCTGTTCCGAGTCCACTCGACCTCGCCTCCGAACGCAGCCTCGTTCTACTCTCGCCCGGATGAGAATCGCAGCGGACCGCGGCGTTCACCGTGATGTGGGTTCGAAGGCGGGGTGATGATGCGTCGTCATGATTCAACCGCACTCTGGTTGCTCGCTCTGGTGCTCGCATCCGCTGTCGGCAGTCGCGAAGCATCGGCCTCTGATGAGCCGGGCACGCTGCTTCAGTGGGGCTACGGCCCGACGGTCCGCGGCGGACCGGATCTCGCTGAGCCGCTGGTCACCGATCGGCCCGACTTCACCGAGTCGGCGGTCACGGTCGGCATGGGAGTGGTGCAGATCGAGGCCGGCTACACCTATACCTACGACGAAAGCGAGAACGGGAGCTTTCACGAGAACTCGTTTCCGGAGACGCTGATCCGGATCGGAATTCTCGCGCAGTGGCTCGAAATGAGGGTCGGATTCAACTACGGCGCGTCGGCGGAGACCGTATTCACAGGCAGCGATGAGATGCTCAGCGGGGCTGAAGATCTGTATCTCGGCACCAAGCTCGCACTCACACCGCAGAGCGGCGTGTTCCCGGAAACCGGCGTGATCCTGCAGATGACGGTGCCGAGCGGTTCGAACGACTTGACTGCGAATGAAGTGCTGCCGGGCATCAACTACCTCTACGCTTGGGACATCACCGAGCGTTTCTCGATCGCAGGCAGCAGCCAGATCAATCGTTCGCTCGACGATGACGCTGAGGATTTCTACGTCGAGTTCGCGCAATCGATCACCAGCGGATACGCGGTGACCGAGACGGTCGGCATGTACGCCGAGTGGTTCATGTTCGCGCCGACCGGCGCCGACAGCGGTGGCAGCCAGCAGTACTTCGATACGGGCCTCACCTGGCAGATCACCGACAACATCCAATGGGACATCCGCGTGGGCGCCGGGCTGAATGATGCGGCCGACGACCTGTTCGCGGGTTCGGGAATCTCGATTCGGATTCCGTAGCGGGATGCGGGCGGCTGCGCCGCCGGGCTCGGTCTGCGATGTACGAACGCTTCGCGTCCCGAGCGCACGCCGTACGGTCTCTGCACCCGGAATAGGAAAGGTCGTCTGGATGGAAAGGGCGGAACTGGTTTTCGGGGTCGGCAAGAACGGCGGCGGGTGTCTCGCGCTGAAACGACAAAGGCGGAGCGGGATAGGAATCCGACCGGAATGCCCGCTGTCGGGGATCGAACCTGACCGACGAAGGTCCGGCGACTCGATTCGAGTCGGACGCCGAATGGACGGCGGGGCGATGGTTCCGGACGCTCCGTGGTTGCGCATCGCAGCGCAACAATCGGGCCTAGGTGCGGGCTTGATGCACTGCGAGATTCAGTACAGGGGTTTCGTCGCGGGTTCGAATCCCGCCGTCCCGACCAGACATGGTCGGATTCGACGAGGTGGCTCCGCACGTTCCCGAATGGGGTGGAGCGTTCGTCACAATCGACGTTTGCCTCGCCTGGACCCCGATGGGTTCCCACGGTCGCTCATGCATTGAACGAGCGCATCAACTTCTCGGGTCCCTGCGTTCAGTCGCGGGCCAGCGCCGGTGAACTTCACTCCCTCATCGTCGGCGCGCGCCGCCGCTCTCTCGTCGCAGCGGCGCCAGCGGTCGCGACGAGCGCTCCGGCGAGTGCGAGCAGGCCGATCGGCCCCAGCATGGGAACCTGCGGCGCGGTCGAGCCCTCGCTCGTGTCGATTGCATTCGAGCATTCCGGGTCCGCCGGCCAGTCGATCAGCAGGTCGCCGTCGTTGTCGATGCCGTCGTCGCACGCCACCGCACTGTTCTGCTCCGATGGATCGGAGACGTTCCCGCAGCCCGGATCCGCAAAATCGATCAGCGCGTCCCCGTCGTTATCGGTGCCGTCATCGCAGGCGACCGCGCTGTTCTGTTCGGATGCATCGGCCGGGTTCGCGCAGCCGGGATCGCTCACATCGACCAGCCCGTCCCCGTCGTTGTCGACGCCATCGTCACACGCGACCGCACTGTTCTGCTCCGACGTGTCGGCAGCGTCGACGCAGCCCGGGTCTGCGAGGTCGATGAGGCCGTCCCCATCGTTGTCGACACCGTCCTGGCACGCGACGGCGCTGTTCAGCTCGGAAGTATCGCTGGAATCGACGCAGCCGGGGTCCGCGAGATCGATCAGCGTGTCCCCGTCGTTGTCGATGCCGTCGTCGCAGGCGATGGCGGCGTTTTGCTCGGAGCCGCGGTGGCGGTGTAAGGTGTAAGGTTTGAGGAGTAAGGTCTCGGGGCGGAAGCCTGCCCCGCGCCCGCAAGTGCCCCCTCGCCCGTTATACCTTTCCCCTTACTCCTTACACCTTCCCCCTTACTCGCCGGCATCGCCGGCTCCGCCGGCCCCGTCATGCCGGCCAGAGTGCGGACAACCTGGAGTTGTCCGGTGGATTTGCTGGTCAGGTAGAGCGCGCGATCAAAGTGGCCGGAGCGGAGCTGGCCGAGGGCAAATTCGAGCAGCGTTCCAGTCTTGCCGAAGCCGGTGGGCGCCTCGAAGAGCACGTGCGGATGACGTTCGAACAGCGCGGTGAGTTCGGCCTGGGTCGTCTCCTGGCCGGGGCGGGGCGCAGTGAAGGCGGGACGGTACCGCAGTCCGCGCAGTCGCTCGCGGGCGCGCTGGCGCAGATTGAGGAACTCGATGCAGCGCTCGAGCTGCGCGCGGAAGATCCCGTCGTCGGCCGTTGTGAGCAGGATCGTCTGCGCGAGTCCGCTGCCGGTTTCGACGAACACGAGTTCCGTCCGCAGCGAACCCAGCGCCGGCGGGGCCGCCGGCGTGAGGGCGCCGAGCCGGGCGAGGGCGCCGTAGCACGCGAGTTGGATGAAATAGTCCGGGTGCTCCGCCCGCAGCTCGGCCTCGTCGGCCGGCAGGCTGCGGGTGACGGTCTTGATTTCGCGCAGGGTGAGCGCGGACCCGGCCCGGATCAGCTGGTCGATGCGGCCGGTGAGCGTGAGCGTCCAGCCGCGGTGCGCGATCCGGCCGGCGATCGACACCTCGAATTCCGCGGCGGGTTCCACGGCGGCGGTGCGGGTGCGGAGTTCGTTATGCCAGTGCGTGCCGAGCTGCGCGCGCCAGCGGCCGGCGGCGCCGCCCTCGCCCCCGTCGCGCGGTCCGAGGACGAAGCCGGCAAATTCACCGACGCTCAAGGCGGCGGTGCGCTGGTCGAGGTCAAAGATCATGCGGGCGCATCCAACTTCTGGTTACACGGTGCCTTCTGGTTTCCGTCAGGAACCGGGCCGCTCCGGCGGCGCCGCGTCGACCATGATCTCGGTGTAGCCGCGCAGGTATTCGTCGAGCCGGCGCTGCAGGCGCGCGACGTTTTCGGGTGGGGCCGACTGTTCCGCGAGCGGCCGGTTCAGCAGGGTGGCGACCTCGGCGCGGTCCGCCGCCGGCAGGGTGGGGAACCACTGTTCTTTCACGGGGTAGCCTTCGTCCCGGGCGAACCGGTACAGGCTCTTGAAAA
>JANOFF010000010.1:0-7803 GCA_031413515.1 bacterium
TTCGGCGGCGCGCGCGCCGTGGTGGCGATCGTGGCCGTCGTGCTCGCGGCGCACGTCGTGCAGAAACGCGAACAACTCGACGACGCGTGGGTTCGCGCCGTTCCGTCGCGCGAGCGTCAGGCCGTTGTAGCGGACGCGCGCGCCGCCGAACTGGCCAGAGAGTTGAACGGCCGGGTCTTCTCGCTCGACCGCCGCGAGTTCGGCCTGCTCGAGCAAGCGTGCCGCGAGCACAGCGACGGCCACACGCAGGCCGACATCACGGTGCAGACCTGCTGGGACGCCGACCGCCTCGACCTCGGCCGCGTCGGCATCCGCCCGAGCGCGCGGCATCTGTGCACGGAGGCGGCACGCGACAAAGCGGTGATCGCGTCCGCCTATGCGCGGAGTGTGCGGCGGTTGCGGTGATGAAGCGGCCAGCCGTCTCTCGCTGATTCCCGCCACAGCCCCCGGATCACGCGTCGGGACTTGTCGATAAGTCCCGACGTTTTGTATCCGACGACTCCCTTGCGCGAACGGCACCGGCCGTCAGCTGTTTCCCGACAGACCGCCGATCTGGATCAAGGCGGGTTGCTCCACGAGACGTGAGCCGTTTTGATCGCTCTCGACCCGGAAGTACCGGACGAACTTGATTGCCGGATTGGAACGGAACATGCCGGACAGTCGGTCGAGTTCTTCGGTGAAGAAGATCGACGTCTCGTCGTACGGCACCTGTGAATACCGCGGCCCGTCGCCCGCCAGGACGACGTCGACGATGCCGCTCGCCTGTTCGGCGAATCTTCTCGAGAGCGCCGCCCAGGCGGGGCGGATCTCCGTCTTCCAATCGAGGAGCCGCACGAGCTGAGGCTGGAGGGCCTCGAGGATCTGTCCGCCGGGCGTGTCTTCGAGCGTCTGCTTCGCGGGCTCGAACAGACGCCGTCGCTGGTTCCGGTCTCTCGCCAGCCGCAGCGCGACATCCAGTCCACCCGACCAGAACACCGCCGTGCTCGGCCGGGTGGCGACCGCCGCACACTGAGCGAACGACAGCATCTCACGGCGAATCGCCTGCACATCACCGATCCGAATCGCCTGTTCGATCGCTTGCGGCGTGGCCACATTCGGATGCTAAGTCGTGGCGGCGAGACCGGCTACCCGCTGAGTCGTGAGCCCAATCCCCCCTACCGCACCACCCTCTCCCCCTCTCCCAACCCGCTCAGCACTTCGACCCGCCCGGCATCGTCCTGCGCGCCGGTCGTCACCATGCGACGCTGCGCGCGGCCGCTTTCATCCACCACGCGCACGAATTCGAGCTGGCCCGTGCGGCCCACGGCCTCCACCGGTACGCGAATGACCTGCCGCTCGCCGGCCGGGATCTGCACGCGGCCGAACATGCCGGCATAGAGACGCGGATCCGGCGGCAGGCTCACCTTCACGAGCAGGGTGCGCGCGCCGGGCTCCGAGAACGGGACGATCTCGGCGATCGCGCCGTCGAACGTGAGCCCGAGCGCGTCGATCTCGACCCGCAGCGTCTGACCGGTAGTGAGCTGCACGGCGAGCGATTCGCGCACGGGCACTTCGAGGCGCAGGGTGCCGGGGTCGTAGATGCGCAGCAGCGGCACGCCGGGTGCCGCCGTGTCACCGGGCTCGGCCAGGCGGTCGACGACGCGGCCGTCGACGGGCGAGCGGATGTCGCCGTACGAGCGCGCGACTTCGGCGTCGTTCTGCCGTTGCCGCGCCGCCTGCACGCCGGAGGCCGACACCTGCGCCTCCGAGCGCGCGCGTTCGAGTTGCTGTTGCGAGGCGACGTTCGCGGCGATCAGTTTTTCGACGCGGGCGAGTTCGCTGCGCGCCAGTTCGTCGCGCGCCTTGGCGCCCTGCAGTTCTTCGCTGGCCTCGGCGACGCGCACGGCGAGATCGCGCTCGTCGAGTTTGATCAAGCGGTCGCCACGCGCGACCACGCTGCCCGCCCGCACCGAGATGGATTCGATGCGCGCCAGGATCTTCGACGAGACGGTCGTCTGCTCGGCGGCCGCCACGGCGCCACTGGCGAGTTCGACCTGGGGTTCGCGGATCGATTCGGCGATCTCGACCCGGGCGTCGGCCGGCAACGGCTGCGCGGTCGACTCGAGGGTGCCCGGCTCGATCTGCTCGCCGCAGCCGCCCGAAAGCCAGACCAGCAAGACCGCCAGGCCGGCCACGCCCGCGCTCAGTTCGAGGATGCGACGCGCGATGCTCACGTTCCCTCCCTCGCTTCATCCACGCGATGCTCTGCATCGGTCGGTGGGTTCTGTGCTGGCACTGCGCCGTGTTCGCGGAGGCCATGTCCCGGACGGTCTCGATACACGAGATCGTACGTGACGGGCACGACCAGCAGCGTGAACGCGGTCGAGACGAACAAGCCGAAGATCAGCGACCACGCGAGTCCCGAGAAGATCGGATCGAGGGCGATCGGGATCGCGGCCAGCATCGCGGTCCCGGCCGTCAAGACGATCGGGCGCGTGCGGATCGCGCCCGATTGCAGCAGCGCTTCGCGAAGCCCCTCGCCGCGACGCAGCGCCTCGTGGACGAACTCGATCAGCAGGATGGCGTTTCGCACCGCGATGCCGGCCAGCGCGATCATGCCGATCATGGCCGTTGCGGTGAAGAAGACCGGGTTCGGGTGGCCCGCCACGTCCGCACCCGAGAGCACATTCAAGAGCCAGAAGCCCGGCAGGATGCCGATCAGCGTGAGCGGGATCGAGATCATCAGGATCCACGGCATCGCATAGCTGCCCGTCTGATAGACCAGCAGGAAGAAGATGCCGACGAGCGCGGCACCGAACGCGATCCCGAGATCGCGAAAGACGTCGAGGGTGATCTGCCACTCCCCCTCGCCGTTCCAGACCACGCGCGTGCCCGCCGGCAAGCTCCACGGCAGGCCGCCGCCGATCGAGAAATAGGTGCGCTGCCAGAGCGGCCGCGGCTCGGCGGGCTCGGCGGCTTCGTTCAGCGAGGAGGCGGGCAGCGCGGATTCGACGAGATCCGCGTCCACATCGAGGATCACGTCGGCGGGCGGGCGCCCGACCGGTTCGGCATACACGTACGCGACGCGCTCGAGGTTCTTGTGGTAGATGGCGAACTCGGCCGGGATCTCCTGCGACTCGACGACTTCTCCCAAGCGCAGCATCGGGATCGGCGCTTCGCGAAGCCCGCCCTCCTCGCGCACGCGCACGATGCCGGGCCGGCCCTTCACCGTCAGCGCATCGAGATGTTCGAGACCCGAGCGCTCGTCCCGCGCGACGCGCACCTGCACGGGCAGCGGATTCACCTCGCCCTCGATGTGCAGCTGCGTGGCCTCGAGCCCGCCGAGCACGAGCGCCAGCGTCTGGGCGACGTCCTCGCGCGCCACGCCCGAGAGCGCCGCCTTCTCTTGATCGACGCGCAGCATCAGGCGCGCGTGTTCTGCCTCGACCGTCGAATCGACGTCGCGCACCTGCGGCTCCTGCTGGAGTCGCGCTTCGACCGCTCGTGCGGCCTGGCGAAGTTCCTCGTACGGCGTGTCGGGATCGCCGTACAGCTCGGCGACGATGGTCGAGAGCACGGGCGGCCCGGGCGGAATCTCGACGATCGCGATCTTCGCACCCTCGGCGGCGGCTTCGGCTTCGAGGCGATCCCGCAGCCGCAGCGCAATCGTGTGCGACTGCATCGAGCGTGCGTGCTTCGGCGCCAGCGAGACGCGGATCTCGCCCTGGTTCACGCCGGCTCTCAGGAACTGGTGCCTCACCATGCCGTTGAAGTCCATCGGGCTCGGCACGCCGCTGTAGAGCGTGAAGTCGCGCACTTCGGGCGCCGCCGCGAGCACACCGGCCAGGCGCCGCGCGATCGCATCCGTGCGTTCGAGAGTCGTGCCCTCCGGCGCGTCGATCACGATCTGGAATTCGTTCTTGTTGTCGAAGGGCAGCATCTTGAGCGGTACGAGCCGCAGCGCCCCGAGCGCCACCGCAGCGACGAACAGCAGCCCCGTGCCGATCAGCAGCGCGCGCGCCGCACTTCGCTGATCGAGAAACGGCCGCAACGCGCGCGCGTAGATCCGATAGGCGAGCTGCTGCTCGAGCGGCGGTGCCGCGTCGTGGCTCTGCTCGGCGTGGCGCCGCAGGGCGTGATACGAGAGCCAGGGCGTGATCGTGAACGCCACCACCAGCGACATCACCATCGAGAGCGGCACGTTCAGCGCCATCGGCCGCATGTAGGGGCCCATCATCCCCGTGATGAACAGCATGGGGACGAACGAGATGATCACCGCGAAGGTGGCTAGCAGGATCGGCGGCCGCACTTCGTTGACCGCCGTGCGCACGGCTTCGAGCGGAGGCTCGAGCCGCATGCGCAGATGACGGAAGATGTTCTCGACATCGACGATCGGATCGTCGACCACGAGCCCGAGCGCCAGGATCAACGCGAACAGCGTGACGCGGTTGATCGTGTAGCCGGCCAGATAGTTGACGAGCAGCGTCAGCCCGAAGGTGATCGGGACGGCGATCACCACGACTATCGCCTCGCGCCAGCCGAGCGCGTAGGCGATCAACGCGATCACGATCACGACCGCGACGACCAGCCCTTCGACGAGCTCGTTCACTTTCTCGTTGGCGGTCTCGCCCTGGTTGCGGGTGACCCGGATCGAGACGCCCTCCGGCAGATGCGTGCGTGCGAGTTCCTCGAGCCGCTGCTCGACGGCGCGGGCCACCGACACCGCGTTGGCGCCCTTCTGCTTGGCGACCGCCACGTGGACCACCGGGAAGAGTCCGCCGTCCGCGCCCTCGGGCACCGCGGCCTCGCCCGCGTCCGCGGCCCCGAAGCCGATCCAGCTGTACGAAGCGCGCTCGGAGGGCCCGTCGTGCAGCGTCGCCACGTCGGCCAGCATGACCGGAACGCCGTCGACCACATTCACGACCACGCGAGACAGCTCGTCGGCGCTCTGCACGAAGCCGCCGGCATCGACCTCCATGTGGAGATCGGCGCGATCGATCGCCCCCGCGCGCATGCGCGAGTTCGACACCCCGAGCGCCCAGGCGACCTCGAGCGCCGAGGTCTGGCGCGCGGCCAGCGCCTCGGGGCGCAGCTCGACACGCAGAGTGCGCGGGCGCCCACCCACCACCGACGTGCGGTTCGTGCCCGGCACGGCTTGCAGCGCGATCTCGACTTCTTCGGCGATCCGCCGCAGCGCGAAGTCGTCGATCTCGGGACGCGCGCTCCAGAGGCTCGCGACCACGATCGGCACGTCGTCGATCTCGAGCGGCTTGATGACCCAGCCCGTGACGGACTTCGGGATCTGGTCGACGTTCGACCAGAGTTTGTTGTAGAGCTTGACGAGGCTGTCCTCGCGATCCTCACCCACATAGAAGCGCACCGTCACCACCGCCATGCCGGTGGTCGACATCGAGTAGACGTCCTCGACGCCGTCGATCTGGGCGAACAGCTTCTCGACCCGCGTCGAGATCTGGCGTTCGACCTCCGCCGCCGGAAGCCCGGGCGCCCACACGGTGAGATCCGCCATCGGGACGACGATCTGCGGCTCCTCTTCGCGCGGCGTGGCCCAGAGCGCGATCGCGCCGCCGATCAGCGACAGCACGATCAACAGCGGCGCGAGGTTGCCGCGCAGGAACACGTCGATGATGCGGACGAGCATCGTGCGATCCGCTGCGGCGTCCGGGGAAGTCACGGGTCGAGCCTAGTCGCTCGGCCGCGAATCTGAAACCGGGGGCTGCGAGACGCTGCGGACAACGACTGCGCTCCTTCCTCTCTGGCTTGCCGGCTCGAAGCGGACGAATAGTCACACAACGCGGAAGCGTTGGATCCGACGCCCCGCCCCCGAGTGGGACTTGGTATGCATGAGCCCCGCCGAGGCTGGGACAAGGGGAGATCCAATCGAAAAGCTGAGAACCACCGCGTGGCCCGCCGCATCACCGCAGAGCGGGATGGCGGTGTTCCGGACTGCGATCGACTTGGTGAGTCCGGCGAAGTTCGAAGCGCGGAGACTGCGGAAAGCAGGGCAATCAACTTGTCACATGGCCAGAGCAGAGTCACTCTTCCGAGTCACTACCATCGGATCATTTGATTCATCAAGGAGAACCCAGTGGTCAAGCAGTCTATGAAGTCGCTGGCCGCCTTCGCGATCGTCGCGTCGTTCCTGGTGCCGGGCAGCCCGGTTGATGCCCAGAATGAGCCGAGGTCGAATCAATTCTGGTGGCCCGACCTGCTGGATCTCTCGCCACTCCGGCAGCATGGCGCCGAGTCCAATCCAATTGGCGAAGACTTCGATTACGCCAAGGAGTTTGCGAGCGTCGACCTCGATGCCCTGAAGAAGGACATCGAGACGATGATGAAGACGTCGCAGGACTGGTGGCCGGCAGACTACGGCACCTACGGGCCGTTCTTCATCCGGATGGCCTGGCATAGCGCGGGCACCTATCGCGTCGGGGACGGACGCGGCGGCGCAGGCGGCGGTCAACAGCGATTCGAGCCGCTCAACAGCTGGCCCGACAATGCCAACCTCGACAAGGCTCGGCGGCTGCTCTGGCCGATCAAGCAGAAGTATGGTCGGAAGGTTTCGTGGGCCGACCTGATGGTCTTGACGGGAAATGTCGCGCTCGAATCCATGGGCTTCGAGACCTTCGGCTTCGGCGGTGGGCGCACGGACGACTGGGAGCCCGACCTGGTCTACTGGGGCCCGGAGACCGAATTCCTGGCCGACAAGCGCTACAGCGGCGACCGAAAACTCGCGAGGCCTCTCGGCGCTGTCCAGATGGGCTTGATCTACGTGAATCCCGAGGGCCCGAACGGCAACCCGGACCCCCTCCTGGCCGCGAAGGATATCCGCGAGACCTTCGGTCGCATGGCCATGAACGACGAAGAGACGCTTGCGCTGATCGCCGGCGGGCACTCCTTCGGCAAAGCGCACGGTGCTGGCGATCCGTCCAAGTGCGTGGGACCCGAGCCCGCCGCGGCCGGTGTCGAAGAGCAGGGTCTCGGCTGGAAGAACAAGTGCGGCAGCGGCAAAGGCGGAGACACCATCACCAGCGGCCTCGAAGGTGCCTGGACCGCGACGCCGGCGACCTGGAGCATCCAGTATCTCACCAACCTGTTCGCCTACGAGTGGGTGAAAACCAAGAGCCCCGCCGGTGCGACTCAGTGGGTTCCCGAGAACGCGGACGCGGTGAAGATCGTGCCGGATGCGCATGACCCGTCGAAGCGGCATGCGCCCATCATGTTCACGACGGATCTCGCGCTGAAGGTCGACCCGAGCTATCGGAAGATTGCCCAGCGCTTCATGGCGAACCCGAAGGAGTTCGAACTCGCCTTTGCCAAGGCGTGGTTCAAGCTGACCCACCGCGACATGGGTCCGCGCACTCGCTATGTCGGCGCGGAAGTTCCCGAGGAGCAACTGATCTGGCAGGACCCGGTCCCCGCGGTCGACCATCCGCTGATCGACGAAGCCGATACCGCGAACCTGAAGGCCAGGATCCTCGCATCGGGATTGACCGTTCCCGAACTGGTTCGAACAGCCTGGGCGTCGGCTGCGAGCTTCCGCGGTACCGACATGCGCGGTGGCGCGAACGGGGCGCGCATCCGCCTCGCGCCGCAGAAGGATTGGGAAGTCAACAACCCGCGTGAACTCGCGACCGTGCTGAAGCGTCTCGAGGGCATCCAGAGCGACTTCAACGGTGTGGTCGGCATCCGGGCCTTTGGCTCGCAACTGCTCTGCGAGCAGGTGGCCGGCCGCGCCCTGCGCCGGAAAAGCTACGCGGTTGCTCCTTACGATACCGATTCCGGCGAGCAGCTCACCGATCAGGC
>JANOFF010000011.1:0-10886 GCA_031413515.1 bacterium
ATGCGACGGACCCCCGCGCGGCGCTGGGGATCGCCCGAGGACTTCGAGGGGATCGCGGTGTATCTCGCCTCGAAGGCTTCGAACTACCACACCGGCGACGTGATCCGGATCGACGGCGGGTACTGGATCTTCTAGCCCGTCGAAGCCCGCGCGCGCGGACGACGGTGGTTGGGAGGTGGGGAGGTTCGGAGGCTGGAAGGTTCGGAGGTCTGGAGGTCTGGAGGTTTGCCGGACCGAAGGCCGTGCTCCACCATGCCGAGACCGCGACGCCGCACCCACTCCCCGCGTCGCGCCCGGAGGCCCCCATGAGCGTAGCCCCGCAGACCGGCTCGACTTCCACCACCACCCACTTCCGCACATGCCCGATCTGCGAGGCCACGTGCGGGCTCGCGATCGAAGTCGCGGACGGTCGCGTGACGAAGATCCGCGGCGACGACGACGACGTCTTCTCGCGCGGTTTCGTGTGTCCGAAGGGCGCGAGCCTGCGCGATCTGCACGAAGACCCCGATCGGCTGCGCGCTCCGCTGGTGCGGCGCGGCGACGGGTTCGAGGCCGTCAGCTGGGACGAGGCCTTCGCGGCCGTCGATGCCGGACTGGCGCGAGCCATCGAAGCCCACGGCCGCAGTGGGCTCGGCATCTATCTCGGCAACCCCAACGCGCACAACTACGAGAGCTCGCTCTACATGCGCCCGCTGCTGAAGTCGCTCGGCACGCGCAGCATCTTCTCGGCGAGCACCGTCGACCAGATGCCGCGGCACGTCTCGAGCGGCTTGCTCTATGGCTCGCCCGGCACGATCCCGGTGCCGGACCTCGACCGCACCGCGTATCTGCTGATGCTCGGCGCCAACCCGTATGAATCGAACGGCAGCCTGTGCACCGCGCCGAACTTCCCGGCGCGCATGCGCGCGATCCGCGAACGCGGCGGACGCATCGTCGTCGTCGACCCGCGCCGCACCCGCACGGCGGAAGCCGCGGACGAACACCTCGCAATCCGGCCGGGCACCGACGTGTTCTTGCTGCTCGCCCTCGCGAACGTGCTGGCCGAGAACGGCCCGCCGCGTCTCGGCGCGCTCGCCGCGCACGTCGACGGCCTCGATGCGCTCTGCAAGGCGCTCGCGCCCTTCACGCCGGAATCCGTCGCCGAGCGCACCGGGATCGACGCCGCGACGATCCGACGCATCGCCGGCGAGATCCGCGATGCGGAGAGCGCCGCCGTGTATGGCCGCATCGGCGTGAACACCGTCGCGTTCGGCACGTTGTCGTCGTGGGCCGCCGATGTCGTGACCCTGCTGGCCGGCCACTTCGATCGCCCGGGCGGCCTGCTCTTCAATCGGCCCGCCCATGCACGAGCCGAGAGCGGCAAGCCCGGTGGACGCGGCTTCACGACCGGGCGCTTCCACAGCCGCGTGCGCGGACTGCCCGAAGTGATGGGCGAGCTGCCGGTCGCCACGCTCAGTGAAGAGATCGAGACCCCGGGCGAGGGGCAGATCCGCGCGCTGCTCACGATCGCGGGCAATCCCGTGCTCTCGACACCGAACGGCGCGCGCCTCGACGCGGCCCTCGCCGGGCTCGACTTCATGGTCAGCGTCGACATCTACCTGAACGAGACGACGCGCCACGCCGACGTGATCCTGCCGCCGCCCTCCCCTCTCGAGCGCAGCCACTACGACCTCGGCCTCTACTCGCTGGCCGTCCGCCAGGTGGCGAACTTCTCCGGCGCGATCTTCGAAGCCGACGGCCCCGCCGAGCACGAGATCTTCGCGCGCCTCGCGCTGATCGCGCAGGGCAAGGGCGCCGACGCGGATCCCGCCATGATCGACGAGATGCTGGTGCGCGCCGCCGCCGATGCGGCGGTGTCGGCAGCCGCTTCGCCGCTGCACGGCGAAGACGTCGAAGTGCTGATCGCATCCGGCCAGTCCCGCCCCGGCCCCGAGCGCATCCTCGACCTGATGCTGCGCGCGGGCGCGCACGGCGACCGCGTTTCGCTCGAAGAACTCGAGCAGAACCCGCACGGCATCGACCTCGGCCCGCTCGCCCCGCGCATCCCCGACGTGCTGCGCACCGTGTCAGGGAAGATCGAACTGATGCCGGCGACGATCCGGGATGAGTTCGTGCGCGTCGGGATCGCGCTCGAAGAAGAGCGCGGCGAGGGCCTCGTGCTGATCGGCCGCCGCGACGTGCGCTCGAACAACTCGTGGTTGCACAACGTCGAGCGGCTGGTGCGGGGCAAGGCCCGCTGCACGCTGCAGATGCATCCGGACGACGCGGCAAGTCTCGGCGTGTCGAGCGGGGATGAGGTGCGGGTGCGCTCGCGGGTCGGCGAAGTCGTCGCGCCGGTGGAGGTGACGGACGCGATTCGAGCCGGTGTCGTCAGCTTGCCGCATGGCTGGGGGCATGACCGCGAGGGTGCGCGGCTCGGCGTGGCGAGACGCCATGCGGGCGTGAATAGCAACCTGCTGACGGATGAGGCAGCGATGGACGTGCCGTCGGGGAATGCCGTGCTGAACGGGATTCCGGTGAGGGTCGAGGCGGTGGGGTGAGGCGAGTTGACGCGCGCGGTTGTCGGGAGCTGGGGTGTTGGGGCCGGGTCGCTCGCGGGGATGCGAGCAGATCAAGAGGCCAGCACTTCAGACGTGGGGCGGGACGAAAGGTCCTGGGCAGGTCAGGTACGGCGCAGAGCGGGGCGAGATATGGGGCGACGTGGAGTTGTGGCACTCGTGTTGATCAGTACTGTGGGGGGATGCGCGTACGCGCAAGGCAACATCGACTACGCCATGAGGCCTGAGCTTCGAAATGTGCGCCTCTACACGGGACAACCTGATTCGGTTGGTGAGAACCTGGTGCTCGTAACCGCTCGGGCCCAAGGGCGAGGCGACTGTTCCGAAGTGGCTGCCACCGCGCTAACGGAACTACTCGCGCAGGCAAAGGCCGTTGGGGGCGAGGGCGTGAAGGATGTGCGCTTCAGGGGCCGCTTCAGGTGGATGGGGCGAGTGGTGTGTCGATCGGGCGTGCGGGAAAAGTCCGTGGAAGTCCAAGGAATTTCGTACCGGCTGGGCCGCCTTGAGTAGCCGCTGCCGTCTAACGCTCCGGTTGGACGGCTGCCCCCTACTCTGCTCACTCGAGTTCCGATGGATCGGGAAACGCTGCGGACAGCGCCTGCACAATGATTTCGTTGATCGAAACCCCAGCGGATGCTGCGACAGCCTCGATTCGGAGATGAATCGATTTTGGGACTCGGAGGAGATGGAGCTGGGATCGCCACAGCGCGCGAACTGAATCGAGCTCCGCTCCGGCGATCAAGCCCCCCAGTCCGAGGAGCAACGCCAGAGGCAAACCAATGGCGCTGCCCATTGCGGCGATGCCGACACTACCGAGGACGGCTCCAAGCACGGTGCCAATAGTGGTAAGGCTGATCTTGCCACCGTCCGCTTCGGCAATGTCGTTCCAGATAGCGCGCCAGTCTTGAGCGAAGGAGTCGTTGTATCTAACTGCCCAGATGAGCGTGCGAATGCTGCGAATCTCGTGGCGCTCGAGAAGCGCGATAAGTCGGTCGATGTAGCTCTTGAAGCGCGCGGCCGATTCGCTGAGTTCCTTCGAGATGCTAGTCGCACACCTCAGGACGGCTGCAGCCGTCCAACCCCCAATGGGGACCGCCCCGCTCCGCCCGGACCGTCCGGGTGTCGCATAACGCCCGATCTGAGACTCACCCAGCCGAGCGGAAGGCTTCGAGATCTCTGGTTGATTCGCTTCAGCCTACCACGCCCGTCCGTCATTCCGGCGACGAAATGCGGCACGCAGTCGCATAACACAAAGCGGGACACGTCCCGAAGCACAGCTCCCCTCGGTCGAACCTCGGGCGCCGAGCAGCCCGCACCCGAGCGCGCCAGTTACGGATGTCTCCGGTCATCGACGCAACTCACGTCCGCCCCCGCCTCCGCACTGGCGCTGGCCCCGGCCGACCCGGTCACGCATAGTCGCTGTCTGGAAAACGGCCTGTGTTTTCCTCTTGGCGCGACCGGGGAGAGCCAGCCGTGTTCGGACTGCATCGTTATGTGCTCGCGCTGATGGTGGCCTGCGCGCACATCCAGTTCGTGCTGTTCGATCGTCCGAACTGGCTCGGCGTGTACGCGGTGTTCGGCTTCTACACGCTGAGCGGCTACCTGATGACGCGCGTGTTGCATGAGACGTATGGCTACGAGCCCGCGGGCTTTCTCCGCTACCTCGCCAACCGGGCGCTCCGCATCTATCCGCCGTACTGGCTCGCGCTCGGCGCGACGGCTCTGCTCTTGATGGCGTGGCCGGGGGTCGCGGGCTTCTCGCAGTGGCTGATCCACCTCCCGGCGACGAGCGCCGAGGCGGCGCGCAACGTCGTGTTGGTGGGGCTTCACGCCGACTACGTGCCGCGACTCGTGCCGACCGCCTGGTCGCTGCATGTCGAACTCGTCTACTACGCGCTGATGGGGCTCGGGATTTCGCGATCACGGATGCGGACGGCGCTGTGGGTCGTTGCGAGCGCACTCTGGACGATCTGGGTGCTCGTCGAGGGGGTTCCGTTCGCAGAGCGCTATTCGACCGTTGTGGCGGCGTCTCTGCCGTTCAGCCTCGGCGCGGCCGTCCATCACTTCGTGCCGCTGCGTCCGCGGCCGCTGCTGTGGATCCTGCCCGCCGTGTTCCCGCTGCACGCGCTGGCGGCGCCGTGGTTGTGGGGCGATCTCTATACCGGCGGCTTCTATGCCTCGTGCGCGCTCGCGCTCGCTTCGGTGATTGCGCTGGCGCCGGTGCGAGCCAGCGGGCGTCTCGCCGATTGGGACCGTCGGCTCGGCGATCTCTCGTACCCGATCTTCCTCGTGCACACGCAGGTCGGTCTCGTGCTCTTCGCCCTCGACTGGCGCGGGCACGCGACGCCGCTGAGGGTGTTCGTCGCGTCGATTCCGCTGCTGCACGGGATCGCGATCGCGATGCATCTGTCGGTCGTGGTCACGGTCGAGCGGCTGCGAGCCCGCATCCGCCGCCGCGCATCCGCCGCCGATGCGACGGCCGAGGTGGCCCACTAGCGTCGTCGGCCGTGCGCTCGCCCAGGGCTCCCGGATTCCGGCTACCGCGACGCGTCCGTCCGCCCGCTCATCACCCCTCGCCGAGACGGATCGAGGACCTGGCCCGGCCCGAGCGCATCCTCGACTTGATGCTGAGTGCGGGCGCGCACGGCGAGCGCATGTCGCTGTAGGTCGTCGACGAGTGCAAGCGGGGCGGCCGGACGATTGGCTCGCCACCATGCCGAAGCCCGCCGGATCTCTGCCGCGGCGCGGGGCGTCAGCTGTACGAGGTGACGTGCGGGCAAGAACTACTGACGAAGCTCCCGGATGAGGGCTGCCGCATCGACGAACTCACCGCGGGCCGCCTGCTTGAGAGACTCGTCGAGGGCTACTTCTTCATCGGGAGTGAGCAGAAAGGTCTCGTCGGGTTCCGGGACGAGTACGGTGACGGTCGCTCCTTCTTCCAGGGAATCACCATCGAGTTCGAGCTTGCCGTGGACGACCTTGCCGGTTGCGATGCGCATGCCGCGCAGTCTACCTCATCGAAGCCGGAGCCTCTCGGAACGGCGCCGACTTCTATGCTGGCCTGATCTGCCCGACCAGTTCCGGTCCTGTTGAATCTTGACCTGCTGGCATTGCCGTGAGCACCCCTCACCGCGACGGATCGAGGAACTCCTTCCAGCCATATTTCCTGTGCGTCCCGAGCGCGATCTGCTCCAGCACGCCGATCCCCTCACCCCGATCGCTGCGCACCCGGATCACCTGCTGGACGTGCAGGTTGTCGATCGCCATCTCGTTCAGGTCGGCGGTCTTCCACGACTCGCCGCCGATCGCGAACTCGCCCTTCCAGCGGCCGTGACCCCACTCGAGATGTGTGTACCCGATGCCCTTCATGCGAAAACACAGCAGCGGTTCGATCTCGATCACTTCGCGCTGGCCGTCGACATGGGTCAGCGCGAGTGCGCCGCCCGAAGCGCGCCGCGTGCCCGGCACGAAGTCGAGCGCGTGCTCGACCTGCAGCAGAGGCTGAACGTCGGGATCCTCGATGCCAGGGAGATCATCCGGGCTCGCGTACGTGGGCACGACGAGCCCGTCCCAGTGCCACGGCACGCCGAGCTCGTTCTCGAAGACGCCCATGTGGGTGCAGCGATCCGCCCAGTGGAGCGGCGCCCATAGAAAGAAGAACTGTCGCGGGGCCAGGGGCGGCGCGCCGGGCGGTGCGGGATCTCCGACCGGGCGGATCCCCCACGAGCGGTCCTTCGTGCCGTAGACGCGCGCCGGATCGATGCGCAGCGTCTGGCCCGCATAACGAACCTCACCGCGCCAATGGCCGAACTGGTTGAAGCGCGTCGCCTCCATGTGCATCGCACCGCCACGCGCGGTGCGCTGGTAGCCCTCTTTGAAACTTGCGGTGCGCGGGATCCAGTCGAGCTGGCACGAGATGCCCGTCTCGTTGTCGTCGAGGCTGACGCGCACGAACTTCATCGGCTCGAGGATCTCGATCCGGAACGGACCGACCGAGATGCCCGAGCGATCGATGCCGAGACGCTGCGAGGCGTGGAAGGCGTGCTGCTCACCGCCGCGCACGATGCTGAACCCGCAGTCGATGATGCCGAGGTTCGGATACACGGCCGCCCCGATGCCGAAGTAGAACTCGCCATCGTTCGAATAACCGTTGAACCAGTAGCGGTCGTAGACGTGGCGATCGGTCGTGGCCGGGATCGCGAGCGGCTCTGGCGTCTGGTGGATCGGATAGTCGTCAAAGGCGGTCAGCATGGGGGGCTCTCCGGGTGGGACGTTGATCGAATGCAGTCGAACCGAGGCCAGCGTACCAGAACGGCGCGCTTCCAAAGACTCGATCTCGCCTTGACGACAGGGTCTGCCATGACACACTCCGACGCGGTCGCGTGCGTGATGACCGGGAGATGACATGGCCAACGATCTGCTGCTGTACGGGCTCAAGGGCTCGCCCTTCGTCCGGAAGGTCCAGGTGTTCCTCGCCGAGAAAGAGGTCGCCTACGACTTCGAGATGGCGAGCCCCTTCCCCGCGCCCGATTGGTTCGCCGAGATCAATCCGCTGAAGCGCATCCCCGTGCTGCGCGACCGCTCGATCGGCACCGAGGGCGTCGCTGGAACGCTCCCCGACTCGTCGGTGATCTGCGCCTATCTCGAGCGCAAGCATCCGAAGCCGGCCCTGTATCCCGCGGATGCATTCGAATATGCGCGCGCCCTGTGGCTCGAGGAGTTCGCGGATTCCGACATGGCGGGCCACGTCGGCCTCGGTCTATTCCGGCCGATGGTGATGTCGCGTCTCAGCGGCAAGGAGCCCGACGTCGACAAGGCGCGCGAGACCGTGCGCGAAAAGCTGCCGCCGATCTTCGACTACCTCGATTCGGCGGTTTCGCGCCGCGAATTCATGATCGGCGATCGCTTCAGCATCGCGGACATCGCGGTCGGCACCCAGTTCGTCAACTTCGTCCTGGCCGGTGCGAAGCTCGATGATTCACGCTGGCCCGATCTCGCCGCATGGATGCAGCGCACCCACGCCCGGCCGAGCTTCGCGAAGTGCATTGCCTCGGAGCGGAAGTTCATGCCCGCGGTCGAGGTCGAACTCTGATGAAGGTCGAACTCTGATGAAGGTCGAACTCTGATGAAGGTCGAGCGCTGATGAAGGTCGAGCGCTGATGAAGGTCGAGATCTGACACACTGTCGCGCCGATCGCGACCGCGCCGGTCAGCCGTGGAACGCGTACTTCTGGTTCTGCGGAAGCGTCGGCGCCGTGATCGGCGGTGCGGCTCCGATCCGTCGTCGCGGTTCGCCGACGAAGTCGATCACGACACACGGCATGGCGTCGAAGATCCGGCGGGCCAGATAGAACGGGCCCCACCACGGCAGGCCGAGTCGGCGATTGATCTTCACGGCACCGATCAACACCCCGAAGCGCTTGCGCGGAAAGCCCGGCTGCATCGACCAGCGGTCGATGAACGCGAGCAGGATGGGCATCCGCGCCTCGCGGTCGTGAAGCAGACGCGCGCGCCCGGGAATGTCGAAGCCCGGCGAGCCCTCGACGGTATGCACGATCACTTCGGGGTTGGCGGCGAGGCTGGCCACCCAATCGCGCGGTCCAGGAAAGCCCGACAGCACGATCTGCGCATCGCCCGTCCAGCCGTAGGTGGTCTCGAGGGTTCGCGGTGTGCCGTCCTTGCGCTTGAAGGTCGTGCGGATCGCGAAGCTGCCCGCGAGGATGCGGCGCAGGTCGTCGGGAAGCTCTGCCATAGGCGCGCGAGGCTAGCGCGTGCGCACAGATCTGGACGGACCGATCGCACGAAGCCCGCTCGCAGACACGGTCGGATGCCGATCAGCCTTCCGCGAACTTCCGCATCCACTGGGCGCTGTCTCGCCCGTAGAGATCGTCGTCGATGTGGACGGGATCCTGGCGCAGGAAGTCACCGCCCCAGCGCAGCTCGCGATCGTCGCGGATCTGCTGCAGCCAATAGCGCGCCTTCGCGGGCAGATCGCGAAAGTGCTCCCGACGCAGACGCTGTGCGTCGAGTCTCTCATCGGCCACGATGATGTTCATGTCGATCGCGTGCCCGACCTGGTGGTTGGAGCGCTGTGCGAACGATGCGGGCGCGTTGCGCGCTCCCGGCTCGGGCTTCTGGTACGACCGGGTGACGTGGATCGTCACGTCGGCGAGATCCGCGAACTCGTGCAGGCGATGAAGCGCGCGATGGAAGTCGACGTGGGCGACGATCGGTTCGCCGACGAATCGCCGTCCACCGACGAAGGGCTGGATGCCCTTTGCGGGGGTCGCCTCGTCGGGGGGGGCCGCTCCGGAGGTCGCATGCTCGTCCGGAGATTCGATGGCGGCGGCGGGCACGAGCCCGATGACGCCGTCGACCTCGACCCTCAGCCACTGCACGCCGGCGACGATCTCGACGCGACTGCCAGACTCGAGGGTCCGCACCCGCCGTGACGGGTCGGAGGCGAGCAGCAGATTCACACCGGGCGATTTGACGATTCCGAAACGCACGCCTTGCTCCAGGGTCCTAGAGGCCCGTCACCGTGCGAAGCGCTCTGGACGCCGTCGCATGGGCCAGACCGCGCACGCGATGCTCGCGCTGCTCGAGCGAAGTCCGCACCGCGAGGATCGTCTCGCGCGTCGCACGGACCGCCTCGTCGACCGTCACACCGTCGCCGCTCGCGAGACGCTCTTCGAGTGCGCTGATCCGCACGAGCATCTCCGCCATGTAGGATCCGGCGGCGGCGAGTTCCTCCTGCAGTCCGGCGATTTCGGCGGCCAGCGCCCGGCGCTTCGCTTCGAGGGCGGCGTGCAACCCGGCCTCGATGCGATCCATGTTCTCGTCGATCCAGATGTCCAGACGCACCCGGGCATCGAGAACGGCCTGCTGCGCGATCGGGCTCAATCCCTCGAGCCCACGGATCGCTTCGAACCGATTCGATTGATGGACCATGCTGTCTTCCTTCCTTCTGTCTGTATTCGTTCTTCTGTCTGCTGCTTCTGCATCCCGCTGTGCGACGATCCGATCAGCGGGCAGGCCCGGATCCTCGGCGAAGTTCATCGAACGATGCGTCGATCCAGGCCGCCAGGGCACTCTCGGTGCTCTCGATCGCGCGATCCGCTCGCTCGACGCCCGCGAGGAAGACGGGATCGTCCGGCGAAACGGGGAGCGACGTTGCGGTCGGCGAGCCCGGCGCGGCGAGAACGTGCAGCGCGTCATCGACCCTCGGCTGCGCGCGATCCGCCGCACGGTCGGGCCGACCGCGCAGTGTCACGAGACCCTCGACCTGCGCCGAGTGAAGCTCCGCATAGGCGGCGCGACGCGCAGCGCCGATCGTCGGGTCGGAGGTCACCGGCCAGCGGCACGGTGTCGCCGCCGCGCTGCGAAGTTGATCTGCGATCGGCGCATACAGGGCCTCGATCCGGGCGCGGGTGGACTCGCGAAGCCCCTCGATCCGCGCGGCCAGCCGGACCGTCTCGTCGCGCTCGGCCGACAGACGCTCGGCGCGCAGCTTCGCCTGCTCGGCGGCCGCCGCAGCCTGCGCGGCCGCCAGACGGGAATCATTGGGATGCGACGCGGCTTGCGCGGCAGCGGTCGCCGCCGCAGCGTCCGCGGCCGCGATCCGGCGGTCGAATGCGGCGAGCCGCGGCGCGAAGGAGCGCGGTTGGCTCTCCCACTGCAGCGCCCACGCGCTGGACTCGAAGCGGGCCATCAGCGAGAGCTCGGCGTTCTCGATCCTGCCATTCAGCATCTCGATGCGCGCGGCAGCCTGCTGCTCGCACGCGGCGGTGAGCAGGGCGGGCATCTCGGCGGCGCGACGCGCGGCGGTGTCCGAGTCCCTCGTGCGCGCGGCGAACACGGCTCGCTCGCGGGCGAGCAGTTGATCCGCCAACTCGACCTCGGGCGCACGGCTCGCGCACGCCCCGGTCGCGGCAACGATCGCGAGCAGTGCCGACAGCCGCGCGTATCGCCTGGATGCCCGAGGCCCGGTCACGACTCGTCCCTCGCGGCGATCTCGGTCTCGACGACTTCGTTCGCCAGATCCCGCAGCTGACGCCGGAACTCGACGAGATCCGACGGGCGATAGGCGTCGAACAGTTTCTCGATCAGCACCCGTCGCCGGGCGATCTCGGGGCCGGGGCCGACGCCGACCGCGTCGTCGCCCCCACCGAGGATCCGCTCGATTGCTCGATCCACCAGCCGCGCCGTGGGCCGCGACGCATAGCCGAACACGAAGCCGATCAACGGCAGGGTCCAGACGCGTACCTCGAAACTCTCGGGCCGGATGAACCCGTTGATCGTCGCGATCACGAGAGCGACCGCGAGGATC
>JANOFF010000012.1:0-25562 GCA_031413515.1 bacterium
TTGCGGGCTCGTCGACGATCGCGCGCAGCACGTCATAGGCGACGAGGCTTCGTGAATCGACGACCGCCGGGTGCTGGCGACCGATCAGCGAGGTCGTTCCCAGCATGATCAGCGCGGCGACGACGGTGCCCTCGGCGAAGCCCAGTGCCCCGCCGCCGATCCGATCGACCAATGACAGGCCCACGAACCGGACGCCGCGTCGCACGAAGAAGCCCACTGCCGCGACCGCCACGGCAGCGCCGATCGCGAGCGCCGTTCCAGCCATCCAGGTCGGCGGAATCGGGCCGGTCTGTCCGCCGGTGACCGCCGTCAACCACGCGCCACCCGGCGCCGCGCCGAGGCGGGCGGCGATGACGGCAGCACCGAGCGAGGCGATCGAGAAACTCTCCCGGACCAGACCGATCCAGATGCCTCGAGCGACCGCCGCGATCAGGATGCCACCGATGATTCCGTCGATCAGCGTCACCGACGCGAGGCCTTGCATCGTTGCGGTCCTTTTTATCGACATCGACATCGACATCGACATCGTCACCGGCCCGGACCAACTTCAGTCGTGGCTCCGGTCTTCGCCGCCGGCGGGTTCAACTCGCAGCAGGCGACGATACAGCTTCACGTCGTCCCGATCCGGTTGCAGCGAGGTCACCTGATCCCACTCGGCTAGGGCATCCTGGGCGCGACCCAGCGTGTAGTAGGTCAGGCCGAGCTGGACACGTGAGTCGAGTTGCTCTGGATCGGCGTGGAGGATGCGCCTGAACTCGCGGATCGCCTGGTCGGGCAGGCCAGCGTCGCGCAATACGACGCCGAGTCGATGCCGGATGTCGTGGAAGGTCGGGCAGCGATCCAGGGCCTTTCGATACGCCTCGATGGCCTCTCGTCGATCGCCGACCTCCGCATAGGCGTCACCCACTGCAGCCTGGAGGTTGGCGAGTTTGCCGCGTGTCGTCGGGTCGAGTCCGCCCGCTTCGCCGATCGAGATCGACGCCGCGCGCTCGGCCAACTCGCGGGATCGATCGAAATCGCCGCGGCGCTCGTACACGGTGGCGAGCGCGAGCAGCGCCTCGGCGTACTGCGGATTCAGGCGGATCGCCCGGCGGAGACTCTCGGCAGCCGCGTCGAGATCGCCCTTGTGATCGAACAGGATCCCCACCATGTAGTGGATGTCGGCGAAGTTCTCGCGTGTGCGCAGCAGCGTCGAGAAGGCTTCGAGGGCCGGATCGACCTCGCCCCGCTCGAAGTGCTTGCGACCCTTCGAGTAGACCTCGCGTTCGGCGGTCGACATCGGGACCGGGTTCGCCATCTCAATCCTCCCGGCTGCGGTGAAGTGGCGGGCGCCACGACACCCGGTCGGTCGCGATCGGTTCGCGTGGACGGTGCCCCCCGCGTCGTCCACCCACCCCGGTCGTCACTGCATCTTCACTTTCACTCTGCGCGAGATATGCGCTCTGCGGCCGACTCGGCATAGCTCGAGTCGCCGAAGTTCTCGAGAACGACATGATACAGGCGGAGAGCCTCGTCGGTGAGTTTCATGTGCTCGTAGCAGATGCCCAGTTTATAGAGGCCCTCGGCGTCGCGACCGAGTCCCGGATACTCGTCGAGCAGGACCCGATATCGCGTGGCGGCCGACTGGTACTGGGTACGGTGCATGTAGAAGTCACCGATCTCCATCATGTTGTCCGCCAGCCGGGTGCGGAGTTTCTGCAGGATGATCTCGCCTTCGCGGGTCTCGGGCTCATACGGGTATCGGGTGGTCAGGATCTCCAGATACTTCAATGCTTCTCGGGTAGATGTCTGGTCACGATCGATCGACTTGATCTGGTTGTAGTGACAGAGCGCGGAGCGGAGCACCGTGTATGGCACGCGCGGGTTCTGCGGGTGCAGATCCCCGAAGTCCCGGTAGTAGGAGAGGGCCTCCTCGTAGCTCTTGTCGTCGAAGTAGGCGTCCGCGATCCGGAGTTGTGCCTCGATCTCGTATTCGCTGTAGGGATAGTTGTCGATGATCGACTGGAAGGTTTCGATCGCCTTCTTGTAGTTCACCCAGGTGTACACCCCGAAAGAGCGACCCTCGAGTTGCTTCAGCCCTTTGGCATACAGCTCGTCGGCCGGCGGGACGTCCTCGAACTGGGGCTTGTCCTTGCACGACGCCAGGCCAAGTGTCAGCGCCAGCAGGATCGGCACCAGGTGCCTGAGGACGTTCGGGATCACGATACGGAGCTTCATCGGGCCTTGCTCGGGCCTCGGGGATCGGGCGACGACCACCGGGCCACGCCTCCCATCGAGGTACCGCTCGAGGTGCTGTTCGAGGTACCGCTCGAGGTACCACGGAAGGGGCAGGCCGATCGAAGGGGCGTGGCTGGCCCGCCACGAGACGATCGAAGCTACCGACCCCTCCGAACGGTGTCAATTTGCTAAGGTGCGCCGCGACCTTCCGCCGGTCGATATCGACGCCGGTCTTCGACGTCCGGGCGCTTCACACAGACGGATTGATGCCACGGAAGTCGCCTGACAACCCCAGTTCACCGATCCGAGCGTGTCCCTGAGGGTTCGCCGGTGAGGCGACAGTTCTTGCAGCAGAACGACAAGGAAGAGAGAAACGAAATGAACCTGGAAGACGAGCGCCGCCTCAAGTTCGACCGCCGCCTGGCCAGTCGGCGTGGTTGGGTGACCCGCGATGAGTTGACCGCAAAGATCGCCTCATTGCCCGATGCCGGCGACAAGATGGCCAAGCCGAGTGAAGCCGAGAAGGCGGACCGGGAAGATCCGTCCAAATAGTCCGGCGGAATCGATCGCGACGCGCCCGATGCGTTCGTGACTTGTCGCCTGCCGATTCTGAGCCAGTTTCGACGCGACCCAACTGCTCCTGCCATCGAGGTAGAGGGCATGGATAGCTCCCATCGTCGAAGCCGCCCGAGAGAATCACTGTGATCAAGCAAAAGTACGGCCACAAGCTGGATCAGTGGATCAAGACGATCTTTCCATTCCTCTTCGCGAGGCAAGTGGATCCCGATCTGTTGACGGTGGTTGGTGCCGGCATCTGCGTGGCCGGGGCGATCGCTTTCGGAATGGACCACTTCGTGGCCGGTGCACTGCTGCTGACACTGGGTGGGTTGTGCGATCTGGTCGACGGAGTGGTGGCCCGTCACTTCGGGATCTCGAGCCCGTTCGGCGCCTTCCTCGATTCGACGCTCGACCGTCTGGTCGACATGGTCGTCCTGCTCGCGCTCGTGGTGCACTACATGGGCACCGGCGACCGGACGACGGCTCTGGTGGCTGCGGTCGGCCTTGTTTCCAGCGTGCTCACGTCGTACACGAAGGCCCGCGCCGAGTCGATCGACGTTTCGATGCCCGGTGGCCTGATCGAACGGGGTGAGCGGATCGTCCTGATCGTCGCAGGAGGCCTGTTCGGGGTGATGCAGCCCGCGTTGTGGATCCTGGCCGTGGGTTCGACTGCCACGGTGGTTCAGCGCTTCGACGCAGCCCGACGCGCTTTCGGCAGGTTGAATGAGAAGCAGACCCCGCCGCCCACGGCTCCGCAGCCGCTGGTGCCTGGCAAGTAGGCAAAGCCTCATTTCGCGGGCAGCGGGTGACAGAGGGGGTGGTCGTGGCAGGCGAATCGAAGACTCGAACGAGCACTTCGTCGGTTCCTTCGTCCCCCGGTCGAGGCGAGATGCCGGCGATCGATTTCTCCACTTTCGTGCTGTCGCTCTCGACGACGGCGCTGTGCCAGATGGGCCTCGTCCCCGATCCGACGACCGGCACCCCGTTGGAGGCGGATCTCGCGATCGCCCAGCAGACGATCGATGCGATCGAGATGCTGCGGCGCAAGACGCTCGGCAACCTGGATGAGGCAGAGCGCAAGCTGATCGAAACATTGCTCTACGAGCTGCGCCTGAAGTTCGTCCAACTCGCCGATTGACGCTTTGCGGACTGCATCTGGCGATCCGGACAGGGAGTCGGGTCGTTCGAGGCCGGACCGGCGGTCGGAGTCCGGTCGATCCGGGGATTCCCTCGCCACTTCGGGTATCTACGGTGGACCGGGTGTGCCCCGGAGTGCGTTGACGCCCGCATCCTCAGGCTATACGATGCGAGCGCTTCAGGGCTTCCGCGCCAGCCGTATGTATCGATCCTCGTTCCGGTCAGACCGGATCGGCTGACTGCTCGTGACCGATCTCGAGACAGTTGCGGAACGATTCGGTCCGGCAGTCGGGTGCCGCGCAGGCAGGATCGAAGCACGTGGCTTCGCAGCCGGGTTCGCCTCGCTGACGCACGGAGTGCCGGGTAACCTAGGCGAACATCGACACGAGACACGCGGCTCGCAGTGTGATCGAACGGGCACTCGAGAGGCGCCAAGGACAGACGGGTGTTTCGCAAAGTCGATTCTGGGGCGTCGCCAAATGGTAAGGCAGCGGCCTTTGGAGCCGCCATTTGTAGGTTCGAGTCCTACCGCCCCAACCAGACCCGCACGGGTCGTGGGGTGATCGGATCAGGTGAGTGACGAGACCACCACGATGCAGGATCTCATTCTCTTCCACGGAAATGCCAACGTCACGCTGACCCGAGATGTGGCCGCCTATCTCGACATCCAGGTCGGAAAGGCGGACGTCGGGACGTTCAGCGACGGCGAGTGCAGTGTCGAGATCGGCGAGAACGTAAGAGGTCGCGACTGCTTCATCCTGCAGTCGACCTGTGCTCCGGCGAATACGCATCTGATGGAACTGCTCATCATGATAGACGCGCTGAAGCGCGCGTCGGCCCGGCGCATCACGGCGGTGGTGCCGTACTACGGCTATGCACGCCAGGACCGCAAGGTTCGTCCGCGGGTTCCGATCACCGCCAAGTTGATCGCGGATCTGATCACGACGTCGGGAGCGGATCGGGTGCTCTGCATGGATCTCCATGCGGGGCAGGTCCAGGGCTTCTTCAACATCCCCGTCGACAATCTCTTCGCTACGCGGCTGCTGATCGAGCACGTGAAGCGACTGGTGGACGGCGAGGTCGTGATCGTTTCTCCGGACGCCGGAGGTGTCGAGCGAGCGCGCGCGTACGCGAAGAGACTGGACGCGAGCCTCGCGATCATCGACAAGCGGCGCGAGATGGCCAACGTCGCCAAAGTGATGAACATCATCGGCAACGTGGAGGGCAAGACCTGCGTGATCGTCGACGACATGGTCGACACCGCAGGCACGCTCTGCGAGGCCGCGCGGGCCTTGCGTGATGCCGGTGCCGTGCGAGTGCTCGCGGCGATCACACACCCGGTCCTGTCCGGCCCCGCACTGAAGAGGATCTCCGAGTCGGTTCTCTCGGAACTCATCGTGACCGACACGATCCCGCTCCGACCGGAAGCGGTCGATCACGAGAAGATCAAGGTGGTCTCCGTCGCTCAGCAGATCGGAGAAGCCATCCGGCGCATCAACAACGAAGAGAGTGTGAGCAGCCTGTTCTGACGAGGTGATCGTGATCCACGGGTATCCCGGGCACACGGTCCACAGGCAAGGCCTTCGCAGATCTCTCAAATACGCACGAGTTGCAACGAGGAGAAGTACGTGGGCGAGGTTTCCATCGACGTAGAGCTGCGCGCAGGGCGCGGCAAGGAAACGAACCGCAGGCTGCGGGCGGCCGGGAGGATTCCCGGTGTCGTCTATGGCCACGGCATCGATCCGGTTGCATTGGCGCTCGATCCGGTCCAGCTCGAGCGCAAGATCAGGGCGAGTCACGCGGGCATGAACACCCTGATCGACCTGGTGGGTGTGAGCGATCTGAAGGGTTGCACCGTGCTGCTGAAGGAGCTGCAACGCGACCCGATCCGCGGCTGGCCCACTCACGTGGACTTCTACGCGATCAACGTGAACGAGACGATCGAAGTCGAAGTGCCGATCCATCTGAAGGGCACCTCGCCTGGCGTCTCACTCGGCGGCGTCGTCGAGCACGGTTTGCGCGAGCTCGAACTGAAGTGTCTTCCGAACGCCATTCCCGACGAGATCTTCGCCGACATCAGCAATCTCGGGATCGGCGAATCCCTGCATGTGAGCGATCTCGCTCTGCCCGCGGGTGTCGAACTGCTCACCGATCCGACGCTTTCCGTGGTCAGCGTCATGCTGCCGAAGTCCGTCGAAGACACGATCGTCGCGGCAGCGGCGAGCGATGCCGAGAACGCCGCGAAGGCTGCGGCCGAAGCCGCGACCGCGGCCGCCGAGGCGAAGTCCGAAGGCGGTGGGAACAGCTGATCGCGCGAGTCGAGCGGATCATCGTGGGGCTCGGCAATCCCGAGCCCCACCATTCGCCCACCCGTCACAACGTGGGCTTCCGGATCGCCCGCGCCTTCGCGAGCAGGCATCGCTTCCCGGATCCAGAGCAACGCCATCTGGCCGAATACGCGGTCGGGCGGGTCTTCGGACGAGACACGGCGATCCTGCTGCCCCTCACGTTCATGAACCGTTCCGGTGAGGCGGTATCCGATGCGTTGGCGGCTCTGCCCGAGGTCGATCCGAAGCTCGGCATGCTCGTCGTTTTCGACGATCTCGATCTTCCCATCGGTCGGATCCGACTGCGCGCGAGGGGAAGCGCGGGCGGCCAGCGGGGCGTCCAGAGCATCATCGATGCGCTTGGCAGCGAAGACTTCGCGCGCCTTCGATTCGGTATCGGGCGACCGCCGGAGGGCCAGTCGGTGGGTAGCCACGTCCTCGAGCCCTTCGATGCAGCGGAGAGCGAGCAGATCGCGATACGGATCGAGCAGGCTGTCGACGCGATCGATGCGGTCCTCGAACACGGAATCTCGGTGGCGATGGATCGCTTCAACCGGCCCGATCCGGTCGCTGCGTCCGGTTGAGGCACGGACGATCCGGGTCGAACCGCTTCGGCCCCGAACCGTCACTCTGCCCGGAAACGGGCGGCCACGCTCGAATTCATCGAAGGGACTGCGTCCTTCTGGTATTGGCCGCTAGATTGTCCGGGTTTATGACACATAATTTCGCTCGATAAAGTTCTTTTTGTCCCACATATATCAGATTGACCGGTTTCTTCCGGGACATTATTTTTCCGCGATGGATCAACTCTCGTTGACGATTCCCGCCGAGCCGCAGGGGCCCATGTACCGGCGGATCGCCGGTGCGATCCGCGACTCGATCGAGACCGGGAGTCTGCCAATCGGCGCGCGACTGCCCGCCATCCGTGCACTCGCGCAACAACTCGATGTGAACCGGGACACCGTCGCGCTCGCCTACGAGACGCTGGCCGCCGAGGGCCACGTGGAGTCGACGGTCGGGCGCGGAACCTTCGTGCGCGCCCATCGAGCGAAGCCCATTCAAGCCTCGGTTCCACCGGTGATCACCGCGGAGGTCGAGCGCCTGCTCGCGCTCGCGAACTCGCGTACCCGATTCGGTGCCGGCGAGAACGTGGTCGAACTGCATTCGTTGATTCCCGACCCCGACCTCTATCCGGTCGATGATTTCCGGCGCGCCTTCAACCGGGCGGTCGCTCGAAGCGGTTCGGAGTTGTTCCTTTACGGCGAGGCGCAGGGGCATGCGGGGCTTCGCGACGTGCTGGCGAAACGATTCGGGACGGCCGGGATCGACGTCGGCCCGGGCGAGATCGTGCTGTGCCACGGGGCCAGCCAGGGCATCGCGCTCGCGCTCCGACTGTTCGCCAGTGCGGGCGAGCGCGTCGCAGTCGAAGTGCCGACATACCACAACGTGCTCGCGGCTCTCGCGAGCCTGGGTCTCGAGCCTGCAGCAGTGCCCATGACGGGCGAGGGACCGGACCTGGCGGTGCTCGAGCGGGTGCTGGCCGAGCCCGACGTGAAAGCCTTCTACACGATCCCGACGTTCCACAACCCGATGGGGATCTCGACCTCGCTCCTGCATCGGCGTGCGCTGCTCGAAGTCGCGCGCCGCGCGGGATGCCCGGTCATCGAAGATGCTTTCGAGTCGGATCTCCGGACGAGTGGCAATCCGGTCGCGTCGCTGGCTGCGCTCGATCACGACGGATTCGTCGTGCATCTGCAGTCGTTCTCGAAGTCGCTGTTTCCCGGTCTGCGGGTCGGCTCGATCGTGGCGCGGGACCGGATGGTGGATGGCCTGGTCGCGCTCAAGCACGCCACCGATCTGTCGGACGCGCAGCTCCTGCAGGCGGCCCTCGCCGAGTTCATCGAGGACGGCGCCTACGATCGCCATCTCGGCCGCATCCGCCGCGAATTGCGGAACCGTCACGTCGCGGTCCACGAGGCACTCGTCGAGTCGCTGCCCGAAGGCACGAAGTGGACCCGGCCGGAAGGTGGCTATCAGGTCTGGGTCGAACTGCCCTTCGCGGTCGATACCCGCGATCTCCTGGCCGATGCGAGCCGGGCCGGAATGCTGTTCTCACCGGGTGCGCACTTCCTGCCCGACGGTGGTGCATCGCGCTGCCTTCGACTGACACTGGCACGCGCGAGCGTCGACGAGATCCGCCGCGGTGTCGCCGCGCTCGGCCGCGTAGTGGCCGATCGGCAGAGTTCGGGCCGTGCCGCCCGGTTGGCACCGGGTGTCCTGCTGTGACGCGGAACCCCTGATCCGAGACCCGGCGGGCCGGGCAAAGCCCCGCCCGCCACAAACCAGAAGAGCGAGCCGTCGAGCCCGCATGCCAGACCGACATGCAGCGCGACGAACGAGGGAGCAACGACATGGCAATCGAGAAGAACGGCAGTATCCGAAGCGGCGCGGAGTCCTTCGAGCTGAAGATCGGCCTGGCCGAGATGCTGAAGGGCGGCGTCATCATGGACGTGACGGACGTCGATCAGGCGAAGATCGCCGAGGATGCGGGCGCGTGCGCGGTGATGGCGCTCGAGCGCGTCCCGGCGGACATCCGTCGGGATGGCGGCGTCGCCCGCATGAGCGCCGTCGACATGATCGAGAGCATCCAGCGCTCGGTGTCGATTCCCGTGATGGCCAAGGTGCGGATCGGGCACATCTCCGAGGCACGCGTCCTCGAGGCCATGGGAGTGGATTTCATCGACGAGAGCGAGGTGCTGACGCCCGCGGACGACGAGAACCACATCGACAAGCACGGCTTCAAGTCGCCGTTCGTGTGCGGAGCGCGAAACCTCGGCGAGGCACTCCGCCGCATCGGCGAGGGCGCGGCGATGATCCGCACCAAGGGAGAGGCGGGCAGCGGAAACATCGTCGAGGCCGTTCGTCACCTGCGCAGCGTGTGCGGTGAGATACGCGCCATCCAGGCGCTCCGGAGCGAGGAGTTGATGGCGCGCGCCAAGGAACTCGGCGCCCCCTATGACCTCGTACGCTTCGTCCATGCCAACGGCCGGCTGCCTGTGCCGAACTTTGCGGCGGGCGGGATCGCCACTCCGCCCGATGCGGCACTCTGCCGTCAACTCGGCGCGGAGGCCGTGTTCGTGGGGTCGGGGATATTCAAGAGCAACGATCCGGCGGCACGGGCCCGCGCGATCGTGCGCGCCAACACGCACTGGGATGATCCCGCCGAAGTGATGGCCGCGTGCCGTGGGCTGGGCGGTGCGATGCCCGGCATCGAGATGTCCACACTGGACGAGAGCGAGCGGTTGGCGAATCGGGGCTGGTAGATCGGTGCCTGGGGCACCGATTCCGAACCGCGCTTGGGGCGCGGTTCTCTTGCTTCGGGCCGGGTGGCGCCGGGTCGTTCGGCGGGCAGGGCGACGGGCCGCGATCGGGATGAGCGAGGGCGCGATGGGGATGCCGAGGGTCGGGGTGCTCGCGATCCAGGGTGCGGTCGAAAAACATCTCGCGATGCTGGCTCGGGTGGGGGCCGCAGCGGAGCCGGTGCTGCATGAAGCCGAACTCGATGGACTCGACGCGCTGATCATTCCCGGTGGCGAGAGCACCACCATGTCCAAGGGGATCGACCGCCTGCGGCTCGGCCCCGCCATCCAGCAGTTCGCGCACTCGGGGCGCCCGATCCTCGGGACCTGCGCGGGCGCCATCCTGCTCGCGCGCCGCTGTCTGAACCACCCCGTGCCCACCCTCGAACTTCTCGAGGCCACGGCCCGTCGGAACGCCTACGGGACGCAGTTGGACTCGTTCGCCGCGCCCGCCGATCCGGGCGGCGATCCCGCGTTGGTCGGAATGCGCTGCATCTTCATCCGGGCGCCCCAACTCTCGGAACTCGGACGCGACGTCGAAGTGCTACTCCGGGTTGACGGGCTGCCGGTCCTGGTTCGCGAGGCGACGGTCTGGGCCTCGACTTTCCATCCCGAACTCGGGGAAGACGACCGGGTCCACCGCCTGTTTCTCGGGCTCCCCGCCGAGGCTTCGACAGACCCGGCGCGAGATTGATCAACGGTGCATCTGGCTTCACCCCGATGCCTGAGGTATCAATCGGCCCTCTGAAAAAACGGGACCGCCCGGTCCCGATCCGACCAACCATCAATCACCCTCAGTCCTTGCCGCGGATCGGTCCCGACCCGATCCCGCAGTGAGTCGACGGCAATCGGCCGATCGGCTCCGAACGAGCAGGGGCTCGGGCATCGCAAGATGCCCGTCCAGGAGGAGGACGAGTGCGGGAATACGAACTCAACTTCATCATCCAGCCGGAGATCTCTGAAGAGGGATCGAAGGTGATTCTCGAACGGCTCGACGCGATTCTCGCAGCGAGCACCGGCGAACGGTTGCTCTGCGACGATCTCGGCAAGCGGAAGCTTTCCTACGAGATCCGCAAGTTCCAGAAGGGGCACTACTACGTGCTGTCCTTCCTGGACGATGGCACCACTGTCCCGGATCTCGAGCGCGCGCTCCGACTCGACGAGTCCGTGCTCCGCTACCTGACGGTGAAGGTCTCGGACGTGGTGACCGACATCGAAGGCCGCAAGGCCGCGGCCAAGGAGCGCGAGATCGAGCTGCATCGTCGCGCGGCCGAGAAGTCGGCCCGCGAGGCCGAGGAGGCCCAGGCGCGAGCCGACGCCGAAAGGACCGCGGCCGCCGAGGCTGCGTCCGTATCCGACTCCATCTCGGACGACGACGATGACGACGATGATTCGGATGATGATTCGGACGACGATGATGACGACGACGATGAGGAGGACGACCGGTGAGCGCTCCGACGGGGCCGAATGCGCCGGCGCGAGACGGTGGACGACCGTCCAGCGAGCGCCGACCGAGCAGTGGTGAGCGACCGAACCGCGGAGGCGATCGAGGCGACCGCGGTGGTGATCGCGGTGGTGATCGAGGCGACCGCGGAGGGGATCGAGGCGGTGATCGAGGCGACCGTGGCGGAGCGAGCCGTGGCGCTTGGACGGTGAAGTCGCGATTGCGTGCCGCCGCTCGCAAGAAGGCGCGCAAGAACAAGAAGAAGGGCATGTTCCAGCGGCGGAAGGTTTGCCGCTTCTGTGCCGACAAGGGCGCGGTCCTGGCCTACAGCGAAGTCAAGACGCTCCGGCTCTTCATCACCGAGACCGGCAAGATGACCCCTCGCCGCATTTCGGGCACCTGCGCGAAGCATCAGCGCAAGCTCGCGGTGTGCATCAAGCGCGCTCGGCACCTGGCTCTGCTGCCGTACGCGCCGAGCCACATGTAGGAGGCCTGACATGGCACACGTTCAGCTGATCCTGCGGGAAGACGTCTACCGGCTCGGCGAGGCCGGTGACCTCGTTCGCGTCAAGCCGGGCTATGCGAGGAACTTCCTGCTGCCGCAGGGCAAGGCGATGATCGCCACGCCCGGTCGCGTCCAGGAACTCGAACACCAGAAGCGGATGGTGGCCGCCAAGCAGGCGAAGGCTTTCGCTGATCTTTCCGCCGTGAAGACGCGCCTCGCGGGCGTCGTGCTCGAGTTCAGTGCGCAGGCAGGAGAAGAGGGCAAGCTGTTCGGTTCGATCACGTCGCAGCAGATCGCCGAGCAGTTGTCGCGCAAGGGTTTCGCGATCGACCGACGCAAGGTGGTGCTAGACGAGCCGATCAAGACTCTCGGCAGCCACGTCGTGACGATCCGCCTGCGCGCCGAGATGTCCGCCGACGTGAAGGTCGAAGTGAGCGCCATCGAATAGCGCTCCACGCGAGCCTCGCGAAGGGGGATCCCCCTTTTGTGAGACAAAGATCGCCGTGAGACAAAGCTCGCCGCGAGACACCGCTCGTCGCCGAGTCCGATCCGAAGCCCTCGCAGGCAAACGCCCGCGAGGGCTTCTTCGTTGGATCGTTCGTCATCGCATCGATCGGTCCCAACGATCCATCGCGCGGTGGTAGAATGCGCGAACCGACGAGAACTGCGTGAGGCTGCATGTGATGTCGCCCACCCGCTTCGTCGGGAACGGGGGTGGGGTGAGCGTCGAGGGATATACGGAGCGGGGCGGTCGACGTCCGCGACGTCGCGATGGATCGCCGGACACGCCGGTCCTCGACTCGCCGGGACGAGTCCCGCCGAGCGACGTGTCGGCCGAGAAGGCCGTGCTGTCCGCCATCCTGCTCGACAATGCAGTCATCCACGCGCTCGCGACCGAGATCCGCGACGAGGACTTCTACCATCCTGCGCATCAGATCTTGTATCACGCGATGGTGCGGCTGAAGGACACCAACCAGCCCGTCGATCTCACCACGCTCGCCGCACACCTGCAGTCGCAACAACTGCTCGAGGCCGTGGGTGGCGTGGTCTCGCTGGCGGAGATCGCGGACTACGAGGCCACGCCCGCGAACGCGGTCTACTACGCGAAGATCGTCCGCGACAAATCGATCAAGCGGCGGATCATCAGCGTCGCATCCGAGATCGTGGCACTTGGCTACGACCAGTCCGAATCCGCGGACAAGCTGCTCGACGTGGCGGAGAGCCGGATCTTCGCGCTTTCCACAGAGCAGGCCCGGAGCGCGCTCTCCAGCCTGTCGGTCGAGATGCACGACGCGGTCAACCATATCGACATGCTGATGAACCGGAGCGGCGAGCTCACCGGTCTCACGACCGGCTATGTGAAGCTCGACCAGATGACCGGCGGGTTGCAGCCGGGTGATCTGATCATCCTCGCCGCGCGCCCCAGCATGGGCAAGACCGCGCTGGCGCTCAACATCGCGCGCAATGCCGCCGTCGACGGGGGCAAGAAGGTCGCGATCTTCTCGCTCGAAATGACCACGCGCTCGCTCGTGATGCGACTGCTGTCGTCCGAGGCCAAGGTGGACTTCTCCGCACTCCGCAGCGGTCTGATCTCGACCGAAGTCCACGGTCGTCTCATGCAGGCCGCCGGGCGCCTCGCCGAGGCCAGCATCTGGATCGACGACACGGGCGCTTCGACCATTCTCGAGATGCGCGCCAAGAGCCGGCGTCTGCACGCCCAGCACGATCTCGATCTGGTGATCGTCGACTATCTGCAGCTCGCGCACGGCAGCGGCAACACCGCGAGTCGCGAACAGGAGATCTCCGAGATCAGCCGCGGCCTGAAGGGTCTCGCCAAGGAGCTCGACATCCCGGTCATCGCGCTGTCACAGCTGAATCGCGGTCCCGAGTCACGCAAGGAGGACAAGCGGCCGATGCTCGCCGACCTGCGCGAATCCGGTGCCATCGAGCAGGATGCGGACATCATCGCATTCATCTATCGCGACGTCGTGTACAACAAGGAGACCGAGTTCGAGAATCTCGCCGAGCTGATCATCGCCAAGCAGCGCAACGGCCCGACCGACACGGTGCGCCTCGAGTTCGAAGGCCGCTACGCACAGTTCCGGGACTGGGCGCTCTCGGACAATCCCTACGAAGGAGCGCGCGGCGGCAGTCAGTTCGGCCGGAGCGACACCGGCACGGTCGGCGGTCGCGGCTCTTCCGGCGGATTCGACGACGACCCGTTCTAGTCGCGAGCCGTCACGCGATCACGATGATCAGCTTCGAGCCGAGCGCGCGATGTATTTCTCGAGTTCTGCGCGTGCCCCATCCGCGAACTCGAGAAATGCGACACCGACCCCGGCGACGTGATCCCAGGCTGGCTCCTGCAATCGGATCACGCGCGCCTGGATGCGCAGCATCTGTCCGTCGAGCACGATTCCGAGCCGGAGTTCGCGCCCGCATTGCACGGGGCCTCGGGTTTCGAGGAACGCGCCCGTCGCGCTGATGTCGTGGATGTCCCAGAGCACGTGGCTCGCGACCTCGCGCCGCCGATCCCCGCCGCTCGCTGCATCGAGCACGAGAGCCGTGCCGAGGGGACGTCGATGCACCCGCAGCGCCACCTCGGGAAGTTTTTGTCGGCTGCGCTTCAGCGCACGTGAGAGATCGATGAACGAGATCGGCTTCGCGAGATACGCGATCGCACCGAGCTCCTGCATTCGCTTCGCCTCGTCCTCGCTGGCGCGGCCCGAGACGACGACCACCGGGGGCTTCGTGCCGGTCAGGGTCGCGATCGCCATCAACAGATCGCCCGCGTCGCCGTCGTTCAGCACGGCTTCGCAGAGCACCAGCGAGAGCCCTCCGGTCTGCTCGACGACCTGCTGGGCTTCGGCGATCCCCGCGGCCTCGATGATCTGTTCGCAGTGGGCGGACAGCACCGAGGAAAGCGTCTCTCGCGATGACTTCGACTCGTCGACGATCAGGACTCTGGTCAGGCCGTTCATGGTTGCCTCCTGGCAATGGCCCTATCGTCCGCCCGTCGTGCGTACCGAAGCGGTGCGCGGGGCCACGACGCGTTGCCAACGTTCCGCTGCGGGTCGAACGGCGGCGTGCGGTACCGGACGGCGCTTTCGGCGGCGGCACCTGGGTGAACCCCCGATCCGCGGTCGAGGATCGCCTCGCTTTGCCGGTCGGGAACCACTCCATATAATCCATCGATCCGTGGCCCGTCCCATCCGCGGCCCTCCCCCGAACGTCGCAGCGACCCGCCGGCCCGAGCGCCGGATCCATCCGAGGGAGTGACCGAACCTTGCCCGCACTGAAGAAGGCCCGCGCAATCCGGCCGGGTGCCCGGGTCGGGATCGCTGCCCCGGCGGGCCCCGTCGACCCGGATCGACTCGAAGCGGGTGAGCAGCTCGTGCGCCGCATGGGCTTCGAGCCCGTCCGCCGATCCGATCTGACCGCGCGCTACGGCTATCTGGCCGGCAATGACAACCGCCGCTCGGAGGAGTTGTCGGCGCTCATCGAGGATCCGAGCGTCGAGGCGATTCTGTGCGCCCGGGGCGGGTACGGGTCGAGCCGCATCATCGATCGCCTCGACGCCGCCCGCTTCCGTGCCGCCCGCAAGCCCCTGGTCGGCTACAGCGACATCACGACTCTGCTGCTCTGGCAGCGCTGCCAGGCTGGACTGATGGGCATCCACGGGCCGATGCTCGAGCGGGCCGAGACGCCGTCGCCGGACGTCGTCAGCGCGCTTTCGCGGGCGCTCACCGGCGCCGGTTCGCCGCCGCGTCTGCTGGGCCGGCCGCTCGTCGGCGGCTGGGCGGAGGGGCGGCTCAACGGCGGCTCACTGAGCCTGACGGTGGCGAGCCTGGGCACACCGTGGGAGATCGACACGCGGGACGCGATCCTGATGCTCGAGGACACCGGCGAACCGCCCTACCGCATCGATCGCATGCTGCAGCAGCTGCAGTCCGCCGGGAAGCTTCGCGCGGTGGTCGGTGTCGGAATCGGCTCGATGGAACGCTGCGACGACGATCGCTATCCCGATCGCGATCTCGAGACGGTGCTGCGCGACTTCCTCGAGCCGCTCGGTGTGCCCGTCGTCGTCGATCTGCCCTTCGGCCACGTCGCGACGAACATCGCCTGGCCCCATGGCGGTCGTGCAGCGATCGACGGTGATCGGGGTGAGGTGGAGCTGTTAGAATCGGCCGTGGCCGTTCGCTGACCCCCCGCCGAACGCCCGAGATCCACAGACATCTCATCAAAACTCTCCGCTCTCGCCGACCCGGGAGAGCGGATGTGTGCGACAACCCGCCGAGTGTGGGCGTGTCGACACCGGTCGGCGGGGCGGATCGCCATCCATGAAGCTCAGTCTGATCAACCGGAAGCTCGGCAAGGTCGAGCGTCTGCTCGACAAGGCGATCGAGCAGGCCGAGATCCCCGGTGCGGTCGTGCTCGCCCGCATGCCTCGCGAGGGCGAGGTCCTCGAATACGCGTGGGTGCGCGGACTGTCGGTGATGCGCCCCGAGCGGATCCCGATGGCCCGCGACACGATCTTCGACCTCGCCTCCCTCACCAAGACGCTCGCCACCACGACGGCGATCATGTGGCTCGTCGAAGACGGCCTGATCACGGTCGACGATCCGGTCGTCAAATATCTCCCGACCTTCGCCGACCGCGGCAAGGATGAAGTCACGATCCGACATCTGCTGACGCATTCGGCGGGGCTGAAACCCTGGCGCGGATTCCACGAAGAGCTGCTGCAGCGTGAGCGCAAGACCGGTGTGCGTCAGATGGGGACCGAGCTCGGCCGCGAATGGATCCTCGATCGCGTTCTGCGTTCGGCTCCGGTCCATGAGCCCGGCGAAGCGGCGGTGTACGGCGATCTCGACTTCATCACCCTCGGTGCCCTCGTCGAGGCCGTATCGGGCAGGCGCCTCGATGCCTTCTGCGCCGAGCGGATCTTCGAACCCCTCGGCATGAAGGACACGCGATTCTTTCCCGCGACGGTCGAAGGCGCGGATCGGCGCGCGCTGCCGCCCGCCCTGTTGCGACGCATCGCGGCGACCGAGAACTGCCCGTGGCGCGAGCGCATCGTCTGGGGAGAAGTCCACGATCCGAACGCCTTCGCGATGGGGGGCGTCGCGGGCCACGCGGGATTGTTCGGCACCGCCGATGATCTGTTGCGCTTCGGACAGGTGTTTCTCGATTGCTGGCACGATCGCAGCGATCTGTTGCCGCCGGCGATCGTCCGTCAGTTCAGTGAGCGACAGCGGATCCCCGAGAACAGCGATTGGGCGCTCGGCTGGGACACGCCTACGGTCGGCGGCTCGTCCTCGGGCCAGCACTTCAGCGAACGCTCCGTCGGCCACCTCGGATTCACCGGCACCTCGATCTGGATCGACCTCGAGCGCGAGGCCATCATCGTGATGCTGACCAACCGCGTCCATCTGGTTGCCAAGCGCAGCCGATTCGAGCTACGACCCAAGGTGCACGACGCGATCATCGAAGGATTGACGGCCGCGTGACCCTCTCCGATCTGCGACACGTCCACTTCATCGCGATCGGGGGCACCGGCATGGGGAGCCTGGCCGGTCTCCTGAAGGCGCGGGGCATCGAGGTCACCGGCTCCGACAAGGCCCTGTATCCACCGATGAGCACCGCCCTGGCCGGTTGGGGGATTCCGGTCACCGAGGGCTTCGATCCGGCCAACGTGCAGCTTCGCCACCCGGATCTCGTGGTGATCGGCAACGCCGTGCGTCGCGACAATCCCGAGGCGCGCGCGACGATCGACGGCGGACTCACGTACCGGTCGTTCTCCGATGCGCTCTACGAACTCGCGATCGCGGGCAAGCACTGCCTGACCGTGACGGGCACTCACGGCAAGACGACGACGACCAGTATGTCCGCCCATCTGCTGGCGGCGACCGGACGCGATCCGTCTTTTCTCGTCGGCGGTATCGCGGAGAATTTCGGCGGCAGCTTCCACGAGGGTGCGGGCCGACACTTCGTGGTGGAAGGCGACGAGTACGACACTGCGTTCTTCGACAAGACACCGAAGTTCCTCCACTACCACCCGCAGACACTGATCATCACCTCGGTCGAGTTCGATCATGCGGACATCTATCGCGATCTCGATCACGTGAAGTCCGCCTTCCGCGAACTCGTGGCCGGGATGCCCGCGCACGGGACGATCGTTGCCGCGGCCGCCCATGCGGGCGTGCGGGATGTGATCGCTGACGCAGCGTGCCCGGTGGTCCGGTATGCGGTCGGTGAGACGGCCGAGCGGGGCCCGGCCGATCGATTCGCCCATTCGATCGTCGGCGATGCGGAAGGGACACGCTTCGTGCTCGAGGCTCGGGACGGGGTGGCTCGCCCCGTGCGCATCCCGATGCACGGTCGTTTCAACGTCGAGAACGCAGTGGCGGCGCTGACGGCCTGCGAACGACTCGGCGTCGGGCTCGACGAGTCGATTCCCGCACTGCTGGACTTCCGCGGCGTGAAGCGCAGGCAGGAGGTGCGCGGCATGGCGGCCGGCGTCACGGTGGTCGACGACTTCGCCCATCACCCGACGGCGGTCAGTGGCTCGATCGAAGCGCTCCGCAGTCGTTTTCCGGGTCGGCGCATGATCGCCGTCTTCGAGCCCCGGACCAATACGAGCCGACGTCGGGTCTTCCAGAGCGACTATCGCGCCGCACTCGCCCTCGCGGATCGAGTCGTCGTCTTCCGTGTGCCCGACGAACCCATCTACAGCGCTACCGGTGACGTCACCGAACTCTTCTCCGCCGATGAACTCGTCGCCGGACTCCGCGAGACCGGCGTCGAAGCCACGGCCCACGATCGGGTCGAGCAGATCGTCGAGGCGCTCGTACGCGATCGACGCGATGGGGACGTGGTGCTCATCATGAGCAACGGGGGGTTCGGCAACATCTGGGAGAAGTTGTTGGCAGCGCTTCGCAGCGCCTGAGCGCGCTCGCTACCTCTGCCAACTGCTACCGCTGCCAGAAGGACTCGACGGCCCGGGGATCGAGGGAGAGAGTCCAGACTTCCTGGATCTGCCGGCCGGAGAAGCGGCAGAGCAATACTTGATCGACGTCGAGCACGCGGTCGTCGCGCTTGGTCGAGACGCGGCAGATCAGGGCAGCGTACTCGTCATTGGCCATCACGCTCTTGAGCGACATGTCATAGCTGTCGCCGGACTCACCGACCTGGGCGAGATAGTCGAGCACGCGCGCGATGCCGACGTGATCCCCTCGCCAGGGATTGCTCCCGGTGACGTGCCAGACGATGTCGTCTGCCCACAGCGCATTCAGCGTGTCGACATCACTGTGTGCCACCGCCTGCCAAGCCTGGCGGATCAGCAGCGCATTCGGATGCTCTTGATTCGTCATGCCTTCCGTTTCTCCGGGCGCCCGACCGCGACGGCCCGGGCCCGCGCCATGGTGGATCACGGCCGGCCATCTGCCCCGATCCTGCGCTTCGGCCCATAATACATCGACGAGATCGGCGAAATGGAAGTTTCCTCGACCGGAGGGTGAAGGTTGCGGGATGTGGAACCCGATCCGGGCCGGTTGATTCTGGCCAGCGATTGCGACTGGCTGAACGGCCAGCTCGAAGCGTTGTACGAACACGACGATCGGCGCCGCACGACTGCCCGCCGTGAGCCGGTACCGTCGCCGGCGGCGCGATTCCACCTGAGTCGAAGTCGACACGGCATCGTCTGGCGGGTGCGGGCCGATCAACCGGCGTGGCTCGTGCGGCGCCTGTCGCAGCTGGCCGCGCGCGAGCCGCGACTGCACGGGCCGGATGCCGATTGGTCGCCTCCCGAGAGGGTTGCCGCGATTCGCACCGCCCTCGAAGAGCACGCTCCGATCCAGGAGGACAGGTCGGGTCCGGTGTACCGGCAGGCTGCCTCCGCCGATTCGCTCCGCTCGATCGAGCGGCTGGCTCGCGGCAGCGAACGCGTCGATCCGGCCGACTCGACCGTGATCCGTGAGATCGCCGAGGAGTTCCCGGCGCTCGCGCCGACGATCGCCCTGCGCGGGCCGCTCGTCGTTTCGCGGGATGCCGGCCGCGTCGCCTCGGTCTGCTACCGGGCGAGCGGCGCCGCGCATCGCCTCGCCGAACCGGGGATCGACACACTGCCCGCGTTCCGGCGCCGGCACCATGCCTCGCGTGCGCTGGCGGGGTGGTGGACGGTCGTGCGGGAGGCGGGCGGAATCCCTCTCTACGCGACGAACTGGGACAACGCGGCGTCGCTCGGTGTCGCACGCAGTCTCGGGCTGGAGAGCTTCGCCGATTCGTGGCGCTGGATCTGACTTCGGATCAGCCCGCGTGCTGGCCGTCCTGAAGCGACGATTCACAAGTGGCCAGAACCTGTTCGAAGAAACGTCGACGCAGATCGAGCAACTCGGCGCCGTACTGCATCGTGAGCCGGGCATACTTCGCGGACTCGGACTCCACCTGCATGCGCCGTCCGTGCAGTTCGATCGCGTCCATCAACTCGGCGAGCGACTCTTCGAGCCAGGCGCGCGACTGCGGCAGCGATTCAGCGCTCTGCATCGCGATCTTCAGCACCAGCTGATCCCGCACGCTCGGCGAAGCTGCGGTCGGTTCGGTCAACCAGCGGTGGAGTTCGTCGCGTCCCGACGGCGAGATCTCGTAGATCTTGCGGGCCCGGCCGCTGTGGACCTCCGAGTGGTGGGAGATGAATCCGCCCTGCTCGAGCGCGCGCAGCGCCGGATAGATGGACGCGTTCGTCATGGGATAGATCCACGAGTACTCGCGGGCCTGTTTGCGCAGCACGTAGCCGTGGGTGGGCCCCCAGGCGAGCAGCCCGAGCAGTGTGTGGCGAAGTGACATGGTGTCTCCGGCGCGATGCCGTCCTGCGACGGCCGATCGCACCGCATAGGGGCTCGGCGCCCGGTCAATCTATCATCGGAAACAGGGATCCGATCACAGAAAATTCCGATCCGAAATCAATTCTGTCGGAACGGAAAGTCGATCGTCGAGTCGGTCGAGCGAACCCAGGCGGTTCTTGCGCCCGGGCCGGGATCAGACCTGGAGGCCGACCGAGCGCATCAACTCGATCGCATTGCTGCGCGTCACCACGCCGGATCGAAGCGTGTAGTCGAAGTGCATCTGGCCGTTCTCGAGCTGGTCTTCGAAGTGCACGTTCAGGATCGCCGGCGCCAGGTCGTCGGCGATCCGGGCGAGGGCGAGATCGTGGGTCGTCACGATGCCGATGGCGCCGCGCTCGATCAGACCCTTCACGACCGCTTCCGCTCCGATCCGCCGGTCGTGGGAGTTCGTGCCGTGGAGCACTTCGTCGAGCAGGAAGACCACCGGCCGCGGGCCCTCGGTGAGATCCACCACCAGGCGCAGGCGCGTGATCTCCGCGAAGAAGTGCGAGGCCCCCTGCTGGAGTGAATCGCTGATCCGGATCGAGGCGGCGACCTGGAGAGAGGAGAGACGGAGGCGGCCGGCCCGCACAGGAAGCCCGGCCAGCGCGAGCACGCACGAAGTGCCCACCGTCCGCAGCATCGTGCTCTTGCCCGACATGTTCGACCCGCTCATCATCAGCGCTCGCAATTCGCCGCCGAGCGACAGATCGTTGCGCACGCACTTCTCGGCGGCGATCAGCGGGTGGCCGAGATCGCTGGACTCGAAGATCGGTCCCTCGTCGATGATCTCGGGGAAGACGTCCTCCGGGTGCTCATACGCGTAGCCCGACAGGGCGCACAGCACTTCGATCTCGGCCGCCGTCTCGATCCACGGCCCCAGCGCTTCTCCGCAGGTCGCGCGCCAGCGTTCCAGGGCGAGGGCGAGCTGCGTGCTCCAGCCCAGCAGGGCGCCGATCGGTGCGAAGAACTGATTGCGCCTCGCATCCAGCAGGTCGACGAGACGGCGCAATTCTGCGATCCGCTGCGACGGGGTCTCTCCCCTCTCCTCGAGTACGCCGCGCAGCACGACGAGACGATCCGATTCGAAAGGTTCGCGCTCGATCCGTGCGAGCAGGCCCGAGAGCACCACCAGATCGTGGCTCGGGGCTTCGACCGCGGCGATCACCGCGCGAACCCGGGGTCGCAGCCAGAGCGCGAATCCGCCCTGAAGCGAGAGGGCCGTGAGGAACGGGATCGCTCCCGTGCCCGCGAAGATCCAGACCGCGAGACCGACGAGGCTCAGGGCCGTCAGCCCTCCCGCGATCCAGGGCAGATGGCGGCCGGCGAGAATCGCTTCGGCGGACCCCCAGGCGACCAGCGCTTGTTCGCCGACGCGTCGACCGACTTCTTCGCCGAGCAGCGAGAGATCCAGCCGCAGTCCGAGCCTCGGAGCGAGTTCCCGGACCGCACGCTGCCGAGCGCGGGCTACGTCGGCCGCGACCGGTTCGAGGAGCCACTGTGCGAGCATCGCTTCGCCCGCGGCCGTGCGCGCGGTGCACAGCAGCTCGAAGAAGGAACCCTCGCCGAAAACATCCAGATCGTCCGCGTAGGGGTGCCCGGGTGGCTGATGCGAGGTGCCCGGGTTGCCGGTACCCGTCCAGCGGCCTTCGAGCCGTGCCAGGCCGCGCTGATAGAAGTCGAGCGTGCGTTCGGCGAGGCGGCGACGCGAGATCACGCGATCGTGTGCGATCAGCAGCGCGACGAATGCGACGGCCGGAGGCGCGAGCCAGATCGGCTCGATCTGACGACTTCCGAACGCCAACCATCCGATCAGCGCCGCCACCGCGAACACCGCGAGTCGGAGATGCGACAGCCAGCGCTCCCGTCGGCGCCAGCGTTCGACTTCTTGGCGATGCGTTGCGTCCGCGGCGGAGTAGACCGCGTGGGGATCCTGCGCGCCGGGCCTCGTGGTCTCGTGGACGCTCAACGGCAGTCCCCGGGCAGCGCCAGTACGCGTGCGCCCGCCCCGATCTGCCAGGCGTCGCGAATCCCGGCGGCGACCAGCGTGCGCGCCCGATCGATCGCCGTTTCGAGATCGAGCCCCTTCGCGAGCCCGGCCGTCACCGCCGCCGACAGCGCGCAGCCCGTGCCGTGGACGGGTTCGCCGGCGATGCGATCGCTCCGCAGCCAGCGAAAAGTGATGCCAGCCCCGCCACGGCGGATCGCCAGCAGGTCATCCGGCGCACCCGAGCGATGTCCGCCCTTGATCAGCGCCGCCTCGGCACCGATCTCGTCGAGCAGCACCCGAGCCGCGTGCTCGCAGCCCGCCTCGGTCGAGACATCGAGGCCGGTGAGTTCAGCTGCCTCGACGAGATTGGGCGTGACGAGCGTGGAGCGACCGATCAACTCCCGCAGGACCGGCCAGGCACGGCGCTCGAGCAATGGCGTGCCGTCGCTGGCCGCCAGGATCGGATCGACGACCAGGGGCGTATCGGCCTCGAGGCGTTCGAGTCCGAACTGGACGCTGCGAGCCACGTCGTCGGTCGCGAGCATTCCGAGCTTCACCGCCATGGGTTTCAGATCGGCCAGCAGCACACGAATCTGATCGAGCACGAGAGTCGGAAACACCGGCAACACGCGGTGGACCTTGGAGGTGTCCTGGATCGTCAGCGCGGTGACGATCCCCGAGCCGTGGACCCCGCAGACCCGGAAGACCTGAAGATCGGCCTGCAACCCCGCTCCGCCGGTGGGGTCCGAGCCCGCAATCGTGAGAGCGCCGCGCATCCGGGCGGATGGTAAGATCGCGCGCCTGCGCGCGCATCCTGCGCCGATCGGGAGGTAGGCGTCCGTGATGCAGCGCGCAACCCGCGACGGTCGCTCACGATGCTCCCTGCGGACGACTCTCAGGCTCTTGCTCGGCGTTGTGCTGGTCACCGGCCTGGCGGGATCTTCCCGAGCACGGGCCGAATCCGCCGAGCGCGCCCCGAGCGTCATCCTGATCTCGTTGGATGGAACCCGCCCGGTGGACATCGGCCCGGAAACCACGCCGCACCTCTTCGCACTCGGACAGCGCGGGGCCGTGGCGCCGCGCATGCTCGGCGTCGTCCCGACCAACACGTTTCCGAGCCACGTATCCCTCGTGACCGGCGTCGATCCCGAACGGCACGGCCTGGTGAACAACAGCTTCGTCGATCCCGAGCGGGGTGCCTTCGACAAGCAGGACATCGCGAGCTGGATCGAGGTCGAACCGATCTGGTCCCTGCTCGAGCGTGCCGGCGTGCCGACGGCCTCGTACCACTGGGTCGGTTCCGAGGGCGCATGTCCGGGAGGCCTCGCGCCGGGTGAGTGGAAGCGTTTCGACCCGCGTACTTCCGAGAAGAAGAAGGTCGACCAGATCCTCACATGGATGGACCGGCCGGCGGCCGAACAGCCTCGACTGATCACGAGCTGGTTCCACGGCGCGGATCACGCAGCCCACGACGACGGGCCCGGCAGCGCGTCCGCGATCCGCAGCCTGCGCGAGCAGGATGGGCAGATCGGGCGGCTCTACGACGAGTTGTCGAAGCGTGGGCGGCTGACGGACACGACGCTGATTTTCGTGTCGGATCACGGCATGGCGAGCGTGTCGAAGCGCGTCGATCTCGGCCGCGAACTGAAGAAGCAGGAAGGCATCTCGGCGCGCGTGCTCGGAATCGGAGGCTTCGCGACGGTGGTGCTCCGCGAGGCCGATCGCGACGACGAACAGATCATCGATCGCGTCATCGAGCGGGCGCATCGGCTCGGGCTCGAGGCCGCGCCGCGAGTCAGCGCTCCCGCGGCGTGGCAGGTCGCCAATCGACGATTCGGCGACATCGTCGTGCGCGCTCCGATCGGGACGGCGATCGTGAGCCGCGGCCTCTCGCTCGAGGGTTTCCACGGGTACGACCCGGCGGCCGACGAGATGGCGTCGCTCTTCATGGCGGTGGGCCGATCCGTGCCACCCGGCACCCGCCTGCCGGTGGTCCGCAACCTCGATGTGGCGCCGACGGTGCTCGCACTGCTCGGTCGACCGATCCCGGACTGGATCGAAGGCGCGCCGATCGAGGCCATCACGGGTTCGTTGGCGTCGCCCGGGGCCGCGAAGCTGGACGGTCCTGCGCCGGATGCCTCGCCACGCGAGGCCTCACGATGAATCGAACCGGCCGGCTTACGTCCGGACTCCGCGTTGCGCTGTGGGTCGGGCTCGTCTGCCTGCTCGGCGATGCGATTGCATCCCGGGCAGCGCGCCCTGCCGACGCAGAAGCGGGTCAGCCGGGAAAGTCCTCCACGGCGCCGCCGGACAGTTTCTTCGCGACGACGCTCGGGCGTTCGAACTTCGACATCGTGCTCGTCCACTACTGGTCGAACGGGGCCAAGTTTCGCGCCGAGACCATCGTGCTCGGGCATCCGATCATCACCGTCGTGAGCGACGGCTGGTACTACACCTGGGACGGCCTCACCGGAGAGGGATACGCGATCCGACGCGACGCCCCGGCCATCGCCTCCGACGGAAGGCGCCCCCGGCCGTTCGGACTGGAATTGCAGCAGATGCTCGATCAGGACGGGACGAAGATCCGCAGCGAATCGCTGAACGGAATCGACGTCGATGTCTACCGGGTCAGCGACGACGCGGGTCAACGCACGCTGTGGGTCGACGCCGAGCAGTTCGATCTGCCGGTCCGGCTCGAGTCCTTCGATCGGGCGACGGGTCGCACGGGCACACTGGACTGGATCAGCTGGATTCCCGGGATCGCGATCCCCGATTCGTACTTCGCGCCGGATGCCGAGCTCTCGCTCACGCGCTTCGAGAGCCATGCGGCCTATCTCGAGGCTCGCGGGCAGACACCGCTTCCACCGGCTCCGCCGCTGTTCCACTACCTGCTGCAGCAGGCGGCTCCCAGGTGACGGCGCCACGCGGATCCCGGCCGTGCGTCAGCTCACCCAGGTGATGTTGCCGTCCGCCAGCGGCGCCTCCATGGCGAGTATCGACAGCCGCCGCACGACCTGAGCCGAGATGTCGCGGAATGCACGACCCGTCTCGGATTCGGGCGCGACGACGACGATCGGTTCACCCCGGTCGCCGTAGTCGGCCATGTGCGGATCGATCGGCACCTCGCCCAGGAAGTCGACGCCGAG
>JANOFF010000013.1:0-45521 GCA_031413515.1 bacterium
AAGCCTGCCGCCTCGAGGCGCCAGGCCAGGAAGTAGAGCGTGGCGGTCACCTCCGGTGACCTTCGGGAAGAGAAGAGCAGAAACTCACTCACCGGCAAGAATCGTTGTCGTCCACCGGCAGAAGTAGTTGACGCCGGTCACTTACCACGAACACGGGGTCAGGCAGTCCGATGCCACTCACCTCCCCCGAGGTGCCTGGCACGTGATCGCGAAAACAGAACCAATACAACGACGCCAGTGCCATGGAAAAGCGACAACAGAGCATCCGGGAACGCCTTCTCGTCGAGGGGATCCGTACCCGCTGCGATCCCGAAGACGACAACACGCTTCGCGACCTCATCGAGCTCTCGGCTGTCGTTGTCGGCTCGTCGGCGTTGCTCATGCTCGGACAGTTTTCCGAGGTGTCGGGCACACAGAGCTGGGGCGGCGACTCGTTCGCGGATGCTGTTGCGACGCGACTTTCAAGATGCGAAAGCCGGGCGAGTCACGTGAGCGCGACATTTCACTGCTTTTCATGTTGCTCGACTCTGGAGTCTGTGGGAGGATGAAAACTGGATGTGGAGTTCGATTCGCTGCCGCCCGTCCGTGAACCGCTGATGCTTCTCACATGGCTCTCCCAACTGGAGGCAACCAGATGACGAGTTTCCGAACGGGCCGCATGCACGTGGATCGGCGCGGCCACAGGCAGATCCGTCGGATGTTCTACGCCTGCGTGTCGCTGATCGCGCCGGTCTCGCTGGTCGTCGTCATCGCCGTCTTCGCCCGATCTGCCAGTGCCGATCCCTGGTGCTACGCCGAGCTGCAGTCCTGCCGGAACCACCTCTTCCTCAACGACAACGTGGTGGCCGCAGACAACTGTTTCGACGCCTCGCTCAACATTGCGCCTCCCTGCGATCAGGTTGCCTCCGCGTTTCGCGCGGTGACCCGGGTGCTTCGATTCCCCGAAGACCCGACTGACCCGATCGGATTCAACAACAGCTGGCAGGAGATCCTCGATCGATTCGGGGTCTCCCCGATCGGCCGCAGCATCTATCGACTGCATCCTCGGCTACCGAAGAATGGTCAGGGGAAAATCGATCTCCCCTTCAACTCGCCGCGGGGCAACGACGTACAGGATACGATCCAGGCGCTGGGCATGGTCGCAGCCATCGACACGTCGATCGAGCAACTCGAAGCGATCCCCGAGTCCACGACATTCTCACTGCTTCCCGCGGAGCTCTCCGGAATCGGCGTGGATCGCTCGAGCATCCTCGAACTCGACTCGGGCGATCGCCATGCGCTGATCGGAACCCTTCATTTCATGAAGGCGGATCTCCTGATGGCGCTTTCCTACGATCTCGATGTCGACATCGATGACTACACGCCCTTCGTGAGCACCATCGAGATCCAGTCAGAGATCATCGACGCACACCCGCTCCTGCTCTCGCCCACCATCAATGCCTGTCTCTCGCTCACCGACGCAAAGGCCGCCTATCAGGCGGGAATCGACGAAATGCAGCTGGCCTGGCAGTCGATCGTGTCCGAGGTCGATCTCCAGACCAACGACTTCGTCACCCTCGATTGCGCGAGCGGCGGCAAGCGATCGCTCGACTGCGACGACATGTCCGAGTTCCTGGTCCACGCTGACTCCGCCCGCGCATCGATGGACGGCTGGACAAGGATTCTGAACCTCGGGACTCCCAACGAAGTCGAGTGGATCGAAACCCTGAATCGGGTGGTCGGCACTACGTTTCCCACCACCGGACCCGACAAGGGTGCCGGGGCGAACATGAGTGCCCTGTTCTCCTGCAATCCCGTGTTCTCCTGGCGCGATGACGACGCATTGCCGCTCGTGCAATTCGACGGGCAGTCATCGCCGACGAATTTCATCGACCCTGATTCGTTCGTCGACAAGACTTTTGGCGGAATTCTGGTGCCGGTCCCAGAGCCGACTGCGGCTCATCTCGCGGTCGTGGGCGCCCTGGGGCTGCGCGTTCTGATTCGGATGAAGAGCCGCGCACGAGCGCGCCGCTGAGGATCAGTCCGATTCGTCTATTGAGTCCGACACACGCAGTGTTCCGTCCGGATACAGCGCGAATCGCCCATTCGCTCCCACCGCGCTGCGGTCTTCGCGAGCGAGCGTGAATCGGCCGGGAACCGACAACGTCCAGTCGTCGATCCGCCAGCTTGCACGGTCGGCGGTGAGAACCTCGCCTCGACGTGTCTCGATGCGGACGCCACCGATCATTTCGAGGCTGGAATCACGCGGGCGCATCTGATCGGCCCGTATGTGGTGCAGCCAGGCGGTTCCCCGGCCGATCTCGATATTGGTCCGCTCGAGCACTACGGCACCGCGTGCGAAGGCGACGAGGCGCGACGCCACTTCGAGGCCGGTCGCCAACGCGGAGAACTGCACGCGATGCGATGGCTCGACACCCTGCGACCCGATGACATCCAGTCGGATCGTCACTTCGTCGAGGACGAGATCCTGGATCAGGTTGATCCGGAAGCCGCCAAAACGGAGTCCCTCGGCATCGATGCGGCGGGCCTCGAAACGGACCCCGTCTTCGGGTGCTTGGTATAAAAAGTCGGTCACGACGGGCGGCTGGCCCCGCGCCGCGTCGCTCCGTTCGAATACAACCGTTTCTGTGCAGGCCGCGCTACCGACGCAGAACGCAATCCCGACCAGCAGCACCGGCAGCGTCGCGTGCGTCACGAGGCCCGATCTCCGTTCCGGCGTCCCCGCGTTCTGGCCGGGCGCGGGCGCACACCCGGGCAGAATCCGCGCTTGCTCGCTACGCGTCGATGGATCGAGAGCGATGCAAGAGCGAGCAGGGCAAGAAAGATCGGCGCAAGCGCCGCTGCCGCCGGGGCGATCGTGCCGCCCTTCGCGAAGGCGAGCGAGATGCCCGTCAGCATGGCGTGTACGGCTGCCATTGCAGCAGCCGCCGCCACGACGCCCCACAACGGGGGGTGCGGGGGCCCGCGCAGCGCAATCAACGCGACGAGGAGTGGGTACAGCAACACCGCCAGAGGCGCGCCCAACCTCGACCAGAGATCCACGCGTAGCCAGCGAGAATCGAAACCGGCGGCTTCGGTCGCGCGGATCTCTTCACGAAGCCGCGAAGCCGAGAACCGCTGAGGGTCCGTCAGGTCGAGAGCGTCTTCGGGAATGTCGATGCGCGCGGACGGGGCCAGCGTGTGCGGCGAGCCGCCTGCCAGGCCGACCGAAGAGGCGCTTTCAAGCCGCCATTCTCCCGACCCGATGCGGACCGCCGAATCCGCGTCGAGTCGATCCACCGGTCGGCCCTCGTCATCGATCCGGTAGATGGTGATCGGACCCGTTCGGCCCCGCTCGGGATCGAGTGCCGAAACGACATAGAAGGATCCACCGCGCCGGAAGTTCGAAGGCACGGGTCCGAACGGGTTGTCGGCGCGACCATGGGTGATCGCCTCCTGAGCCTCCGCGGCGATGAGGTTCGTTCGGGGCACGACGTACTCTGCGATCGCAACCTGGACGCCTGCAGCGATGAATCCCAGGATCGCGATCGGAGCCAGAACGGATGTGGTCGAGATCCCGGAAGTCGCCATGCCGAGGATCTCGCCATCCCGGGTCATGGAACCCAGGGCCACAGCACTCGCCACCATCATCGCGATCGGTCCGACGCGGACGGCAAGCATCGGGAGTCGGAACGCGTAGTACTGAAAGAGTGAAGCAGCGGAAGGTTCAAAGGCAGAGAAAGCGACTACGCCCTCGAGCGCATCGATGACCAACTGGACGAACAGCGCGGCGGGGAGACTGACGGCGAGAATCCCAAGCACCCGGCGCGCCACATAGCGGCCGAGCAACCAGTGTCCGCTCGACACGCCTTGGCGCCCGAGCCGCAACACCCGCGACCCGACGAGAGTGCGCTCGGCAGTTTCGCGCCCCGGCTTCGCGACTCGCTCCCGGAGACCGAAGATCCCCGCGCATGCGACCAGACCGATCACCAGTGTCGGCAGCCACGCACCGAGGATCGGCGATATCTGCTGCACTCTGGCCAGACTGTCGCCCAGAAGGAACAAGCCATACGCGCTGCCGAGGACGCACAGTGCAATGATCGCGTTCAGCGCATGGACGACTCGACCCATGCGGATCGCCAGAGCGAATGCCACCACGCAAAGCGCGGGAATCATCAGCGCCAAAGAGAAGCGGCTCTGAAGCTCGAGAGACGCCGCGATGTCTGCTGTGCCCTTCCCGGTTCTCGACCAGAGCAGCCCGGTTGCAGCGCTCCGCACATGTCTTTCGCTCGATCCGAGTCCGACGAGTCCGTCACTCGCCATCGGGACACGAAGGGACCCGAACCGGACGCTTCGCGGGCCCGAGCGCGTGTCGAGGATCGTCACAGCGTCGTGCAGAATGAGTTCCACCGTGCTGATGTCGCTGCGAACGAACTCGACCTGGCGGGCAAAGAGCGTCGTTCGCTGGTCCACAGACTGCAGGATCGCCCCCTGTGCCTCGGTGGCGTCCGCTCCCACCGAGAGCGCATCGATCCTCCAGTCACCGGCAAAGAGCGGCATTCCCGGCTGTAGCGCAATCAGCGGTCGATCGGCAGCGAGCACTTCCATATGACGATCGAGTGATCGCGCCGCCCAGGGAATCACCGAGACACCGAGCAACAGTGCGAAGCAAGTCACCGCGCCAGAAGCGGCCAGGATCGGACGAAGCAACGAGACGGGCGCTACGCCGACGGCTGTCAGGGCGAGCACTTGCCGGTTGGCAACGAGTCGACCGACGCCGACGAGCACGGCCAGCATGCTGGCGAACGGAAGGGCGCGGAAAATGATCGGTGCCAGTTCGAACAATAGAAGCGAGCCGATGGAGACGCCGTAAGAGGTCGCCAACTCGGAATAGACCTGGAGCGCGCGAAGCCCGAGGCCGACGGTCAACAGAGTGAGCGTCACGCTGAACGGTGCCACGAGCTCGCGCACGACGAGCCGCGCAATCAGGCGGCGGCCGGTCAGGGCGTGCTCGGCCGTGAACCGAGCCCGCGTTCACGGGACTGCGGGGCTTGGAGATGGCCGGGGCGGCAAGTCGGCTCGCAGAGTCGAACCTCGCTGATCAGTCGGCGATTCGTCATGTCTCGCAGTGTAGGCCGAAGACGCCGCACGGTAACCGCTCAGCCAGCCGCGCGTCCTTGCCAGCTTTGATCTGATGCGACAGTAGTTCCTCGACGTCCTCGATCGTCTCCGCCCTCGGCAACTCGGCGAACACACGCTGCAGATAGCCCGATGGTTCGATGCCGTTCGCCTTGCGGTCTCGATCAAGCCGCAGTGGCCGGCACTGGGGTCGGCGCCCCGCGTGGTGTCGGCGAGCATGCGGTTCTTCTTCCCGATCGCGAACGGACCGATCGAGTTCTCGACGGCGCTCCTGTCCGTCGGGACGTGGCCCGTCCCAAACACCCGGATGAGCTTCGGCCCCTGTCCGCCGAGACAACGAGGTGCTTCGCCAGTGAGACTGCGTGGTACCACGGCCCGGAGCGCCGTATCGAGCGAGTCACGGAGCTGCACGGCGATCGGAAGCGACTGCTCCTGTCGGATGCGAAGTCGATGCTCGCCGCTCGCGTCCTTCACGGCGCGCTCGATCTCGTACAGCTTCTGGATGAACCGGAGTCCCCGCTCGGCCTGGCTCTGCTTCGTGGACCGCTTCGTCGAGATGAAGCGTATCGGGCTCTGGCGCCGGATTCTGGTACCACGACCGATGATGGACCGGATGTCGCGAAGCCAGTAGCAGGCTCGGCTCGAGGCCGGTCTATTTGCCGGTCGCCGATGACGAGTTCCATGTGCTGAACGGCTACAGTGATTCGACGATGGTCGACCTGTCGAAGAGTTGGCCGATGCAGGCCCAGGGGTTCTCACGTGCCGCGATCCGGATCGTCGGCACGCGCTGCGAACGCAAGCGGGTCGGGTTCGCATCGGGCGACCCGCTGCTCACCTGGTTCTTCGGGCGCGACCCGAGGTGGTTTTGAGTTCCGCCGCGCGATCGTCCGATTCCCAGGCGACGCCTCCTTCATCAGGCGATGGTGAGCGCGTCCCCCTTGCCACTTTGTTCGCGTGGGGTCCGCCGATCTTCGCGGCGTCGTCCGCGCTGTTCTTCCTGCAGTTCTTCTTCCTCAAGTTCGCCACCGACGTGTTGATGATCGCGCCGGTCGTCGTCGGTGCGCTGTTCGCAGCGGGGCGTCTCTGGGATGCCGTCTCCGACCCGCTCGTCGGCACGTTGAGCGATCGCACCCGCTCCCGCATCGGACGCCGGCGGCCGTGGATGTTGGCCGCGATCCCCCTGCTCCTGGCCTTCACGTGGATGATCTGGACGCCGCCCGCTGATCTCTCCGGCACGCTGCTCGTCGTGTGGGTCGCCGTCGCGCTCTTCGGTTTCTATACGGCCACTACTTTGTACATGATCCCGCACCTCTCACTCGGCGCCGAGCTCACACCGAATCACCACGACCGCACGCGGATCTTCGGGGTCCACTCCGCATCGTTCAGTCTCGGCATGGTGTTCGCCTTTGCGGCCATGCAATACGTGATGAATTCGGCCGACCAGCGCAGCTCGGCCCGCCTCGTCGCCATCCTTCTCTGCATGGGCATGGCGGTGATCCTGATGATTCCTCCGCTCGGCGTCCGCGAGAAGGCAGACCATCTCGGCCGCGGGGCCCAGAGCCCTCTGCGTGCGATGCGCGACGTCTTCCGCAATCCCGATGCGCTGCGTCTGCTGGCCGTGCAGTTCGTGGCGATGGTCGGAGTGAGCGTCATCGGGCTGCTGTCGCCCTACATCGTCCAGTACGTGCTGAAGCGGCCCGAACTGGTGGGCCCGTTGCCCGCACTGTTCCTGATCTTCAACATCGGCTCGATCCCCGTGTGGGTCCGGCTGTCGCGGCGCTTCGGCAAGCGCGACACCTGGCTCGCCTCGATGGTGCTCGCCGGGATCGGCTTCGGGCTCCTGGCGCTGGCGGGCGAAGGCGACGTGTGGCTGCTCGTCTGTCTGTTGCCCCTGGTCGGCTTCGCCAATGGATGTGGCGGGGTGGTGGCCAACTCGATCATGGCCGACGTGATCGACGGCGACGAACTGCAGACCGGCGAACGGAAGGAGGGCGCCTACAACGCGTCGTTCGGGTTGGCGGTGAAGACGGCCAATGCCTTCATGATCCTGATGACCGGGCTCGCCTTGCAGTTGCTCGAGTTCGAACCGGGCGTCGAACAGACGGACTCGGTGAAGCTCGGGCTTCGTCTGCTCTACGGCGTGCTTCCCCTCACGATGTTCATCGCAGCCGCCGGGGTGCTGCGAGGTCTGCGCATCGACGAGGCTGGCCACGCGCGCATTCGCGCCGCACTGGCGGCGCGGGCCGATGCGAGCCGTGCGGGTCGAGCGAGCGCTGCAGACGGCGAGCCCGTGTGAGGGATTCCGCGCCGGACGGGACGAACGCGTGACGACAGAAGCCCTGGCCCAGACCACGCTCCGCGAGTCCTTCGATGCGATCCGCCGCGAAGATCTGTGGCGTTCGTCGCGGATCAAGTGGCGCCGCTACGGGCCGGACGTGCTGCCGGCCTGGGTGGCCGAGATGGACTATCCCATCGCCGCCCCGATCCGGCAGGTGCTCGTCGAGTTGATCGAACGAAGCGATCTCGGTTATCACCACCTGCCGCTCTCGCCTCGGCTGCGCGCGGCGCTGGTGGCCCACATGGCCGAGCGTTTCGCGTGGTCGATCGAGCCGAGGCGCGTCCTGCCGCTCGTGAACGTCGTGCAGGGCCTCGATGCCAGCATCGTCCAGCACAGCCGTCCGGGGGAGGGCGTGATCGTGCTGACGCCCATCTACCCGCCGTTTCTCGACGCGGTGACGAAGAGCGGTCGGCGCCTCGATGCCTGCCCGCTCGCCGAGGCAGACGGCCGACTCGAGATCGACTTCGAATCGCTTCGCAGGACCGTGAGATCCGACACGCGCGTCTTCCTGCTCTGCCATCCCCACAACCCGACGGGACGCGTGTTCGATGCGAGTGAACTCGACGCACTCGCCGAGTTCGCACTCGAGCACGATCTGATCGTCGTCTCCGACGAGATCCATGCGGATCTCGTGTTCGCCGAGCACGTGCATCGGCCCTTCGCGAGCGTCCGGCCTGAGATCGCCGAGCGCACGATCACGCTGACGTCGGCCAGCAAGGCGTTCAACCTGCCGGGCCTGCACTGCGCGTTCGCGATCTTCGGCGGCGATCGCGCCGAGCAGCCACTGCGTGCACTGCCGCCTCATCTGCTCGGTTATCCCGGCATCCTGGCCGATGCGGCGACCGTGGCTGCGTGGACCGAGGGTCGGCCGTGGCTCGACGCGGTACGCGCCACGCTGCGTCGCAATCGCAACGTGCTGGTCGAGCGTCTCGCACGCGAGATGCCCGAGCTGCGGATGCACGCGCCCGAGGCCACGTTCCTCGCGTGGCTCGACTGCCGGGGACTCGGCCGCGAAGATCCGCAACGGTTCTTCCTCGAGCAGGCGAAGGTGGCGCTCAGCGACGGCCGCGAATTCGGCGCGCCCGGCAAGGGCTTCGTCCGCCTCAACTTCGCCACGTCGGCCGGCATCCTCGATGACATCCTCGACCGGATGGCGACGGCGGTGCGCGAGCACCTGGCGGACGCGGGCGCTCCGGGATCGCGCGACTGAAGCAGGATCGACGCAGGTCACGCCGTATGCATGACCCGGCCGACGTGCGTAGGGCGTCGACCGCAGGCCCGTCGCGCCTCGCGCCTGCTCGCCTACGCGAAGTAGCTCGCCGAAGTCGCCGTCGCCGCCACGTTCTCCTGCAGCTGCGCGAGATCCTGGATGTCGGCGTTCACGCAGTCGAGACCGTGGGCGAGCACGTACGCGTAGCTGCGCTGGAACGGCGAGAGCGGGGCCGCCATCAGCTGCGGGTTGTAATAGCCGTCGAAGGCGTCGAGCTTCTTCCACCAGCCGAGCACGGGCAGCCCGGAGAGGTGGCGCGCGGCCTTCATGCCGACGAGGGCCATGCCCGACGCCTTGGCGGTGTCGAGTACGGGCTGCAGTCCGACGAGGTTCTCGGAGCCCGCGAGCACCGACTTGTTCTCCCAGTCGTACCAGCCGCCGGGCGTGATGGCGATCATCGCGAGGTCGTATCGACCGGTCTCGGCCGCCGCGAGCAGCACGTTGCGCGCATTGCGGTGCGTGCTCACGCCGAGGTGGCGGACCTTGCCCGCGGCCTTCGCGGTCTCGAACGCGCTGCGGATCTCGTCGCTGCGGATCAACGAGGGATTGTGGGCGGCCATCAGATAGTAGGCGTCGACCTTGTCGACACCGAGATCCGCGAGGCTCTGGTCGAGACGCTCGCTCCAGATCCGCGCGGCCTCCTTCGCCTGCTGGGCGCTTACCTCTGCGTCGTTCTCGACGTCGACTTCGGCGACGGCTTTCGAGATCAGGAAGATGTCGTCGCGCCGCTTCTTCAGGAATGTGGCGAGGTTCCGCTCGGCCCATCGGTAGTAGCCGCGATAGCCGACGTCGAAGACGTTGATGCCGGCCTCGTAGGCGGTGTCGAGAAGATCGTCCTTCTCGCTCAGCATCAGGCTGGCGCCGCAGCCCATGAAGAGCCGGCTCGCGCGAAACTCCGTGCGGCCGAGCTCGCGATACGTCATGGCGGGCCACGACGACACGCTGGCGGCTTCGCGCGCGGCGGCGGCGACGGCGGCCCGCGCATCGCCCGAGCCCCAGAACGTGCGTCCCCCCACGCCGAGCATCACGAGCACCTGGACGAATCGCCGTCGGCTGACGGCTCGGTCTTCGTTCTCGTCTTGCCGCATGGTCACCACCTCCGACGGGAGACTAACGAAGCGCCTGCTCCGGACCCAGCCTCACGAGCCCATCGGTCCTGAGGTGGATCAGCCGCCGTACTCATCGTGCAGCCGCAGCCAGGCCATCGAGTAGGGGAGGCCCGTCTCGTCACGGCCCTTCGGCACGAGATCGAGCAGCTGGTAGGCGGGGTTCAGCCAGTCGAGCCCGCGCGAGTAGCACGAGTATGTGTGGAAGACGGCGCCGGATCCGTCCTTCGTGAAGACGCTGATCCCGGGCGCCTCTTCGACGCCGAAGGCCTGCGTGCCGAAGTTGTAGACGCGTGCCTGCGACGCGATCTCGTCGGGAGTGATCGAGACGCCGAAGTCGCGATTGAACGTGCTGCCGGCGGACGAGACCCACGGGAAGGACCAGCCCATTCGCGCGCGGAAGGCGAGCAGCTTCGCGAGCGGCGAGATCGAGACGGCGACGAGCGCGACGTCGCGCGCGCGCAGATGCGCCTGGATGCCGTCGTAGCCGTCTGCCCAGAACGAGCAGCTCTTGCAGCCGGCCTGCCAGCTCTCGGGAAACATGAAGTGGTAGACGAGCAGCTGGCTGCGGCCGTCGAACAGATCGACCAGCCGCGCGCGACCCTTCTCGGTGTCGAACGCGTAGTCGTTCTCGATGGCCACTCGCGGCAGCGCGCGGCGGGCTTCGGCCAGCGCTTCGCGCGCATGGGTGAGCTCCTTTTCGCGGGCCAGGAGCGCCTTGCGTGCTTCGAGCCACTCGACGCGGGTGACGACCTTCGGCGTCGGTGCAGTACGCATCGCAGCTCCTTGCCCGGCCAGCGATCGGCTGTTCAGATGAAGTGGAACGTCAGCACCACGGCAATCCCGTTGAGGCCGAAATAGACCATCGGAAAGATCCAGCGGCATCGGCGGTCGATGCGATCGCCGCGTTCGGGTCCCTGACGGTCGGCGTACGCCACATACAGGTTGACCACGACCGTGGCGCACATCATCAGGAAGCTCAGGTTCAGGAACTCGTTCATCAGCGTGAAGTACGAGACATTCGGGACGATGCCCACGAGCGTGAGCTGATAGGCCACGGCCGAGAGGAGTCCGACGAACGACACGCTCATCCGATCGCTCACCGACGAGCGATCCATCCAGAAGACCGACCAGGAAAGAAGGACGATCAGCGTCATGGGAAGCACGACCAACCGCAGCATGAACATGGGCCTTCTTTTGACGTGCATCGTCACGAAGAACGCAGAGGCGGCGTCGCTCGAGTCAGCGTCCGCGATGTGCGCCGCGCGAGTCGACCCGGACACGCCTTCCACGGTCCACTGGGGAAGCCGGGTGATGAAATCGTCGGTCTTCGTGGCGCTCGGATCGGCCTGGAACACGACCTCGCTGTCCTCGAAGCCGAATACCCGGAAGACCAGCACCAGATCCTGTCGATCGAACGGCAGGCGACGCTCATCGAGATCGACCTTGGCGACGGCTTCGATCTTCTCGCTCAACGTGCTCGTCCCATCCGGCTCGACCCGGAGGAGAACGGCCCGGCTGTCGTACTGGCCCGCGGCATTCACGAGCGTGACCTGGGGATACCAGCCGGGCGACATTTCGTTGAACTGAAAGGCGCCCGAGAACAGCCTTTCGGACGCGCCCTCCTGGGCGGGATCGAACGCCTGGCGAGCATCGTGCCAGACCAGGGTGAGAACGCCCGAGAAGGCGACCTCTTCGACCTCATCCCGGATCTGGCTGATGCTGAGCAACTGGAACGAAGCGCGCACCGGGATCGGTCCGTCGACCTTCGGACGTGCCAGGAGCGCCAGCTCACCCGGGGATGCTTCGGGGGCTTCGACGATCGACTGGGCCGCGGCCGTCTGTGAGCAGCAGATCGCGAAGACCGCAATTCGAACGGCCAGCACGAGCCGCTCACGCATCGGATGCCAGTTTCCTCTGGAGTTCATAGGCGGGTGTCGTCCGTGGCTCTGTAGGTGGGGTCGGAACCATATCGCTCGAACGGCAGTCTGCGATCGTCAGGACTCCCATTTTCGAGCGGATCGCATTCTCCAGCGGCGCGGAAGCATCAGCGCGGCGAGCGCCGCGGGCGCAGGCCGTCCATCACGAGAGCGACCACCGTGTCGGCGTGTCGCGCGACGGCTTCTGCCGAGAACGGATCCGGCCCGCCGAGACGCCGCGCCACCGAAGCATGGGTGAAGAGCGAGCCGCAGGCCGTCAGCACCACGAGCGCGAAGCTGCGCAGATCCACGTGCTCGCCACCCGCCTGTTCGACGCGCTGGCGAAGTCGCTCGGCCACGCGGAAGAACGGGTCGAGGTAGCGGTCGAACACATAGTCGAGCCGCTCGCCCGCCCAGGCCGACTCCAGGGTCAGCAGGCGCGGCAGTGACGGCAGCCGGGCGAACAGCGTCACGACGAGGCGGATCGAGACGGCGAGCGATTCGAAGGGATCGGCCTGCTCGTCGAGGCCACGCTCGAGCTGTTGGATGACGTCACCGATCTGCTCGCCGATCGCGTAGTCGAGCACGGCATGCCAGAGCTTCTGCTTCGAACCGAAGTAATGGTGCGCGAGGTTGTGGCTCACGCCGAGCCGGCGCGTCAGCTCGCGCACCGACACCGCGTCGTAGCCGGCACTCGCGAACGCCTCGAGCGCGCCTTCGAGGATCGCGGTCCGGGTCGCGTCGGCATCGGCCCCGGGCGGTCTCCCGGGTCGAGGAACCCGCGCCCGGCGTTTGCGCGTGGCAGGGCTTGCCGCCATTTCGATCGCTCTCCGTCTGCCGGCCCGGGCAGAGATCGGTCCGTCCAGCGTCCGGAAGGGTTGCATTCTCCCACTCAACTTGACGCCCGTCCAATTCCGGGTAGCGTACGCCAGCAAGAATAAGACACCTGACAAGTTCTAGCTGGGTCGATCCGCCCGCAAGCCGGTCGGCCCCCCGGAGAGGTCGCGAGCATGGCACTCGAATTCGATCCGTTTGCACCCGCGAGCTGGCACGACCCTTACCCGGCCTACCGTCGGCTGCGAGACGAATCCCCCGTCCACTACTCGCCGGGCTCCGATGTCTACTGCGTCTCGCGCTACGACGACGTCGTCTCTGCACTCCGTCAGCCCGAGCTGTTCTCGTCCGCCGCCGCGTTCGACGTACTGTTCAAGCAGATCACCGCGAACCCGGGCTGGCGCGACGTGTTCGAACTCGCGCGATTCCTGCTGACCTCGCGCGTCAGCCTGTCGATGCTGACGCAGGGCCCGACCGAATCGATCATCACCCTCGACCCGCCACGCCACGACGTGTTGCGGGGCATCGTCAGCCGCGGCTTCACGCCGCGACGCATCGCCGACTGGCAGCCGCGCATCGCGGCGATCGTCGAGGGCTGCATGAAGAAGCTCCACAGCGGGGCACCCTTCGACGTGGTCCACGACCTGGCGATTCCGGTGCCGATGGAGGTGATCGCCGACATCCTCGGCATCGAGCCCGAGCGGCGGCTCGAGTTCAAGCACTGGAGCGACTGCATCATCGCGGGTGTGTCCTCGAGCGATCGTCGGACTGCGCGCCGCGGCTTCCTGCGCTCGATGAGCGGCCTCGGGCATTACATCCGGCGCGTCGTCGACGAGCGACGCCGCGATCCGCGCGAGGATCTGATCAGCCTGCTCGCCGACGACGCGCACGGAGACGCGCTCTCCGAACAGGCCATCCTGCAGTTCGTGGTGCTGTTGCTGGTGGCGGGCAACGAGACCACGACCAACTTGATCGGCAATGCGACCGTCGCGCTGCTGCGCAACCCCGAGCAGCTCGAGCGCGTTGTCACCGATCCGGCCTGCGTGCCCGCGCTCGTCGAGGAGGCACTGCGCTACGACGGGCCCGTCCACTTCATCATGCGTCGCGCCACGCGCGACGTGGAGCTGGCCGGGCAGCCGATCCCCGCGAATGCCCGCGTCGCGCTGCTTCTCGCGTCCGCCAACCGCGACGAACGACGCTTCGACGCGCCCGATCGCTTCGACATTTCGCGCGACGCCAAAAGCCACGTCGGCTTCGGGTTCGGCCTGCACTTCTGCCTCGGCGCGTCGCTCGCTCGCCTCGAGGCCACAGAGGCGCTCGGTGCGCTGGTGCCCGAACTGCGGCGCCTGCAGGCGCCGGTCGGCGAGGTGCCGATGATCGACTCGGTGCTGGTGCGCGGTCCGAGCAGCCTGCCGCTTCGCCGCGTCGCGTAGGCGGTGCGCCGCCGCCGCGCCCCGAGCGCGCCGAGCAGGGCGAGGCCGCTCCCGAGCAGCGCAAGCTCGGCCGGCTCGGGCACGAGGCGCGTCTCGAAGGTTTCGAGCGGCGCCGTGCGGCCGGCTGCGCCGACGGCCGCGACCACCAGGAATGCGTCGGGGGCGAGGCTCGCGTCGAGCGGATGGCCACCGCTCGTCGCGAGATGGTCTCCCGCGTGTCCGTGCGGGATCACGAGTTCGGGGTGGTCGAAGGGCGCCTGCTCGTAGGCGACGCGCGGGTCGGTCAGGCTCAGCAGGAAGTCGAGCAGCGCCTGCCGGAGCGACGGATCGAAGCGCAGGTCGACTTGCGGAAAGACCGTGCCGAAGTGCTTGCCGTCGGTCTCGTAGTTGCCGCCGCGCGTATACATCTCGATCACCTGCTCGAGCGTCGCGAGGCTGCCGTCGTGCATGTAGGGGCCGGTCAGCTCGACGTTTCGGAGTGTCGGGATCTTGAAGGAGTTCATGGCCGCCGAGAGCAGCCTCGTGTTCGTCGGGCTCGCGAGCTCTGCCTGCGCGGCGGCGGGCGTCGGCAGGAATGCGCCCGCTGGATCGAAGCAGCCCGCCGTGCCCTGCGTCTGCGGGACGACACCCTGCGCCTGCGTGAAAAAGACGGAGTGCGGGCCCGGGACATTCCGCGCGATCGGCACGTCGAGATCACAGGCGCGCACGTCGTCGACTTCCGGGTCGAGCACACCGGCCGCGTTCCCGGCGAGCCACTCGAGGAACTGCTCGGAGAACGCGAGCGGATGGCCGAAGGGATCGATGCCGCCGACGCCGGGGTCTGCTCCGCTCGGCGTCACGCCATTGCTCGCGAAGCCGGTGTCGACGAACTCGATGCCGCCGTTCACGGACAGCCGCGTCACGACGTTGCGGCTGGTGCTGACCGCGAAGGTCTCGTTGCCGAAGGCTTCTGGATCCTGCTCGACGAGCTCGGCGTTGGTGACGACGGCGGCCGACGTGAAGGCCGGGCCGATGTGGCAGAGGTTGCAGTGGGCGGTCCGGAACTGGTTGAAGCCCTGTTGCGCCGATGGGCTCAGATCGACCGGCACTCCGTTCACGTCCCTCGCGCTCACGTCGAACGGCGACTGGTCGGAGATCAGCGTCGATTCATAGAGCTGGATCGCGAGGCCGAAGAACATCGCGAAGTTGGCTTCGAGCTGCGTGTACGGCTGCGGGTCCGAGCCGGCCGGTTGGCCGAAGGGACCCGTGCCCGCGTACGACCAGTACTTCTCGTCGAAGGTCTGCATGATCAGCGCGGCGTAGGTCGTCGTGAGTCCCGGCTGCAGATCGCCCGGGTTGCTCGATGACCACGGGCCGAGCACGCTGTCGTTCCAGTGCACGTTCTGTGCGGCGAGCGGCGCGCGAGACGCGAGCTTGCGGCCGACGTCGGCGAGGCTCCGCGTCTCGCAGCTCATCTCGACGCTGTTCCGCGGCGGCGCGACCGCTTGCGAGGCGAGCGAAGCGTTCACGAGTTGGAGGCGCTGCTTCTCCACCGTCGACGGTCCCGTCAGCACCCACACGCCTGCGTCGGGGTCACGCTCGCCCCACGAACTGCTTCCGTTGAAGACGTTGTTCGCAGCGCCATCCCAGAACTGCCGGTACGAGTAGACGGCGTTGATCACGGTGGGCGCGTTGCGCGCCACGACGCGCCGCGTGCCGATTCCGCCCACGTGGAAGACCGCGTCCGGGGCGCGCACACACAGGTCGGCCGAACTGCCCGGCTCGCTGCGATCGAACGCGCCGCCGAAACTGCCCGACGACGAGACGACGTCGTCGGACGCGTACGTGATCGGCGAGACCGGGTTCAGCGGATCGACCCGCTGGTGGAACGGGAAGTCATCCTGCACGAGGCGGTAGTTGGGCCCGCGCGCGGTGTTCGTGGGCGATGGATCGAAGGCGCTGCTGGGCACGCTCGGCAGGTGACCGCTCGGCGACAGTTGGTTGGTGATGCGCGCGTCGGCGCCCGCGTGGAAGTGGCACGACGCACAGGCGATGCCGTCGCTGCCGACGTTCACATCCCAGAACAGCGCCTTGCCGAGGGCGATCGCCTTGTCGACGTCGACCACGATCGGCTCGGGTCCGTCGAGCAGGCCCGGGACCGCGGGCGGCGCGACGCCCTGCAACGAAACCGGCTTCGGCCCGAAGTGCGCGTCGGCGGGGAGCGGCGCGAGCACGGCTGCGCTCGCGCCGCCGACCAGTCCTGCCGCGACGACGCGCCGGATCGCCCGAGCGACGCCGCTCATGCCGCGCTGCCGCGGCCTCGCCTCGCGACCGAGATGCCGGCGAGCCCGAGGCCCAGCAGCAGCGCCGTGGTCGGCTCCGGGACCGACGAGACGCTGAGGTCGTACAGCCCGCCCGCGAGGCCGTGCTGCGTGCCTCCGACGTAGATCGTGTACCAGCCCGCCTGCACGCCCGTCAGAATCAGTTCGGCGTAGCCGGCGCCGACACTGCCCGAGACGGCGGTCACGAAGGCGTTCGTGAGCGAAAGATCGTGCGCCCCGGTCGCGATCGTCTCCCCCCAGCCGGTCGTGCCGAGGAAGGACGGACCCGCGATCGCGTAGCCGAGCAATTCCTGCATGTTTCCACCGGCGCCGCTCTGCATCCACAGCGTGCCCGGATCGCCGAGTGGGCCGAAGGCGTTGAACGAGTGCGGGGTGCCGAAACCCGCCGACGAGAGCTCGCCGCCGAAGCCGGTCGTGCCGCCGTCGAAGGTTGCCGCGCCGCTCGACCAGACGCTCAGCCCGGGCGCCAGCGCGGAGGCGTCCTGGGCCTGCACGCGGATCGTCACGCTGGGGCTCGTGCCGAGTTCGAGATTCCACCAGCGGCCGGTGTGCGCCCAGGCCGAGCCGTTCAACGCGGGATTGCCGGCCATAGAGGAAGCGAGACCCGCTTTGCTCGAGGCCAGGGCGCTCCCGCCCGCCAGCACTTGGACCGTCGGCTGGGCGACGTCCCAGGCGTTGAAGCCGACGGCGCCGACGGCGCGCGCCACGTCCGCCGCGCCCGCCAGAATGAATGTGACGGCAACGCCGAGCTGTGTGCCCCGTGTCAGCCACGCTGTGATTCGAGAGAACGTCGGAGACGAGATCCGCATGATTCCAGGTTTCCTTGTCGGTCGGCTCGGGCCCAACTCTCGGTGCGCACACGATGCCAGAGCGGGTTCGCGCGCGAATGCGGTGAGTTGTCGCACCCGGCGGCCCGCGCGGCAGACCTCCTCGCCGACGCCCGCCCGTTCGGCCACGGGCACGAGTCCGGCCGCTCGGTTATCCATTGCGCCGGATGAAACTACTCGTCTGCAACGCCGGATCGAGCACGCTCAAGCTCGCCCTTTTCGAAGTACTGCATGAGCGACTGCTCGCCGCTGCCGAGGTCGACTGGCTGGCCGAGTCGCCGCGGCTGGTGGTGCGGCACCAGGGCGGATCCGAAGTCCGCTCGGACCAAGTCGTCCGGACGCCGGCGGAGGCGATGCGCTGCGCGATCGATCTGCTCGAGGCTGGCGACGGGCTCGCCGCGACAGAGCTGGCGGGGGTCGGACATCGCGTCGTGCATGGCGGGGAGCACTTCACGACACCCGTGCGCATCACGCCCGAGGTCGAACGCGCGATCGACGCGTTGGCGGAGCTCGCGCCGCTGCACAATCCCGCCAGCCTCGCGGGCATTCGCGCCGTCGCGGAGGTGCTGCCCGGCGTGCCGCAGGTGGCGGCGTTCGATACGGCCTTCCATGCGACGCTGTCCGAAGCGGCTCGCACCTATGCGATCCCGCGCGCCTGGACGCGGCAGTGGGGTCTGCGCCGCTATGGATTCCATGGCCTCAGCCATGCGTACTGCGCGGAGCGGGCGGCGACGATGCTTCGTCGCTCGGATCTCCGATTGATCATCGCGCACCTCGGCAACGGCGCGTCGGTATCGGCGGTTCGGGGCGGTGTCTGCGTCGACACGTCGATGGGGTTCACGCCACTCGACGGGCTGATGATGGGTACGCGCAGCGGCAGCGTCGATCCGGGTCTGCTCCTGCACCTCTTGCGGCGCAGGGTGCTCGATGTCGAGCAGCTCGATCACTCGCTCAATCACGAGTCCGGTCTGCTCGGCGTCTCGCAGCGCTCGTCCGACATGCGCGAGCTGTTGGCGGCGGCACCCTCCGATCCAGACGCGCGCCTCGCCATCGAGATCTACCTGCATCGCCTCGTCCAGACGATCGGGGCGATGGCGGCGACCCTGGGAGGGGTCGACGCCCTGGTGTTCACCGCAGGCGTCGGAGAGAATTCGGCCGAGATCCGCGAGCGCGTGTGCCGAAGCCTCGGTCATCTGGGCCTCACGCTCGACGCGGGCGCCAATGCGGGCTGCAAACCGGACGCCGACGTCGCGCAAGCCGCTTCACCGGCCCGCATCCTGGTGCTTGCGACGCGCGAAGACCTGACGATCCTGCGCGAGACGCGGCGCGTGCTCGCGAAGCCCGCGTGACGTGGGCGATCGCCGGCCCGGGAGCAGCCGCCGCTCGCAAGAGCGCGGGGGTTGCTACAAAGGCCCGACTGGATCGTCCTCGACGAGCCGATCACACGGGGCCATATGACGCCGCCGGTCTGTTTCAGCAGCGCATCCGAACTGTGCGTTCAGATCGCTCGCACGGGCAACGCGTTGTCGCCGAGATCGGAGTCGGATGGCAGCTGCTGGATCTGCCGTCTGCCTTCGAGATGGATCCGAGCGGATGTCGTTGGATCTACCGGCACGCGGGCTGTCGGATAGAAGTGCGAAGTCGGGCGGCGCTTCCCGTCCGGGCGCTTCCGGCTCGATCCCGTGTACGTCACCGCGATCGAAACTTCGGGCGGTGACGAGCTGCTGTTCACCGACGGCCGCAGCCGGAGTCGATCCCTCCTCGTCCTCGTGACCGCCGATCCACGGTCGCTGGGGTGGGCCGGATGCGATCAAGCGCTCGCGATCCTGGCAGCCGTGCGCCGTGGCGGCAAGCGATTGGACGGATCCTCGGCGGCGTGGATCGTGGTCTGCTGTCCGGTCGCCGTCAGCAATTCGTCGGGCTGGCAGTCGAGCGCCGTTGCCGCAGCGACCAGACCCGACTTCGAGACCCCGTTGATGCCCGGCGCGAGGGTGCTGGCGCCGCACTGGAAGAGCCCGGCGATGTGGCTGCGCGCCGGAAAGCTGAAGGGCCCGAGATTGCGGAGCGTCTTCTCCGTGCCATAGATGCCACCCTCGCTCGCATGCAGGAAGTGCATGTTGGTGAGGGGAGTCCCGAGTCGACGGAAGACGACGTGCGAACTGTATCCGGGAATGAAGCGGTCGATCTCCGCCAGGATCCGCTGCGAGAGATGCTCCTTCAGCTGCAGATAGTCGTCCGGACGGTGGCCTGGTTGCGTGTTCCGCCACTTCTCGAAAGCACGGGGGGTCGAGATCGCCATCGCTTCGATCGTGTGGAGACCGTCGCTGCGCAGCGTGGGATCCTTCAACGTGGTCGCGCTCAGGAACAGGCCGGGCATCTGGCGCACCTGCGAGAGATCGCCGAGTTCCGCCTGACGATAGGCGGCGTCGATGTCGGGCGTGCGGCTGTACCAGATGTTTCCGGAATCGAGTCCGGCTGCTCGGAGATCCATGTCGACCGCCATGAACAGGCTGAGTGTCGAGACCGAGTAGCGCATGTTCGCGATCCGGCCGCGCAGGCGCGCGCTCTGGAACTGCGGGTCGACGAGACGTCCCCAGGTAACACCCGGGTCGGCGTTGGAGACGATGATGTCCGCCCGGAACTCGCGGCCGTCGGTCAGCCGGACCCCGATGGCGCGACCCCCCTCGATCAGGATCCGGTCGGCCTCGGCGGACAGCAGCAGTTCGCCCCCATGACGCTTCAACTGGCCGATCAGCGCGTCGGGTATCGCATGGGCACCGCCCTGCGGATAGCAGCCTCCATCGATGTAGTACTCCTGCAAGCCGGCGTGCAGCACCGCGGGCGCGCGCGCGGGCGACATGCCGTGATCGCCGGACTGGATCGAGAGAATCGCGCGCAGGAAGGGATCCCGGGTGAACCGATCGAGCAGCTTCTGCAGCGGCACGAGGCCATGGCGCAGGATGGTCCGGATCCGCAGCGGGAGTCGCATGGCCTCTCCGAGGTTCTGCGGAAGGTGCGCCCACTCGAGTTCGTCCGAGAGCTTCCGCACCGTGTCGATGTAGCCATCGATGCCTCGTGTCTCGGAGGGAAATCGCTGCTTCAGGCGCTCGCGAAAGTGGTCTCGTTCCTTCGGAATGTCGAAGCGCTCGTCGCCGACGAACACGCGGTCGTAGCCGTCCTCGTCGAGTTCGAAGAAGACCAGATCATTGGCGATGCCGAGCCCCTCGTAGATCCTCCGGAGGGTGCCGCCCGGAGTGAGCTGACCGATGTAGTGGATCCCGGGGCTGAACGAGAAGCCCTCGATCTCGAACGACTGGCTGTAGCCGCCTGGCAGGGAATGCTGTTCGAGACAGAGCACGCGACGTCCCGCCCGTGCCATCGCGAGTGCAGCGACCAATCCCCCGGAACCCGAGCCGATCACGATCGCGTCGAAGTCTCTCATCGACCGACGATCGCAGAGCGAGCTCGTGCAACACAAGGGCACGACAGCGCGCACGCCTCACCGGCCGATTGACCGGAGCGGCAGGCGAGAACTTCGCAGAGCCCTCGCGGCCCGTCGGTCAGCCGAGATCGGGCGCGGGAGGCTGCTCGTGTTTGTCGGGTACCTCGGTCAGGGTGCCCTCGGCGAGGAGCAGCACACCCGCGACCGAGATGGCGTTCTCGAGCGCCATGCGCACGACCTTCGTTGGATCGATGATTCCCTGTTCGACGAGATCCACGTAGGTTCCGTTCGACGCGTCGAAGCCGAGGTTTCCGGTGCCCGAGCGCAGCCGATCGACGACGACTCCTGCGTCCACGCCCGAGTTCGCGGCGATCTGTCGCGCGGGGGCCTCGAGGGCGTGCCGCAGGATCCGGACACCCGTGGCCTCGTCCCCCTGGCACTTCGCCTCTTCGTCCTCGACCGCCCGGATCGTCCGGATCAGCGCGAGTCCGCCACCGGGCACGACGCCTTCGGACACCGCGGCCTTGGTCGAGGCGATCGCATCCTCGAAGGAGTCCTTGCGGTTCTTCATCTCGGCCTCGGAAAGCGCCCCGATGCGGATCACGGCCACGCCGCCGGCCAGTTTGGCCAGTCGTTCCTCGAGTTTCTCGCGGTCGTAGTCCGACGTGGTGTCATCGATCTGCCGCCGGATCTCGTTGCAGCGCCCGTCGATGTCAGCCTTCTTGCCCCCGCCTTCGATGAGAGTGGTGGCGTCCTTCGTGATGATCACCTTCTTGACCGTTCCGAGCGATGCGATCGATGCGTTCTCGAGCTTCAGGCCGAGTTCTTCCGCCAGCACCTGGCCGCCGGTCACGATCGCGATGTCCTGGAGCATGGCCTTGCGGCGGTCGCCGAAGCCCGGCGCCTTGACGGCCGCGCCGCGCAGCGTCCCGCGGATCTTGTTCACGACCAGCGTCGCGAGCGCCTCGCCTTCGAGATCCTCGGCGATCACCAGCAGCGGCTTGCCCTCGCGGGCCACCTGCTCGAGCAGCGGCAGGAGATCCTTCATGTTGCTGATCCGCTTGTCGTGGAGCAGGACCAGCGCATCCTCGAGGACGGCCTCCATCTTTTCAGGGTCGGTCACGAAGTAGGGCGACAGGAATCCGCGGTCGAACTGCATCCCCTCGACGATCTCGAGACTGGTCTCGGTGCCCTTCGCCTCCTCGACGGAAACGATCCCTTCGCCACCGACCTTCTCGAGCGCCTCGGCGACGAGTTTGCCCACGGCGACGTCTCCGTGAGCCGAGATCGTCGCCACCTGAGCGCGCTCACGTGAACTCGACACGGGCTTCGAGATGCTGCGCAGTGTTTCGACGGCCACACGTCCCGCCCGCTCGAGGCCACGCTTGAGATCGATCGCGCTGGCACCGGCGACGACGTTCCGGAGGCCCTCGGCGAACATGGCATGCGCGAGCAGGGTCGACGAGGTGGTTCCATCGCCGACGGCGTCTCCGGTGCGCACCGCGGCCTGGCGCAGCATGCGCGCACCGAGGTTCTCCTCGGGGTCCTCGAGCTCGACCTCCTTCGCGATCGTCACGCCGTCATCGCAGACCAGCGGGTTGCCCCACTTCTTCTCGATCAGGATGCAGTGCGACTTCGGCCCGAGCGTGTAGCGCACGGCGTCGGCCAGTGCGGTCGCGCCTGCCAGGATCTTGGTCCGCGCTTCGTCCCGGAAGAGCAGTCTCTTGTAGGCCAATGCACGGGCTCCTTTTATCGCGACGCTTCGTTGCGTCGATCAGCCGGCGATCTGGAGAATTGCAATTGATATGCCACGAGGCGATCGGCTTGGCCATGTCGCTGTCGGTGCCCCGTGGTGGAGGCTGCGGGTGTCGCGCGTCGAGTCCGCTGCCCGACGCACGAACGAGAAAGTCCCGACTGCGGCATGACGCCACGGGCCCCGGACACATGGCCACGCGGAGCGTGTTGCGAGACCGGGCCGCTGCGTGAGCGAGAATCAGGTTGCTCGACGGCGATCGGCGCGCACGGTCAGTGCAGGACGAACCCGAGGTCGGCGACATCGGACCGGCGGTCGAGGCAGACGGGGAGGGGAGTCATGACCGAGCACGCCGCTTCGCGCAGACATCGCGAGGAGATGGTGAGAAGTCAGATCGAGGCGCGCGGAGTGCGATCGGAGGCGGTCCTCGAAGCCATGCGCACGGTTCGCCGCGAGGGATTCGTGCCCTCGTATCTGGGTGAGTTCGCATACGACGACACGCCTCTCCCCATCGAGTCGGAGCAGACGATTTCGCAGCCGTACATCGTCGCATTGATGGTGGAAGCGCTGGAGCTCGACGGGGACGAGCGGGTGCTCGAGATCGGCACCGGGAGCGGCTACGCGGCGGCCGTTCTCGCCGAGTTGGCGCGCGAGGTGTACAGCATCGAGCGACATCAGCGGCTCGCCGACAGCGCGGCGGCCCGACTCGCGCAGGAGGGCTACGGGAAAGTCCACGTGCGTTGCGGGGACGGCACGCTCGGCTGGCCCGAGGCGGCGCCATTCGACGCGATCGTGGTGGCGGCGGGCGGTCCCTCGGTGCCGACCTCACTGCGTGAGCAGCTCGCCGTGGGCGGTCGATTGGTCATCCCGGTCGGAGAACAGGTGGGTCTGCAGCGGCTGCGCCGCATCACGCGCGTCGGCGTGGACGAGTTTCGCGAGGATGATCTCGGCGGCGTGCGGTTCGTGCCCTTGATCGGCGAGGAGGGCTGGCACGCCGAGGAAACCCGGCCACGTGTTGCGAAGCCCCCGGCGATGAGCCTGTCCGAACGAGTGGCCAAAGAATCGGAGCAGTTCGGCGAGGTGGCGGATGCACCGCTCGACGCCCTGATGGATCGCATCGGCGACGCCCGTGTCGTGCTGCTCGGTGAGGCGACGCACGGAACCTCCGAGTTCTACCGCATGCGTGCGCGCATCACGCAGGCGTTGGTCGAACGCAAGGGCTTCAACGTCGTGGCCGCCGAGGCCGACTGGCCCGACGCCGCGCGAATCGACCATTACGTGCGCGACCGCGATGTGCCGCAGCAGGAGTGGCGCGCCTTCGCGCGCTTCCCGACCTGGATGTGGCGCAACGTCGAGTTCGCGGACTTCGTCGAGTGGATGCGTGCCCACAACGCCGACCTGCCGCACGACCGCCGCGTCCGCTTCGCGGGCCTCGACCTGTACAGCCTCTACAGCTCGATCGACGAGATCCTGCGCTTTCTCGACGAGCGCGATCCCGTCGCGGCGCGGATCGCGCGTGAGCGCTACGGCTGCCTGACTCCCTGGCAGAGCGACCCCGCCGCATATGGGCGCTCTGCCCTCGACGGCAGCTACCGCTCGTGCGAGGGCGAGGTCGCCCGGATGCTCCAGTCACTGATGGCCGAGCGCACGAAGCTCATGGACAGCGATCCTGAGTCCTACTTCGATGCCGTCCAGAACGCGCGATTGGTCGCGAATGCGGAAAACTACTACCGCATCATGTACTACGGCCACCATCAATCATGGAACCTGCGTGACACACACATGTTCCAGACTCTTCGCGCGCTGCTCCAGTTCCACGGCCCCGATTCGAAGGCGGTGGTCTGGGAGCACAACTCCCACGTGGGCGATGCGCGGGCCACCGAGATGTCGGCGCGGGGCGAACTCAACATCGGCGAGCTCTGTCGTCGCGAGTTCGGGCAGGGCGTCTATTCCATCGGGTTCGGCACGGATCATGGGACCGTTGCCGCGGCCTCCTACTGGGACGGTCCGATGGAGGTGAAGTCCGTCCAGCCGGCGAGGGACGACAGCTACGAAGGACTCTTCCATGAGACAGCGGTTCCGGGGATGCTCCTCGGCTTGCGCGCTCGGGTGGCCGGCGATGCGCGGAGCGCACTCTCGGAGGCGCGCCTCGAGCGCGCCATCGGCGTGATCTACCGGCCCGAGACAGAGCGGGCCAGCCACTACTTTCGCGCCGTGTTGCCGCGCCAGTTCGACGAGTTCGTGTGGCTCGACGCGACGCGGGCCGTGCAGCCCATCGAGGCGAAGAAGCTCGCCGGGGTTCCCGACACGTATCCGTTCGGATTGTAGGAAGGCTCGATGCACGGTGACGTCGCGCGGGAGATCATGCTGGCCTTCGCGGACCGGACGGGTCTCGCGTCGACGCGGCATCCTCCCGTCCGTTATCTCTGGACCGACGCCTTTGCGGTCTGCCACTTCGTCGGACGCTTCGTCGAGCACGGCGAGCGGGAGTCACTCGATCTGGCCGTGCGTCTCGTGGATCAGACGCATCAAGTCCTCGGGAGACACCGGCCGGATGATTCGCGCACGGGCTGGCTCAGCGGGCTGTCCGAAGAGGCGGGCGAAGCGTCTCCGACACGGGGCGGGCTGCGGATCGGAAAGCCCCTGCCGGAGCGACGTCGCGATCAGCCGTTCGACGAGGCGCGGGAGTGGCAACGCGACGGTCAGTACTTCCACTATCTGACGCGCTGGATGGATGCTCTGGGTCGCGTCGCGCAGGCCAGCGGCGAAAGCCGGTATCACCGCTGGGCGTGCGAGCTGGCGGCGGTGGCATGCGCCCGTTTCATCGACGGCACCGGAACGGGGCGCAAGCGCCTCTTCTGGAAGATGAGCATCGACCTCGATCGTCCTCAGGTCGCATCCGAAGGCCAGCATGATCCGCTCGACGGGCTCCTCACCTGCTGCGCGCTGCAGGCCTCGCGCGGGGCGGGGATGAATGAGCCCGACTTGAGCGGCGAGATCCATTTGTTGGCGGCTCTCTGCAGCGGTCGACACTGGGACACCGACGACGCACTCGGCGTGGGCGGGCTCCTCTGCGACGCCGGTCGCTGCGTGCAACTCGCCCGCGCCGGGGTCACCGTCGATCCGCAGCTGCTCGAAGAGATCCTCGTTTCGTCGCTTCGCGGGCTCGAAACTCTTGCTTCGCGCGGGGCCTTCGAAGGAGCCGCCGAGCGGCGGCTCGCCTTCCGCGAACTCGGGCTCTCGATCGGAATCCACGCGGCAGAGCAGAGCGCGAAGGCCGGCATCGCGGCTGGGTCGGTCGGCTCGCTGCTGCGCGATGTCCTGCGCCATCGACCTCTGGCTGAGCGTATCGAACGCTTCTGGCTCGAGCCCGCGAGGCGGGCGAGCCGAGGTTGGCTGGAACATCGTGACATCAACGACGTGATGCTGGCCACGAGCCTGGCACCGGGGGGCTACCTCGGTGTCGGAAGATCGTGAGACACCCGATCGGCCACGTGGAAGACAGGGTTCGAAAGGACGATCCGCCATGACTGACGCACGCTTCGTGGTTCCCTTCCGCAACGTCGGCATCACCGACATTGCGAGTGTCGGCGGAAAAAATGCCTCGCTCGGCGAGATGATCCGCGAACTTTCGTCCCTGGGCGTCGCCGTGCCCGATGGCTTTGCGGTCACCGCCGATGCCTTCCGATTGCATCTGCGGCAGGCGGGACTCGACGAATGGATCTACGCGCAGCTCGACGATCTCGACGCGGCCGACACTCGCGCACTCGCCGAGGTCGCGAGCAGGATCCGCGAGCGCATCAGTACCGCTGAACTTCCGGCCCCGGTGCGCGACGAGGCCATGGCGGCCTACCGGGAGTTGTCCCGAGAAGGGGGCGGTGACGTGGCTGTGCGCTCTTCGGCGACGGCCGAAGACCTGCCGAACGCCTCGTTCGCCGGCCAGCAGGAGACCTACCTGAACGTTCGCGGGGAAGCTGCGCTCGATCTGGCAGTGCGCGCCTGCATGGCGTCGCTGTTCACCGACCGGGCGATCGTCTATCGCATCCACAACGGATTCGCGCATCGCACCGTCGCCCTGTCGGTCGGTGTGCAGCGCATGGTGCGCAGCGACGAGGCCTGTGCGGGCACGCTGTTCACGCTGGATACCGAGAGCGGCTTTCGCGGCGTGGTGGTCATCGATGCGGCCTGGGGGCTCGGCGAGACCGTGGTGCAGGGCCGGGTGAATCCCGACGAGTACCTGGTCCACAAGGCCACCGCGAAGGCAGGCTTCGCGTCCGTGATCCGCAGGGAACTCGGCGAGAAGGCACAAAAGCTCGTGTACGCGGGCGAAGGGTTGTCCGCTGCGAGGAGCGTGAAGGAAGTCCCGGTCTCCGCAGCCGATCGACGGCGCTTCACATTGAGCGACGATGAGGCGCTGAAGCTGGCTCGCTGGGCCATGCTGGTCGAAGACCACTACTCGAAGCGGGCGGGCCACGAGGTCCCGATGGACCTCGAGTGGGCCAAGGATGGACGGACCGACGAGCTGTTCATCGTGCAGGCCCGGCCGGAGACCGTGCACTCGCAGCGAGCGGCCGGCACGAAGCTCGAGGTCTTCCGCCTGTCGGGCAAGGCCGAGCCGATCGTCGTCGGCAAGAGTGTCGGCACGCGCATCGGTACCGGCACGGCTCGCGTCGTCCGCACCGCGCAGGACCTGCACCGATTCCAGCCCGGTGAAGTGCTCGTCGCCGAGATGACCGACCCCGACTGGGAGCCGGTGCTCCGAAAGGCCGCTGCCGTGGTGACCGATCGCGGCGGCAGGACATGTCATGCGGCGATCGTCTCGCGCGAGATGGGTCTGCCGTGCGTCGTCGGAACGGGGACCGCCACGGAATCGATCCGTGACGGTCAGGTGGTCACCGTGTCGTGCGCCGGGGGAGACGTGGGCAAGGTCTACGACGGCGCACTGCCGTTCGAGCGCGAGGAGATCGATCCGGCGAGACTGCCGATTCCGCGGGTGCCGCTGATGTTGAACCTCGCCGATCCCGGCCATGCGTTCCGACTGGGACGCCTGCCCGAGAGCAGCGTCGCGGGCGTGGGCCTGATGCGCATCGAGTTCCTGGTCTCGAACTGGATCGGTGTGCATCCGATGGCGCTCGTCCACCTCGAGCGCGTGCCGGACCCGGCTGTGCGAGCGCAGATCCGGCAGCGCGCAGCGGCGTATTCCTCGCTGAGTGAGTTCTTCGTCACCCGACTGGCCGAGGGTGTCGCGCAGATCGGCGCAGCGTTCCATCCGCGCCCGGTCATCGTCCGCTTCAGCGACTTCAAGACCAACGAGTACGCGGGGTTGCTCGGGGGCGCACCCTTCGAGCCCGCGGAGGACAACCCGATGATCGGCTTCCGGGGCGCCTCGCGATATTACGACGAGCGCTACCGCGAGGGTTTCGCGCTGGAGTGCGCCGCGATCCGCCGCGTGCGCGAAGTGATGGGGCTCTCCAACGTGATCGTGATGATCCCGTTCTGTCGGACGCTCGGCGAAGCCCGCGCCGTGCTCGCCGAGATGGCGAAACACGGCCTGGAACGCGGCAAGAACGGCATGCAGGTCTACGTGATGTGTGAGATCCCCAACAACGTGATTCTCGCGACGGAGTTCAGCGATCTGTTCGATGGCTTCTCGATCGGGTCCAACGATCTGACGCAACTCACGCTGGGCGTCGACCGCGACTCGGAACTCCTGGCGCACTTGTTCGATGAGCGCGACCCGGGCGTCCGGCGCATGATCGAGATGGTCGTCGAGCGCGCCCACGCCAAAGGCCGCAAGGTCGGCATCTGCGGCGAGGCGCCGAGCAACTACCCAGACTTCGCGGCGTGGCTGGCCGACATCGGCATCGATTCCATGTCGCTCAATCCGGACGCGCTGGCCGGAGTCGCCCGGACGATCGCCCGCAAGTAGCGGCCGAAAGCTCCTGCCGGGCCGGGCGTGGCGTTCGGGTGTTGCGGGCTGGCGGCGGTGCCCCTCCCGCAGCCAGTCCGCCCGGATTCGGTCACACTGGGTTTCGCTCCGCTCCACGCCGATCCGCCAGGAGGCCACAGTCTTGCAACCGGCAGCTGCGCGCGCTTTTTTCGACCGTCGCTTTGTCCGTCGCCTCGGGCAACTGACTCTGCGCTTCTGGAAGTCGCCCGATTCACGTCGGACGCGCCTCGTGCTGGGGCTCGCCGTGCTCTTCGAGTTCGCGACGGTCGGCGGCAACGTGCTCCTCGCCTACGTGCAACGCCGCGCCTTCGATGCCCTCCAGGTCAAGGACGCGCTGCTCTTCTTCGAGATGGTCGGGCTGTTCATGGTCGTCGTGATGTTCTTCCTGTTCGTGTCCACCTGGCGCATCTATGTCCGCCAGCGCGTGGAGATGCGCTGGCGCTGCTGGCTGACGGCGGACTTTCTGCAGGAGTGGATGGGCGCCCGATCCTGCTGCCAGACGGAATTCATCCGGGAGGGAGCGGACAATCCGGATCAGCGCATCGCCGAGGATGTGCGCAACTATGTGGCCAGTGCACTGGGGCTTTCGCTGTCGCTGCTCACCGCACTGACCACATTCGCCTCCTTCGCCGGGGTGTTGTGGATTCTCTCCGGCGATTGGCCGATTCCGTTCGCGACCCGCGAGATCCATGTGCCGGGCTTCATGCTGTGGGTGGCGATCGTGTACGCCGTGCTCTCGATGTGGCTTACCCACCGGGTCGGCCGCCGGCTCGTGCCGATCAACTACGATCGGCTGCGGGTCGAGGCGGATTTCCGCTACTCGCTGATGCGCTTTCGCGAGAATGTGGACGTGATCTCGTTCTCCCGGGGTGAAGACTTCGAGCGCAACGGGGCCCTCGCGCGCTTCGACGGCGTGATGGGGAACTGGTGGCAGTTGATCCGTGCCCAGCGGACGCTGACGTTGACGACGGGCGGCATCGGCTATCTCAACAGCGCGGTGCCGTTGCTGGTCGCGGCGCCGGGCTTCTTTGCGGGCTTCCTGAGCCTCGGTCAGATCGCGCAGGCGCGCATCGCCTATGGAGAGGTGGCGGGTTCGCTCAACTGGTTCGTGAACGCCTATCAGGAGATCGCGCTGTGGCGGGCCAGCATCGAGCGTCTGCTCAACCTTTCGGACGCCTTCGACGCGACACGGGAAGTGCGGGCGAAGCCGGGCGGTGTGCGGATCCACGAGGGAGACCACGTCGGACTCTCGGGCGTGCGGCTCACGTTGCCGGATGGACGCGTGCTGCTCGAGGCGACCCACACGGAGATCGGCGCGGGCGAGAAGGTGGCCGTCCTCGGAGCGGCCGGCGGTGGCAAGACCGTGCTGCTGCGGGCGATCGCGGGAATGTGGACCCGCGGCGCCGGCGAGATCGTAGTGCCGCCGCGCGCGAGTACCCTCTTCCTGCCGCAGACCTCCTACCTGCCACATGGGAATCTGCGGGCCATCACCTCCTTTCCGGCCGCCGAAGGTATGTTTCCGGACGCCCGGGTCCAGGAGGTGCTTCGGCTCTTCGGGCTCGGCGAACTGGCCGAGAACCTCGATCGCGGCGATCGCTGGGAGGCGGTGCTTTCCGCCAACGAAAGGCAGCGGATCGGTCTCGCGCGCGTGTTGTTGCACGCTCCGGCCTGGATCTTCCTCGACGAAGCCACTTCGACTCTCGACGAGGCGAGTGAGCGGCGTGCCTACGAACTGCTGGCGACGCATCTCCCCGGCAGCACCCTCGTGACCACGACGAGCCAGGGCGATCGGGCGGCGCGTCAGTCGCGGTGTTTGCGGCTTGTCCCCGGTGCGGACGGACGCGTTGTTCTCCAGGCGGCCTGAGATGGGTTGGAATGCCTACCGCGTTTCAAGGGCTGTTCAGTGGACACCCGGTGATCTTCGATGCGGATCCATGGCCTCAGCGCCGAACTGTCTCTTGCCAGTCTGAAGAGCACGTTTGCCGGACTGTCCGTGGCCGAGGCCGCGCGTCGGCTGGCCGAGTTCGGACCGAACCACGTCGAGGAAGTCGACCGCGAGCCGGTTCTACTGAGCTTCGCCCGCGAGTTCACGCACTTCTTCGCGATCATCCTCTGGATCGCCGCCGCGCTGGCGCTGATTGCCGAACACTTCGATCCGGGGCAGGGCATGTCGCGCCTCGCTGTGGCCATCGTCGGCGTCATCCTGATCAACGGGGTCTTCTCCTTCTGGCAGGAATACAAGGCCGAACGGGCGGTGGATGCACTGCGCCAACTGCTGCCCCAGAAGGTTCAGGCGATGCGCGACGGCGAGGTCGTCGAGATGCTGGCCGTCGGACTCGTGCCCGGCGACATCGTGTTGCTGGAGGAAGGCAATTTCGTTCCGGCAGACTGCCGCCTCGTCGAGGCTTTCGGGTTGCGCGTGAACACCGCGACAGTCACCGGCGAATCGCTGCCCATGTCGCGCAACACCGAGCCCAGCAGCGAGGATTCACCGCTGAACGGCAAGAATGTCGTACTGGCCGGAACATCAGTGGTCTCGGGTCAGGCACGAGCTGTGGTGTACGCCACAGGCATGCATACCGAGTTCGGGAAGATCGCCCATCTGACCCAGACGGCCGGCAAAGACGCGTCACCGCTGCAGCTCGAGATCGCGCGCCTGTCGCGCATCGTCGCAGCGCTCGCCACCGGCATGGGCGCAGTGCTGTTCCTCGTCGGTCAGGCCATGGGCTTGCCGACCTGGGCGAACCTGCTGTTTGCCATCGGCATCATCGTCGCCAATGTTCCAGAAGGCCTCCTGCCGACGGTCACGTTGTCGCTGGCGATGGCGACGCAGCGCATGGCCAAACGCAACGCGCTGGTTCGTCATCTGCCCGCCGTCGAGGCGCTGGGCTCGACGACGACGATCTGCTGCGACAAGACCGGCACGCTGACGCAGAACCGCATGTCGGTGAAGCGCTTGTGGCTGGGCGGCCGGTTTCTCGACGTCGGCGATCTGGCGACACAGCCGCGCCTGACGGAGGACAACCGCCAACTGTTCGTCAACGCCGCGCTCTGTCACAACCTGCGGGAATCCGACGAGCATGGACAGCGCAGGATGCTTGGGGATCCCATGGAAGTGGCTCTGGTCGTCATGGGAATGCTGGGGGTCGGTGGTGAACTGGCAGCCTACGGGCGGCTCGACGAGATCCCCTTCGACACCGATCGCAAACGCATGTCGGTACTCAGCACGACTCCCGAGGGTCGAATGCTCTATTGCAAGGGCGCGCCCGAGACGGTGCTGGCCGCCTGCGACTTCGTCCAGTTGGAGACGGGCATCGCGCCGCTCGATCCGGTGGAGAGAGCACGCGTTCTCGCAGCACAGCAGCAGATGGCCGAATCCGGTCTGCGCGTGCTGGCCTTCGCCCATGCCGAAGCAGAGGACGGCATGCCGAGCGAAGAGCGTGGCATGACGCTGAGCGGACTGGTCGGACTGGAGGACCCGCCACGCGAAGAGGTGCAAGACGCCATCGCGCGCTGCACCACGGCCGGCATCCGCATCATCATGATCACCGGCGACCACCGTCACACCGCTGTGGCGATTGCCCGCCAGATCGGCTTGGTGAAGTCCGAACAACCGACGGTCATCGATGGTGACCAACTGCGTTCGATGTCGCCGGTCCAGTTGCAACTGGCACTCGACGCGAAGGAGATCCTCTTCGCCCGCGTGACCGCCGAGCAGAAGATGCTGATCGTCCAGGCCTTGAAGGCAAAAGGCGAGATCGTCGCCGTGACCGGCGACGGCGTGAACGACGCACCGGCCATGAGGACCGCCGATATCGGCATCGCCATGGGTATTGCCGGTACCGACGTGGCCAAGGGCGCCGCCGACCTGGTCCTGCTCGACGACAGCTTCGCCAGTATCGCGATCGCAATCGAGGAAGGTCGCGCGGTGTTCGAGAACATCCGCAAGTTCCTCACGTACATCCTCACCTCGAACACGCCAGAACTGGTGCCCTATCTGGCTTTCGTGCTGTTCAAGATTCCGCTGCCGCTGACGATCATCCAGATCCTCGCCGTCGATCTCGGCACCGATATGTTGCCTGCCCTGGCTCTGGGTGCCGAGAAGCCCGATCCCAGCGTGATGGAGCGCCCGCCGAGGGCGCGCACCGATCGGCTGCTGTCCGGGGGCCTGATGGTCCGCGCCTACCTGTTTCTTGGCGTGCTCCAGGCCGCGGGCGCCATGAGCGTGTTCTTCTTCGTGCTCCACACCGCCGGCTGGCAGTACGGCAGCCGCCTCGAACGGAGCGATCCGCTGTATCTGCGGGCGACCTCAGCCTGTCTCGCGACCATCGTGGTGATGCAGATGGTGAATGTCTTTCTTTGCCGCCATCCACTGAAGTCAGCGTTTTCCTTCGGGCTGGCAAGCAACTTCTACATCCTGCTGAGCCTCGCAGCTGAATTGGTGGGAATCCTGTTCGTCATCTACACGCCGGCCGGAAACTGGCTGTTCGGGACGGCCCCGCTCGACGCCGACGTCTGGCTGCTGGCGATCGCCTGTGCGGTCTTGATGGGAATGCTCGAAGAGGGCCGCAAGGCCTGGCAGCGCGGTGTACCGGTACGGAGGATCAGTGCGTGAATCCGCGCCGGGGTCGGCAACCGTCGGGGTGGGAGAACCCGGCGTGGAATCGCCACCGCTCAGCCGAGCATCACCCGCACTGCGAGCCCCGCCGCGTAGGCGACCAGCGCCACCGGGGCGGCGTGTCGCAGGTACCAGCCGAAGCTGACCTTCTCCATCCCCATCAGCGCCACGCCGGCCGCCGAGCCGATGATCAGGATGCTGCCGCCCGTGCCCGCGCAGAAGGCAATCAGACTCCAGAGCGGGTCATCGATCGGGAACTCGGACAGCGGATACATGCTCATGGTGGCGGCCACGAGGGGCACGTTGTCGATCACGGCCGAGACCAGGCCGAGCAATCCAGCGAGCGTCGCCGGATTCTGGACATGCTGGCCGAGCCGGCCCGCGAGGTCAGCCAGCACGCCGGCGGATTCGAGCGCGCTCACCGCCATCAGGATGCCCAGGAAGAAGAAGGCACTCGAGACGTCCACGCGGGAGAGCGCGTGGGGCACGCGGACGTGATCTCCCTCCTCGGCGTGCCGGTGGAGCAGGTCGGTCAGCACCCACATCAGGCTCAGGCCGAGCGCCATCCCGAGGAACGGCGGCACGTGGAGGACGGCTTTCAGCACCGGCACCATGATGAAAGCGCTGAGGCCGAGTCCGAGTACCCGGCGAGCTCCACGTCGCTTCGTCGTGGTCGTCGAGCCGTCATCGCTGCCCCGCGACATCGGCGTGCCGTCCCCCTGAAACATGAACAACACGATGGCCACGACCAGACACGCGAAGCTCGGCAGGAAGAGTTCGCTGATCAGACCGTAGGTGCTGACCTGTCCGCCGATCCAGAGCATGGTGGTGGTGACGTCGCCGATCGGCGTCCAGGCACCTCCGGCATTGGCGGCGATCACCACCAGACAACCGATCGGGAGCCGCTGCTCGCGGTCGGGGAAGAGTCGGCGAAGCAGCGACACCATGATGATCGTGGTCGTGAGATTGTCGAGCACCGACGACAGGAAGAACGTGAACAGTCCGATCACGATCAAGACGAGCTTCCTGGACTGCGTACGGATCTGGTCCGTGACGATCCGGAAGGCTCCGTGCGCGTCGATCACCTCGACGAGCGTCATCGCGGCGAGCAGGAAGAAGATGATCTGGCTCGAACTGGCGAGATGGACGATGACATCCTGCGCCGCCTCCTCGCCGCCGTGCGACGAGCCCGGGTACAGGATCAAACCCCAAAGGGCGACCGCCATCGCGAGCGCGGTGGCCGCCTTGTTGACGCCGAGCTTGTGCTCGAACGCGATGGCGGCATAGCCCACGACGAATACGACGATCAGCCATACCGCGGTTGCTTCCGGGCTCTGCATGGCGGATCGACGCGAACCTCAGAGTGACGCGTGGGATGTCGGGCAGCGCGGGGACGGGGTTTTCGGCGCTGGATTTGTACAGGCGCTTCGGCCTTCGCACAACTCCCGGCGCGACGATTTGCGATCGTCCGGATCACGGTCAGATGGGGCGTCGAGGAACCTCTGGTCGCTCAGCAGCAGCGGTCGCGGCCGCTACAGCGATGGACCAGTTCGTCACGCGCCGCGGCGGGCTGGCGGGGCAGGTCCATCCGACCGACGAAGCCCTTCAGGAATGCGCGCAGCGCCTCGCCGATCTTCCCGATCGCCGTGCGAACTCTTCGATTCATGCCGGCACCCCCTGCGGACGGGCGTTCGCGCCGGTTCCGCGTCCGCGCAGCGTCCTCCACCAGACCCGCGACGCATCGGCGACCACCACGGCGACGAGCACCATGAAGAGCGCGGTCACCGCCGCGTCGAGGCGATTGTTGAAGATCAGGATCTGCGTCTCGCCGAGTCGCTCGGGCCCGATCACGCCGGAGGCCAGTTGACCCGCGAGCCGATCGGCCTGGGCGAGGAATCCGATCCGGGGATCGGGGTTCCAGATCTTGTGGCTGCCGGCTGTCATCGTGACCGAGAGCAGCCAGACCAGCGGGAACGCCGTCGTGAGCGCGTAGACGGGCCGCGTAGTCTTCAGCAAGATCGTCGTCGCGAGGGTGAGGGCAGTCGCGGCGAGGAGTTGATTGGCGATGCCGAAGAGCGGCCAGAGCGTGTTGATCCCGCCGAGGGGATCGACCACGCCCTGGTAGAGGAAGTAGCCCCATCCCGTCACGATCAGCGCCGAGGCCAGCACGTTCGAGGGCAGCGACGAAGTGCGTCCGAGCGGCGCGTGGAGATGGCCCAGCAGGTCCTGAACCATGAAGCGGCCGACCCGCGTGCCCGCGTCGAGCGTCGTCAGGATGAACAGCGCCTCGAACATGATCGCGAAGTGGTACCAGATCGCCTTCACCCCCGAGCCACCGAGAGCCTGCGAGAAGATCTCGGCCATGCCGACCGCCAGCGAGGGCGCACCGCCGGTGCGCGAGAGCAGGGTGTGCTCGCCGATCTCGTGGGTCAGGCGATCCAGAGTGGCGGCGTCCAGCGGGAATCCCCAGCTCGTGATCGTGGTGGCGGCCTCCTGCACGGTCGTGCCGATCAGGGCCGCGGGTGAGTTGATCGCGAAATAGATGCCCGGGTCCATCACCGCCGCCGACAGCAGGGCCATGATGGCGACGAACGATTCCATCAGCATCGCCCCGTAGCCGATCATGCGCGCGTCGGGCTCGCTCGCGAGCAGCTTCGGTGTCGTGCCCGACGAGATCAGGGCGTGGAAGCCCGAGATCGCCCCACAGGCGATCGTGATGAACGCGAAGGGGAAGAGCTTGCCCGAGAAGACCGGACCACTGCCGTCGATGAACTGCGTGACGGCCGGGAGTTGCACGGAGGGATTGGCGATCAGCAGGCCCGCGGCGAGCAGTGCCACGGTGCCGATCTTGATGAAGGCGGACAGGTAATCACGCGGCGCGAGCAGCAGCCAGACGGGCAGCACGCTGGCGATGAACCCATAGGCGATGATCGAGAGCGCGAGGGCGCGCTTGTCGAGATCGAAGTAGACGCGCAGGCTCTCGCTCTCGTCGATCCAACGCCCGCCGAAGACCGCGAGGACGACCAGTCCGAGACCGATCAGAGTGGCCTCGAGGACGCGCCCCGGGCGGATCCGGGTCATGTAGACGCCCATCAACAGCGCGATCGGAACCGTGGCCCCCACCGTCGACGTCGCCCAGGGGCTGCCGAACATGGCGTTCACCACCACGAGGCCCAGCACGCCGATCAGGATGATCATGATCGAGAGCACGCCGACCAGCGCGGCCGCGCCCCCGACCGGGCCGATCTCGTCGCGCACCATCTGACCGAGGCTCTTGCCGTCGCGCCGGAGCGAGCCGACGAGGATCGTGAAGTCCTGCACCGCGCCGCCGAGCACGACGCCGATCACGATGTAGAGAGTGCCGGGCAGATAGCCGAACTGCGCGGCGAGGATCGGCCCGACGAGGGGCCCGGGCCCGGCGATCGCGGCGAAGTGGTGGCCGAACACCACCCAGCGGTTGGTGGGGACGAAGTCCCGGCCGTCGTCGAAGCGCGTTGCCGGCGTGGCGCGCGCCGCATCGAGCGCGAACACCCGCACGGCGAGAAAGCGGGAATAGAAGCGGTACCCGAGCGCATAGATGCAGACCGCAGCGATCAGGAACCAGGCGCTCGAAAGCCCCTCGCCGCGGGAGAAGGCCACCATGCCGAGCGCCATCGATCCGAGTATGGAGACCGCGATCCAGAGCACGGCCTTCATCCCACGCATTCGATTCCTCCGTGAACGAGCCGGGCCCGATGCCACGCGAGAGGCAGGCACGGCGTGCTCCAGGGCCCGGCGGCATTCTGGCCGTCCCATGGGGGGCCAGCAAGGGGCATGGCAGCCCGGGGAATCCCCCCACCCCGCGTGCTTCTATCTATCTGCCTCTATCTGATTGGATCGAGGCAGCGAACGGTTCTGCGCGGGGCCGAGGGTGGCCGGGCTTTCGGAGTTCTAGTGGCCCATTCCCGATTCGTTGGAGAGTGCCTTCACGACTTCGCCGAGTGCATCCTTGGCGTCGCCGAAGAGCATCAGGGTGTTGTCGGCGGTGTAGAGCTCGTTGTCGATTCCGGCGAAACCGGGGTTCATGGTGCGCTTGTTGGCGATCACCGTCCGGCACTTGTCGACGTTGATGATCGGCATGCCGAAGATCGGGCTCGTCTTGTCGTGGCGCGCGGCGGGATTCACCACGTCGTTGGCGCCGACGACGATCGCGACGTCCACCTGCGGCAGGTCGCTGTTGATCTCGTCCATCTCGACGAGTGCGTCGTAGGGGACGTTGGCCTCGGCGAGCAGCACGTTCATGTGGCCGGGCATGCGGCCCGCCACCGGGTGGATGGCGAAGCGGCAGCGGATGCCGCGCTTGGTGAGCTGTTCGTACAACTCGAATGCGCGGTGCTGCGCCTGTGCGACGGCGAGTCCGTAGCCCGGAACGATCACCACTTCTCGCGCCATCTCGAGCAGCTCGGCGACGTCCTGGGCGGTCGCGCTCTTGACGGGCTTCTGCTCGACGGCGGTCTTCGCCCCGGCCTGCACCTGACCGAACGCACCGAACAGCACGTTCGTGAACGAGCGGTTCATGGCGCGGCACATGATGATGGAAAGGATCAGACCCGACGAACCGTCGAGGGCACCCGCGATGATCAGCACCTTGTTCTCGAGCACGAAGCCCATCGCGACGGCCGCGAGTCCCGCATACGCGTTGAGGAGCGAGATCACCGTCGGCATGTCGGCGCCGCCGATCGGCAGGATCAGCATCACGCCGAAGGCTAACGCCAGCGTCACGAGGATCGGAAACAGCCACCAGATCGTCGGGTCGATGACCAGGATGACGCTGGCCAGGAGCGCGACACCGAGGATCGAGAGGTTGATGAAGTTCTGGCCGCGATAGGTGATCGGACGCGTCGGGATCACTTCCTGCAGCTTGCCGGCCGCCATCAGCGATCCGGTGAAGGTGAGGAAGCCGAGGATCACCTCGAGCGAGATGGCACCCATGCGGAACGGAGTGAGTTCGCCGATGGGAAGCCAGATCGAGAACTTGGCGGTGCCGACGAGCCCTGCGGCGAGACCGCCGAAGGCGTGCGACAGAGCAGTCCGCTGCGGGACCGCGGTGAGCGCGACGCGCGACAGCGGAACGCCGATCGCGGTGCCGATCACGACGGCGATCGCGATCCAATGGAACGCGACGATCTCGGGGTGAAGCAGGGTGCCGAAGATCGCAAGCGACATGCCGGCGACGCCCGCGCCGACACCTTTCCGGGCGGTCTTCGGATGGCTCATCCAACGGAGCGAGAAGACGAAGAGTCCGGCCGCCAGCAGGTACGAGAACTGAGTGAGGTTCTCCGAGGTCATCGCTTGCCGCCCTGTTCCTTGAACATCTTGAGCATCCGGTCCGTGATCAGGAAGCCGCTCACGATGTTGGTCACCGACGCGGCGACCGCGATCGTGCCGATCACGGTGCTGAAGGTCGTCGTCTGCTCTCCGGAGATGATGATCGAGCCGACCACCGCGATCGCCGAGATCGCATTGGTGAGCGACATCAGCGGCGTATGCAGCAGGCGCGAGACGTTCCGGATCACGTCGAATCCGACGAACGTCGCGAGCAGGAAGACGAAGGTCATCGACCAGAAATCGATCTGATGCATGAGGGCTCCTGGGAGTTGGGCCGGCGCAGTATAGGGGCGAGTTCCAGGGGGCGGTATGCCAACCGCCGAGCGCCCATCCGACGGGCCGGATCACGGGTCCGCGGGCCCCCCGGCCGGTCAGGCGCCTCGGGTGGACGGATTCACAGCCAGCCGGACTTGCGGAAGCGCCACCAGGTGAAGGTGCATGAGAGCACGATCATCAAGAGCGCAGCCGGGTAGCCCCATCTCGATTGCAGCTCGGGCATGTTCTCGAAGTTCATGCCCCAGATGCCGGCGAACGCCGTCGCCACGGCAAAGATCCCGGCCCATGCGGCCAGGCGCTTGGTGACCTCGCTCTCCTCGATCGTCACCATCGAGAGATTGACTGCCAGTGCGGTGCTGATGGTGTCGCGGATGCTGTCCACCGATGCGTTGACGCGCGCCAGATGATCGCTGACGTCGCGATAATACTCTTGCGTGGTCGCGCACACGCTGGGGATGCGGCCGCCATGCAGCTTCGCAGCCGCATCGAGCAGGGGTGCGACCGCATGCTTGAGCACCATCACTTTGCTCTTCAGCGTATACAAGCGCTCGATGTTGCTGCGCGCGACACCGCGCTCGTTCGAGAAGATCGATGCTTCGATCGTCTCGAGCTCGGATTCGAGCATGTCGATGATCGGGAAGTAGCGGTCCACCACCGCATCCATCAGCGCGTACAGGACGAATCCCGAACCGTGCTTCAGCAGGTGGGGTTCGCGCTCGCAGCGTGCCCGCACACCGAGGAAGTTCTGCTGGCTGCGGCTGCGGGCCGAGAACACGTAGTTCGGCCCGACGAAGATATCGACCTCACCGACATTCAACTCGCCATCGATGACTTCGATCAGGTGCAGGACGACGAACAGGCTGTCGCCGTACTCCTCGATCTTGGGCCGCTGATGGCCTCGGCGCGCATCCTCGACGGCGAGTTCGTGGAGACCGAACTCCTCCTGCATCGTCGCGAGTTCGCTCGCGCCGACGTCGCGCATGGCGACCCAGACGAAGCAATCCGGTCGCAGCAGATAGTCGCTGATCTCCTCGATCGGAAGATCAGCGAGCCTCTTGCCGTCCTGATAGGCCACACAATTGATGAGGCGCGGTTCCGGGACGGCTGGCGTCGCGGGGCTTTCGATCGCCGAGGCCGGGTCGATCGCCGAGGCAGGGTCAGGCGCCGTGGCGGGGTCAAGCGTCATGGGTGACTCCGAGCAGTTGGCCGAGTCTGCCACAGGATCGCACTCACAAACTGATGACGCGCGATCTCCGAGAGACTCGTCGCGTCTTCGAGTGGTCGACTCAGTTCTCGGGGAGCTCGTCCTCCGCGGGTTCGACCGTGCCCTTCTCGTGCTTCGCCAGATGGAACAGCCCGTAGCCGGGCAGCACGACCTGCGGATACGCCATCCCGATCAGTGTGCCGGAGAAGGGAGCCACGATGTCGACCCGCTCGCTCGAACCGGGGTCCGTCACGGTGCCGAGCAGGTCCCCCTCGAAGACGTTCTCGCCGGGGGACCGGTCCGTCAGGAAGATGCCGCCGCCGCCGCTCCGCACCCAGGTCGTGCTCTGATAGATGCGCAGGGGATCGGCCTTCGGCGGCGCCGTTGGGAGCATCTTCAGGTACTCCAACACGTTGGTCACGCCTTCGACGCCGCGATCGATCTCCGCCTTCTCGAAGCGGTAGGGCCCCCCCGCCTCATAGATGATCGCGGGAACTCCGGCATCGGTGGCCGCGCGGCGCAGCGAGCCCTCCGGACCGGCGCCGCTCAGCACGACGCCCTCGGCGAAATGCAGCGCCAGGTTCCGGGCCGCCTCGTTGGCGAGGTCGACGCGGATCTGCGGCACGTTGGTGCGTTCGTCGCTGCCGGTGTGGAGATCGATCAGAAAGTCGCACTTCCGGATCACTCGCTCGAACAGCCCGAAGGCGATCCGCGAGGCGGTGCTGCCATTCCTGCTACCGGGAAAGGCCCGGTTCAGGTCGCGCCGATCGGGCAGGTAGCGACTGCCACTCCGGAAGCCCCAGACATTGACGATCGGGATCGAGATGATCGTTCCCGAGAAGCTTGCCGGGTCCGTGTCGGCGTGGATGCGGCGCGCGATCTCGACACCGTTGAGTTCGTCCCCGTGGACGGCTCCCATCAGGCAGAGCGTCGGCCCGGGACGGGCGCCCCGCGTGACATGGACGTCGACGTCGACGACACCCTTGAGGAAGGACTCTTTCTCGAGGAACGAGAGCTGTGCCTTCGTGCCGGGAGCGACCGAGGCATCGAGGATCTCGAGCGGGCCCCACGCGGCCGCGGCGGCGGAAGAGCTGGATGCGAGCAGGACGACGAGTGCGAGCGACGAGACGAAGGAAGTGTTCATCACTCCAACATGCCGCGTGTTGCGCGATCGCGGTAGGGGCTGAGGGACGCGTCGACCTTCAGCGAGCCGGTCGCAGGAAGCTCCACCCGGTTCGCGGTTCGGGAGGGGCTCTGAGGCAGTCCGGGTGGAGCAACCGGGGGGCCCACTCCCCGTACCGCTCTCGGGCCTGCGCACAGGCGTCCGCGTCGAGCGGGCAGGTGTAGTCCACGCCGGTCGATTCGGAGAGTTCCGAGATTCGCGCGGTGACCCGGGACTCGATCTCCGCATTGCGGTAGCGACAGCAATTCACCGCCTCGTCCCAGACCGGCGTCACATAGCGGCTGAGATCGAAGTCTCGCGCCACTCGCCATCGACGCGCGCCCACGATCCAGAACCGGCGTCGGCATTTCACGTAGGGTCGATCGGAGCCCCATCCCGCGTCCAGAGGGTCCTCGGCCCGTCCGACCACATGCTGCCAGAAGCGCATGCCTTCGAAGTCCACGGTCAGGTCCGCGTAGGAATAGACGCCCGTCGTATACAGCCCGAAGTAGGTGCGCTCGCTGCGCTCGCCCCACGCCATCGCGGATGTCATGCCGTCGCCTTCGAGATCGGCGATCTCGAAATACTTCCAGCCCTCCACGACGAAGTGGCCCAGCTTGTCGGTGCCGACCAGCACGTCACCGACGCGGATCACGGCGCTCAGGTCCTTCCAATGCACGCTGACATTGTCGGTCAGCCCGAGGTCGCGGTAGATCGAGTCGGCCCGCCGAACACGACGCCGATCCAGGCGGTCATCGTCGTTGAGCGACTCGGCGATCACGTGGCCGATGAACGGCGCGGCCAGTGCATCTCGAAGTTCACGATGCAGAACCTGCTCGTCACAGCTCGTCGACGCACGGTTCGCCCGCTCGACCGCTGCGGCGAACGCCTCGTCGAACCGGCGTTCGAGCGCGCGCGAGGAGTCTTCGAGCAAGACCGCACGGTCGGTCAGGCTGTCGATCTCGGCGCCCCGGGCCGGGCTCGAGATCGCGACCAGGACGAGGATCGAGAAAAGGCTGAGCGATCGCGCCAGCACCCGTGCATCCTTTCGGTCGGCGACCCGTCTCAGCCTGTCCCCCTTCGTCGGCCGTCGCGACGGCATGCTCCCACCCGACTGATCGGGCGTCCAGTGGGTCGGGCCTCGCGGGTGCACGACGGTCCCGAGGTGCTGCCCTCACCCGGTGTAGGCGGGTCGCCGGGCTTGTACAGTCCTCATCCACAGTCCCGTCATACCGAGGTCACCAGGAGAATCGACGATGACGTTCCGTCTTGCGAGTGAGGCCGTGTGCTTCGTCCTTGCCGCCGTGTTGTGCGGGGCGATGCCGGCGGCGGCCGGGGTCTTCGATGACGTCGTCGACCGGGCCGTCGACAGCACCCAGCGCAAGGCCACCGACAAGGTCAACCAGACGGTCGATCAGACGATCGACAAGGGCATCAGCAAGACCGAAGAGGCGATCCTCTGCGCGGCGACCGATGCGAAGTGCATCGACGACGCCGAGAAGCAGGGCAAGCCCGTCAGCGTCGTCGAGCCAGCGCCGACGACCGACTCGGTGAAGTGCGTCGCGACCGATACCGCGTGTCTCCAGCAGGCGAAGGCCAATGGCATGAAGGTCGAGGTCGTCGACGAGGCCGAACTCGACAGTCTGCGCTGCAAGGTCAGCGACTCGGCCTGCCTGCAACGCGCGAAGTCGCTCGGGAAGAAGGTCGAGATCATCGACTGAGGCCGGGCTCGAGAATCTATGGCTCGGGAACCGGACACGGAATCGATCCCGCGCAGTCGTGTGCCGAGGGACCGGGCGGCTGGCCGAAGCGGCTCAGGAACAAGCTGTAATCCGGCTGGCCGACGCCTCCGTCCCCGTTCATGTCGGCCTCCGTGCAGGTCGGATCGGGCGCCGGACCATTGGCGGCGGGCCCCGTGAGCCGGCCGAAGCAGCTCATGAAGCTGGCGTAGTCCGTCGTTTCGCAGACGCCGTCGTCGTCGAAGTCGCAGTCGCAGAGATTGCCGAAGCCATCGCTGTCGGCGTCGTTCTGGCTGACGTCCACTGCGTCGAGACAGTTGTTGCAGGCATCCAGGCTGCCGTTGCCATCGGTGTCGATGCCGCCATCCGCCAACGCGATCAGCTGATCGATCGAACCATCGCCGACCCCGTCGAGATCCACCTCGGGATCTCCGTCGATCAGGCTCATCCGGACGCGGCGCGCGTCGAGCTGGATGTAGGCGTCGCGCGGAAGGAGGTGATAGCCCCCCTCGGAGTCGACGCGGTAGACCACCAGGCAGCTCGGAAGATCCTGCGAGAGCGTGAGATCGATGTCGACGGTGCCCCCGGTCGGCGCAGTCGTCGTGTAGCCGATCAGTCCGAAGGGCAGGCCGACACCCGCCGGGCCGTCGACCGCGTGACTTCCGCCGACGTTGCTGAGCAGCTCTCCCGCCCCGGTCGCGATCGTCACCGACCTGCGATCGGAGAGCGGAGCGCCGCTCGCGATCTCGGCGGTGGCCGCATCGCCGCCCGTTTCGAGCGCGTCGATCACGCCGTCCCCGTCCCCGTCGAGGGGTTGCCCGAGATCGCCCCCGATCTCGTCGTTGTCGGAGATGCCGTCACTGTCGGTGTCGCCGTCCGGAGCCAGGGGATCGAGACTCAGCGATGTCGTATCGGAATCCATGATGCCGTCGTCGTTGCTGTCCAGGTCGAAGACGTTCGATACCTGCGTGGTGCACTGGTAGACGCCGACGTCGATCGGCACGTAACCCCCGATCCCCGCGCCCACGCACACCTGGGCGCCGACGACGGCAAGCGGATCCAGACCGAGCGGCTTCGTGAACACCGCCGTCGAAACCTCGATCTCGGCGGATGAGGCCTGTGTGGGATCGAGCTCGATCGCCACAGCGGTCACACCGACTGAGGTGTCGCCCGCGACTTCGCTGTAATCCGACAGGACTCCGACGCACGCCGCCACCGACGCCGCCACATCCGGCACGATTCCGAAGCAAGAGCCGGAGTAGCAGCCGAACTCGCCGTTTGCGCCGTATGCGAACCCACTCTCGACCACGATTGGCACACCCGCCGACGCCTCGGCCGCGAGTCCGAAGGTCAGAGCCTGCCCCGATGCTCTCGCGGCGTCGCTCATGATCGGCGAGTAGAGGAGCCCGCAGACCGCCGGCGGAATCAACCCATTGCCGAGGGGCAGACATCGCTGGAGCAGGTTGTCGTTCTCGGACACGAGGGAGCAGAGTCCCCCGGCTTCGCAGTTGCCCTGGCCGAGACCGATGCACGTCTGCCCGATCTTGCGTTCGGTGTCGCACTGACCCCCGACCAGCGCATTGCAAGCGAGCCCCGTCTTGCAGGTGACGAACTGGCCGCACGGTTCACCGCGCCAGGGCGGCGAGTGGCGGCACACCTGCGAGACATCGCAGAACAGGCCCTGGTCGCAGCTGCCTCGGCCCGCACCGAAACACGCCTCACCGAGGAGCGACGGATCGTGGCGGCAGACCCGGGTGCTCGTATTGCACACGAGCCCCAGCTCGCAGCTGTTGCCGACGAGCGGATCGCAGGACTCCCCGACCGCTCCAGGAGCTTTGCAACGTTGATTCACGCACGAATTGTCGCCCGGGCAGAGGACGATCCCACCGCAGCTCTCGCCCTCGAGAGGCGGATCGTGGCGGCACAGGCTCGTGCCGACGTCGCACACCAGCTCGCTCTGGCAGCTCGTGGGCACGAGCAGACTGCACGCCGCGCCGGCGGATCCTGCGGGCACGCACTCGTCCTCGACGCACAAGAGCCCGCTGCCGGTCTCGCACGCCACGAGCAGGCCGCATGTCTCGCCGAGCCGCGGCGGATCGTGGCGACACGATCCGGACCCGACGTCGCACAGGAGACCGTCCTGGCAACTGTTCGCCACCAGAGGATCACAGGGACCGGCGGAACCGCTGCGCGAGATGCACGTACCCGCGTAGCACGCGAGATCCTGTCCCGACGCGCACGGGATCTGGAGCCCGCACGCCTCGCCGAGTTCCGGCGGACTGTGGCGGCATGTTCGAGTGCCGCCATCGCAAACGAGACCCGGCTGACAGGATTCCTCGACCAGCAGGTCGCAGGCGTCGCCGGGGATGCCCCGGTCGTCGCAGACGCCTGCGAAACACGCGAGACCCTGGCCCGGGGCGCACGGGACGAGCACGCCGCACGTCTCGCCGAGAAGCGGCGGATCGTGACGACACTTGGAGTTGCCCACGTCGCACAAGAGGCCCGGCTCACAGCTCTCGGCGACCAGGACATCGCACGAGCCATTCGGACCGCTCTGGTTGATGCACTGGCCCGCATAGCAGGCGAGCCCCAGCCCGGATTGACACGGGACGAGCGCCCCACACGTCTCGCCGAGAAGCGGCGGATCGTGACGGCACGTCGCGGAGCCCGCATCGCAGACGAGTCCCGACTCGCAACTCGCAGGGACCAACGCATCGCACGGTCCGTTCGGGCCGCTCTGGTTGATGCAGCGTCCCGCAAAGCACGCGAGCCCCAGCCCGGATTGACACGGGACGAGCGCCCCGCACGTCTCGCCGAGAAGCGGCGGGTTGTGACGGCACGTCG
>JANOFF010000014.1:0-28993 GCA_031413515.1 bacterium
CCCCGCAGGAGTACTTAAGTTTCCGACACTTTCGTAGTTCATTCGCTTTTTCTCAGTCGCCCCAAGGGCGGTCGACTGTAATCGATTTCGTCAACGCGTTCAGGGCAAAAAGGGCAGAAACAGGGGTGGTCTGAAATTCTCTCTATAGAGATATATATATTATATATATGATCCTATAGATAGAGCGGGAAGACGTCCTAAAACTGCCCTTTTTGCCCTGAGGTGGAAAGTCACACACCTGGGGGTGAGAGGGATGAGCGAGCAGGAACCGCAGTACCAGGCCCGGCAGTCGATCAACGGCGCCACCAGCGGCGTGGTCGGGACTCCTCACGAGCGCGAGGAGGGCGACCACGAACCGTTCGAGCGCGGCCGCCGCTTCGTGCCGGAGTACTACCGCCCGCGGCGTCGCAACTCGCGAATCGCGCACGACGCCGATCCGAGCGACATCGGCGACGCCTACCGGCTGAGACCACTCCGCAGCATCGCAATCAAGTACCTCGTGCGCGCCGGCTACAAGCCAGGGCAGTCGGCGGCCAAGGATCTCACGAAGGCGCTCGAGGTGATCCAGCGCGAACTCGAGTACCTCGAGGTGGGCGGCGAGGAGCTCGCTGAGGTCGACCATGTCGTGGTTCGAGCGGACTGCGGGATTCTGGGAGACGTCGACCGGCCAGCGTCGTGGGACGACGTGTCCGGTCACGAGGTGTCGCGATGAGATTCCACGGTCCCGATCACTGCATCGCAATTGCCTGGGAGGCGATGTGCGCCGCGTCCGTGCCCAAGGCCGTCGACCTGGCCGCGACCGAAGGCCTCTGGCATGCCGATCGCTGTCCGCGCTGTCACGGCGACGTGTACCACGAGACCGAGTCGCGCTGGGGTGGGGTCGTCGAGGTCTGCAAGTCCTGCGGAGCACCCTGGCCGACGAAGCCCGCGTGCGTGCCGAAGGGGATCTTCCAGACGAGCGGCCCGAGGTCACGCCGCGGCACGAGTGCGATCGTCCGCGCCGGAGACGTGCTCGAGCTCGTGTCGCGCGTCCCCGAGCCGACGCTCACGATCTACGCGTGCTGGCTGATCACGGGGCTCGGCTACGCGAAGACCGCCGAGATCGCGAACGAGCGCGGGTGGCAGGGTGCCCCGTGGAACGACACGCTGGTGCGTCGAGCGGTCGCACGCGGTCGCCGGTGGTTGCGCGCCGAGCTCGACGCTGCAGGCGTGCTGCAGGTGGCTGCGTGAGTGATCGCGAGCCCGACCGCATGCTGACCGTGTCCGAGGTGGCAGGACTGCTTGGCGTGTCACGTAGAACGATCATTCGTCGCATCCAGACAGGCCGAATCGCCGACGTCGTCGACGTGGGGCCGGGCGGCAGCGATCCGCGCTATCGGATCCCCGCCCGATCGCTCGCTTCGCTGCGGCGCAGTGTGCCGGCAGGGCCCCATAGCGACAATCAGGACATTTGAGACATTCAGGACACGCCATTGCAGCACCGTCCGCAGGTAGGTCAGATTGGTCACGTTCGGGTTATTGCGTCGAGAGACTCTGGGGGAGATCACGATGCGCTGATCCGGCACCTCCCGATCGCCTGCTCTGCCCGAGCGCCTCGAGGTCCCGCCGCCTCGAGGCGCTCAACTTTTCCGACCACTGCTCGGCGCGGAGGCGGGCCGTGACCGACCTCTCGATCGATGTCCGCCTGCCCGAAGTCCACGACCGGCTCAACAAGCTCGGCCGCGATCAGATCCCGTTCGCCACTGCGCTCGCGTTGACCTGGACGGCCAACGATGCACGCGACGATGTGCGCAGGGGGCTGCCCGATCGATTCGAGATCCGCAGCAACTGGCTCGAGCGAGGCATCCAGACGAAGCCCGCATCGAAGCGCAATCTGCAGGCGACGGTGTTGAGCCGCGACGAGTTCATGGTGCGCCAGGAGTACGGGGGGACGAAGAGTCCCCGGAAGAAGTTCACTGCTTTGCCGCGCCAGATCCGGAGCAACCCGAAGCAGTTGATCACCCGAGCGAAGCGCCCTGGCCGCATTCTCAAGAAGGCCAACGTGTTCATCGCTGATCTGCCCGGTCGCACAGACATCGCTGGCATTTTCCAGAAGATCGGCCGCAAGGGGATGCGCCGCCTGCTGTACGTGCTCGATCCGAGGCCGATGGACGTGAAGCCGCGGTTCGGATTCTCGAAGACGGTCGACGGGACGGTGGCCAAGCGGTTCGGGAAGAACTTCGGCAAGGCCCTCGCGCGAGCGATCTCAAGCGCGAAGTAGCCGTCGCCTAACAAAACAGATCGGGCCAGCAGTGCGCTTGTGACGCGCTGCCGGCCCTGACCAGCGTCACCTTGAAAGGAGGTGCCGAATGGCTGAGGTGCATGCTAGCGCCGACGTCAAGCGTTGTACTCGATGCCACGTTGAGAGATCGCTGGTTCAATTCCATCGATCGAGAACCGGAAGACTAGGACGACACTCGGTTTGCAAGAATTGCCATCGGGAAAGATGGTCTGTCGCATCTGGGTATGTCTCTCCATCCGCGCAGCGTCGTCGTATTGAGTCCGCCGCCAGAAAGAGCAGTTGGCGAAGGGAATGCAGGAAGTGCGGGAAGTTGCAGCCGCAATCCGCATTCAGTCGGTCGAAGAGCGGGAAGTTGAGAACCTCGTGCGAGCCATGTCGCGAGGAGAATCGTCTAGGTCGGCATACTCCCGTCGAACAGAAAACCTGCGTTGGTTGCGCGGCAGTCAAGCCCGCTTCAGAGTTCTACCGGAGAACAGACAAGCGGCACCCGGGGAAGTCATATCTGGCATCACGATGCAAGGCGTGCTGGGTGACGTTGCCGTGCCGTACTCGAGCACGCAGGATCGAGGACCGAAGGCGAGCGGCTGCGCGCAAGGGTAAGGGCTACAGGGCGAATCCATCGGCGTGGAAAGAAAATCAACCCTCGTCGGACGAGAAGACTCTTCGCCTCCGAGCGATCTTGATTGGCTCAACGATTCGAGCGTGGCAGCGATTTGCTTTATCCGAGTCTGCTGTCGAGGATCGAAAGCGAAAGAATCGGCTTGCGTATCAGCGGCGCTACAAGCTGCACCGAGAGTCCGAGATCCGCCGCTCGCGAGATGGAAAGAGGATTAGGAGAGAGAGCCTGGCGCGCGCTGGACTCTCTGAGTTGTATCTCGTCGCCATCAGATCCTCTTGCGACGAGTGTGAATACTGCGGACGGCCGATCGCAGGTCGCGCGCATGTGGATCACGTCATTCCGTTGTCGCAAGGCGGGACGAGCGATCCAGCGAACCTTGCTGTCGTGTGTGCTGAGTGCAATCTGTCGAAGGGGACGGCCTCGATCTATGTGTGGGCGAAGGCCCAACCCCGCCACATCCAGGAGCGCGTTGCTCTCTTCTCGACGTAGCGACTACACCAGCATGAGTAGGTTCTTCCCCGAGGGTTTCGGCCGGTGACGCGAAAGCTCGCCGAGTTCGTGTAGCGAGTGGCCCCCGAACAGTTCGCTCTTCGTCTTTTGCCAGCGGAGTTCCGTGATGATCGTCAACCGCCGCGAGATGGCGCTGCTCCTCGGCGTCAGCCTCACGACGGTGAGTTCCTGGGTCGACGAGGGCATGCCGGCGATCGCGCAGGGCCGGAAGGGTGTGGCGTGGGAGTTCGACGCTGCCGCCTGCATCGACTGGAAGTGCAGGCGCGACGTTCGGCTTGCGGTGGGCGACACGGAAGGCAGCACACTCGCCGAAGCGGAGCTCCGAGAGCTCCGGGCGAAGGCGGCGCTCCGCGAGATCGACCTGGCCGAGCGCCGCGCGCAGGTGGTGCCGGTTGAGGACACGGTGGCCGTGGTTGCCGACCTGGCCGCGACGGTGAGACAGCGGCTGCGAGCGATCGGGTCGCGACTCGGGCCGATGCTCGCCGGCGAAGAGAACCCGCTCACGATCCAGCAGCGGATCGAAACAGAGATCGACGACGCGCTGACTGCGCTGAGCCAGTATGAACCAGGCGACTTCGACGACGCTGAGGAAGCTGCAGCTTGACGAGGGTCGCGAGAAGCTGCTGATCGGCGTTCGAAACGCCGCCCGCCTATTCGCACCACCGCCTCGGCTGACCGTCACGGAGTGGGCCGAGAAGAACCGGATGCTCTCGAGCAAGACGGCCTCGGCTGGCCCCTACCGGGTCGACCGTGCTCCGTACCAACGCGAGCCGCAGGACTGTTTCACCGATCCCGAAGTGGTCGAGATCGTGCTGATGTGGGGCGCCCAGGTCGGCAAGACCGACGGCGTGGAAGGCAACATCCTCGGGTACATCATCGACCACGACCCTCAGGGCGTGATCTTCATGCACCCGAACATGGAAGACGCGCGGGACTGGTCACGGCAGAAGCTCGAGCCGATGATCGCCGAGTCACCGTCGCTCCGTTCGAAGGTCGCGCCCCCGCGAGCGCGCGACAAATCGAGCACGATCCTCCGCAAAGAGTTTCCGGCTGGATTCATCATGGCGATCGCGTCGAACTCGCCGCGGCAGACGCGTGGCCGCTCGGCGGCGGTGATCGTCGAAGACGAGTGCGACGGGATCAAGTCCGGCCCGGAAGGCGATCCCGGCGAGCTGCTCTGGCGCCGCGCCAGAACGTTCCCGAAGAAGAAACGGATCCGGACGAGCACGCCTACGATCAAGGGCATCTCGCGGATCGAGTCGGCGTTCGAAGCGTCCGACAAGCGGTACTTCTGGGTCCCGTGTCCGCACTGCGACGCGATGCAGAAACTCGTCTGGACGCAGGTCAAGTTCAAAGACGCGGCGGGTGAGACGAACCCAGACGTCGCGCACTACGAGTGCGAGCACTGCGGCGCGAAGATCGAAGACCGGCACAAGCTGGCGATGCTCCAGCGTGGCGAGTGGCGCAATGAGGCGCTCTTCACGGGGATAGCCGGGTTCCACCTGAATGCAATCTACAGCCCGTGGACGACGTTCAAGGAACTCGCGCAGAACTTCCTGCGAGCCAAGCGCAACCACGACCTTCAGAGCTTCATCAACACGGACCTCGCCGAGACGTGGGAGGAAGACGCCGAGTCGCTCCTGAAGGACGACATCGCGAAGCGTGCCCGCAGTGATCCGTGGGCGAATCGGTTGCCGGAAGGCGCCGAGCTTCCGGATGGCGTCGCTGTTCTGACGATTGCGATCGATGCACAGGAGAACCCGCCTCGGCTCGAGTACGAGGTAGCCGGGTGGGGCGCCGGCGAAGAGCGTTGGTCGATTCTGTACGGCCGCATCTTCGGTCACGTCGAGACGGACCCTGGCGTGCTCCGCGACCTGGACGTGATTCTGAATCGTCCGTTCTGGCACGCGAAGGGGATCCCGCTCTACATCCGAGCTGGATGCTTCGACACGGGCTGGGCGACGCAAACGATCTACCGATACTGCCGGCCGCGGTTCAGGCGCCCCCTGCCGGATGGGTTCTCGCAGTTCTTGTTCGCAATCAAAGGGCGCAGCGAAGCGTCGGGGGTTCGGCGTTCGATCTGGCCGACATCGGCTGCGAAGTCAAAGAAGCTCCCGCGGCTGAATCTCTGGACGATCGGCGTCGATTCAGCGAAGGACCGCGTGCACGCGCGGCTCCGGATCTCCGAGCCAGGCCCCGGCTACTACCACTTCCCGGACGATCGGGACGATGACTACTACGAGGGGCTCGCCTCCGAGAAGCGCGAGCTCCGATACCACCTCGGCCGCCCGTATTTCGTGTGGCGGCCGAAACGACAGAAGCAAGCGACGGAGCCGTGGGACCTCGCGGTCTACAACCAGGTCGCCTTGATCGGCGTGTCGAGTGAGCCGTTCGGCCTCGATCTCGACCGCGAAGTGGCGCGAATCGAGAAGCTGGCACCGAAGCCGGTGCCAGAGATGCGCGACGCCATCGTGAACAAGCCGGCTCCACGCACCCGCACCCGCGGCACACGATCGAGAGGATTCGAGGCATAGGATGACGCTCGCTGAGATCGACGCCGAGATCGCAGAGTTCACTGCGGCCCGGACGGCGATTCTCGTGCGGGGGCAGCGATACACGATCGACGGTCGGAGCCTCGACCGTGGTGACCTCGAGTACATCGACGGTCGGATCCAGAAGCTCCGGGTCCAGCGGGACAGCATTGCTCGAGGCGGCGGTCGGCGTATTCGGTACGGCACCGCAGAATGATCCCGCCCGAGAGCATGGTGAAGCCGCGCGCTCGCGGTGTGCGATCGCAGCCGGGTGCGCTGATGCCGTTCGCCATCCCGGGTGGCGGCGGGTACGCCGGCGCGAGCTCGGTGAAGCGTGCACTTCGCGAGTGGCATCCGCTCGAACGGAGCGCCGACTACGACGCGGTGCCCGATCTGCCGATGCTGCGGAGTCGGTCGCTCGACCTGAGTCGTAACTCTCCGATCGCCGGCGGCGCGGTCAGCACGGTGGTCACGTCGGTCGTTGGATCCGGGCTCGAACTTCAGGCCGCGATCGACCGAGACTTTCTCGGGATCAGCGATGACGATGCGAAGGTGTGGGAGCGAAACGCCGAGCTGATCTGGCGCCACTGGACGTCGCGGTGCGATATCCGTCGCCGCCAGGACTTCGGCCAGATCCAGGACACGGCGCTCCGCTCGGAACTCGTGGGCGGCGACATGCTGGTAGTGCGCCGCAACCGCAAAGATCCCGGCGATCTGCTGGGCCTCAAGCTGCAGATGATCGAGGCGGGGCGCGTCTCGACGCCGCCCGACAAGGCGGCCGACCCTCGAATCATCGACGGTGTAGAGCAAGACGACGACGGTGCTCCGATCGCGTACTGGGTTCGGAATCGTCACCGCTACGACTGGAACGCTGAAGTCGAGAAGTGGTCTCGTGTCACGGTGATGGGGGCGGGAACTCGCCGCAGGCAAGTGCTCCACCTGGCCGAGCTCGAGCGCCCGGGTCAGACCCGCGGCGTGCCGTATCTCGCGCCGGTGATCGAGATCCTGAAGAACCTCGAGCGATACACCGAGTCCGAGCTCGCGGCGGCCGTGGTTTCGTCGTTCTTCACGGTGGCCGTGACGACCGAGAACGCGGAGGGGCTGGCGAATCAGGCCGGCGATCCGAATGCAGTCGACGACGGAACGATCAACAGCCGATCGAACGACCTAAAGCTCGGGCCGGCCGCGATCCTCGACCTGGCACCGGGTGAAGGCATCACGCCGATCGACCCGATGCGCCCGAACTCGGGGTTCGATCCGTTCGTGATGGCGATGATGACGCAGATCGGCATGCGTCTCGAGATACCGGTCGAGGTGCTGACTAAGCATTTCAAGGCGTCGTACAGCGCGGCGCGCGGTGCACTGGCCGAGGCGTGGCGGTTCTTCTCGAAGCGCCGGTCGTATCTGGCGCGCGATCTCTGCGACCCGGTCTACGAGTGGGTGATCTCCGAGGCGGTCCTGAGCGGGAATCTCGTGACTCCCGGATTCGATCGCGACCCGATCACGCGACAAGCATGGCTCGGCGCGACCTGGATCGGCAGCGCGAAGGGCCACGTCGACCCCGTGAAAGAGGTCACTGCGGTCGGACTGCTGCGCGATCGGAACTGGATCAGCGACGGCGAGGCGACTCAGGAACTGCGAGGCGTGGCATTCGAAGACGTCGCGATGCGCCGCAAGCGCGACGTCCTGGTGCTGCGCGAGAACGGACTTAGCGAAGCCGCGCCGGCGGTCCCGAGTAACGGCGGGAAACCACCGATGCAGGATGACGACGGCGACGAGAAGAACCCCGATCTGCCGGACACCGAGGACGAGACGTGAAGATCCCCGAGATCCTGGCCGAGCCGTGGGCGATCACGTCGCCGGCGTTCGAGTCGCTCGTGCAGGTGGCTCGGGCCGGGGGTGGATTCCGCGACGCGAAGGCTGCTGGGCTCGGGCTGACGCCCGAAGCGCTGATGCGGATGGGCGAGGATCGGCAGGCCGACGAGCTCGACGTGCGCACGGATGGCGTGGCAGTGATCCCGGTGCGTGGCTCGCTGACTCGTCGATCGTACTGGCGCGGGGATCGCGCGGCATACGAGTGGATCGGCGCCCGCGTGCAGGAGGCGCTCGAGCGATACAACGTGAAGGCGATCGTGCTCGAGGTGGATTCTCCGGGCGGCCAGGTGAATGGCACCGAGGAACTCGCGAGCATGATCCGCGCAGCTCGCGGTCAGAAGCCGATCACGGCATACGTGCAGGGCGAGGCGTCGAGCGCGGCCTACTGGATCGCTTCGGCCGCCGAGCGCATCGTGGTCGGCCGCACGTCGATGGTCGGGTCGATCGGCGTGATCTGGTCGTACATCGACTGGTCGGCGTACGACGCACGGGTCGGGATCCAGGAGATCGCGATCGTATCGAGCCAGAGCCCGGACAAGGCGCTCGACCCGAAGACCGCGCACGGGCGCGCTCGTGTGCAGACGACGGTCGATCAGTTGGCCGGCGTGTTCGTGGCTGACGTCGCTCGGAATCGCGGAGTCGACGAGCCGAGCGTGCTCGCCCACTTCGGGCAGGGATGGATCCGAGTCGGCCAGGACGCTGTCTCGGCGCGGATGGCCGACCGAGTCGGGACGTTCGCCGCGGCGATCACCGACGAGCCGGACTTCGACCCCACCAGTTCACCACCGCCGCTCGCCGGCGGGCAGGAGGGAAACATGAGCACGATCAACCTGAGCGACCTGACGGCCGCCTACCTCGAGCAGAACCACCCGCTGATCGTCGTCGAACTGCGTTCTGGATACGCGGCGATCGCGGATCGTGATGCCGACATCAAGTCTGCGGTCGATGCAGCGGTCACCGAGGCAGTCGCAGCAGCGAGCGCAGCCGCGACTGCAGCCGCCGTCGACGCCGAGCGCACCCGCGTGATCGGCATCCAGGAGGCCGCGAAAGGCATGGGGCTCGCGAAGCTCGTGGCCGAGCTCGTCGGCGACTCGAAGATCACGGTCGATGCCGCGAAGGCGCGGCTCTTCGAAGCGTTGCAGGCCGCGCGGAAGGGCGGGCTCGATGCGCTCTCCCAGGACGAGGCAGAGCTCGATGCGCCGTACGCCGACTCCGGCAACGAAGACGCGGCCGCCACGACTGCCGCACAGATCAAGGCCGCGAACGACTACGCGTTCCGGCACGCGGCGCGGCGATAGACCTCGCCGGCCTCTTCGCTCCACAACTCCACTGATCCACTGAAGGAGATCGACCATGTCGTTCGACCCCGCTTTCACCTCGAGTTCGTTCACTCCCGACCGGCTGCACGCCGGCGCGTTCCCGATCGCGACCATCCAGGGAACTCTCACGAACAACCAGGCGCAGGGCGCGCTGACCCGCGGCGCGATTCTCGGCCAGCACACCGACGGAACCTGGGGGCGCGTGCACCAGACCGGGAACTACGGTGCGGCTACCGCGCGCGGGATTCTCGCGAAGGATGCCGACCCGAGCGGTGGCAACGTCGAAGTGATCATCTACGCCACGGGCGATTTCAACGAGGATCGCGTGACGCTCGGCGGCACCGTGACTCTCGCGCAGGTGCGCGCCGTCCTCGAGGGATGGAACGTCTACCTGCGCAACCCGGTGTCCGCGTAGTCGGTGAGTTCGACCGCATGACCTGATCCCGGCAGGCGTCGGGGTTCGTTGACCAAGTCCCGGTGATTGCCGGGCGCTGACCAAGGAGAAACAAGAATGGACCTGTTTTCGACGAACTCGCTCGTCGCGAGGATCGAGGATCTCCGGTCGCGTCCGGCCGGGCTCTCGCTGCTGTCGCTGTTCTTCCCTCAGATCATCGAGGAGACCAGCGAAGAGGTGCACTTCGACAGCGACAACAAGCCGCGCCGCATCGCGCCGTTCGTGCATCCGCTGAAGGAAGGTCGGCTGATCGAGTCCGAGGGCTACGTGACGAGCACGCTGAAGCCGGCGTACCTGAAGCCGAAGACGGTCTTCGACGCGACGCGGCCGCTGAAGCGCATCATGGGTGAGCCGATCACCGGGGCGATGTCTCCGGAGGCACGCATGTCGGCGCTGGTCTCGCAGGACCTGATGGATCACATCAACATGATCCGTCGGCGAAAGGAAGTGATGGCCGGTGAGGCCCTGACTGCCGGCACGGTGACGATCGCCGGCGACGGATACCCGTCGCAGGTGGTCAACTTCGGCCGGGCAGCGGGGCACTCGATCGACCTCTCGGGCGGCGCGGCCGAGTGGGGTGACGCCGGGATCTCGCCGGTCGAGAACATCGAGACGTGGTCGGAGCTCGTGCTCAAGACCAGCGGCGCAGGCGTGACCGACGTCGTATTCACGCCCAGTGCGTGGTCGTTGTTCCGGGCCGACACGAAGTTCGCCCAGGCGGTCGACCTGCTGCGGGCTGGTTCGGATGCGGTGAACTACTCCGCTCGAATCTCGACCGGGCTGAACTACCTCGGCCAGATGGGGCAACGCCGGCTGTGGATCTACTACGACTGGTACGTGAACGAGGCCGGCACCGAGGTGCCGATCATCGCCGACAACCGGGTGATTCTCGGATCGGCGTCGATCGAAGGCGTGCAGTTGCACGGCGCGATCAAGGATCACCAGGCCGGCTACGTGGCCACCGAGTACTGGTCGAAGTCGTGGGTGCAGGAAGATCCGTCGGTCCGGTACCTGATGACGCAGTCTGCGCCGCTCGTGGCTCCGTTCCGCGCGAACGCGTCGCTCTGCGCGATCGTCACCTGATCCACGGCTGATCCAGCCCAGACCAATCGAGGGGAGGGCGCTGCGACTCGCGGCGTCCTCCCCGATTCGTTTCAGCAGGAGTTCGAATGCAGATCGTTTCCGACACCCACACGCAGGGAGTCCGCGGCGAGAAGCCGCACGTCATCGTCTACATCCCGCCCGGAACTCCGTTCGAGTGTCCGGACGAGATCGCACTCACGAAGATCGCGGAGGGTCGCGCACGCGCGGTCACGGCGGTCGACATCGCGCGAACGCAGCACGTCGCCGATCCGGTGGGTGGCGAGAGCGATCCGGAATCCACCGAGGGTACCAGCGACGAGCGGTTCGACGAGCTGGTCGGCGCGTGCCTCGAGCTCGACAGCGCGGATACGAGCCTGTTCCTCGCCGACGGTCGCCCGAAGGTCGAGGCGCTGGCCAAGGTGCTCGGCGGCGCAGTGACGGCCGAAGAGCGCGACCTGGCCTGGGCGTCGATCCAGGCCGACTGATCCAGTGGCCGTCGAGACCGACGAGGATCGCGCGGCGCTCCTCGCGGACTTCGGCGATGACGTCGTGATCACGCCGGTGAGCAGCGGAACGCCGCAGCCGGCGATCGTCGCGATGTTCGAAGGCGACTATGTCGCGGTTTCCAACCTCGGCCTCGAGCGCGAGATCAGCGACACCGGTCCAACCCTGCTCTGCCGGCGGACCGACGTCGTCGGGGTCGTGGCCGAGGACGGCGTCGAGATCCTCACGGGTGAGGGCGCCGGCGTCTACTCGGTCTCCGACGTTCGTCCGGCATGGGGAGACGGTGCGTTCCTCCGGTTGATCCTCGACGCGGGGGCAATCACCTGAGATGCACGTCCGTCAGTGGTTGCGTGAGACGGTGGCCGGGATCCTCGCCGCCGACGTGACGATCACCGAGACGGTCGAGCGGTCTCGTGGGCTCGATCTCAAGCCCGTCAATCTCCCGTGCGTTCTCGTCTACACCAAGGACGATCGCCGGGTCGGTGACGACGCGCGGACGCGATCCCCGTTGCGTGTGTTCCGCGAGACCACGGTGATCGTCGAGTGCGTGCGCGCCTGGTCGAAGCAGAGCGCGACGAAGCTCGATGACGAACTCGAAGAGATGACCGAGCGTGTCGAGTCGGCGCTCGCCGAAGCGCAGGCCGGACGGCTCGGTGGTGTGCTGCAGAAGTTCCTCTATCGCGAGACGAACGACGCGTTCACCGTGAACGACTCATCGGGCCGGATGGCCTCTCGCGTGCTCTCGTTCGATGCCCAGTACTCGTCGGAGTTCGCGGCGGACTTGCCCGACCTCGTTGCATCGCACGTCGACTACCACCTCGGCGCCCCGGGCGACCAGCCCGAAGGGCCGCATGCCGAGGATGAACTCCCTGCCGCTCCGTAACCGCCGCTTCACAGGAGGAGACCCATGCGCGTGAAAGTGTTTCCGGTCGAGGGGCGGCTCGTGCGTCACCCGAAGACGGGCCGACTGATCAGTGCCGAGGGCGACGTGATCGTCGAGTCGTCCTACTGGACGCGTCTGGTTCGGGATGGCGACGTCACGATCGAACCCATCACATCGGCTCCGACGTCCGCGTCGAGCAGCGAAGATTCGGAGGGCTGAGCGATGGCCGTCGCATTCCAGCAGATCCCGGTCGACTGGCGAGTGCCGGGCACGTACATGGAGATCGATCCGCGGTTCGCCGATTCGGGCACCGGGACGTTTCCGCTTCGAGCCCTGATCATCGCCCAGAAAGTGACGGCGGGATCGGGCGCCACGCTGACTCCGTTCCGCTTGACCGACGAAGGTCAGATCGAGGGCCTCGCCGGGGCCGGATCGATGGCCCACCGGATGTGTCGCGAGTGGCTCGCGCACAACCGGGTCACCGAGACCGACGTGATCCTGATTGTCGATCTGGTCGCCGGAGTTCAGGCGACCGGGGTGATCGACTTCGGCGGGACGGTCTCGACCGGCACGTTGTTCCTGTACATCGGCGGGGATCGCATCGCGGTTCTGATCTCGTCGACCGACACTCTGCAGGACGTGGCCACGAACGCGGCGGCGGCCATCAACTCGACGCACGGTGCGATCGTGACGGCCGTGGTGAACCCGGGCGACAACACCCAGGTCCTGCTGACCGCGCGCAACAAGGGCGAGGTTGGCAACACGATCGATCTTCGGGCCGCGCACCTGGTCGGCGAGTCGATCCCGACGGGCCTGACGGTCGGATTCACGGCCATGTCGGGCGGCACCGGGAACAACACGGCGGCGCTCACCTCGGCGTTCGGCGCGATCGACGGCGTGCAGTACGACGTGATCGCGCATCCGTACGTCGACACGGCCTCCTTGATCGTTATCGAGAACGAGCTCGAGACGCGGGCCGATGCGATGGCGGCGGTGCCGGGCGTGGCGTTCACCGGTCACACCGGATCCCAGGGCGTACTCGCTGCGATCGGCGACGCGCGAAATTCACCATACTCGTCCATCGTCGGTCTCGAAACGTTCCCGGGAGTCGCGGTCGAGCGTGCCGCGGCGATCGCTGCGGTGGTCGCGAAGTACGGTGCGAACGACCCGGCGCGACCGTTCCAGACGCTCGAGATCAGGGGCTATGCCTCGGCGCGCACCGATCGCTTCAGCGACCAGGCGCGCAACCTGCTCCTGCATGACGGCATCTCGGTCACCACGGTCGGAGCGGGCGACGTCGTGCGGATCGGTCGACTGGTCACGACGTACCAGGAGACCTCGACCGGGGCCCCGAGCGACGCCTATCTCGACGTCAACACGCTGCTCACGCTGAGCTTCGTCCGGAAGAGTTTCGTCGCTCGGATGTCGAGCATCTTCCCGCGCGCGAAACTGGCGGAGGACGGCGGCCCGACCCCGGGTGCCGGATCCGCTCTCGTGACCCCGAGCGTGTTCCGAGCCGAAGCGGTGGCGTGGTACGAGGGGCTCGTCGCGCTCGAGATCGTCGAGAACCTCGACGGATTCAAAGCGAACTCGACGTTCGCGACCAACGGCCCCGACCGCATCGACTGTGTGCTCGCGGTCTACCTGATCTCGCCGCTGCACGTCGTCGCGGCTCTGAACCAGTTCCGCAAGTAGTCGGTTCGCCGACCACCACGGAGCACTGCACCGGCGCCGCGTGGCGTCGATAGGGAGAGGTGTATGCCGAGTCGGGTATACGGGGTCCTGTCGCTCCGGGTGGGCGGGCAACCGCTCGAGATCGGAACCGAGTGGACGTATGACATCGGCGGAATCACTCGCGAGACGGTGCTCGGTGCGGGAGGTCCGATCGGCCACAAGATCATGCCGATCGCGGCCTACATCGAGGGCACCGTGTACGACGCCCCGGATGTTCCCCTCTCTTCGTTCAAGGCGATCCAGGGCCAGGACGTCACGCTGCATCTCTACAACGGGAAGACTGTCTATCTGCGGTCTGCGGCGCAGGTCGGCGAGCTCACGGTCGAGGGACACGAGGGCGCGATCAAGCTGCGCCTCGAGGGCATCTCGGGCGGTGAGGCGTAGTTATGGCGAAGCCGCATGTCCCGCGCGAAGAATTCGAACCGGTCGCTCGGTTGCCGCTCGAGAAGCCGATCCACTACGCGGGCGATGAGATCACGGAGCTGCTGTTCCGCGAGCCGACCGGGAAGCTCCTCAGCACGATCGAGCTCGCGCAACGAAACACGAAGACGAGCCAGTCGATGGCTGTGCTCGCGTACTTCACGGGCATCTCGACGATCGCGCTCGAGCACATGACGTTCTCGGACACCGTGAAGGCTGTCGATATCGCGGGGCAGCTGATGGTCGCCGCGGGTCTCGTGAGCGGAGACGAAGAGGGCGGGCTGGGAAAATCCTAGCGCCCCTGCTGGTCCAGTTGCCGCCGGGGTGGCGTGACACGCTGGGGCTTCTGGCGACCGCGTTCGGTTGGGGCCCGTCCGAGTTGTACGCGATTCCGATTCTCGACTGGGATCACTGGAAGCGGCAAGCGGTGAAATGGAAGGGTGGCGGGCGTGGCCAGAGGTGATCGGGTCGAGGTCGTCATTGCGGCCGTCAACAAGGTCGCCGAGCCGATCCGTCGCATCAATCGCCAGATCGAGACGATGCTCGCGCCGGTGCGAAAGGTGCAGCGGGCGTTTCGAAACCTCGCCAAGGAAGCGCATCTCGAGAAGGTCGGGAAGGCGTTTCGGTGGGTCGGCCGCCAAGTCGCGCGTCTCGCGATCGGCGGCACTGCCGCCCTCGGAGTGCTCGGGGTAGCGATCGAGCGATTGTCGACGAGGGGAGACGCCGTGGCCAAGCTCACGCGTCAGCTCAAGTTCAACTCCGACGCGTTCCAGGAACTCGAGTTCGCAGCCGACCGTGAAGGCATTTCGAGCGGCGAGTTTCGGTCATCCATCGTTGGGCTCACGAAGCGAATGGGCCAACTGAAAGCCGGCACCGGATCGCTCGCTGGGCTGCTCAAGGAGGTCGATCCGCAGTTCGGCGCGCTCTTGGCGCGCACGTCTGGCACCGAGGAAGCCTTCGATCTGCTCATCAAGAAGATCGCCTCGTATAAGGACCCAGCGAAGCAGGCGGCACTGGCGACGGCGGCGTTCGGCAGGTCGGGCGCCGTGATGATCCGGCTCGCCAAGATTGGAGCCGACGAGATAGACGCTCTCCGCAAGCGTGCGCGCGAACTAGGCCTCGTGATGAGCAAGGAGACTCTCGCGGCGAGCGAGCAGCTGAACGACGACCTGACCGACCTCAAGGCCGTGGCGTTCGGGCTATGGCAGCAGATCGGCGGGAAGCTCATGCCGATCGTCTCCGCGATCACCGAGCGGATCACGGCATGGGCGGTCGAGAACCAGAAGCTCATCACAGACAAGGCGATCGAGTATGTGACGCAGCTCGCCGACGCGGGGAAGAAGGTCTACGCCTGGCTCGTCGATGCGATCCCGAAGGTGGTCGAGTTTGTCGACAAGATCGGCGGGCTCAAGACGGTGGCGATCGCGACAGGCGTCGTCCTAACCGCGTCGCTGCTCGCGCCGATCGTGGCACTCGTCGGAGCAATCGGCCTCGTGCCGGCTGCGCTCCTCGCGATCGGTGCGGGTGTTGTCGCCTTTTGGGAAGACATCAAGCTCGCGATCCAGCCCGCGCTCGATCAGATCGAGAAGCTGTGGACAATGTTCGGGCCGACTGACTTCGGCACTGGTCTCGACACGAGCAACTACGCACTCGCCGCTGGACCCGCCCAAGGGATGGACTCCGATACCTACAAAGCGTGGCAGGCCGATTTCAATCAGCGCAAGGCGGATCTGCAGGGCGAGGTTCGCGTGGTCGTCGACGATCGTCGCACGAAGGTCATGGCTCGCAGTGAGACTCCGGGCGTCAAGATGGAAGTCGACCGCGGGAGCCTGCTCCCGTGAGGTCCTCCTGAACGATGTCGCGACTCGACTATCCGTGGGCCCGCCGCCGCCGCCGGACCGTGACGCTCGGTTCCCTCGAACTCGAGGTGCTCGAGCAGGAGCGGTCAATCGGGAAGCGCTCGCAGACCCACACCTATCCGTACGTCGATCTGCCGTACACGGAGGAGATCGGCCGAGCGCCCCGCACTTATCGCCTCGATGCGATCGTCCTGGGCGACGACTACGACGTCGAGACTGACCGAATCCTCGAAACCCTCGAGCGACGCGGGCGCCTCCGGTTGCGGCTCTGGACCGGCGAGCCAGTCTGGGTGCTGCTGCAGAATGCTGGAGTCGCCGAGCGCAGCTCCGAGCAGGGCTTCGCGATCATCGCGATCAACCTCGTCGAGGCTGGTCAGGCTTCGAATCCGACGTCGAGCATCGCCGGCCGCTCGCGGATCGATCGCGCACTTGCCTCGGTTCTGACCGCGGCCACGAGCGCGTTTCCTGCGGTCGCCTCGAATGTCGCGACGATCGCGTCGCTCGGCGATCGCATGCTCGATCTCGCTGGGCAGTTGAGTGGCGAGCTCTCCCAGGCGATGGACACGATCGACGAGAACGCCGGCGGCGCGACCGATGCGGCCACGGCTCTATCTGATTTCGACTCCCGGCTCGGATCGCTCGCGACCGACGCGTTCGGCATGGCGATATCAGTCTCGGATCTGTTCGACGAACTCTCGCAGATCCCCGGCGATGCGTTCGGGAAGTTCGAGGCGTTCCGCCACCTCGTCGGGTGGGGCGAGGAGCAGCCTCCGGTCAGCACGGCCACGTTCACAGGGCAACTCGCCGCGGACAATCAGGCGGCGCTCGGTGATCTCGTTGCACGACTGGCTGCCGCGCACCTGGCCGTGGTCACGACTCGGATGCAATTCGAGTCCGCGCAGGAGGCAGCCGAGCATCGGCAGGACCTGGCGGACGTGCTCGACGCAGTCATGCTCCGGGCAGCGGACGCTGGCGATATCGAGGTCTACAACGAGCTGCGCACCGCGAAGGCGATCGCCGTTTCGGATCTCGACTCGCGCGCTGCCCGTCTCCCGGTTCGCGTCGACCTGGTCCTTGGTCAGGACCTCCCGTCGATCGTGCTGGCGTGGCGCCTGTACGCGGATCCGACCCGCGGTCCTGAGCTCGCGCGGAGGAATCAGATCCGGCACCCCGCATTCGTACCCGGCGGAACGCCGCTCGAGGTGCTGTCCCCGGTAGCCGGTGCCTGATCGCGACGCGGTCGTCAGCCTCGAGATCGATGGGCGGCTACTGCGGGGGTGGGAGTCGATCGAGATCGAGCGGTCGGTCGATCAGCTGGCCGGCACGTTTCGGCTGTCAGTTTCCGAGAATCATCCCGACGATCCTCTGGCGCGCGAGCTCGTGCTCGGCGCTCCGTGCTCGATCCTGCTCGACGACGAACCGATCATCTCTGGCTATCTCGAGGATCGACATGTCAGCTACGCGAGCGAGTCTCACGGGATCACCGTCGGTGGGCGCGACCTCACTGGTGACCTGATCGACTGCTCGGCGGATCGCAGCCCGGGTGGGTGGACGGGACAGACGATCGACCGGATCGTCGGCGATCTGATTGCACCGTTCGAAGGCATCACACTCACCGACGTGAGCGCGATCGGACTGCCATTCAAGGACTTCCGGATTCAGACCGGCGAGACCGTGTTCGAGACGATCTCCCGAGCGACTCGGATGCGTGGGCTCGTGCCAGTCGGTGACGGCCTCGGCGGGATTCGTCTGTGGATACCGGGATCCGATCTCGCGCCGGCCGAGATCAATCGGTCGGCCGGCGGAGCGGGCAGGGTGCTCGGCGGTTCAGTGCGCGGAAGCATCCGGAACCGATTCTCGCGCTACCGCGTGCTCGGCCAGGCGACCGAAATATCGGCATGGATTGGAGAGTGGGGAGTCACGCAGCAGGGGATTGCGACTGATCCTGGCGTCGGGCGCCACCGACCACTCGTGCTCATCGAGGCGAACGCGGCGGACACGGGGGCGCTCCGCCGCCGGGCACAGTTCGAGTCGACCACGCGCGCCGCACGCGCGACTCCGATCTCGTACAGGGTGCAAGGCTGGCGATCGGAAAGCGGGTGGCTCTGGTCTCCCGGGTATCGCCTGCCAGTGTTCGACCCACTCCTCGGTGTCGGGTCTGAGTCGGGTGCCGCGGTCGAGATGATGATCTCGAGCGTCTCGTTCTCGCTCGACGACTCGGGCGGACAGGTGACCGACCTGAGCCTGCTCGATCAGGTCGCATTCCAGGCCCGCGAGCTCACCGAGGGCGACAACCACCTGTGGTCGGAGGGGACGTGACATCGTTTCGATTCATCGTCTCCGCGCTTGCCCGACTCGTGACGCGCGGCCGCGTCGTTCTGGCCGACGACACCTCGACCCCATACCAGCGGCTGCAGGTCCGCGGCCTGGTCGGTGAGGTGGTGGACGACGTCCAGCGCATCCAGCCGTTCGGCCTGTACAGCGTTCCGCGCGAAGGAGCCGAAGTGCTGCTCCTCGAGGTGGGGGCTGCACGCGATCACCTGATCGCGATTCTCGTGGCCGACGAAGCGCATCGACCGACGGGCGCCGAGCCCGGCGAGACCGGCCTGCACGGAGAGGACTACGTCGCCGTGCGATGCAAGCCGGACGGCGACGTCACGATTGAGGGTCCGTCGGGTGTGCGCATCACGATCACGGCGGCCGGGGACATCGAGATCGACGGAGGTGACGTGACGATCACCGGCAGCACGGTCACGATCGGCGATTCAACCGAGATCGACGGCAAGGACTTTCTGACGCACACGCATGCGGCCGGCAGCCTGCTCGACGGCACGACTTCAGCCCCGTGCAGCGGGACCACCGGCCCGGTCGTGTAGATGGACTTCGCCATCGCGTTCGACGACGACCTCGGGGCCTTCGACCTGGTGGTCGAGGGAGACCAGTTCGCGACGACATCGACGCTCGACACTGCCGTCGCCCTGTCGTTGTTCCTGGACGCGCGCGCGTCGGACGACGACGAGCTCGATGGCGACCAGCGTTTCGGGCAGATCGACCGGCGCGGGTGGTGGGGCGGATCGGACTACGGGTCTCTGCTCTGGCGCTTTCGTCGCGCAAAGCTCACCGAGAACACGATCGCCGAGATCAGGCAGTCGCTCGCGGACTCACTGCAATGGCTGATCGACCAGGCGATTGCGCGCTCGGTCGTCGTGGACGTGGCGCGCCAAGATGGAAGCCGGCTCGATCTGCTGATCACGATCACCCGTAACGACTCGACTCCGGTCGAATTCTCGTACGTCTGGGACGCGATGGAAGGGAGCCTCGGTGGCTGATGTGAGCCCGACCCTTTCCGAGGTCCTCACTCGCATGGAGAGCGATGCGGCGGCCGCCCTCCCTGGCGTCGACGTGTCTCTGCCGCGGTCTCTGCTCGCAGTCCTCCTGCGGTCGTGGGGTGGTGGAACCTTCGAGGCGTGGGGGCATCTCCAGGCGATTGCCGACGACTCGATTCCGGACACGGCGACCGAGTCCGCGCTCGAGCGATGGGCGGCCCTGTTCGGCGTGTTTCGCGTTCAGGGAGTCAAGGCCTCGGGAGTCGCCCAATTCACAGAGGTTCCGATCTGGACGCCAATTGCAATTGGCTCGCGGCTCGTACGCGCAGACGGTGCGGAATACATCACGACAGGTGCCCCGTTCTGGTTCCCGCCGGCCTGGCTTGGGGCGATCCAGGCCGTGGTGCCCGGGACAGCCGGTAACTTCGACGGGAATCTCCGTCTCGTCGAGCCGTCGGCCGGGGTCGGCGACGTGTACGTGTCCACGTTCGGCGGTGTGGACCGCGAGTCCGACGCGGAGCTCCGCGCCAGATTCCTCGACGTGCTCCGTGCTCCTCCACAGGGCGGCACCGCGGCTGACTTCGCCCGCTGGGCGCTCGCGGTCGCAGGGGTCACGCGCGCATGGGTGGGGACTCCGTCAGCAGGTTCGCCGACGTTCACGATCCGGATCGCGAACGATGCACTGCTTCCGTCTGCTCCGGTGGCGTCGGGCGGGATCGTCACCGCGACGCAGACCGCGGTCAATGCGCTGAAGCCGATCACGTCGAATCCGGTCGTCTCGGCGGCGGCATTCGTAGCCCTCAATGCTCACGTGACGATCACGCCGAACGATGCCACTACGCGGGCGGCTGTCGATGCCGAACTCTCCGCGATGCTCGAGCGCTTCGCGGGGCCAGGGGTGACGATCACGCTGTCGAAGATCCTGGCTGCGGTGGCCGGGTCGCCTGGATTGATCGACTTCACGATTACGAGCCCGGTTGCAGACGTGACCCCGGGCGGATCGAACGTCGTCTATCTCGGGACCTCGGTCTATAGCTGATGGCTCGGCGAGACGATTTCGTCGCGCTGTTGCTCGACCGACTGACGCCGCCTGGGACTCTGCTTTCGAGGGACCCGGACTCGAACCTGGGACGGCTCTGTCGCGCCGCAGCCTACGAACTCGAGCGCCTCGAGGCGATGGGTGAGTTCATCCTCGAGGACGTCATCCCATCGCAGACGACGCTGTTCCTCGACGACTGGGAACGCGCTCTCGGTCTGCCGGACTGTGATATCGAGCCGACCTCCACCGAAGAGCGCCGCGCACTAGTCGTCGAGAAGCTGACCCGACCTCGCAACCTGTCGCTCGCCATGATCGAGCAGGTCTGCGAGACGCTCGGGTTCGACGTGACGGTGGGACTCACGGCGACCGCCCACCAGTTCGAAGTGGTTCTCGCGGAGATCACGATCACCCCGTTCATCGCCGGGCTTTCCACGGCCGGCGATCGCCTCGGCTCGTTCGGCCTCGAGGCGCTCGAGTGCGTGCTCGACCACGTGAAGCCCGCGCACACGACCTACGTCCTCACGACGCCTCCGTAGCAGCCGTAGCAGGAGATCCGAATGCACAGAATCGACGTTCCGAGTGCAGTCTCGGTGCGGCCGACGCCGACCGCCCTCGGTCCCGAAGGATGGTTCCGGAACGCGAACGTCGGTGCCGGCGTCCAGGGGACCGTCGTCGATGCCGACATCCTCAACGCGATGATGGCCGAACTCGTCGCGATCCGCGGCGTCGGCGTCCCGGACGGCGTTGCCGATCCGGGACCGACGAAGACGACCACGCCGCAACTCGCGACCGTGCTGCAGTCGTGGATGACCGCCCGCATCAACGCGCTGTTCCCGATGGCGTATCCACCGGGCTGGATCCAGGGGTTCCGGCGCTCGGTCCCCGATCTGTCGACCGATGACTCGCTCGTCGACTTCCATCCGGGGAGATGTCGCGCGAATGGCGGGCTCGCCAACATCGACCGCTTGTCCGGCGTGATGACCAAAGACATCAGCGTGGACTGGGACGCCGGCGACAATCAGGGTGGGTGGCCGTCATCTGTGGCCGCGCCGTCGACATTCGACTGGGTCTTCGCATTCGTCATTGCGAAGCCGGATGGCACGATCGATTTCGGTTGGGACACGGACGGTGCGGCGACGAACCTGCTCGCGGATGCGACCGGCTACACGATCGCCCGGATCATCGGCATCGATGAGCCGTTGCCCGGTGAAGTCGTGCGCTCGTTCTACCAGTACCCGAACCGGCTCGACTACTTCGAGTGGGCGCGACCGAAGTCGATCGCGCAGGACCTCGACGTGGCGACGCTCGCCAGCGGGTCCTCGCTCTCGAGTGGAGCACCTCCAGGAACGACCGCTCGGATCGCCGTCTCGCACGACTACCCCATGTCGTCGACGCCCGCCGTCTACGGGTCGCTCGCTCGCTACTACCCGGCGGACGATCCGACCTACGACGAGACGATCGACGCAAGCACCTGGACGTTCAAGGACAACCACCGCGTCATGCCCGACGTGGCGGACGGCTCCGACACGAGCGGCCCGTCGTTCATCTTCGACGTGTGGGGCGGCGGCGCGGCTTCATTCCGCGCGAAGTACGCATTCACACCGGTAGGGATGCGCGCGCATTTCAACAGTCTCGGGTTCTTCTGGGACCGGCTCAGGGAGGTCGTATGATCGCTCGACTCTGGCGCTCGCTCGCGTGTGCGATGGCAGCGCTGCTCTGCTCGGTCGTCGTCGCGACGGCTGCCCCCGTCTACACGTTCGGGACTCTCCCCGGATCTCCGACCGCGGGGCAGCTCGCGTGGATCACCGACGGCAACGGCACGACGACCGTCGGTGCGGCGGCTGCCGGCGGCGGTGCCGCGATGCACCTGGTCGCATGGGACGCGGGGCAGTCGCGCTGGGAATTCGTGATGGTGGGCGCGCCGACGTCGCCACCGACCGCCGACGCAGCGACCTACCTCGAGGGAGTGCAGGTCTCCTACGACGCGACGATCAGCGGGCTCGCCGCAGCGAACGTCCAGGCGGCGATCGACGAGCTCGCGGCGACGGGCGCTGGTGCGGCACACGTCGTCGAGGACGAAGGGACGCCGCTCACGCAACGTCCGGCGATCAACTTCTCTGGATCGGGCGTGTCGTGCGCGGACGACGCCGGGAATGACGCCTCGAAGTGCACGATGATCGCTCCGATCCGGACGGTTGTCGCAGCGTTGCCCGGATCGCCGACGATCACCGAGCAGACCTACTACGTCACGGACGGAGCGGCCCTCAACTCGTGCGCGTCGGGCGGTGGCTCGTTCCTCGTTCTCTGCGCGTGGACGGGGTCGGCGTGGCAGGCGATCGGCGGCGGTGGTGGCGGCATCGTCACGGGCATCGCGGCGAGCTCCGGGGGCACCACGACCGGAGCCACTGTCACGCTCGCCCAGGGCACGAACGTCACGACGGTTCGCTCCGGCAATACGGTGACGATCAACGCGATCGGAGATGGTGTCGGTGTCTCTGGGATCACCGGCGGGACCGGAGGCACGACCTCTGGATCGACGGTCACGCTCGCCAACGGCACGAACGTCACGACGGTCCGCAGTGGCGACACGGTCACCATCAACGCAACCGGTGACGGGGTCGGCGTGTCGGGCATCGCTGGTGGTTCCGGCGGCACTACGACTGGGGCCACGGTCACGCTCGCGCAGGGCAGTGGCGTGACGACCGTCCGCAGCGCCGACACCGTGACGATCAGCGCGCCGGTCAACGCCGATCACATCGACGCGATCACCGAGATCGCAGCCGGCCTGAAGAGCGGAGCCGACGCAACTCTCGTCACGGGCACCGAGGGCACGTCGGGGAACGTCGGGGCATGGGATGCGAATGGCGACCTCGTCGACGGCAGCAAGGCAGCAGCGGCGATCGTGATCGGGCCGGGATCGGCGACAGACAACGCCATCATGGTGTTCGACGGCGCAGGCGGAAAGACCGCCAAGAATTCCGCCGTCACGATCACTGCGGGGAATATTTCGACCGCAGGAAGTGTCGCAGCAGGTTCCTTCACGACTCCAGACACAGACGGCACCAACGCGCTGACCATCTTCGGCAACGCGAGCGGGGATGTCACCGCCCCGACCGGGGACGACCTCTCAATCTTCACGAAATCAGACGGATACCTATACCTAAAGCGGCCAGGGCAGGCAGCCACTGTATCCACAATGCTTCCCGTCAACGAGTGGATGTACGGATACACAGGTGGCACCACGGCGCAGACGCAAGCCATCGCGGCAGGTGCGGCCGGTACATATCCAGCGCCGATCCTTTACACCGTGGGTGGCTACAACAGAGTCGGCATGCCCGCTCCAACGTCCGGCGGATTCTGCACCACAGCATCGCCCACCACGAACTTGAACAAGCCGTGTACTGTCAACGGAGACTGTGGCGGCGGAGGTGTGTGCGGATCGCTAACGGCGATCATCCAACTCGCGTCGATCGGCTACTACGACATTTCGTTCGATGCTTCGATGTGGCCGACTAGCGCCCCCGGCGGCCGATATGACGTGTGCTCGGGCGGGACGAACGCCGGGCAGCGGTGCGCGATCGCTGGAGATTGCCTCGGTGGTGGTACATGCACCGGGCAAACGGGCGATGTGACCACCACCGCATGCACCGCGATCAAGCTGATGTCCTATGCCGATGCGACGTATGACAACTTCGGCCAGATGCCTGTCATCGCGCCGCAAGGGCAGAAACTGCACACGGGCTCGACCTCCGGGCGAATTAACGCGCAGCTCACGAGCCCGGCGAAGACCGGGCACTGGAGCTACTACGCCACCGCGGCATCCGAGAAGATCTACTTCGCTGCGGGTTCATGCGGGCTCGCTGGCGACGCGATCGGGTGGATGGGCGTGACGTCGAACAAGCAGGGCACGCAGTTTCGGATCCGTAAGCAATGACCAGGGAGCTGATCGCGTTGCTGTGTCTGGTGCCATCGATTGCCACTGCCGCCAAGTTGTCTGGTGGGCACGTTCGAGGTGGCGGGCTGGTCCTACAAGCCCCATCGGTCATTATCGTGACGCTCGATGACCTCGGAGCAGAATACGTCAACGCATGGGGGTCTCCGGGGCAGGCTGGTCTGTCGATGCCGAATCTTGATGCTCTCGGCACGACTGGGGCGCGGTTCACCGCGTTCTACTCGGAGTCATGGTGCTCTCCGACGCGGCAACTGCTCAATTATGGGCAGTACCTGAACCGCACTCTGACAGCCGGTTCCGCGCTCCCGATGCGCGCGATCAACGCAGGCGCTCAGACCGCAATGGTAGGCAAACCAGGCCCCGCCCCCACAAGGACGAACTTGAACGGGTGGGAGAAGATGGAGCTTGGTTACCAGGATGTGATGACGTATGCGGGCCTGAGCCCAGCCGGCGGCATGCGAAATTGGAACCGGACTCAGGGGACACGAGCGGAGTATTTGGCGCTCGGCAGCAGTGCGACGACAATCCCTCCGACGATCACGAACGGGGTGACCACCTACCTCGACGATGCCATCGCTGACAAGGCCGTCCAGGTCTTCAACGATCGCGACAGATCGCGTCCGCTCATCCTATGGGTCGGCTTCTCGAACGTTCATGACGCTCATTGGCCAGCCGACGTTACAAACGGCCTAACATGCGAGTCTCCACATACAGCGGAGGAATGTTTTCACGAGCAGGTACTTAAGCTCGACAGCGAGATCGGGAAACTCCGAACGGCGATCGCCGGGACCAACACCTACCTGATCGTGCAAGCCGACAACGGATGGAGCGGGAAGCAGACAACGCAGGAAGACGGGATCCGGGTACCTGCATGGATAGTTGGACCTGGAGTCTCGCCTGGGACTATCGTGACTGAGACCGTTTCATCAGTCGATGTGTATGCGACTGCTCTCGACATCATCAAAGCGCCTGTGTACGCCGGTCCGGATACGCTCGATGGATACTCGATCACCGGGCGGTTTGGTCTGCCGTGTAACACTACTGGTCGTTGCTGGACCGACCGGACCGGGATCGTGTTTGGTGACGGCGCGCAAGGTGGATTCGAGTCCTACCGCGACACAGTTGGTAGCGGAGTCGAGAACTACAAACTCCGGCATAACAAGAATACGAACGAGTCCAAGCTATTCAATCTGTCAGGATACGCTGGTACCGGACCGGAGGCAGGCGATCTCTGCGTGTCCGGCGAGTGCTTCGCGCTCACGGGAGCAGACAAAACCGCATTCAACGCGTTGTGCGCTGGTCTCAACGCGATGCCGTTGGCGGCCGTCGGGATCGCCTGTCAGCCGTTCACGTCAACGCTACCTCCGGCCGCGCCGACGATCTCAATGGCGACGGCCTCGGGACAGTTCACGTTCTCGTGGACCGCGGGTGCCGGAGGCGGTGCGGTCGATCACTACACGTCATCGTGGGTGTGCAGCGGGGCAGGGTACAGCGGGGCGAACTCCAACGATGTCACCCCGACCACCGTGGCCGGCATACCGAACGGGAGCACTTGCGAAGCTACTCTGTTCGCCTTTGGACCGACCGGGCTTCAGTCGGTCGCGGAGACCGGCACGATCGTGGTCAATCCATGATGCGGTTGTTGCTTCTGCTCGTGCTTTTGGCATCGCCCGCGCTGGCCGGGAATTTCATCGGCGGCACGATCAAGGGCGGCCAGGCAGGCGTAGCGAGCGACGGGGGCGGTGGTGGTGCGTCGGTGCTCACGAACCTCCCGATCGCGAACGTGTTCGACACCTATGACCCGATCTGCGATCCGGCGGAAGCCTCTGGTAGCACGGAGAACGCGCCGTATGCCTTCGCGAACGGCATTCGATTCTGTGACGGCTTCGAGGACGCGGCCTACATCGTCCAGGGTCAAGCAGGTCTGACAAACGCCTTGTCCGACTACTGGTCTCATCCGAGTGCGTCTGGCGGAGCAGCCGCCCAGCCGATCATCGAGCCTGATCCCGATGCGACCGCCAACGATGGCCACGGTGGAGTCATCGGAAGCTATACCATGTGCAACTACAACGCGGCGGGTTCGTGGTCGGCGAGCTACGCCAACTTTGGTGCGGCCGGGACACCTTGTGCTGCGTCTATGGGATGGCAGGATCGAGAGTCGGGCAACGCAGACCCAGACGGCAGCTCGAATCAAAACAGAGCCGCTGGATACCACAACGTAACGGTAGACGGGACAGTGAATCGAGCCATAGCTGCGGGGCTTACTCACTTCTCCATCCGCTTCTACATCAAGTTCGTCGGAGTAACTTCGCTCCGGTGCTTCGACGCCGAGAACACGTCCGATCCGCGCTGGGATTCCCGATGGCAAGACGGCGGCGGGACAGCCGGGGCCAACTCAGGCACGCCCGCTGACGGAACATGCCCGCACACCTTCGTTGCGCGCGGAAGCAACGGTTACAAGGGAATCGAACTCTGCCCCGATCCGCTCAGCTCATGCGCGCCCAACGGGCTGGGCGTCGGGCAGTGGTCAACCTGGGACGGAACCGAAGCCTACCTGCCTCCCGGAGGCAATCTGCCGGATGATGTGTCGATCCACTTCAACCTCAGCGGATCGGGTAACAATCTTCAACACGACCAGTGCGTAGGCGTGCAACCGGGTAGAACTTGTGGCTCCGCAAACATCTACAACGGCGGGAGCCCAAGTTCTCCGGCAGCGAAGCTCCACTGGTTCAACACGCAGGATCGATGGATCGCGGTCGAACTTGTGTACAACGCCATCGACTCGACAGGCATGGCCGAGATCTACATGAACGACTGTGGGCCGACTGGACTCGATTGCGCGGGGCAGGCGCAGACTCTGTGGAGCGGAGTGTACAACCAGAACTTCGCGTTCGTGGGCACGCCATCTGGCTCTAAGTTTCAAGGCTTCTACTTCAACTTCTGGGGTCGTGGCCAGACCGGCGAGATCCAGTATGACGAATTGGTCGTTAAGGACCGCTCATGTTCTGGTTGCGACACCAACATCGGATGGGCACCAAACCGCGTACCGTAGGGATGGAGAGTCGATGTGTCTGACGAGAGCGGCAGCGGTGCCTTCGGCTGGTTCGTCGGCATCTCCGGAGCATTCTCGGCCGTGCTGCTCGCGATCATGGGCTGGGTCCGCGGGATCGACTCACGCATGACCAGCGCAGAGGCCTCGATCACAACGCTCGGGAAGAACGTCGACATTGTGGGATCCAGCCTCGGCGAGAAATCCAAGGTCGTGTTCGAGACGCGCGATCACGCACGCGACCTCTCGAAAGACCTCGCCGTGATTCGGGTGGATGTCGGCCGGCACGAGACGGCGATCGACAAGCTCGAGGCGACGCAAGCGCGGATCCTGTCGGGGATCGACGAGTTGCTCCGGAGAACTCCCAGGTGATCGTCACCCTGACGCGGTGGGGACGATTCGACGGTGGCGTCTTCTCCCTGCTCAGGTTCGGTGGATTCGACCTCGTAGCGACCGAGCTGGCCGAGCGCGCGATCCCGGTCGGCGTGTATGAGCTGATCCGTGACACCACCGGCCGCCACCAGCACTGGGTGATCGTCGGGCCGCGAGTCGGTCTGGCTGGCAGCGGAGAGGATTGGGAGCAGGTCGAGTTCCACTCCGGGAACTGGCCCACGATCGACTCGCGTGCGTGCATCCTGCCCGGCACGTCGATCATGCCGATGGCACCGCCCGAGCGGACCGCAAAGCTGATGGCGGTCACCGAGAGCAAGGCCGCACTCGCGATCATGCACCGCGTGCTCGGCGACGAGCGGCACGGCCTGGTCGTGCGCGAGTCGGGTGCGTGAAGTGGATCACGGCGGCCGCGGCAATCGTCGCGCTCGCCGGCACGCTGGTCGACTTGGTCGGGAAGTTCCAGGCGCTCGAGGCGCGCGCCGCCGACGCCGAGTCCCGCGTCCAGGAGTCTCGTGTGTCGTGCGGGGATGCGGTTTCGCAGCTCGCTCGATTCGCGGCTGAGTGCAGCGAACGCTGCATGGGGGAGTGAGAGACATGGCAGACGAAGAAACGACACGGAACCCGAGTGGGTGGATCGAAAACGCAGGAATCCTCGCGATCTTCGGGTCGCTGGGACTGTGGCTGAGCGGGCTCGTGGAAGATCAGCACCTCCAGAATGCGATCATCGTGGGCATGCCGATCGCCGGCAAGACGGTGCTCATCGCGATCAACAACGCGATGGGCGGCACCCTTGCGAGCCTGATCGGTGCGGGTCCGATGACGGGTGCGAAGCTGGCCCTCGTTGGCCTGGTGAGTGCAGTCGGTCTCGCGTTCGCACCCGTGTCGGCCTACGCCGGCGAGATTCCTCCGATCGGATGCGGCGGAGGGTCGTGCTCGATCTATGTGCTCGACGTCGGATGGCCGGGGGGAGTCGGCGTCAACGCGGTCGAGTTCGCCCGCTTTCGAGTCGGCGCCGACCTGTCTGAGATCGTGCAGGACACGCACGTCAGTCCGATCGGCGGCCTCTGCCTGATCCCGAAGGTCGGCCCGGCGGTCGGCCCGTTCTGCCCGAGTCGAGAGTGAGCGCCGTCCTCGCCGGCCTCTGGCCGTGGATCGTCGTCGG
>JANOFF010000015.1:0-70889 GCA_031413515.1 bacterium
GGCAATGGCTCATCAGTGCGCACAGGTTGCTCTGCGTGCCGGTGCAGCGGCCCGCATAGCAGGCGAGGCCCAGCCCGGACTGACACGGGACGAGCGCCCCACACGTCTCGCCGAGAAGCGGCGGGTTGTGACGGCACGTCGCAGAACCTGCATCGCACACGAGACCCGACTGACAGCTCGCAGGGACCAACGCATCGCACGGTCCGTTCGGACCGCTCTGGTTGATGCAGCGACCCGCATAGCAGGCGAGGCCCAGCCCGGACTGACACGGGACGAGCGCCCCGCACGTCTCGCCGAGAAGCGGCGGGTTGTGACGGCACGTCGCCGAGCCCGCATCGCACACGAGGCCCGACTCACAGCTCCCGGGGATCAGCGCATCGCACGGTCCGTTCGGGCCACTCTGGTTGATGCAGCGGCCCGCATAGCAGGCGAGGCCGAGCCCCGACTGACAGGGAACGAGCGCTCCGCACGTCTCGCCGAGAATCGGCGGATTGTGACGACACGTGGCCGAGCCCGCATCGCACACGAGGCCCGACTGACAGCTCCCAGGGATCAACGCATCGCACGGTCCGTTCGGACCACTCTGGTTGATGCAGCGGCCCGCATAGCAGGCGAGGCCCAGCCCGGACTGACACGGGACGAGCGCCCCGCACGACTCGCCGAGCAGCGGCGGATTGTGACGACACGTCGCGGAACCCCCATCGCAGAGGAGGGGGCTGGCGCAGTTGCCCTGACCGGCGCCGACGCAACTCTGGCCCGACAGGCGCGGTGACTGGCAGACGCCATTCGCCAACGCGCTGCAAGCCAGCCCCGCCGAACACACGACGGTGCCACCGCAGGGCTGGCCCGCGAGCGGAGGATTGTTTCGACAGGTGCCCGTGGCGAGATCGCACACGAGCGGGCTGGCGCAGTTGCCCGGACCGGTGCCGACACACGTCTGACCCACCTGACGCGGCGCCTGACAGACCCCGCCCACCAGGGCGCTGCAGGCGTACCCCGACGCGCACACGACGCCCGAGCCGCACACCTCGCCGGACGTCGGCGGGTCGTGTCGACACACGCCCGACAGGTCGCAGACGAGAGAACTTGCACAGTTGCCCTGGCCGAGGCCCGTGCAGCTCTGCCCCGCGGTACGAGGAACCTCGCAGATACCCGCCGTGCAGTTCAGGCCGGCGAGGCAAGGTTGCGTGGCGCCGCAGCTCTGACCCGTACTGCGTCTGTTCTGGCACTGTAAGGCGAGGTCGCAGTACTGGTTCGAGGGGCACGGTGGGTCGAAGACAGGAACGCACGATGCCGCCTGTGCGGGGTCCGGAAGCAGCGCGAAGGCGATCAACGAGACGACGAGAGCCGCGCTGGCAGTGATCGCGTGGCGGCCTCTGCGAGTTCGCATCGTCATCGAAGCGACCCATGGGCGCGAGCGGACTGTGCCACGAGTGAGACCCCTTTCTTTCGGACGCGGCGCAGCAGGCCGATTGCCGCGATCGCCGCAGTCGTCAGCGTCGCGGCTGCGGGCTCGGGCACCGCGTATCGAACGATGAGATCTCCTGGCACGAAGATCGGCTGTCCGGTGCCCTGTGTGATCCCATCGAAGACCGGATCGAGGACACCTGCGATGAAGTCGTCGAGTGCATCGTCGACCGGGTCCGTCACGAGAAACGTCAGCGCAAACAGCGGTCCGACCGGGCCCGAGTCCTGCCCCGGCGTGTTGCCTGCCGTGCAGGTCCCGGTCAGGCAGTCGTTCGGCGGCGCGAAGGGAGCGGCGGGCTGGCCGCCGAAGCCCGCGAGCTGCTCGATGCCCGTCAAGTCCAGCTCGAGCTCGTCGAAGTCGAAGTCGAGCGTGTAGCCGTTGATGATGACGCCGGTCTGATCGCTGGCGTTTTCGACACCGACCGTCACCCGGACCTCGTCACCGGGAGGACTCTCATCGACCACCAGGTACAGGTCGATGGTCGGCCCGACCGCGCTCGGCGAAGCCGCGCCGGCCCCGGCTCCATCCGATCGCAGCGCATTCGTCCGGGGGGCGACGGCGCCGGAGCGGGAATAGATCTCGTAGTCGGCCTGTCCGACGTCTCCGTCCGCGTCGAAGTCGAAGCCCGCGCAGGCGCCACCGACCTGCCCGAAGCATGCGAGGAAGGCGCTGTAGTCGCGCTGGGTACAGATGCCGTCCCCATCGCTGTCGCAGCTCGACCGGGATTCGGCGTGGGCGCTGCCGGCCATCAGCACGACGAGCACGAGCCCGATCGCGGTCGCGAACCGCCGCGACGACCGGCGCGTCGCTCGGATCAGCAGAGAGACGGATGACTTCGATGACCGGACCGAAGTCGACTGCGTTTCCATCAGGGCCTCCTCCTCGCACTCGCTCAGAGGAGATCTCTCTCGGTCTCTATCCAGATCGTTGGCGCCCGAGTATGCCGGGATCCGGTCGGGATGGTCAAACTTTTTCTTGAAAGCGGAGGTCACGCAGCTGTGATCCGCCGGCGCATCCGGATCCCGAAGCCTGCTCGCGCACGCGCAAAAGAGGCCCGATGCGTCCGATCTGTCGACGTGCGCTCGTCGATCCTGCGCGATCGGAAGTTGCCGGTGGGGATGGGGCGGGCTCGCGGACCTAGCTTCGCAGTTGTCCCTGCATGCTGAACAGCCCGCTCGTCAGGCTGCTGCCGATCGACTCGTCCTTCAGCTGTTGCACGGTCAGGAAGACGCTCAGTCGACGCGCCGCATCGCCGACCGTGCCGATCGTCATGCTGCCGTTCAAGAACGGCGAGAAGACCTGCTTGCTCAGCGTGACGTTGCAGCTGGCGGATCCGAACTCGCCAGCCGATGCCTTTCGCGCCGTCGTGAACGTGCCCCGGGTGTCCCCCTTGAATCCGTTCGTCAGACCCCGGTCGATGAAGTTCGGGACGATCCTGAACTCCTTGCTGTCGACGAGATCCGTGCTCGCGATGAACAGCGTGAAGACCTCGGTTCCGCCGATCCCGGTATTGCCGAAGAACGTGAAGCGCCAGTTCTTCGAACCGAACTCGATCACGGGCGGCTTGAACTGGATGTCGGCATCGAGGCGGTGGATCGTCTGGATGCCGACGATGTTGTCCGGCCTGGTCTGGCCGGGGCCGAGGATCGGATGCGAGCCGCTCTTGAATTTCAGGACGGCATCCGCCGTGGACTGACCGAAGACGCCCTTCGGATCGGCCACCTTGAAACCGAGCTTTGCGAGGGCGTCCTGGATGCGGCCGACGGCATCCGACAGGCCGGGTACGGCGGGCTTGCCTTTGAAGATGTGCGCCGGATGCGAGACCGCGCAGTCCCGCAACAGGTTCTTGCCCGGGCCTTCCGCGGTGAAGAGCGGCGATGAAAGCGTCATGCTCGATGCCTCCGCGACCGAGCCGGAGCGAACCCACTCGCGACCCGGCCTCGATCGTCAGTCCAACGGTGGAGGATCCGACCGGTGGAGATCCCTGACTGGGTGGCAGTGAGTGACGCGCCTGGCCTCGGGGGTTTCCCGGTTTCGGCAGCAGCGGGAGCGATTTCCGGTCCGGGTCTGCGATGCTGGCCTGCGCGGCCCGAGCGGCGATCCTGCACATCCACCCGGAAACGAGACCGATGACCCGACCGATCCTCTACGTGTTCGCGATCTCGCACTACTGCGAGAAGGCGCGCTGGGCGCTCGACTCGCTCGCTGTCGACTACGAGTTGCGCCATCTGGCGCCTGGCCTGCATGGTCTGATCGCGAAGCGGCTCGGAGCGCCGGGCTCTTCGCTCCCGCTGTTGGTCGCCGACGGACGGGTGGTGCACGGATCCGGCGCCATCCTCGAGTGGGCGGATGCCGCGACGACGAACGACTCGATGCGTCTGTGTCCCGATGCGATGCGCGAAGAGTGTCGCTTGCTGGAGCAACGCCTCGACGACGTCGCCGGCGTGCACGCGCGCCGCTACTACTACTCGGAGGCGCTCGTCGAACATCCGCAAACGGTTCGACCCATGTTCACGCGCGATCTTTCGTTCGGGCAGGGCCTGCTGTTACGCGCTGCCTGGGGCCGTGTCCGTGCGCTGATGATCCGCGCAATGGATCTCGGGTTCGAACAGGGACAGCAGTCGAAGCAGATCCTCGAACAGGAACTCGACTGGTTCGACGGGCTGCTCTCCGATGGTCGACGCTTCCTGGTGGGCGACCGCTTCTCGCGGGCCGACCTCACGGCTGCAAGCCTGCTGGCGCCAATCGCGCTCCCGCCGGAGCACCCGACGTATGGCCGGCTCGAACTGCCGCCCAGAGCGCGCGCGGATCTGGCGCGTTGGTCGGATCGCCCGACCACCGGCTGGGTGCGCGAGATCTATCGCACGCATCGCCCGCGCGCGAAGTGATCGTCGCGGTCTCAGCCGCCGATCCCCATCAGATCGCAGAAGTTGTGCGAGTAGAAGCGTTGTCGCGCCGGCTCCGTGATGTCTTTGTTGTCCATCGACTCTTCGAAGCGCTTGATCGGGTTGCGGCCGCCTTCCGGGTGGGGATAGTCGCTCGAGAACAGGAACACTTCTTCGCCCGCCTGCTCGATCAGCCAGCCGATGTCCTCGAACGGGAACGGCGTGAAGCGGATCTGTCGCTTGATGTACTCCGACGGGCGGAGCGAGAGCTCCTTCAGCAGCGGCTCGTTCTTCCCGAAGCTGTCGAACGCGGCGTCGAGATTGCGCATGAGGCCGGGCACCCACGACGCGCCGAGTTCGATCGCCCCGCAGCGCAGCCCCGGATGGCGCTCGAAGACGCCGTCGAGCACCAGTGCGTTCAAGAAGTTCTCCGGCGAATGATGCACGGCCGGAAAATCCTTGGCGCGCAGATTCTCGCCGCCGCCGAGCCAGTCGTTCGGCCGCGGCCGACCGTTGTCGTGATACGGACGCGGCAGCAGGCGACCGCCGCCGATGTGCAGCAGCACCGGGAGCTTGCGTTCGACGAGCCGCGCCCAGAACGGTTCGAGATCCACGTGGGCCGGTGAGAATCCGCCGGCATATCCGCCCGGCGGATCGGAGGGGACGTGGATGCCGCGACATCCGAGGTCGGCGGCGGCGTCGAGTTCTGCGAGCGCCCGCTTCGGATCGTTCAGCGGAATCAGGGCGACCGCCATCAGGCGCTCGTCCTCGCTGCAGAACTCGGCCATCGCGCGGCTGTGCGCCCGGGTGCCGCCGTAGACCACGTCGGGATCGCTCGATCGCAGGAAGTGACCGGCGAAGGTCGAGAACACAAGTTGACCCCGGAAGCCGAGCAGGTCGAGGGTGCGGCTGCGCTCGGCGCCGTCGACCGCGCCATGAGCCGCCCAGCCCTTGGCACTCGCGATCACGTTGTCTTCGAGGGCGCGCGTGCGTTCTTCATCGTCGAGGCGCGCGTCGACGTCGCGCACGATCTCGCCGAACCACTTCTCGAAACCCTCACCGCCGTTCGCACCGCCATCGATCCGGAGCGCGTCCTTCAGTCTGCCGTCCGCGTGTCGCGACAGGAAATCGGGCCTCGGCATCAGGTGGCTGTCGGCATCGAAGCAGATGCGGTCGCCCGCGTAGGTGTTCATGACTGGTCCCTCCCATGGATCGACGTGGTCCGCGCGTCGCGCCGAGCACGACGAGAATACGCGATTCCGGCTCGTGCCAAGTGGAGATTTCGCCGCGAGACGAAGCTCACTGCGGCGCGCGCGGGCCGAGCGGGTCGGCTTGCTGCGCAGTCTTCTCGGCGATCGCTTCGAGGGCACGGTCGAAGCTGCGTCGCCAGAGCGTCATATCGAGTCCGCCGGCGCTGACACCGGCCTGGGCCGAGACGTTCGCCCCCTCGTTGAATCCCCGAACAGCACCCTGGAGGGCGATCTCGACCCGGTACTCGACAGTTGCCAGACCGGCCGAGGGTTGGACGTCCAGCCAGAACTCGTGGATCGACACGGACAGGCGCGGCGGCCGCGTGGCGCCGTCGTCGGCTTCCGCCGCGGCCAGCTCCGCCTCGATTCCCGCGGTGCGCAGTCCTTCGACGACGGCGCGGCCGACCCACTGCGAGACCGATTCGCCGGGTGGGAGCACGATGTTCGACGCAAGCATGTTGATGCCGTCGACACGCCGCCCGACCACACGCGCCGTCAGCGCCGCGTCGGCGGGATTGCCCTGGACGCTCGGGACCGGCGCGCGATTCGACGAACCGCTGAAGGGTCGGAGATCGGCAGGTGTCGCGACGACCACCTGCACGGCGCCTGTCGCGGCATTCGGGATCGCGTAGCGCGACTCGAGGTAGAGCGGCTTCGACATCCCACAGGCCGACGTGAGCAGGGCCAGGAGAATCCAACCGACACCGGCAGCCGCGCTGGCCTTCCGCGCGGGCCGGCTTGCCTGGCGATCTGCTCGGGTCGGTCGGGTTCGCGCCACTCGTCTGTCCTCTCGATTCCGGGCCTTGCCGTCCGCCGCTCGTCAGTCGCTGCGCCGCCGCACCCGGACCGACTCGGCGTGGGCGTCGAGTCCCTCGAGTTCGGCGAGCGCGGAGATCGTGTCGATGGCCACGCCCGGCATGCCGTCCGTGTACTGGACCGTGCCGCTCCGCTTGAGGAAGGTGTGCACGCTGATCCCGCTCGCGAATCGCGCCGTGCTGCCCGTCGGCAGGCAGTGGCTCGGGCCGGCATAGTAGTCGCCGGCTGCGACGGGGGTCTGGTCGCCCAGGAAGAACTCACCTCCGTGTCGCAGGCGGGCGAGCCAGGCAGCGGGATCGCCGACGGCGAGATTGACGTGCTCGGCCGCGATCTCGTCGGCGATCGCAGCGGCTTCTTCTTCATCCCGCACGAGCAGCGCCGCGGAGTCGTGCTCGAGCGCCCGCTCGATGGCTTCGATGCGGCTGCGCTTCGCGAGCTGCCGCGCGACCTCTGCCGCGACCGCGTCGAGCACCGGGCGCGACCACGACACGAGGAAGCACTTGCCCGGATCGTGCTCGGCCTGCGCGATCAGGTCGGCGGCCACACAGCGCGGGTCGGCGCTGGCGTCGGCGATGGTCACGATCTCGCTCGGGCCGTAGAAGCCGCCGTCGGTCCCGCACGCGCCCGAGACCAGCTGCTTGGCGAGCTGTCCGTACACGTTGCCGGGGCCGGCGATCATCGCGACCGCCTCGACGCTCTCGGTCCCGTAGGCGAGCGCCGCCACCGCCTGCGCGCCGCCGATGCGGTAGACGGTGTCGATCCCGAGCAGCCGGCAGGCGGCCAGCACGACCGGCGAGATGTCGCGCGCCGGTTCGCCGCGTCGCCGCGTGGGCGGAGGATTCACGACACGCACTGCCGCCGGAGCCACGCCCGCCACGATCGCCGGGACGGCAAGCATCACCAGCGTCGAGACGAGCACCGCGACACCGCCCGGCACCGTCAGGCCGACGCTGTCGACGGGGCGAAAGCGCAGTCCCACGCGCGCGCCGGCGAGTTCGAGCGGTTCGGGATCGACCGGACGGATGTGGGTCTGATACGCGCGCACGTTGGCGATCGAGCGCTCGAGGGCGCGCCGAAGATCCGGATCGAGATCCCGCTCGGCGCGCTCGAACTCGTCCGCGCCGACCCGGATGCGGGCCGCGCTGAACTCGGGATCGGTCCAGCGGCGCATGTGTTCGACGACGGCCTCGTCACCGCGCTGCCGCACCGACTCGACGATCTCGGCCACCGTGCGGGCGGCCTCACCGTCGCGGCTGGCCGTCGCCCGCAGCCGCGAGAGACGCTCGGTCCACGCCTCGCGATCGACGGGGCGGCTGAGGTCGAGGATGGGCAGAGGCATGGGTGGCTCGCGTCGGGGACGGGCGGGCCAAGGTAGCGGGCGAGGTCGCCGGCCGCGCTGCAGCGAAGCGCGGGTCCGCCTATTCGGCGCCCGGCTCGACGCGTTCGCCCGGTCGGGAGTCGCCGGGTCGCACGAAGTCGGCCGCAACGACGCTGCCGAGGCGCGCGACGTTTGCCGCCTCGACTTGCACCACGAAACGGTCGCTGTCGGATTTCACGATCGCCTGGCCACCCTCGATCACGCCGACCGCGTATCCATCGACGACCGACTGATCGCTCGCTTCGAGGGTCCAGCTGATCCGCGGGCCGGCGCCGAGTCCGTACTCGGGGAGCACTTCGGTGCCGAGGGGTGTGACCAGCGTCAGCGCCGTCACCTCGGCGAGGAACTTCTCGATCGCCTCGGAGTCCGCCCGTGTGTCGGCGGGCGCGTCGGCGACCGTCCAGCCGTCTGCGCTGCGTTCGACGCGAAGTGTGCCGCGCTCGTTCTCGACAGTGAAAGAGCGGATCTCTTCGATCGGCACACGGACGAATTCGCGCGACCAGTACGCCGACGCGGTATCGGCGAGCGCGAACTCCGAGATCCCGTCGGCCAGATACACGTCGTCCTCGTCGGCGAACCGCACGCGGATGCTGTTGCTGCGGTCCGCACCCACGATGAGCTCGCGTTCGGTCCCGCCGGCCGACAGTTTCACCCGACGACCGTAGTCTCGTTCTCCGACCGAAAGCGCGTTGTGGCTCGATGGGCGGGTCGCGATCGGCGCGCGGACGCGCAGATCGAGCAGCTGCGTGATCAGCTGCTCGACCTTCACGGCATCGGCCGGGTAGCCGTTCGACGAGTCGATCGTCCAGCCGGCTTCCGTGCGCCGGAGCTTCAACCCTCCGGCTTCACTGCCCTCGACCGGCTTCCGCGCGATCTCGATCCCGGTGATCGTCGTCGCGTCGAGGGCGAGCAGCGGACGTGCGATCTGCGCTGATCGGTCGGCGGGCCACCACGTGAACAGCGCGAGCGCGAGTTGCGCGACCAGCAGGATCCCGAGCACCCGGGTCGTTTTCATGACGCGGCTCCAGCGCTCGGCAGCAGGACGCGCACACGGCCGAGTCTTCGAGCCACGAGGATCACGCCGGCCAGCAAGGTGAGCGACGCCGCATAGCAACCGAGTTCCCATCGCCAGGTCTGGTCTTCGTCGAGCGGAATCAGCGTGCGCGCGAAACTGCCGCTCGACCGGATCTGCAGCAGATCGGTGTCCTCGACCGACCAGTCGATCAGGTTCTGCACGAACTGCAGATCGGGGCGATGCACCTCGCCGCCCATGCGACTCGCGAGCTGCACCATCAGATCGGAGATGATCTCCGACGAGCCGATCACGCTGAGCCGCGCGTCGGGGAGGGAGGTCTTCAACGTGTCGTCGATGCCGGCCGGTGCACCGTCCGGACCGGGCTGCGCGAGCGGTGACGGGCGATCCGCGAAGGCGCTCGGGAAGACGCCGGTCAGGCTGGCGGCCAGCACCACGCGCCCGATCTCGCCTTCGGGCCCGAAGCCGACGCCCGGGAAGCGCTCCATGTCGGGCTCGATGCGGCCGCTCGTGTTGCGCCAGCTCGCGTCCGAACTGGACAACAGCGATTCGGCGCTGACGCCGTCGGGCGGTGCGACGACCAGAGGCGATGCCCACGGCGTCGTCACGTTCTGCAGGCCGACCAGGGCGGGATGCCCCGACGCCATACCGTCCCGGCGCACGTCGGGGAAGAACGGATACGGAAGCATCTCGACGCGCTGCACCCGGAACATCCCGCGCTGCTCCTCGACGGGCACGGGGAACGAAGCGTTCTGCGGATCCATCACCAGCGAGGACTCGACCGTCACGCCGTAGCGGGCGAGCAGATCGAAGATCGGGCTCTGATGCGGCGCGGCGTCGAGGCGTCCCTGGTCCACGCCGATCGCCGTCCTGCCGGCGAGCACGATCAGCTTGCCGCCGCGCATCAGGTACTGATCGATCGCGTACTGCTGCACTTCGCCGAGCGGACCCGGCTTGCCGATCAGCAGCACGTCGATCTCCTGCGGCACGCGACCGTCTGCCAGGTCGACGGTCTGCACCCGGTAGTCCTCGCCGTAGACCTCTTCGAGGGCCCGGTAGTCGCGCTCGGGCGGCGGGGGCTGCATCTGCGGCGGCAGCTGCGGGTTCGGCGGCGGGGCGATCGGATCCTCGGTGTAGATGCCGAGGGTCTTCAGCTGCCCGGGACTCGCGCGGCGGATCGCCGCCTCGAGGTCGGCCTTCAGCTCGACCTCACCGACCGCCGAGCGCGGGCTGAGGCGCAGCACTTCGTCGTCGGTCTCGAGCAGCATGTCGAAGTAGAAGGTGCGCTGCGCGAACAGATCGGCGGCCAGGGGGCGGATCCCGTAGTCGTCCGCGAGCTTCCTGGCCAGCTCGGGATCGCTGCCCGGATCCACCTCGGCGAAGACCAGCTTGCCCTCCGACGCACTCGCGAGCCCGGCGGCGATCGTGCGGATGTGACCCGGCACCGCGGCGAGGGACTCGGGCAGGTTCGCCGGCGTGGCGTACAAGGTCAGCTTCACACCGCCCGGGATGCGGGCGAAGATCGATTCCATGTTCTGGAAGTCGCGCGACACGCGCTTGATGGTCCGCGTCAGGTCGTACTCGGGGTTCGCGAGTCGGACCAGGATCTCGTCTTCGTTGGCGCTCACCTCGATCAGATCGTCGAAGCCGAGCACCTCGAACTGATCTCCGTAGCGCACCACGATGTGCAGGAACGAATTGACGACCGCCTGTTGATGGCGGTCCGAGACCTGGAACGGCACGCTGCGGATTCCGTAGCGCTCGCCGATCTCCTGCTCGAGGGCGTCGTCGGCGCTGGGGTCGGCGATGCGGAGCGTGACGTGACCGTCGCCCGCGACCTCGATCTCCTCGAGCAGATCTCGCAGCTGCGGGACCAGCGGCGCCAGCAGTGGGTGCGTTCGGTCGGAGAAGTAGGCGTCGATGTACAGCGGCTCCGCGAGGCCCCGGAGCGTCGCCGTGGTAGTCGGGCTGATCGAGTACTGGCCTGCCTCGGTCAGATCGATGCGGAGGAACGAAACCGGGGCCAGCCAGAGATTTGCGGCCACCACGTTCAGCCCGACGAGGCCGGTCACGAGAGCGAGGGCACGCGCCTGGCGGCCGCCCGCCTCGCTGCCGCGATCGATCCGGTCCAGTTCGAGGAAGTGCCAGTTCAGCACCAGGAAGAAAGTCGTGAGCCCGACGTAGTAGGCGAGGTCGCGAAGATCGAGCACGCCCCGCTCGAGGCTCTCGAAACGCGAACCCGTCCCGAGCGCGCGCAGCACTTCGCCGACTGTCTGGCCGAACAACTCCGTCAGGGGGCCGCTGCCGATTGCCACCAGCACGCTGCCGATCACACCCGTCAGCATCAGCGCGACCACTTGATTGTCGGTTCGCGCACTGACACACAGGCCGATCGAGAGATACGTGGTGCCGAGCAGCAATCCTCCCACGTAGCCGCCGATCACCGGGCCCCAGTCGAGATCACCGAGCAGCGAGACCATCCACGGGATCGGCAGCGTCAGACCGAGCGCGATCGCGATCAGGATCGTGCCGGCGATGAACTTGCCGAGCACGAGATCGCGGGTCGGGACGGGCAGGCTGAGCAGCACCTCGAGGGTGCCCATCTTGCGTTCCTCGGCCCACTGGCGCATCGCGATCGCGGCGACCAGCAGCACGAGCAGGGCCGGCAGCCAGGCGAACAGCGGACGCACGTCGGCGAGGTTGCGGGCGAAGAACCCCGAGTAGCCGAAGAAACTGACGAGCGTCGCGAGCAGGAAGACGCCGAGGAAGATCAGCGCGATCGGCGAACCGAAATAGCTCCGGAGTTCCTTGCGCGCGATGATGGCCGTGGCGCTCATGCCGCAGACTCCGGTCGGTCGGCGGTGGCGTGCCGTTCATGCAGCCGTGTGAAGAACGCTTCGAGGGTGTCGCGCTGCACGGCGGCACCGGCAATCCGCCAACCCGCGTCGCGGGCGACTTCGATCGCGGCGGGCACCGGGTTCTGGCCGGCCGCGCAGTCGAGCTCGAAGCGCGAGTAGCCCGGGTTCTCGGCGTCGGGGCCGAGGGAGCGCGTCGCTTCGATGCCCGGGAGCGCCGACAATCGCGTAGCCACCGACACCGGATCATTGGCGGCGAGCGAGAGCCGGACGGTGCGACTCGACAGCAGGTCGCTGATCCGGCCGTCCGCGGCGATCCGCCCCTGGATCAGCACCACCACGCGATCGCAGACGGCCTCGATCTCCTGGAGGATGTGGGTCGAGAGGATGATCGTCGTGCGCTCGGCGAGGCGGCGGATCAGCTCGCGGATCGACTGGATCTGGGCGGGATCGAGGCCGTTGGTGGGCTCGTCGAGCACCAGGACTTCCGGAGCATGCACGATCGCCTGGGCGAGTCCGACGCGCTGGCGATAGCCCTTCGAGAGCGTGTGGATCGGCGTGCCGAGCCGGTCCTCGAGGGCGGTGTCGTGGACTGCGCGCAGCACGGCCGCGTCGATCCGATCGGCCGGCACACCGCGCAGCGCCGCCATCATCTGCAGATACTGCTGCACGGCGAGTTCGGGATAGAGGGGTGCGTTCTCCGGCAGGTATCCGATCTGGCGCTGGGCGGCCGCGCGATCGCGGGCGACGTCGATCCCGCCGACGCGAACCGAACCGCCGCTCGGCTCGAGGTAGCCGGTCAGCAGCTTCATGACGGTCGTCTTGCCCGCGCCGTTGTGGCCGAGCAGACCGACGACCTCGCCGCGCTCGATTTCGAGTGAGATCGAATCGACGGCTCGGACTTCGCCGTAGTTCCGGGTCAGATCGCGTATCGAGATCATGCGGGAGGGGCAGGCTCCTCGGGTCCGACGCACGCGGAAGGCTCCGGCATGACGACCGGCGGGCGCATTGTATTGCGAACAACCATCGGGGCCGCAAGACACCGGGTCGTCGCCGTGGGTTCCGTCGGTCGGATGAAGTGCGGTTTCCGTCGGGCCGATCGGTATGCTCGGCGCGACTGCGCGGGAACACACGCGACTCGACGGGCCATGGAGGAGACCACGCAGATGGGCACCATCGCGATCAGTGGCTGTGCGACGGGGATCGGGGCCGCGACGCGCAAGCGTCTCGAATCCGACGGGCATCGGATCGTGGGCGTCGATTTGCGCGATGTCGAAGTGCCGGCGGATCTCGCGCACGCCGACGGGCGGGCTGCCGCGGTTCGAGGCGTGCTCGAGCAGTGCGAGGGGCGGCTCGACGGCGTGGTGCTGTGCGCGGGGCTCGGAGGCCACATCGGGGATGGCGCGCGTGTCGCGTCGGTCAACTATTTCGGCGTCGTCGAACTTCTCGATGGCCTGTTTCCCGCACTGCGCCGCGGCACCGACCCATCGGCGATCGCGATCTGCTCGAACAGCGCACAGCTTGCGACGTCGATCGGCGAGTCGTCGCTGGTGGCCGCTTTCCTCGCGGCTGACGAGGCCGAGGCCCGACGGCTGGCACGCGACGAATTCGCCGGTCAGTCCGTCTACATGATGAGCAAGAACGCGGTTGGCCGCGCCGTGCGTCGGCGGGCTCTGGCGTGGGGCGAAGCGGGAGTCCGGCTGAACGCGGTGGCGCCCGGCCCGATCATGACGCCGCTGCTGCAAGCGGCGCTCGACACACCCGGTGATGGCGATGCGATCCGCGCCTTCAAGGTGCCGATCGGTCGCACGGGTCGCGCCGACGAGATCGCGGGCGTCGTCCGCTATCTGCTCGGCTCGGAGGCCGCCTATGTGCATGGCGCGATCTGGTATGTGGATGGCGGTGCCGATGCACTGATCCGACCGGATCGTTTCTGAAGGCAGTGGCTAGACAATCTGCGGCAGGATCTCGCTGATCGAGCCGCGCAGCGAGAGATCAGCGAGGAAATCCATCTCGGTGGGCTCGCCGTTCAGGATCACGATGCGGGCGCCGCTGTCCTTCGCGATCGGCACCACGCCCGCGATCGGATAGACGCCGAGCGTCGTCCCGATCGCGAGCATCAGATCGCAGTGCCTCGCGGCCTGCTCGGCACGTCGGAGATCCTCGGCGACCAGTCCCTGGCCGAACGAGATGGTGGCCGACTTGAGGATGCCCCCGCAGTGGCGACACGGCGGATCCGCCTCGCCGGCGCGCACGCGATCGAGCGCACGCGCCATCGGCGCGCGCTCTGCGCAATCGAGACACACGACTTCCCGGAGCGAGCCGTGGATCTCGACGATCCGCTCGGGCGAGTTGCCCGCCGTGTGGTGCAGGCCGTCGACGTTCTGCGTGAGCAGCGCCTCGAGGCGACCGCTCTGTTCGAGCTTCACCAGGGCCGCGTGTCCCGCGTTCGGCCTGCGCTCGCTGCGCGCACCCTCGAGCTTCATCTGCCAGGAGCGCTTGCGGACCTCGGGATCGGCGACGTAGTGCGCAAGCGTCGCCATCTTCTCGGCCTCGGGATTGCGCGTCCAGAGTCCCTGCGGTCCACGGAAGTCGGCGATCCCCGAGTCGGTCGAGATGCCGGCGCCGGTCAGCACCGCGATGTGCTCGGCGGCGGCGATCCAGTGGCGTGCCTGCTCGATGTCGCGATCCAGATCGCTCGCCAACCCGGCCTCCTCGCTCCGAGCCGATTCTGACGGCGGCGTCGCGGCCCGTAAAGCGGCTGGCCGCATCGCCGATCTGCCAGGCGGCGTCTCGAGGCTCGAAGGGCTCGCCATCGACCGGCGTCGAAAATTTTGTTCGAACAGCACAAAAACACCCGCATTTCGGTGCTTTCGGTCAATTCTAAACGCTGTTCTGCACGCTGCCGAGCCTGGATGCCCGGGCGGCGTCTCGTAGTATGCGCCTGGTTTCGTGGGGGTGGGCACCGCAGCAGGTCGGTCGAGAGAACCGGTCGAGAGAATCGATCGCCAGAACCGCTGGCCAGAATCGAGAGCGGAGCAGGTTGGAAGCGACAGCGACGGCCGGATCATCCAGGGCCCCGAAGAGCGACGAGATCCGTGCGGCCTGTCCGATCGCGGATGCTCTCGGGCCGATCCATCGCCAGCGTCCGGGAACGGACGCCGCCGCCGCCGAGACACGGCGCGTCGATGCGATAGAGACCCTCGCGACACTGCTCGATCTGACGGGCTCGATGACGCTCGCGGTGCAGCTCGAGTCGGCGGCGCGGCTCGAGCCCATCGCGCCTGCCACGCTGCTGCCGGCAACGGATCTCGCCGCGCTGATCCGGGACCGCGCTGATCTGCTGGCCACCGCGGTCGACCGCCGGCTCGCTGAACTGCCGACCAGCCGATCCGCGATCTGGGGTGCGGCGCGCATGACCGACGAGATCACGAGCCGGGGTCTCGCCGGTGCGAAGCGTGGACGGGGCGCCGCGGCGCTGGCCCGCGAGTCCAGCGATTCGTACGGGCTCGCGATTCGTGGACTGCTCGACCGGATCCGCGGCGATCTGCGCGGACTGCGCGCCGAACTCGGCCCGCGCCTCGCGCTGCGCGGTTCGCGCGTCGCACGCCTCGAGGCCTTCGATGCGCTGGTCGGCCGGGCGCGCGCGGCGGCCACCCATCGCCTGATCGGCCGCATCCCGTCGGCACTCATCGACGACTTCGGGCTGCGCCTCGAGCTGGCCCTGCAGGCGCTCGATGCGAGCCACGCGGGAGCGGCGATCGCGAGCTGGTACGGACCCGATGGATTCATCACGCAGTTCCACGCGGATACTGGCCGCGTGGTGCGGGGCGTGTTCGAACACGATCGCATCGCGCTGCTGGAACTCGTCGCGGCGGCCCGGATTCTCGAATCCGATTCGTCGCCCGATCGAGCGTCCGACGCAGGCGCGTCGGGCGAGGCGACCCCACAGTCGGATTCAGGGAGGGCACGGCATTGAACACAGCCATGAAGCGATGGGTGGACCAGCTCCGGGTTCGTGGACACGAGCAGTCCGACGCCGCCGCTCCGCTCGGCGAAGCCGTGCGCGGGCTGAACCAACTCGTCACGCAGGCTGAATCACTGCCCCGCGCCGCGGCGAGTCTCGAGCAGGCGAGCAATCGGATCGACCTGCTCGGCCACGACCTGGCGGTCGCCGTCGAGCGCGTGGCGGGCGAGGTCGTGGCGGTGATGCGCGACAACCTGCTCGAGCTGCGCGGAGACCTGAAGACAGCGGTCGAGCACACGGGTGTCGTCACGCGTCAGGTCGTCGTGCCGATCGTCGAGCAGGGTGTCGAGGCGAGCGTACGGATCGCGGGCGATCGGATCGAGGCGTTGGCGGGCACACTCCACGGATTCCTCGACACGCGGAGTGCCGCCGATACGGCTCTGCTCACGCAGTTCGAGGGCCGACTCGAAGGGCTCGTCCGGCAGCTCGGCGACGAGCAGCGCAGCGTGAGCGAGCGGATCGAACAGGGCGTGCGCGAGCGGACCGCCACGCTGCTCGAAAAACTCGACGCGACCGCACAGGCGCTCGCGCGGTCCACCGAGGCCCAGCAAGCCGCCATCGCGCTGGCGGTCGAATCGGCGGAGACCCGTGTCGCGCGGCTCGAGGTCGAGACCGGCCAGCGCCTGCACGCGCTGTTCGAGGCGCTGCGCGAAGGCGCCACGCGCCAGACCGAGTCCGCGGCTCGTTTCGAGACGACGCTGGTCGAGCGACATGGCGCGCAGGCGAGCGCGCTCGGTCAGGCCTTCGAGCGTCAGAGCAGCGAGCTGACCGCACAGCTCGTCGCTGCGGGGCGGCAGCTCGGCGAGGTCGCCGCGGTGGTCGCGGCGAGCGGAGCCGAGATGTCGGCGTTGACGGGGGCCTTCTCGCAGGCGGTGGAGCGACACCGTGAGGCGTCACTGAGCTGGTTGGAGCGACTCGGCGAGGTCGAGGGCGCGGTCGATCGCGCGGGACGGGGTGCGGCCGCCGAGGCACTCGGCGGGCAACTCGCCGCGACGGAGGAGGTGCTGGCGCGGCAGCTCGAGTTCCAGCGCGAGATGTTCGAGCAGCTCCGGGCGCTGCGCGCCGACTCGACGTTCGAGGTCGACAGCGACGCGGTCGTCAGCGATGTGCCCGACGAGGACGAGGTCACGCTCGACGGCGTCGATCCCGATGGGACGGAAGACGCCGGCTCTGAGCCCTGGAACGGAGCGCTGCAAGAGCCAGCGGATGTCTGACATCGAAAGCCCGGATCGCGTCTGGCTGTCGACGCGGCTCGACGGACTCGAACGCAGCGGGGCGGACCGCTTCGATCCGGTCGGGGCCGAGTTCGTCGTCGATCTGCTCGCCCGGGGCGAGAGGCTCGGGGGGCGGGCGCGCGATCTGATCGAGGCCCGCGCGGCCGAGCATCTGACTCGCCTCGAGGACGCGCATCGCGGGGCCTGCGCGCGCGCTCGCGCGGCGCTCGAGGCGCTGGGTCCGGATGCGGTCGGGACGGCGGAAGTCGAAGCGTTGCAAGACTCGATCGATGCGGGCGATCCGCTGCCCGTCCTGCGGACTGCGCGGCGGTTGTCTGCATCGCCTCCCGTTCCGACGCAGACGCGCGATGCGAGCCACCGGCGCTATCGCGATGCGCTGGCCGATCTGCAGACCGCGCTCGCCTCGCGACCCGAGCGGAGTGCGGACCCGCAGACCGGTCTGCTCAATGGCACCCGGTTGGCGGAGCGGATCCTGGAAGAGGCCGAGGCGATCTCGCCGACCTGGCGGCGGAGCCTGGTGGCGAGTCTGTTCGATCTGGCAGCGTTGATGCACCTGCCCGAGACGCCCGCGCCTCGTCGACGACGCTAGGCCGGCATTCACGAGGCCGCGCCAGCGCGGCGCGACCGCTCAGCAGCAATCCGGTCCGGTGTGCTCGTGCTGGCCCGGGTGATCGTCGCGGTGATCGTGCCAATGGCCGCGTCCGCTGTAGGCACCGGACAGCGCGGCTGCGCGCAGCGTGCGCGCGGGGTCGATCACGCGCGGACCGTCGCGTTCGATGCGGATCGTGGCCCGTTGGCCGTCCCGCAGCGCGCGCTCGCGGTCGCCGTCGAAGGCGAGCAGCCCGGGGCCGCTGATCTCGATCCGCTCCCCGAGGGCGATGCGTCGCACCTCGGCGACGGCGACCGACCGATACAGGCCCGGCGAGATCGGGGCGAGCAACGAGCGCCCGCCGCCGTTTCGAGCGGTGCGGACCACGACCCCGAAGTCGTCGTCGACGCCGCAGGGTTCGAGCAGTCCACCGATCGACGACAGGCCGACCGCAGCGGGTTCAGCGCGGGCGAGCACCAGCGTGTGCATCAGTGCCGGATCGAAAGGCAGCAGGTTTCCGGTGCTGTCCCCCACCATGTGGGCCGCATCGATCAGCGCGAGGTCGGGCCTCTCTCCGTCGATCTCGATCCGCGCGACCTTGGTCCGCGAGGTCGCCACGTCGAGGGACACGACACCGGACGCGACGAGTCCCGCGGCGGCGCCCGCCACGGTGGCCTCGAGCATCATCGGAAAGACGTTGTTGGTGCCCGTCGAGAGCGGCAGGATCGGGGCATCGGGCCAGGTTGCGGCGACGATCCGGCTCGTGCCGTCGCCGCCGAGCACGGCGAGGGCGCCGCAGCCGGCCTCGCGCATCAACTCGACGGCGGTCACGGTATCCCGCGGATGGCAGCTGGCCCCGATGTCGCGCAGATCGATCTCGAGATCGACACCGAGCGCTTCGACCGCGGCGTCGCCGATGCGGAAGGGATCTCTCACGAGCACGACGCGCCGGACGCCGGCGGCCGCCGCACCGACCAGGATCCGCTCGACCTGATTGCGCTTGGATTCGGGGCTCGAACTCATGGCGCGCGCGAACAGGCGCCGCGCGTCGCGACCCGACGAGGGATTGATCACGATGCCGAGCGCGCGGGCTCGAGTCGAGGTTTCGTTCTTCACGGCGTCAGACGGTAGCGCCTCGCGGATCGAAACCTCACGGTGTGCAGTCCGTCGCGACTTTCTCGGCCGCGGATTCGTGGCCGGCGGATGCCGCCTTCGCGAATTCGCGGCAGGCCTCGTCACGCTTTCCCAGCTCGAGCAGTGCGCGACCGCGGATCCACGATGCATCGATCCAGTCGGGATACAGGGCGAGCAGTGCGTCCGCTTCGGCGAGCGCGCGCTGCGGCGGGCCGAGGCCGAGCCGCGCCTCGGCGCGACCGAGCAGCGCGGGTGCATGGTCGGGCGCGAGCGCGAGCGCATTCTCGAAATCCCCGAGCGCGGCCGAGTACCGCCCCGCCGCGCTCTGGGCCAGACCGCGATTGGACCAGGCGAGCGGCCGGTAGGGGTCGGCTTCGATCACGCGATCGAAGTCGGCGAGGGCACCGCTCGTATCGTGGTTCGCGAGCCGGATCGCGCCGCGATTCAGATACGCGTCGATCGATGGCTCGAGGATCAGGGCCCGGTCGAGATCGCGGAGACCCTCTTCGATCTGTCCGGCCTGGAATCGCATCACTCCGCGATGACCCAGCGCCTTCGCGAAGTCCGGATCGAGAGACAGCGCCACGTCGAGATCCGTGAGGGCAGCCGTCAGATCACCGGCCTCATGATGGGCGAGAGCGCGGTTCAGTCGAGCGACCGGCAGATCGGGGTGACGCGCGAGCGTGTCGTCCCAGAGGTGCAGGCTGTCGCGCCAGACCAGGCTGCGCTGCCACGTCGCGGTCGCGAGCAGCGCCGAATAGACGACCAGCGCCGCGAGCAGCGGTACCCGGATCGCCGGCCAGCGCGCGAGCAGCGCGGCGCCCGCCGCAGCGATCGCCAGGAAGAAGCCGACGCTCGGCACGTAGGCATAGCGTTCGGCGACCAGCGCGCCGCCGACCGGAATCCACTGCAACATCAGCAGCACGTTCAAGGTGAAGAACGCGAGCCCGAACGCGACCGGCGGCGCGCGTCGGTGGATGGCCACCGTGAACCCCTGTACGGCCACGAAGCCGAGCGGTGCGAGCCAGTAGAGGAGGGGCAGCGCGCCGTCGATGCGATCCGGATACGGGTGGAAGGCCGAGAGACCGAACGGGGCGATCAGCAGGCCGAGATACCGACAGTAGGCGGCGCTCGACAGGGCCAGCCGCTCGAGCAGGCTCCATTCCGATTCGCCGACCAGTTGCCCCACTGCGCTCTGCGTGACGAGGGTGACGAGACCCGAGACCACGGCGACCGCCAGGAAGGGCAGTTTCTCGATCACGACGCGCAGTGAGAGGATGCGCCGGTCGAACAGCCCGTCGACGAGCAGCAGGGTGGGGGCCAGCGTGACGGCCGTTCCCTTCGACAGCAGCGAAGCCACGAACAGGAACAGCGACGCCAGGTACGAAAAGGCCGCGCCGCCGCGGCGAGCGTCCGCGCCCTGTACGTCACTTAGGCAGCGGAGATAGCGGAGATAGGCGAGCAGCGAGGCCAGATAGAAGAAGCCGTAGAGGACGTCCTTGCGTTCGGAGATCCACGCCACGCTCTCGACGTGGATCGGATGCAGGCCGAACAGCAGCGCCACGACGAGTGCCACGCCGCGACGGCGCGTGAGGTGGAGTGCGGCGATCGCGGCCAGTGCGGTGTTGGCCAGGTGCAGGGCACCATTCACGAAGTGATGCACCGCGACGTTGCCGCCGCCGATCGCCGCATCGAGCCAGAGCGAAAGCATCGTGAGCGGGTGGTAGTTGGCTTTGAAGGGGGTCTGGAACATCGAGACCACCGCGGCCCAGGTGTACTGACCGAACCACGGATTGCCGAGCACGTAGGCGTCGTCATCCCAGTTCGTCAGCCCGTTGCTGAAGCTCGGCCCATAGGCGACCGCAGTGACGAGCAGGATGGCGAACAGACCCCACCAGGGCATCGCGTCCGCAACCGGAGTGCGCGCGCAATCCTCTCGAGGCGCCGCAGACATCGCTCAGCCTCCGTCCGCGGTCCGCAGGACCGGGGTCTCGTCCTGCAGCCAGGTCCGTTCGCGGTACAGCCGGGCGACCGGAATGAACAACAGCGCGGTGAGCGCCATCGCGGCGGCGAAGAACAGGAAATAGTCGACGCCGGCCAGCGTAGAGTTGCCCGAGTCGTCCTGGATGAAGACGTTGACGCCGGCGGTGAAGAGGTTGCCGATCGAGACGGACATCAGATTGAGGGCCATGACGATGGACTTGAGGGCGGGCGGTGCCTGGGTGTAGGAGAACTCGAGCGCGGTGATCGAGATCAGGATCTCGGCAGCGGTCAGGATCGCGTAGGCGAGCAGCTGCCAGGCGATGTTGGGTGTCTCGCCGGCCGCGATCCAGATCTCGATCTGCGCGTTCAGCAGATAGGCGAACACCGCGATGAACAATCCCGTGCCGATGCGCCGGAGGGGCGTCGGGTCGACGAAGCGACCCACCCGCGGATACACGACGACGTTGAACAGCGGAATGAAGACCAGGATCAGGATCGGATTCACGGCCTGGATCTGGGACGGCAGCCACGCGATGCCGGCGAAGTGTCGATCCATCTTCCCGGCCTGCGCGACCCACGACGAACCCGTCTGATCGAACAGTGCCCAGAACACCGCGATGAAGACGAAGATGGAGGACAGCCGGAGCAGCGCCGTCCAGCCTTCGCGGTCGCGCAGTTGTTGCAGGAATGCGCGGCCAGCCGGTTCGATATGGACGAATTCATGGCGTCCCGCGTAGAAGACGACCGTGGCGAGCAACATCAACAGGCCCGGCAGACCGAACGCCACGTGGGGGCCGTGGCGATCGAGCAGGAGCGGCGTGATCAGGGTCGAGACGAAGGCGCCGAAGTTGATCGCGAAGTAGAACCAGGAGAACACCGGTCGCAGTCGCTGGGCGTTCGAGCGACCGAACTGATCGCCGACATGAGCCGATACACAGGGCTTGATGCCGCCCGAGCCCAGCGCGATCAGCCCGAGTCCGAGGGCGAGGCCCGCGCGTGTGTCGTCGAGCGCGAGGGCGAGATGGCCGAGGCAGTAGACGCCCGAGAGCAACAGGATCGTGCGGTACTTGCCGAGCCAGATGTCCGCGAGCAGCGCGCCGAGCAGGGGCGTTGCATACACCGCCGAACCGAAGAGGTGATACCACGAATTGGCCTGCGCCTCGGTCATCGGATCGGGCTGTGCAGCGTCGCCCATCAGGTGCTTCGTCATGAAGACGAACAGGATCGCCCGCATCCCGTAGTAGCTGAAGCGCTCGGCCGCCTCGTTGCCGATGATGTACGGAATGCCGCGCGGCAGATCGGAGGTCTGTCGCGGCGCGTTGAGGTAGGGGCGATGCGGCATCTTGGGCGTTTGTGTCGGCGTCCGGGTCGCTGCCGACGCTATCCGAGCCCGGGCATCTCGAAGGGCCAGTTGGTCGTCTCGGTGCCCCCGTCGATCTCGAAGATCTTGCCCGTCACCCAGCTCGAGGCCGGTGACGCCAGATAGAGCGCCGCGAGCGCGATGTCGTCGACCTCACCGAGGCGTCGCATCGGGGTCAGGGCCGCCATCTTCGAGCGGGTCGCCTCGTCGAGGAAGGGCAGCAGCGCGCTGGTCGCCACCGAACCGACTGCGATCGCGTTGACGCGGACTCGCGGTGCGAACTCCTGCCCGAGACTCCGGGTCAGCGACGAGAGCGCCGCCTTGGCGGTCCCGTATGCGGCGAATCCCTTCTGCGCGAGTCGCCCGGCCGCAGACGAGATGTTCACCACCGCGCCTCCGTCGTTCTTCAGCATCAGCGGCACCACGCGCCGGGTCAGCGAGAAGGCGGTCGTCACGTTGAAGTGGAATGCCTTGTCGAACATCTCGTCGCTGGTCTCGAGAGCCGGTCTCGGCGGGGATCCTCCGGCGTTGTTGATGAGGATGTCGATGCGACCGAAGCGATCCATCGCGCGGGCCACCAGCGCATCGAGCTGCGCCTTGTCGGCCACGTCACACGGAACGGCGAGCGCTTCGACTCCGAGCTTCTTCGCCGCTGCGGCCGTGTCGTCGATCTGCGCCTGGGTGCGTGCCGAGCAGACCACGTGGGCACCCGCCTCGGCGAAGCCCAGCGCGCAACCGCGGCCGATGCCCCGCCCGGCGCCCGTCACCACCACCGCCACCCGGCCATCCAGCCGGAATCGTTCCATCAACATGTCGCCGCCTCCCCGTGCAGGTGAAGGGATCGTGTGGTCCGACCCCGAGCGCGTGCGAGATTAACAGAGCAGCGCTGCTCTTCGGCGGGGATCCGGGTCAGCGCTCCGGATCGGGTTCGGTCGCGGGTGCGATCGGTTTCGGGGGCTGGCGCGGCGGTCCGTCGGCGACTCGCGTCGCCAGGGTGCGGATCATGCGTACGGCGACCGACGAGTTGCAGGTGACGAGCTGCTCGAGTTCGGCCTCGTTGAAGATGCAGGCCCAGACGGTCCCCCGCGCTCGCATGCGCACCTGTCGCGGTGCGCCGGTCAGCGTCGAGATCGCGCCCATCAAGGTGCCCTCGCGTTTCTCCACGTCGATCACGCGACCCGCGCGCTCGATCTCGATGCAGCCCTGGATCAGCAGGAAGGTGTGGTGCGCCGTTTCACCGCGGTCCGACAGCACTTCGCCATCGTTGAACTTCACGAAGTAGCGATCGAAGCCGGGCGCCCGGCAGATCGATGCCCAGAGCGGATCGACGAGGGATTCGATCACGGCCCGGATCTCTTCGGGATCGGCGTGTTGTCGGCGCGATGCGGCGACCGTCTGGGCGTCGAGTCCGAATCCACTCGCGATTGCGCGGATCTGCGTCAGCACTTCACCGGTGCCGCCGGGCCGCCGCGAGGGATCGATGTACAGCATGCCCATCACGACTTCTTCGAGGGGCGGCGGGCAATTGATCTTCACGTCGGACAGGCGCGCCAGTCCGAAGATGTTTCCGTCCTCCTGGCGTCGCAGCACGTCGGCGCGGCGGTTCAGGTCGATGCCGGTGTAGAGCGCCCAGGCGGTGGCGCCCACGCCCCAGAGATCCGTCCGCAGATCGAAGGCCTGCACGGCGCGGCTGTCCTGTTCGGGGGCGCGATAGCCGTGGGTACCGAGCCCGACGGCGATCTGTCCCTGGTGGAGCAGGCCGCGGGACATGCGCGAGGCGTGGCTGACACCGAAGTCGGTCAGCACGTAGCCGCCTCGACCATCGAGCAGGACGTTCGAAGGTTTGACGTCGAGGTGCAGGATCGACGCGCGGTGCGCGGCATTCAACGCGGACAGCAGGTCCGACATCAGGCGCCAGGTCTGTTCCTCCTCGAGCTGCCCGATCAGCGGCCAGGCATCGGCGAGACTGCCACCCGGATAGTGGTCGACGACCGAGAACGCGATCTCTCCGTCGAGGCACCAGTCGTGCAGGCGTGGAATGTTCGGCGCGCGGATCGCGAGCAGTGCGGCCAGTTCGCGCTTGAGTGAACTCTGGGCCTGACGGTCCCGCGTCCTGCCGAGGACTTTGACGGCAACGTGGGCGGGCGGCACGTCGGTCTTGCGCGCGGGTCCGATCGCCGAGGCCTGCAGACACTCGGCGAGATAGACCGAACCGAACCCCCCGGCACCGAGTCGCTTCTCGAGGCGGTAGGTGAATCGGCCCTGGACGATGTCGCCGACGCCGGGCTCGCCCCCCCCGACGGTCGGGGTGTGTGCCAGGGTCTTGCGATCGTCCGACCCCGCCTGGATCGGCTCATCGGCGGTCGGGGTTCCGTCGCGTGCGATCCTGCCACGCCGATCGTGGCGGGTTCTTCGACGATCTCCCCCGCGATCGCCCACTTCGTTCCCCTCCAGATGACCGCACGACGGCTATGCAGACTCGCCGCATCCCGCGAAACGCGACGGGACGGACGTCGAGCCTTCATCGGCCGTCTGCGCGACGAATCGGAGGGGAATTGCACCGGTACGCAGGGGGGAGGAAACGCTCGCCCGAGTCGAAGCCGATCACACGGAGCAAGGTTGGAGATGCCTGCTGGGGCCTGGCTTCGATTCAGCGGTGCGGGGTGCCGGAGCCGGACTCGCTGGCCTCGCGCTCGGCCTTCTCTTCCCGCCACTCGGCGATGCCCTTGTAGCCGAACCAGGCGGTCAGGAGGGTGAGCACCCCGAATCCGTAGCGATTGAAATCGAGATGCTCCTGCATGTCGGGATCCTGATTGATCCAGCCGTCGTAGCCGAACCACAGCATCCCGGCGAACAGCAGCGCGGGCAGGAACAGCGGATGATCGAAAGGTGTCGGCGGCGGGCCCCGTCGCGCGCTGTCGGAGCCTTCCGCGTCGGATGCCTCGGGATCGGAGTCGCTCTGCTTCGGATCGCTCATCTCGAACACCATAGCGTCTGGGTCGCGACCGACTCAAGCATCCGCTGCCGTTGACCGTGTTCCCGCCCGACGCGATGGTTCCGCGGTGACTGGAACAGGCGAGCGGATCAGTGCGTACATCACACCCGAAGGTTTCGCGCGGCTGCGCGACGAGCACGCTCATCTGTGGCGGGTCGAGCGCCCGAAGGTGACCGAGCAGGTGTCCGTCGCGGCGGCGCTCGGAGACCGCTCCGAAAATGCCGAGTACATCTATGGCAAAAAGCGCCTGCGTGAGATCGACCGGCGTGTGCGCTTTCTCGCCAGGCGGATCGAGGAGCTGACCGTCGTCGAGCCCGATCCGGATCGGCCCCGCGATCGGGTCTACTTCGGGGACTGGGTGACCCTCGAAGACGGGGACGGAAATGCGCTGCGCTACCGGATCGTCGGACCCGACGAATCCGATCCCGCGCGCGGGTTGATCAGCATGGATTCGCCCGTCGGTCGTGGCCTGATCGGCAAGCGCGTGGGCGACGAGGTCGAGGTACGGCGCCCGAAGGGCATCGCCGCGTACGTGATCCTCGAGATCGCCTAGCGGTTCGCGGCGCCGGTGTTCTTCAGAAGCCGCCGTCGCCGGTCGATGACGAGGGCATGGGGATGGACCTGCTCGCGATCACGATCCTGGGACTGTTCGCGGCGTTCGGTGCCTGGCGTGGCGTGGTCGCCACCGGTGCAGGTGTCGTGACGCTGGTCGTCGCGTACGCGTCCGCGGTCTTCGGGGCGGCGGTCTTCGGCGACGGGGTCGGGGCGGAGCTCGGCCGGGGCTCGATGCTCGGTCCGGTGGTCGCGGGCTCGGGGATTTTCGCGCTCGTCCTTCTGGTGTTCGGGATCCTCTCGAAGATTCTCCGCCGCTGGGACCGCGGACGTCTCGGCGACGAACCGCGCACGGCCTGCGACCGACTGGGCGGTGCTTGCTTCGGATTGCTGCGGGGTTCGCTCGTCGTGCTTCTGCTCTCGGTCCTGCTGACCTGGCTCGATGCGGCCCGCGACATGGGGATCCTCCAGGGTTTCGACAATCTGCCGGAGACCGAACACTCGCAGTTCGGCGAGGCGACGAGTCGCGTGATCGAGAGCGCGGTCGCTGCGGCGAGCCCCGCCGACGAGGCGTCATCCGGCGCCCGGATGATGGCCCGCGTGGCCGCCCGCCCGGGCGTGACACTGGCGAGCTTCAAGGCGTTGATCGAAGATCCGCGCATCCAGTCGGTCCAGAGCGACCGGCTCTTCTGGGTGCTGGTCGAGAGCGGCGCCGGCGAGCGCGCCATCAATCAAGCGAGCGTCTACTCGATCGTGCATGACGAAGAGATGCGGAAGCAGTTCGCGGATCTGGGCCTGGTGCCGCCCGAAGCAGCCGCGGATCCCGAGGTATTCCGGCGCACCATGGCGGCGACCCTGGACGAAGTCGGCCCGATGATCGCGACGTTGCGCAGTGATCCCGAACTGGCCCGCCTCGCCACGGATCCCGAGATCCAGGCGCTGGTCGAGTCGGGCAACACGATCGGCCTGGTGACGCGACCCGAGATCCAGCGCATCGTCGCGCGCGTCACCGCCGGGCGCTGAACTCCGGCGGTCGACGAGCCCGCACAGGCGTCAAGCTTCGAGGCCGGGCAGGCGGCGCTGCCGGGTCGACTCCTCGGGCATGACCAGCCCGCCCGACATGATCACCTTGAAGGCGTTTTCGATACTCATGTCGATCTCGCGCACTTCGGCCTCGGGGACGAGCAGATAGAAGCCGGATGTCGGGTTCGGAGTCGTCGGGATGAAACAGCTGATCATCTCGGTGCCACTGAACGCCTCGCGGAGCGGACCGCGGACCGGTCCGGTGACGAACGCGATGCCCCACATGCCGACTCTCGGATACTCGACGAGCACCACGCGGTTGAAGCTCGACTGGGCGTCCGATGACGCCAGGATCGCTTCGACCAGTTGCTTGACGCCCTGGTAGATGCTGCGCGCGATCGGCACGCGCGCGACCAATCGCTCGCCGATGCGCACGATCTCGTGGCCGAACAGATGCCGGACGATCACGCCGACGAGCAGGATCACGACGAACGTGAAGACCGCGCCGACCAGCGGCGGCAGATCGGGCTGCTCGGGCAATGACGGGAAGAACCAGCGGATCACCGTCGGCAGGAGCAGGTTGTCGAGGCGCCGGACGATGAAGGCGAGGGTCCAGAGCGTGACGCCGATCGGCACGAAGGCCAGCAGCCCCGCGACGAAGTAGTGGCGGATCGCCGCGCGGAAGGCCTTCCAGAATCGCTTCTTCATGATCGTTTTTTTCCGCCGGTGCCGCCGGTCCTACTGGTTCCACCGGTCCCGCTGGTCCCGCTGGTCCCATAAGTGTGGATCGGACCGGTGACCGCCGTGTCTTTAGCGCGGAATCGGTGCGTCACGTAATCGACGCAACCGCGTCGCGATCGGGCCATTCGCTGCGGCGGCTGCTCGCTCAGCGAAGCAGCAGGTCGCAGAGTGCCCGCACGCCGCGCACACCGCGGCGGATCGGATCGATCCGGACGAGTCGGCGCGCCAGCACCAGAAGTCGGCGCTCGAGGACGTGGCGCGTGAGCTTCGGCCCGTTGGCCCGTTTGCCCCCGACGTCGATCGCATCGAGTTCGGCCTGGATCGCACTCCGGTCGTAGCCCCAGGTGGCGAGATCCCGGTCGTCGAGTCCGGCCAGGATCAAGCGACACTGCGCAACCTTGGCGGGGTGCCCGGTCAGTGCGGACGCCCACTTGCCGAGCGAGGCCGTCGTCGGGCGCGTTTCCCGCGCGACCGTCATCGGATCGCCTAGCCCCCGGGCCGTGGGCCCGTGCTGGCCCGCGCTTCCATAGTCGACCATGCCGGGTTCGAAGGGGATCCCGATGAAGTCACACAGCCGGCGCATCTCGCCTTCGGGATCGGTCACGAGCTTCTCGTACGAGACCTGGCAGAGCGGTACACGACGCTCGCGCAGGAAGCTGGCCATCGCCGGGACGTATCGCTCGAGCACCGGGTTGTGGCGATACGCGACCTCGTGGTCGCCGTCGTAGAACGAGTCCACGATCGAGGACCAGATCGAGAGCGGATGTCGCGTCAGCACGATGTAGCGGGCACGCGGGTAGAGGCGCGCGGCGAAGTCGAGTACCAGCGCGTAGGCGGGAGTCTTGTCGAGCACGTACCGCGCGCCGCTGGTTCCGAGCAGCCTCGTGTAGAGGGTGTCCGTGTAGGCACGGAGCGCGTCGAGGTAGTCGGCTTCGCCGGACGGCAGATGCTGGACCAGTTCGCGGATCCCGAGCTGGCTGATGATCGGATCGTAGGGAGCTTGATCGACTCTGTCGTAGTAGCCGAGGTGGGCTAGGGGAGTGAGCAGATGCGGCTCGACCGGGGCGTGGATGGCGGAATGCGCGCCGAGCATCCGGTTGAGCAGCGTCGAGCCCGAACGCGGGGGGCCGATCAGGAACAGCAGCTTGTCTTGCACGGAATGGCGCTCCGGGTCGACGTCGCGACGGACGCGTCTGTCGGGCGCGCCAGTCTAACAGGCGCGTTTGTGCCGCGCGGGCCGCCGGTTCGGGCACATCCGATCCCCCGCGAGACTTTCAGCGCGATGGCAATCGCGACTTCGGGCCGTGCATTCGCTGGATCGTCGGGACGTGCAACGGCCGATAGACTCGACGTCCGCGCGGATCCGACGCGCCTCGATGCGGAGCGACATGAGCGACAGGATCGACGGGCTGAGCGGGCCACGTACAGCGGACACGCCGGCTCGACGCGAGCCGACGAGCCTTTGGCCGGATGCACGCGAGTGGCTCGGACTCGCTGCACTGTTCGCGGTGCTCTGGCCCGGTCTGCGCGAGATGGCGGTCATCTGGGGCAGCGTCGACTACTACTCGCATGGACCCCTGATCCCGTTCGTGGCGCTCTGGGCGGCGAGTGCCCAGCGTCATGTGCTGCCGCGTCTGCCTCGGAGTCGCGATGCGCGTGGCGCCGTCGCGGTCTGTGTCGCACTGCTCGCCTACCTGCTCGGACTCGTGGCGGGTGAGGTATGGCTCGCCGGTCTGGGCAGCGTGTCGGCCGTTGCCGGTGCGGTCCTGTACGCGCGGGGTCCGGCCTGGCTCCGGACTCTCGCCTTCCCGCTCGGGTACCTGTTCTTCATGGTCCCGATCCCGGACGAGTGGCTGGCGCCGGTGATCGTGCAGCTGCAGCTGCTCGTCAGCAGCACCGGGACGGAGATCCTCCGCGCGCTCGGTGAGCCGGTGCTCCGGACCGGCAACGTGCTGCAGCTCGCCAGTGGCGAGCAGCTCTTCGTCGCGGAGGCGTGCAGCGGGATCACGTCGCTGATCACGCTGATTCCACTCGGCGTCTTCCTGGCGTACTTCACCGAGCGCTCGATCTGGCGTCGTGTCGGCCTGGTGCTGACGGTGATCCCGGTGGCCCTCGCCGGAAACCTGGCGCGCGTGCTGTTGACCGTCGCTCTGGCGAATCGAATTGGCGCACGGGCCGCGACGGAGAGCAGCTTGCACGACTGGATCGGGCTCTCGACCTATGTGGTCGCGTGCCTGGTCGTGCTCGGCGTCGGAGCCTGGATGCGCCGAGCGGACACGGTGCAGCCGGTCGCCCGGTCTTGAACGTCGAGGATTTCCACGCGGACACCCTGGACCTGACGACCCGCGCGAAGGCGCTGGCGCTGGCCCTCGGCTTCGATCGGGCGGGCGTGGCTTCGGCCGAACCGGGACCCGACACGCAGTTCCTGCGCGAGTGGCTGGATCGCGGCTATGCGGGCGAGATGGAATATCTCGCCGCGCGCGCGGCCGATCGGATGGATCCGCGTCGGCTGATGGCCGACGTCCGGAGCGTCGTCGTGGTCGCGCTGTTCCACGATCCGGCCGCTGCTTCGGAGGCGGGCGCGCGGCCCGGCTTCGCGCGGATCGCCGCCTACGCGGGCGGCGAGGACTATCACGCGGTGATGTCCGATCGACTGCGCGCTCTCGCGAGTGGCCTCGAGTCACTGGCCGGACATCCAATCGTCTCGCGCGCCTATGTGGACACGGGTCCGGTGCAGGAGCGGGTGTTCGCCGCGCGCGCCGGGCTCGGCTGGATCGGCAAGAACACCTGTGTGATCGACGCGAAGCTCGGCTCGCGCATGCTGCTCGGCGTCGTGCTGTGCGATCTCGAACTCGAGCCGGATCGCCCCGAACCCGATCACTGCGGGACTTGCCGGGCATGTCTCGACGCCTGTCCGACGGACGCGTTCGCGAGCCCGTACGTACTCGACGCCACCCGCTGCATCTCGTACACGACGATCGAGACACGCGGGCCGATCGATCCCGGACTGCGGGCCGGACAGGGCGACTGGATCTTCGGCTGCGACGTCTGCCAGGACGTCTGCCCCTGGAATCGCCGCCGCTGGCCCGGGGATCTGCCCGACCCGCTGGCGCTCCGCGAACGCCTCGTCCCGGATCCGCGCCTGGTTCGTGCGAGCCTGGCCTGGGTGTTGTCGCTCGATCCCGATGCCTGGCGGGCGGTCACGCGCGGCACCGCGCTGCGGCGCGCGGGGCACCGAGGCCTGCTGCGCAATGCGCTGGTGGCGGCGGGCAACAGCGGCGACGTCGGACTCGCCGATCTGATCTCGGCCCACGCCAACGGTCCGGACGAGTTGCTCGCCGAACACGCGCGCTGGGCCCTGTCCCGGCTCGGAGTGGCGCTGCCGATCGGATGACGCGCGGGCTCGGGATCAGAGATGCGGCTTGCGAGCGATCAGCCGCGCGATGAAGTCCGGGCGCGGTTGGCCCTCGCTCAGTTCTTCGTGCCCGAGGATTTCGAGTTCCGGGAACAAACGCGGAAGTTCTGCCGGAGCAAGCAGGTACGCGGGATTGCTCGGGCCATATGGCAGGGACTGCTGCTGCAGGGTGAACGTCTCATAAAGGAGGAGACCACCGGGCGCGAGCAGCCGCACGATTTCGGAGGCGAGCGGTCTGAACAGAAAGCGAAACACGAGCACTGCGCCACAACTCTCTGATCGGATGGGGATTTTGTGGCCCGACTCGAGGTCGGCTCGGAGACACGGCAGCGATCTCCCGAGCGCTGCGCCCCGGGCTCGCAGATCGGCCAGGAATTCGGCGCTGCGATCGACCCCGATCATGGGCAGCCCGGCCAGCGCGCCCGGGATCGCGTGTCGCCCGCGCCCGCATGCGAGATCGAGGATCGGTCCGAGCTGCCCGGCTGCGCGCAGCGCGTCGAGTTGCTCGACGAACAGCCGCGAGGGTTCGGGGGCGTGCGGCCGCTCAGCCACGATCCGCGGCGATCAACGCGGCCATTCGATCGGGCCGATCCGTCACGATGCCGTCGACACCGAGGTCGAGCAGTCGGCGCATCTCCGTCGGGTCGTTGATGGTCCACACGTGGACCACCAGGCCGTGGGCGTGACAGTGGTCGACGAGTGGGCGCGTGACGAGCGGATTCCCGCCGAACTCGGCGGGGATCTGCAGCGCCATGCTGTCGGTCGTCGGGGCACGGCCCGCCGTCGCGGCGCGCACGACATCGAGGATGTCGGAGAGGCTCGCGCCGAGGGCAGGGCGGGCGGCGCTTTCGGCCAGCACCGCGCGCAGGTCGCGCTGGATTGCGTCCTCGCCGGCCACCAGCAGCGTGCGCTCCTCGCGATCCAGCTCGACCACCATTTCGACGATCTGTCGGATCAGCGCTCGGCCCGGTGCCTTGATCTCGAGATTGAAGCGGGCGTCGGGATGGGTCTCGAAGGCCTCGCGGAGGGTGGGGATGCGCAGGCCCTGGCCGCGAAACGGAAACGTGGCGCCATCCTCCGATGAGAACCGATAGCCCGCGTCCAGTCTCTGGACGGCGGCGAGATCGAGCGCGTCGAGCGGGCCGCGTCCCTCGGTGGTGCGATCGACGTGCGGATCGTGGATCAGCACCGGAACTCCGTCGCGGGTCACATGCACGTCGCTCTCGACGATCTGTGCGCCGTCGGCCAGGCCGCGCGCGAAGGCGAGGAGTGTGTTCTCGGGCGCCAGCCCCGCCGCACCGCGATGGCCGAGGATCGTCGGGCGAGGCAGGTCGAAGTAGGGATGCGGCATGCGGCGTACGTTATCATGCGCCCGCCCATGGCCGTCCTGACCCGCGATGTCATTCTCGCCGAGATCGCTTCCGGCCGTGTGAAGGTGGAACCCTTCGAGACGGATCAGGTCGGCGTCGCGTCGATCGATCTCACGCTCGGCGAAGAGATCCGGATCATCGAGCCGGCAGGGCGCGCGATCGAGATCCGTGAGGACACCGACTATCGCGACTACACGCGCGTCGGCACACTCGCAGATCCCTATCTGCTGGCCCCCGGCGAGACGATCCACGGCATCACGCGCGAGCGCATCACGCTGCCCGGAGATCTGTGCGGATTTCTCGAGGGTCGCAGCCGGTATGCGAGGCTCGGATTGATGATCCACGTCACGAGTGCATTCGTGCAGCCCGGCGTGCGGAACCGGCAGGTGCTCGAGCTGAGCAACGTGTCGAACCAGCCACTGCTGATCCACGCCGGCGTGCGGATCTGCCAACTCGTGTTGATGCGCACCGAGGGTCACGCCGTCTATGCCGGGCGGTTCGCCGTCCAGGACGAGATCTGAAGGGTCGCCCGTGCGTGCGGTGGTTCAGCGGGTGGATCGAGCCAGCGTGACGGTCGGGGGCGAGCGGGTCGCCGAGATGGGGCCGGGTCTGCTCGCGCTGGTCGGTGTCGCGCGCGACGATCTCCCCTCCGATGCGCTCGAACTCGCGCAGAAGCTGGTTGCTCTGCGCGTATTCGAGGACGCGGCGGGGCGGATGAATCGCTCGTTGCTCGATCTCGGCTTCGCGCTCGGCGTGGTGTCGCAGTTCAGCCTGATGGCGGACTGTCGCAAGGGCCGTCGGCCGTCGTTCGGGGCTGCCGCCCCACCGGAGATCGCGGCGCCGTTGATCGAGCAGGTGGTGCACGCCGCGCGGGACCTCGGCGTGACGGTCGTCACCGGGCGCTTCCAGGCGACCATGGAGGTCGAACTCCTGAACCACGGCCCGATCACGTTGTTGATCGATACACGGAAGGTGTTCTGACTCACCGAGTCCGGTCCGGAGTCCGTCGATGACACCGGCAGAGTCCAGCCCGCCTTGCCGATTCCCCGAGAAGCCGGAACACTGTCCTGTGGGGGAACCAAGGCGGATCATCCGCCCGAATGAGAGGTGTCATGGACAGCTGTATTTCGATTGGAAGTGGGAAAAGAGGAAAGAGTCGTCGCGCGCTGTGCGCGGCACTCGTCTTCGCCGCGTTCCTGACGGCGCCGATCGTCTCGATCGCCGACGACGGCGGGGTCGGCGGGACGTTCAAAGAAGGTGGGATCGGAACGGCCGCGGCCCTGTCGAGTCTGGTCTACGGACCCGTCAAGGTCGTGTACGCGTTCGGGGGTCTGGTGGCCTCCGGCCTTGCCTGGGGGTTCTCGGGCGGCGACGGCGAAGTGGCGACGACGGTGCTGACCCGCGCAGTGCGGGGCACATACGTGATCTCGCCGGATACGTTGCAGGGCAACCAGGAAGTCGAGTTCGTCGGACGCTCGCCGCAGTACCGAACGTCGGCCGGCGGAACGGCGCAGGTCGCCGCTGCACCGGAAGGCGCCACACCGGACGGCTGGTAGCGGTCGACCGGGCCCGGCCCGGCCGGCGTGCCCAGCTTGCTGGAGTACGCGGATCTAAGATCCGCGTCCGGTCATGGCTCCGCGGGTCGATCGCAAGATCGGCCCGCGGGGTGGTGGCAGGGCACCGAGCGAGACGCGACTCTCCGGCACCCGCAATGAATGAGTTCGTCTCCCACGTGCCGCTGGCCCTCGCGGCCGGCCTGCTCTCGGTGCTGTCACCCTGCGTGATGCCCCTGATGCCCGCCTATCTCTCGCTGGTCTCGGGCATCTCGGTCGAGGAGATGGAAGCCGGAGTCGCCGACACTGAGCTGCGCCGGCGTGTGATGCAGGCGTGTCTCGGATTCGTCTGCGGCTTCTCCGCGGTCTTCATCCTGATGGGGATCGGCGCCTTCACGCTCGGACACGTGATCCGCTCGTGGCAGGTGGGTGTATTCGGGGTACAGATCGGGATCGCGCAGATCGCGGGTCTGGTGATCGTGGCATTCGGCCTGCACATGACCGGTCTGCTTCGCATCAAGGCGCTGTATCGCGACACACGCATGCACTTCCCGATGCGCGAGCACGGCTTTCTGTCGACCGGGCTGGTCGGAGCGGGCTTCGCGCTCGGCTGGTCGCCGTGCATCGGCCCGATCCTGAGCACGGTGCTCACCCTGGCCGGCAGCACGGACACCGTCGTTCAGGGCACCGCGCTGCTCGCCGTCTACTCGGTGGGCCTGGCGATTCCCTTTTTGCTGGCGGGCTGGAGCATCGAGCATTTCTTCACCGCGTTCGGACGCATCAAACGACACTTCCGGAAGATCGAGGTGGCATCCGGACTCGTATTGATGGCGGTCGGCATGCTGCTCGTCACGGATCAGTTCACGCGTCTGAACGGCCAGTTCGTGTTCGTGTCGGATTGGTTGGCGCGCGCCGAGCAGGCGCTGCAGTGATCCTGCGTGGACGAGCGCGTGCGACGGGCCGCGTCCGGGCCGCCATCGGGGCGCTCGGACTGATCGTGTGGCTCGGTTGCACGCCCGAGGCCGCGCTGGAACCGGACATTGCCAGTGAGCCCGAGCCGGCACCGGCGTTCTCGTTGCAGCGATTGGGGGGAGGCGAGCCGGTGAGTCTCGAGTCGCTGCGGGGCAAGACCGTCATCCTGGACTTCTGGGCGACCTGGTGCCCCCCCTGCGAGTTCCAGGTCCCCGAACTGAACCAGTTCTATGACGCCCATCGCGCTGACAGCGATGTGGCCGTCTTCGGGATCTCGATCGACGTCGAAGGAACCGATGTCATCTCGGCCTGGGTGTCGGAGCACGACGTCCGTTACCCGATCCTGCTCGGCGACGAGGCACTGGCCCGGAAGTTCGGAGCCGTTGGATTCCCGACCCTGTACGTGATCGCACCGGACGGCACGCTCGCCGAGCAGCACGTCGGCTTGATCGAGAGCGCCACGCTCGAATCCGCCGTCGCGGCACGGCGCGCCGCGGCTCCGCGCTGAGCCCGGCCTCGTCGCTTCGCCCGTTCGGCTTCCCTGAGGGGTCTGTGGCTCGCCGAACTCCGCAGCGCCGCAAAATCCGGTGGTCCTCAAGGCCCCGAGATTGCTGGACGATGCAGCCGGGGATGACCGAGAGCACGCAGGTCCAGGTCCGCAGGCAGCACGAACGCGCCCTCCAGGCCGGAGATCTCGTTTTCGACGAAGGCGACGAGGGCGATGTCCTCTACATCATCGCCTCGGGCGAAATCGAACTCACGCGCAGGGGTGCTTCCGGACGCAGGGTCGTTGCGCGGCTCGGTCCGGGTGAATTCTTCGGCGAGATGAGCGTGATCATCCGCGAGGCGCGCTCGGCCCGGGCGGTTGCCGTGCGTACGACGCGGCTGCTCGAACTCGATGGCGAGACCCTCGAGGCCATGTGCATCGAACGTCCGGAGATCGCGATCCGCATCATCAGCCGACTCTCTGCCCGCTTGATCGACACCGAACGTCGGCTCGCAGCCCTCGGCAGCGACGATCTGCTGCGGCCGGTAGTTCGCGCGCTGGTGCGCGACGCCGAGCCCGACGGCCCGCACGGCATCCGGATTCCGACGACGTTGCGTCGCCTCGCGATCGACTCGGGGCTCTCGCTGTTCGAGACCCATCGCGCGATCCAGCAACTGCTCGACCAGAAGGTCGTGCGCCTGATGGACGACGTGCTGCTGGCGCGCGATCTCGAATCCCTCTCGTCCTGTCTCGACACGCCGGCCTGATCGCGGTCCATCCGCTTGGACCGCCCGGACGCGCTCTGATAGCGTGATCGGGCCCGCGACCATGGGCGGGGGGGAACCGTTGTCGGCACGGGAGCTGCGCCGCCCCGTCGCGACGCTCGGTGCCGCGGAGGCTGGATCCCGCGCACGACGGCTCTTCGCGATCCGGCTGTTGGCTCTGGCCGCCTCGCTCATCGCGGCCGGTGAAGCTTCGGCGGTACCGGGGCTCGATCCTTCCGTGCCGATCGAGTTCTCAGCGGACCGCCTCGACTACGTGGAAGACGGCGAGGTCTACATCGCCGACGGTCACGTGATGATCCGCCAGGCCGGACGCACGCTCACGGCCGACTGGATGGCGATCAGTCTGGCCACACGCCGCGGGGTGGCGAGCGGGCGCGTCCGGATCGAGGATGCGGATCAGGTCGCCACGGCGTCGTTCATGGAATTCGACGTCGACACGCTGCAGGGTTTCCTGTTCGACGCGGAGATCGACACCGGGGCGGATGGATTCGTGGTCGTCGGCCGGGAATTCGAACGCCGGAGCGACGTCGACTATGCGCTGCGCGAGGGAGGTTTCACCAGCTGCCGCTGCCCGGAGGAGGACGACCGCGAGCCCTGGCGTGTCGAAACCGAGGTCGGCGAGGTGGAACTGGGCGGCTACGGGCAAGCGCGCAATTCCACCGTCGAGGTCCTCGGTGTGCCGGTTGCCTGGCTGCCTTGGATCCTGTTTCCGGTGAAGACCGAGCGTGAGTCCGGAGTGCTGCTGCCTGACCTCGCGTTCGGCGGCACCAACGGCGTGCAGGTCGGACTGCCGCTGTTCTGGGCCGCGCGTCACGACGTCGGGGTCATCTTCACTCCCCGTTATCTGGAGAACGCCGGATTCAAAGGCGACATCGAGGTCGAGTATCTGCTCGGCGAGCGTTCGAGCGGTGTGATGGGAGGAGCCTACGTGCGCGATCAGCGCGGCGCGGCTGGCTCGACCGGAATTCCGGAGAATCGCTGGGCGGTGCTGATCGAGCACGATCAGGCCCTGCCGGCCGACTTCCGGGCGCGGGTGGACGCCAGGGCGATCTCGGACAACGCCTACCTCGATGATTTCGATGACTATGCGCTCTACCGACGCGATCTGTTCCTGCGCTCCTCGGCGTTCGCCTTCGGTCAACTCGGGGAGACCGGGCGCGTCGGCCTCGTCGGGGCGCTCAACTACGCCGACGATCTGCAGAACCCGCTCGGGCTCGATCGCGACACGACGTTGCTGAATCGCCTGCCCGATGCGGCGGTGCGGGTGCTGCCCGGGGAGACGCCTTTCGCACCGGGACTCGGCTTGTTGCCCAGTCTCGACAGCGATCTCAGCTATTTCTTCCAGCGCGAGGATCCGCTGATCGCAGATCCCACGGCTCTGCTCGGGCCGGACGGAAGCTTCCTCGATGCGGGCATCGATCCGGCAGCCGGCGCCGCGGATCCGACTCGCGGCGACGGGATCTTCCAACCCGGCGAACCGCTGATGCAGGACGGCACGCGCTTCACGGTGCGTCCGCGCATCGCACGGCCGGTGTCGCTCGGGGGTGTCGCCGACTTCGTGCCTGAACTCGGATACGCGGAGACACTCTATGACGGCAATCGGACGGGTTTCGCCGAACGCGGCGTCGCCAGCGCGCGCGGAGATCTGCGGACCCGGTTCGTCGGACTGCGGTCTCTCGGTGCCGATTTCGAGGGCGAGCACGACTTGATGCCCTTCGTCCGATACACCTGGATCCGCACGCGGAATCAAGCGAGCGTGCCGATCTTCACACCGCCGTCCACCGTCGACCAGGAGCGACTCCGTCAGCTCGATCCCGAGAACTACGTGCTCGATCCCTCCGATCGGATCGCCGATGCAAATCTCCTCGCGGTCGGGTTCGACAACGAGTTCCGCATCGGACGCCGCGTGGGTGGCGCCGATCCGCTTCGCGCCGAGGCCTGGGTCTCGTTCCAGCACGACTTCGATCAGGGCGACGCGGGCCAGCTCGTGCTGGGCGGCCAGTCGGAATGGCGCGGGCGCCTCGCGGGTACGGCGAGTCTGTTGCTCGACGCGGGGCAGGGTGAGATCGATGAGGGTCTGCTCGGTCTGCGGGTCGAATTGCCGGACTGGGCACTCTTGCGATCCCCCTACGTGAGTGGTCGCTACCGCTACCTGCGTGTACCTCCGCAGATCACCTTCATTGCTCCGCGCTCGGTCGATCAGGTGGACGTGGGCGTCGGCTTCCGGATCTCGGAACGATTCGCGATCGACTATTCGCTCGCCTACTCGCTGGAGGACGGATCGCGGCTCACCCAGGTGGGGAGCGTCGTCTACGCGTCGCGCTGCAAGTGCTTCTCGATCGGCTTCGATCTCATCGAGGATCCGACTCGCGACGTGTTCTTCCGGGTCCGGTACAGCATCACCGGACTCGGAAGTGCAGGCGCGGATCCATTCGCGGCTGCACGCGGGCTGTTCAGCGACGCGGGCTTCTAGCGCGCCGTCCCTCCGCGACTCGCGCGGACCTCGCCACCGGGCCCCGACCGATCGCGTCTCCGCCTTGCACGCGGTGGGAAACCCCTTAGAATCGAAGCTCTTTTCGCTCGCAGCCCCGCCCCGCGCCGTGCCGGGTGCCGGGGGAGGCCATCGTGCTCCGCCCGTCGCTCGAAAGATTCGTCGAGCTCGCCGCTCAGGGAAACCTCGTCCCGATCGTGCGCGAGATCATGGCGGATCTCGACACACCGCTGTCGCTCTTCAAGCGCCTCGATGACGGACGGACGAGCTTCCTCCTCGAGTCCGTCGAGGGCGGTGAGAAGTGGGCCCGCTACAGCTTCATCGGCACCGGTTCGCGCGCGATCTTCCGGGCCCGTGGCCGGGAGATCGAATGGACGGTGGACGGCCGCACCGAACGCCACACCTCCCAGGGCGATCCGCTGGAGTTCCTGCGCGACCGACTCGACGCGTATCAGCCGGTGCTGCCGCCCGAACTCGAACTTCCGCGCTTCGTCGGCGGTGCGGTCGGCATGATCGGCTACGACTGGGTGCGTTTCGTCGAGCGGGTGCCCGATCGCAATCCCGACCGGATCGGTCTGCCCGATCTGTGGTTCAGTTTCCCCGAGACGGTCGTCGTCTACGACAACATCCGTCACGCGGCGCTGATCGTGCGTCTGGTCGAAGTGCCCGAGCACGCCCATCTCCCGTCGCTCTACGGCGCCGAAGTACGCGCGATCGATGCGGTGGTGTCGCGGCTGCGCGAGTCGTTGCCCGCCGAGCCGCGGGCCGAAGCGGTGCGCGTGCCGATGGAAGTCAGCCGCAGCATGACGAAGGAGGGCTACTTCGAGATCGTCAAGCGGGCCAAGGAGTACATCGAGGCCGGTGACATCTTCCAGGTGGTGCTCGCGCAGCAGTTCCAGATGCCACTGCAGGTCGACCCGTTCACCATCTACCGCCATCTGCGCGCGATCAATCCGAGTCCCTACATGTTCTTCATCCGCATGGAGGGGGATGCGGTCCTGATCGGATCGTCTCCGGAGATCCTCGTGCGCGTCGAGGGCAAGCGGGTCGACGTGCGGCCGATCGCGGGCACCCGCGCACGGGGCGAGAATGCCGAACAGGATCTCGCGCTCGAGCGCGACCTGCTCGCGGATCCGAAGGAGCGGGCCGAACACGTGATGCTGGTCGACCTCGGTCGCAATGACGTCGGACGGATCGCGGAGATCGGCAGCGTCCATGTCGACGAGTACGCGGTCGTCGAGCGCTACTCGCACGTCATGCACATCGTTTCGAACGTCCAGGGTCGCCTGCGTGAGGGACTCGATTGGCACGATGTGCTGCGCGCGACGTTTCCGGCCGGCACCCTGTCGGGCGCGCCGAAGGTCCGGGCCATGGAGATCATCGACGAACTCGAGACGGTGCGCCGCGGTCCCTACGGAGGCTGCGCGGGCTACATCGACTACTCGGGCAACATGGACATGGCGATCACCATCCGCACGATGACGGCGCATCGCGGCACGATCACCCTGGCCGCGGGGGCGGGAATCGTCGCCGATTCGCAGCCCGAGATGGAATTCGACGAGACGGTCAACAAGGCCCGCGCCGTCCTGCAGGCGATCGATCTTGCGCGCGAGGGGATCGACTGACGTGCGCATCCTGATGATCGACAACTACGACTCGTTCACATACAACCTGGTGCAGTACCTCGGCGAGCTCGGTGCCGAGGTCGATGTAGTGCGAAACGACGTCGAGACCGTCGACGCGCTGCTCGCGCGCAATCCGGACGGCGTCGTGGTGTCGCCGGGTCCGGGGACACCGGAGGAGGCGGGCGTCTCGATCGACGTCGTGAAGCGCTTCGGTGCGCGCGGCACGCCGGTGCTCGGCGTGTGCCTCGGCCATCAGTCGATCGGCGTCGCGTTCGGCGGGCGCGTCGGGCGGGCGCGTTCCATCATGCACGGCAAGACATCCGAGATGCATCACACCGGGAAGGGCGTCTTCAGCGGGCTGCCGGATCCCTTCACGGCGACGCGCTACCACTCGCTCGTGATCGAGCCCGAGCACTGTCCGGATTGCCTCGAGGTCACGGCCCGCACCGAAGACGGCGAGATCATGGGCGTGCGTCATCGCACACTGGCCGTCGAAGGTGTCCAGTTCCATCCCGAGTCGATCCTCACCGAGGTCGGCAAGCAGCTGCTCGGGAATTTCGTCAGGGGCTGCCGACCGGGGTCGCGGCCGTGAGGCTCGGCGAGGCGATCGCGTTCGCCGCGGATGCCCGAGAGGTGCCTGCAGAAGTTCTCGAGGCAGCGTTCCGCGAGATCATGACCGGTGCGGCGAGTCCGGTGCAGATCGCGGCCCTGCTGGTGGCGCTGCGCGTGAAGGGAGAGACCGTCTCCGAGATCGTGGCCGCCGCGCGTGCGCTGCGCGCGATCGCAACGCGAGCGACGGCACCGGACCCGCGCACGGTCGATACCTGCGGAACCGGCGGAACCGGTCGATCGACGTTCAGCATTTCGACGACGGCCGCGTTCGTCGTGGCGGGCGCGGGAGTCCCGGTCGCGAAGCACGGCAATCGCGCGGTGACCAGCTGCACCGGCAGTTTCGACACCCTCGAGGCGCTCGGCGTGCGGATCGACCTGTCGATCGGGGCCTGTGTGGAGATCCTCGGCGAAGTGGGGATCGCGCCGTTCTTCGCGCGCACCGCGCACCCGGCCTTCCGACACGTCGCGGCCGTGCGCGCCGAACTCGGGGTGCGAACCCTGTTGAACTGTCTCGGCCCGCTGCTCAACCCCGTCGGTGCCCGATACCAGATCGTCGGCGTGTACTCCGAGTCGCTCGTCGAACCGCTGGCCTCGGCGCTCGCGCGGCTCGGAGCCCGGCGCGCGCTCGTGGTGCACGGCAGCGACGGTCTCGACGAATTGACGACGACGGGGACGAGCCGGGCGGCGCTCTACGATGGCGGTCGCATCGAGTGTTTCACCGTCGACCCGGCGACGTTCGGTCTGAAGCTCGCCCGGCCCGAGGATCTTGCAGGCGGTGACGCGACCGCGAATGCGAAGATCCTGCGCTCGATCCTCGACGGCGAAGTCGGGCCGCGACGCGACATCGTGTTGCTGAATGCGGCCGGCGCACTGTGGGCCGCTGAAGCCGCAACCGGCATCGAAGAGGGCCTCGTGCTGGCCGCCGAGAGCATCGACTCCGGGCGCGCGCGCGGGCGACTGGCGGCGTTGATCGAGGCCTGCAGCCGGCGGGCGGTGGGCGCGTGACGATTCTCGACGAGATCCTCGTGCACAAGCGCAGCGAACTCATCGAAGCGCAGCGCCGGGTCGCACCCGAAGAGTTGCGGCGACGCGCCGAGTCCGCGGGCCCCACGCTCGGATTCCGTCGGCAACTGCAGGCCGCGCCCCGCCCGACGGTGATCGCCGAGATCAAACGCCGATCGCCGAGCAAAGGGCTGATCCGCTCCGATTTCGAGCCTGTCGAACTCGCGCAGGCGTACGTACGCGGAGGTGCTGCCGCGCTGTCCGTGTTGACGGACGAGCACTTCTTCGGCGGGCACCTCGACTTCCTGCGTCGGGTCCGCGCGGCGGTCGCAGTACCCCTGCTGCGAAAGGACTTCGTGGTCGACGCGTATCAGATCGACGAGGCCCGCGTCGCCGGTGCCGATGCCGTGCTGTTGATCGTGGCGGCACTCGGCCGCGACGAACTGGAGTTCCTCCACCGACGCGGCGTGGCGCTCGGCCTCGACGTGCTGGTCGAGGTGCACGACGAAGCCGAGCTCGAACGGGCACTCGCCGTGGGCGCCACACTCGTCGGCGTGAACAATCGCGATCTGCGCAACTTCGAGGTCGATCTCGGGGTGACGGAGCGGCTGGCGCGACGATTGCCGGCCGGTGACGAGGTGTTTCTGGTGGCTGAGAGCGGCATCTTCGGCCCCGAAGACGTCGCTCGTCTCGAGCGGGCGGGCGCGAGAGCACATCTCGTGGGAGAATCCCTGATGCGTCAACCGGACGTCGCGAAGGCGCTCGGAGAGCTACGGAGGGCAACGTGAGCGGGAACGTGCGAATCAAGGTCTGCGGAATCCAGACACCGGAGGAGGCAGTCGCCGCGGTCGAGGCGGGCGCGGATCTGATCGGAGTGAACTTCGTGCCGGGTTCTCCACGCAAGGTCGATCTGCGTCGCGCGGAGGCGATCTGCGCGGCGGTCGCGGATGCGCCGGTCGAACGGGTCGCGTTGTTTCGCGATGCGTCCTGGGACGAGATCGATCACGTGATCCAGCGGGTCGAATTCGATCGCGTGCAGTTCCACGGCGACGAGACCGAGGAGGAGATCGAGGCGATCGATCTGCCCGCCATCAAGGCGATCCGCGGTGCGGACCTCGAGGCCGCCGAGTTGTATCCGAGCGCGATCCTTCTGCTCGACCACCCGCACGAAGGAGGAGGTCAGGGCAAGGCCTGGGATTGGAGCGGCGCCGCGGAATTGATCGCGAGGGGACTCGACGTGATCATCGCCGGAGGTCTCACACCCGAGAACGTGGAGCGGGCGTTGCTCGAAGTCGGGGACATCGAGCCCTGGGGTGTAGACGTCGCGACGGGTGTGGAGGGCGCCGACTACCGCAAGGACCCGGCGCGCATGAAGGCCTTCATCGAGGCCGTCCGGCGGCACGGCAGCGACTTCGAGTGAGCCGATCCGCCAGCGGATCGCGGCGTTTCACCGATTCGAGCCCCTCCTTCGGGAGACCTTGTCGCGGCGAGATCCCGTGCGAGTCTCGAACGATGTCGAAGAGCGGTGCACGCGTGGGATCTGGAGTGATGACCGAATGAGTGCCCAGGGTATGAAGAGCGAGCCGGATGCGTCGGGGATGTTCGGCGAATTCGGTGGACGCTATGCGCCGGAGATGCAGATCGCCGCGCTCGACGAACTGAAGCGGGCGATGGCGGAGATCCTGCCATCCGCGAAGTTCCAGGCCGAACTCGACCACCTGCTGCGCACCTACGCGGGGCGGCCGACGCCCCTCACGCATGCGGCACGCATGACCGAGGATCTGGGCGGTGCGCGCATCTATCTGAAGCGCGAGGATCTGGCCCACACGGGTGCGCACAAGATCAACAACGTGCTCGGGCAGGCGCTGCTCGCCAAGTACATGGGCAAGCCCCGCGTGATCGCCGAAACCGGTGCCGGCCAGCATGGCTGTGCGGCCGCGACGGCCTGCGCGCTGCTCGGCCTCGAGTGCGAGGTGTACATGGGCGCCGAGGACGTCCGGCGTCAGGCGCTGAACGTCTTCCGCATGGAGTTGCTGGGTGCCCAGGTGCATCCGGTCACGAAGGGCTCGAACACCCTGAAGGACGCGATCAACGAGGCGATGCGTGACTGGGTGACGAACATCGATCGAACCTACTACTGCATCGGTTCGGTGATGGGCCCCCACCCCTATCCACTGCTCGTGCGGAATCTGCAGCGGATCATCGGTCTCGAAGCACGCGAGCAGATCCTGGAGGCCGAAGGCCGGCTGCCCGATGCGATCGTGGCCTGTGTGGGGGGCGGATCGAACGCGATGGGGATCTTCCATCCGTTCGTCGAGGACGACGGCGTGCGGTTGATCGGCGTCGAGCCGGGTGGCGAGGGCCTGGCTTCGGGGCGACACGGTGCCACGCTCTCGGCCGGTGTCCCCGCGATCTTCCACGGCAAGCGCACCTATGTGTTGTCGGACGACGATGGGCAGATCTTCCCCGCGCACTCGATCTCTGCCGGGCTCGACTATCCGGGCGTCGGTCCCGAGCACGCCTACCTGCGCGACGCGGGAAGGGCGGAGTACGTGATCGCGACCGACGCAGAAGCCCTCGATGCGTTCGTGTATCTGTCGCGGATGGAGGGCATCATTCCGGCCCTCGAGACTGCCCATGCGGTCGCCCATGCCCGCAAGCTCGCGCCGGAACTGTCGAAGGACTCGATCGTCCTGATCAACCTGTCGGGACGGGGCGACAAGGACGTCGCCGAAGTGCGGGACCTGCTGGCCGCGAAAGCCGCAGGGTCGCGCTGATGGGCCGGATCTCCGAACGCTTCGAGGCCCTGAAGAAGAGGGACGAGCGCGCGCTGGTCGCGTTCATCACCGCCGGCGATCCGGATCTCGAGACCACGGAGGCGATCCTTCTGTGCATGGCGGAAGCCGGCGTGGACGTGCTCGAACTTGGCGTGCCCTTCAGCGACCCGATCGCCGAGGGGCCGACCATACAGCGGGCGAGCGAACGCGCGCTGGCCTCCGGGACGAGTCTGCGCCGCATCCTCCGGATGGTCGGGCGTCTGCGCAGTCGCATCGAGATCCCGATTCTGCTGATGGGCTACGCGAATCCGATCCACGCGATGGGGCCGGTGCCCTTCGCGGAAGCGGCCGCACAGGTGGGCGTCGATGGCATCATCGTGCCGGACCTGCCTCCGGAAGAAGGAGAAGTCTTCTATCGCGAGTGCCGCGCGCGGGGGATCGACGTCGTACTGATGGCGGCGCCGACCACCACGCCCGAGCGCATGGCGCTGCTGTGCGAACGCAGCCGGGGCTTCCTCTACTACGTCTCGCTGCAGGGGGTGACGGGGGCGCGTGAACGACTCGCCACCGGTATCCGCGAGCGGGTCGAACTGGCGCGGAGCTTCGGTGGCGTGCCGATCTGCGTCGGCTTCGGAATCGCGACCGCCGCGCAGTCCGAAGAAGTGGGGCGCTTCGCGGACGGCGTCGTGGTGGGCAGCGCGTTCGTCGACGCGATCGAGCGGTCGGCCTCGCGTCAGGACGCGGTGGACGCCGTGGCGCGCCTCGCCGCCGAGTTGAAGGCGCCGCTGCGCGTCCCGCTCGCCCGCGATCGAGTCACGGCGATTCGCCCCGGTGCTCCCGTCGACTAGGCGGATGACGTGCGACGCGGGGCCTCGCCGATCAGTTCCTGCCAGAGCGCTTCGACCTGACGACGAGTCGCCTCGGGCGATCCTGAATTGTCGATGATGTGCGTGGCGAGCGCGCGCTTGTCGTCGAGGGGCATCTGGGCCGCGATCCGGCGTTCGGCTTCGCCCACGTCGCAGCCGTCGCGCGCGACCGTCCGCTCGATCTGGACAGCGCGGGGCACCCAGACCAGCACGGTTGCGTCGTAGTGCATCGCCGTGGCGGTTCCGGTTCCGGCCTTCTGACCCTCGAAGAACAGGGGGATGTCGAGGACCACCATCGGCGCGCCCGAAGCAGCACCCGCCCTGGCTCGGCGCACCATCTCGGCGATCACCGGCGGATGGACGAGTACGCCGAGACGCGCCCGCGCACCGGCATCGCGGAACACGATGTTGCCGAGTGCCGCGCGATCGAGGGATCCGTCCTCGCGAAGCACGCCCGCGCCGAACTCGGTGGCGATCGCGGCCAGCATCGGCGTACCCGGCGCCTGCAACTCGTGCACGATCGCGTCTGCATCCACCGTGATCGCACCGAGGCCGGCGAGCAGACGGGTGACCGTGCTCTTGCCCGAACCGATCCCACCCGAGAGCCCGATGATCTTCGCCATGGGCGCAGGATGACAGCGCCCGGCGCGGCGCTCAAGGGCGGATCGGCACGCGGTCGCTCAGGTCTCGTCGTCGGCGGCGATCACGCAGTTCTTGCCCTCGGCCTTGGCGCGATAGAGGGCACGATCGGCGGCCTGGAAGAACTTCCGGCGGTCGCCGTCGTACTGCGCGACGCCGCATGAGATCGTGACCCGGATCGGACGCATCGACTCATCGATGATCTGGGACGTGGTCTCCACCGACATCCGGATCTTCTCCGCCAGTGCGATCGCGCCGTGGAGATCGGTGTTCGGTGTCAGGATCACGAACTCCTCGCCGCCATAGCGGGCAAGCAGATCGGTTTCGCGGACGTTGGCGTTCATCTGGCCCGCGATGTTCATCAGCACTTCGTCGCCCGCCGCATGTCCGTGCCGGTCGTTCAGCCGCTTGAAGTCGTCCAGGTCCACCAGCAGCATCGAGAGCGGCTCGCCGGTCCGGCTGACGCGTTTGATCTCGCGGGTGAGATGGTCCTGGAAGAACCTGTGGTTGTGCAGTTTCGTCAACCCGTCGGTGATCGAGAGCTGCGCCAGGACTTCGTTGGCGCGTTGCAGTTCCTCGTTCTTCTCGGTCAGGTGCAGCTTGTCCTGCTCGATCTCCTCCTGGCTGCGCCGCAGCTTGTGCATCATCTCGTTGAACGTGCGCGTCAGCAGTCCGATCTCGTCCCGGGCCCTCGGCGTCGGGATCTCGTGACGGACGTCGCCGCGCGCGATCCGGGCTGCGCCTTCGGAGAGCGCCTCGATCGGCTGCATGAGTGCCGCGGTGATCCGATGGGCGATCAGGCTGAAGAGCGCGACGATGGCCAGATCGCCGAGAAGGACGCGTCGGACGACGGATATGAGCGGCGCGTAGACGGTGTCGAAGGGCGCTTCGACGACCATCTGTCCGGAGAGCGCGCCCATCGGTCGGGCGCTGCCCAGCAGACGTCTGTCGTTCGTGTCCATGTACTCGGTCACCCGGCCGTCACCGAGGGTGTCCAACCTCTTCAGTGGCACGATGGGCGAACTCGTCAGCGTGTTCGCTGAGTCCGTCCACAGGAAGCCGAGCCCCTCGTCATCGGTCAGGATGATCTGGCCCGGTCCTTCGTCGGGCGCGAGAGCGAGCAGCTCTCGGATCGGTCGCGGATCGTAGGTCGCGATGATGGATCGTGATCCTGCAGTGACGCCGAGGCGGGTCGCCAGACCCGGTGCCGGAAGATCGACCGGGAAGGCGATCGCACCCGTCTCGCCCGAAGGCCCGGCGGTGTCGCTCACGAGAGAGGTCGCCGAGTCGGTGGTGAGCCCCTCGCTGTACGCGACGACTTCACCCTCGGCGCCGATCACGACGAGACCCGCGAAAGCCGGATGCCGCCGGAGCAGTTCGTTCAGCAGGCCGACCGTCGCAAGGGCATCGGTACTCGCCCAGCGTCCGGGCTCGATCCGTGCGAGGTCCGTCTCCAGATCGGCGCGTACTTCGGTGACGTGACGGTCGAGTTGCGCCACACGACGCTCGAGCAGCGCGGGGAATCGGATCGCGAGCTGATCTCCGAGCTGCCGATGGATCGCATCGAGGGAGATCCAGCTGACCACGACCGCCGCGAGGAAAGTCGACAGGAACACGAAGAAGACGATCCGCGTCGAGATACGATGATGCGGCCGGCCAGGCGGCACGCCTTCCGTCTCGAGTGGGGCGGATCGATGATGTTCTTCAGCCATTGCGGGTCGGGACTCCGGTTCGATCGTTATCGACAAGCGACCGACCGCTCTTGACCGACCGATCCCGAAAGTGGTGGATTCTCAAGGTGTTAGCCGCGACTTCAGGCAGATCGGAGTCCCTGGGGGTCGGCTCTCGGGAAGTCCGTCTATAACTCCCTGTCCCTCCACGTGAATTGGTCGCGAAGGAGTTTGCCTCGCCGGGAGGGCTCGTCTATCTTGCGCCAGCTTTTTCGGGGGGTTAGCGCGTTTTCCCCGCTCTGCGCGCTGCGACCTGCCGAGCGGTCGACTTCCCCCCGCCCGAACAATCGATTGGCGTGCGCGCACACCGGGACCCACTGATGTCGGAAGCCAACCAGTCCGGAGATCTCGATGTCGTCGATGACGGTGACATCGCTCCGGCATTGGCGCGTCTGCGCGACACGATCGATTCCGTCGATCACGAGATCCTCGCGGCGCTGAACCGGCGTGCCGAGTTGGTGCGCGAGGTGGGACGCGTCAAGCAGGCGGGACGTCGCAGCCCGGTCTACGTGGCCAGTCGCGAGCGCGATCTCGTCGCGGCCCTCGAGGCGGCGAATCCCGGTCCGTTCCCGGACGCGGCCATCGCCCCGGTCTTCCGCGAGATCATCTCCGCGACGCGCTCACTCGAAGAGCGCGTGCGCGTCGCCTTCCTCGGACCCGAAGGCACCTTCAGCCACCAGGCAGTGGTGTCACAGTTCGGTTCGCAGATCGAGCTCGCGCCGATGGCGCACATGGAGGATGTGTTCGCCGCGACCGAACGCGGCGAGTCGCACTTCGGTGTGATCCCCGTGGAGAACACCATCGAGGGAGCGATCAATCCGACCTTCGACGCGCTGATGGAGAGCGAAGTCACGATCTGCGGCGAGATCATGGTCGCGATCGAACAGAACCTGTTGTCGCAATCGGGGCGGCTGGCGGACGTGAAGACGGTGGCGTCCATCCCCCAGGCGACAGGGCAGTGCCGACGCTGGCTGCTCGAGAATCTTCCACACGTCGAGATCCGCGATGCCACGAGCACCGCGGCGGCGGCGCGACTGGCCGCAGCCGACCCGAGCGTGGCGGCGATCGGGAGCGTGATGGCGGCGTCGGCGTATGGGCTGGAATTCATCGCGAAGAACATCGAGAGCGGGCGCGGCAACAGCACGCGCTTCCTGGTGATCGGCAAGGAGTCGCCGGCGGCGAGCGGCAGCGATCTCACCTCCGCGGCCTTCACGGTGAGACGGGACCAGTCGGGAGCGCTCCACAAGCTGCTCGAGCCATTCGCGCGCCACGGCGTCAATCTGACCGCCGTGCAGTCGCGCCCGATGAAGGGCAAGCCCTGGGAGTACGTGTTCTTCATCGACATGGAGGGTCACGAGACCCAGGAGGCCGTCGGTCAGGCGCTCGACGAAGCGGCCGCCTACGCGCACTCGTACAAGATCCTCGGCTCGTTTCCCAGGGCAAGGAAGCCCGGCAAGCGCCAACTCGGACGGAGGCGCGGCGCATGAGTCTGTCCGAACTCGTCAATCCGCACATCCGCGGACTCGCGGCGTACGTGCCCGGCAAGCCCATCGAGGAGGTCGAGCGCGAACTCGGCATCAGTCATGCCGTGAAGCTCGCTTCGAACGAGAATCCGATCGGCCCGTCTCCGAAGGCGCTCGAGGCGCTGGCTCGCGGCCTCGCGGACGTGAACCGCTATCCCGATGGTGCGTGTTTCGCGCTGCGCACCCGGCTCGCCGCCCATCTCTCCGTCCGTCCGAACCAGATCATCTTCGGCTGCGGCGGCGACGAGGTTCTCGAACTGCTCGCGAAGACGTTTCTGTCCCCCGGCGACGAGGTCGTGATGCCGTGGCCTTCGTTTGCGATGTACCCGATCGTGACGCAGGGCATGGGCGCCACGGTGGTGAAGGTTCCGCTGACGGACGATTTCGACCACGACCTGCCGGCGATGGCGGCCGCGGTGACCGACCGGACGAAGATGGTGTTCGTCTGCAATCCGAACAACCCGACGGGCACGAGCATCGGTGCCGGACGCATGGCGGAGTTCATCGAGGCTCTGCGCGAAGACGTCGTGCTCGTGATCGACGAGGCCTACTACGAGTTCGTGCGCCGGGTCGACTTCCCCGATTGCATCGCCTTGCTCGATCGTCGTCCGGCGACCCTGGTGCTGCGCACCTTCTCCAAGATCTACGGCCTCGCCGGTCTGCGCGTCGGATACGGGATCGGCAGCACCGAACTGATCAGCTTCCTCGAGCGGGCGCGACATCCCTTCAACGTGAACCGGATCGCCGAGGCGGCCGCGCTGGCGGCGATCGACGACGTCGAGCACGTGGCTCGGACGAGGGCCGTGAATGCCGCGGGCATCGAGTACCTGAGTCGCGAGCTCCCCGCGCTCGGCATCCGGGTCTGGCCGTCGGACGCCAACTACATCCTGGTCGAGATCGGGTCGGGATACGCGGATTCGCTCATGCGCGAGGGCGTGATCGTGCGTCCGATGTCGGGCTTCGGCCTGCCGGACCACATCCGCATCAGCATCGGGTTGCCCGAAGAGAACGAGAAGCTCGTCAAGGCCATCGCGCGGATCCAGCAGCGAGAGCGCACGGCAAAGGCCTCGCGATGAACGCAGCCTTCGATCGCATCGCCGTGCTCGGGCTCGGTCTGCTCGGCGGATCGATCGCGCTCGCCGCGCGACGCGCTGGAATCGCGGGCCGGATCTCCGCAGCGGGTCGGCGACGCGCTCCGCTCGAACAGGCGCTCCGGGCGGGCATCGTCGACGAGATCGGCGACGTGGCGTCGGCCGTGTCGGGCGCCGATCTCGTCGTGCTCTGCTCGCCGGTCGGTGCGATGCCTTCGCTGCTCGAAGCCGCCGCCCGCCACCTGCGCCCGGGTGCACTGGTGACCGACGTTGGCAGCGTGAAGGGTGCGCTGGCGGATCGGCTGCCGGGCCTGCTGCCGGCGGGTGTCACGTACGTCGGCGCGCATCCGATGGCCGGAAGCCACAAGACCGGCGTCGCCCACGCATCCGCCGAGCTGTTCGATGGCGCGTGCTGCGTCGTCACGCCGGGGCCGGGTGCCGAGGCGAGTTCGATCGACCGGGTGGTGGCGTTCTGGCGGGCACTCGGCGCCCGGGTCACGCTGCGCAGCGCGGCAGAACACGACATCGACGTCGCCTGGGTAAGTCATGCACCCCACGCTCTCGCTTTTGCGTTCGCCCACGCGCTGCAGCAGGCACCCTTGACGGCGGGTGAGCTCGCGGGCCCGGGCTTCCGGGATTTCACCCGCATCGCGCACAGCGACGGCGAGATGTGGAGCGAGATCCTCGACACCAACCGCAAGGCGCTGGCCGGACCGTTGCAAGCATTCAGCCGCTCCCTCTCCCTGCTCGCGCAGGCGATCGAGGCCGGCGATTCCGATGAACAGGAAAGATTTCTCACGCAGGCCCGAAGGGCGCTGGCGCAGACGACCGAAAGGTCTGCTGCGACCCGCCCGCGGACGACGTGCGAAAACGCCCGATCCGGGGGCGAACACCCGGAAATCCCGACTGGCCCCGTGCCGGTCACCCTAGGAGTGTCGAAAAACAAAAATGAATGAATCCAATACCCCTGCCTCCGCCGAGCCGAGCTTCGCGGAGCTCTTCAACAGTGGGACCCAGGCGATCAAGGAAGGTGAAGTCGCCAAGGGCAAGGTCATCGCGATCGACAGTGATTTCGTGACAGTGGACGTCGGTTTCAAGTCCGAGGGCATGGTCCAGACCTGGGAGTTCATGGACGACGACGGGACCTTGCAGATCAAGGTCGGGGACACCGTCGAAGTGCTGGTCGAGGATGCCGAGGACGAGTTCGGGCGCGTGGTGCTGTCGAAGGAGAAGGCCGAGCGTCTCAAGGTCTGGGACGAGATCAGCAACGCCTACGAGAGCGATCAGGCCGTCGAGGGGACGATCATCGCCCGCGTGAAGGGCGGCCTGTCCGTGGACATCGGCGTGAAGGCGTTCCTGCCCGGATCCCAGGTGGATCTGCGGCCGGTGCGCAATCTCGACGGCATGCTGGGCGAGAAGTCCCGGTTCAAGATCATCAAGTTCAACAAGCGACGGGGCAACATCGTGCTCTCGCGCCGCGCCCTGCTCGAGACCGAGCGCAAGCGCATGCGACAGGACACGCTGTCGACGCTCGAAGCCGGCCAGATCCTGGACGGCGTGATCAAGAACCTGACCGACTACGGGGCCTTCATCGACCTCGGTGGCATCGACGGTCTGCTGCACATCACGGACATGTCGTGGGGTCGGATCAACCACCCGAGCGAGCTGTTCAACGTCGGCGACGAGATCAAGGTCAAGGTGCTCAAGTTCGACCAGGAGAGCGAGCGCGTGTCGCTCGGCCTCAAGCAGATCCAGCCGGATCCGTGGGTCGACGCCGCGCACCGCTATCCGATCGGCAAGCGCCTCTCGGGCAAGGTCGTCTCGCTCACCGACTACGGGGCGTTCATCGAACTCGAGCCGGGCATCGAGGGTCTCGTGCACGTCTCGGAGATGTCGTGGACCAAGCGGATCAAACATCCGTCGAAGGTGGTCGCGATCGGTGATTCGGTCGAAGCGGTCGTGCTCGATGTCGACGAGCGCAATCGCAAGATCTCGCTGGGCATGAAGCAGATCGAGGACAATCCCTGGACCGTCATCGAGGGCCAGTATCCCGTCGGTGCGCGCGTCAAGGGCGTCGTCCGGAACATCACCAACTTCGGTGTGTTCGTCGGCCTCGAAGAGGGGATCGATGGTCTGGTCCACGTCTCGGACATCTCGTGGACCGAGCAGATCAAGCATCCGGGCGAGAAGTTCCAGAAGGGCGACGAGGTCGAGGCGATCGTGCTGAAGATCGACAAGGAGAACGAGAAGTTCTCCCTCGGCATCAAGCAGCTCCTGGCAAACCCCTGGGACGACATCCAGCGCAAGTACCCGATGGGAAGCCAGATCACCGGACCGATCACGAGCGTGACCGACTTCGGTGTCTTCGTGCGGCTCGGCGAGGGGATCGACGGTCTGGTCTACACGTCCGAGCTGGCTGCGGAGCGCGTGGAGAAACCGGCCGAGATGTTCTCGGAGGGTCAGGAAGTGACGGCACTGGTCGTCAAGGTGGATCCGAGCGAGCAGAAGATCTCCTTGTCCATCCGTGCCGTGAACGACAAGGCGGAGCGCAAGGCACTTCAGGAGCTCGCCGCCCAGCAGGCCTCCACCCAGACGACGACTCTGGGTGATCTGCTGGCCGAGAAGCTCGCCAAGAAGGCCGGCGAGTCCGACGCGTCGTAGGCAGTGGTCATGCGGGGCCCGGGCGGTGGAGAGACCTCCGCCCGGGCCTTGTCGATCCTGGGGAGTGAGATGACCAAGAGCGGGCTGATCGAAGAAGTCGCCAAGCAGACTCCACACATCTCGAAGAAAGACACCGAGGTGGTGGTCAACACCATCTTCGACGCGATGATCGAGGCGCTGCGCCTCGGCGAGCGGATCGAGATCCGGGGATTCGGAAGCTTCCAGGTCAAGGTCCGCGAGGCGCGGGAAGGTCGCAATCCGAAGACTGGCGAGCCCGTGCACATCAGTGCCAAGCGCACCCCGTTCTTCAAGGTCGGCAAAGAATTGAAGGAGATGGTCGACGAGTCTCCGAGCGCCGCACCGCGCGGCCGGGAGGTCTCGGCCTGAGCGACGCGAAGCAAACCGGGCGGACGACGCTGAGGACCCTGCGCAGGATCACGTTCCTCATGGTGTTCATCGGCCTGTTGTATACGGGATGGCGCTTCGCGCACGGCAACTCCACGGTCGTCGACGTCGACTACGTGGTGGGCCGCAGCCGCGACGTGGCCGTCTGGAAGGCGCTGGTCGTTTCGGCCGGCGTCGGCATGGCGATCACCTTCGTGTTGATGATCTTTTCGCTGATCGGCGCGCGTCTCGAAGCCCGTCGGTTCCGCAAGGCGGCGGTCGGACTGGAGTCGGAGCTGAACGAGCTGAGGCAGTTGCACCCGTCGTCCGAGATCGTCGCGCAGACCGTGGATTCCGAGGACGCGTCGATCGTTCGCACGGGCCGGGGAGTCGTCCAGAAAGCTTGAGATCGTGGAGAGGGCCGCCGCGATCGGCGGCGGCGGGCGGATGCGGGTTCCGACGGGGGGTCGGAGGACGTACTCGCCCAACGAGGGCACTGGCCCCCGCGCGCAGGTGACGGACGCGCGGACGCGCAGGAGAGACCGTGCGCTTGTTCGAACCAGGCAGGCCGACCGGAATGCGGGCCATCGACGTCGGCGCGCGGTTCGAGCCGGACGCAGCGTTTGTGCCCGTCGACCGCACGGGAGTCGCGTCGTGAGTTCGTCCGCGCTCGAGACGCCGATGATGAAGCAGTATCTCGCCATCAAGGCGCGCCATCCCGACGCCGTGCTGCTGTACCGGATGGGCGACTTCTACGAGATGTTCCTGGCCGACGCCGAACTCGCGGCGCCGCTTCTCGAGATCGCGCTGACGACCCGGGACAAGGGCAAGCCCGACGCGGTTCCCATGTGCGGGATTCCCGTCCACAGCGCCGATCAGTACATCAAGCAGCTCGCTGGGCTCGGACATCGCGTGGCGATCTGCGAGCAGGTGGAGGATCCGCGAGAGATCGGCGGACGGCGGCTGGTGAAGCGAGACGTCGTCGAAGTCGTGACACCGGGCCTCGTGGGCGATCCCGAGGGTCTCGACGGTCGCCAGGAAGTGTCGCTCGTCGCCCTCGATCCGGGTGGCGATGGAGGGACGCCGGCCCTGGCGGTCCTCGACGCATCGACGGGCGACTTCCGCGTCACGGTCCCCGCTCTCGACACACCCGCGGCGGGCGGTGTCGACGCCGGCCGATTGCCCGAGCTGTTGCTCGAGGAGATCGAGCGGATCGCGCCCCGCGAGCTGCTCGTGCCCGCCGATCGACTGCAGCAGTCGAAACAGATGTTCGCGCTGCGGCTGCCGCGCTGCGTGCTGACCGCAGTCGCGCCCGCGAGCTTCGATCCGACCGAGCTGCCCGTCGAACCCGAGGGCTTCGCGGAACTCGCCGCGGAGGGCGGGCAGCGCCCCGTTGCGGCGCTTCTCCGCTATCTCGGTGTCAATCAACCGGCGGCGCTCGGCCACCTTCCGCGTGTGCGCCGCTACGAGCTGCGCGACACCGTGGTGCTCGATGCGGCCACCCGCAACCATCTCGAATTGTTCGAGAACAGCGAGGATCGCGGTCGTCGAGGCACTCTGGTCGAACTACTCGATCGCACGCGCTGCGCGCTCGGCGCCCGTCGTCTGGCGCGCTGGATCGCGTATCCGCTGCGTCGACCGTCCGAGATCCGGCTGCGTCAGGATGCCGTCGCGTGGCTCGTCGCGCGCGATCGGGTGCGCTCGCTCCTGCGTGAGGCCATCGGTGAGGTGCGCGACCTCGAGCGGATCCTCCACAAGGCGGCGCGACCGACCGCCGTGCCACGCGACCTCGGCGCGCTGCGCGATTCGCTGCTCGCGCTGCCCGATGTGGGCGCGGCGCTCGAGACCGCGGGTGATGAACTGTTCGCGCTGTCCTCGCAGGAGCCCGGTGTGCGGCCGGTTTCGATCGTGCCGCCGGTGGCGCTTCCCGAACTGGCGTCGCTGCTCGTGGAGGCGCTCGTCGACGAGCCCCCGGTGATCGCCCGCGGATCCCGCGGCGCAGGCGAATCGGGCTACATCCGGGCGGGATTCCGGCCCGAGCTCGACGCGATCCACGAGAGCGCGCAGAAGGGTCGCGAGTGGATCGCGGGTCTCGAGACGAGCGAGCGGCTGCGCAGCGGAATCGCGAATCTGAAGGTGCGATACCACCCGGTGCACGGCTATTCGCTCGAGGTCTCGAAGAGCCAGCTCGCGAAGGTGCCCGCCGACTACGAGCGCAAGCAGACGCTCGCGAACGTCGAGCGCTTCACCACCGGCGCGCTGCGCGAAGTAGAGGGCACGGTGATGGGCGCATCGGAGCGCGCGGCCGCGCTCGAGCGCACGATCTTCGAAGACCTGCGGCAGCAGGTGGTGGCGTCGGCCGGTGCGATTCGCGACGCGGCGGAGTGCGTCGCCGGACTCGATGCCCTGGCGAGTCTTGCCGAGGTGGCGCGTCGCGAGGGTTGGACGCGCCCCGAGGTGGACGAGAGCGATCGCACGCAGATCCGGAGCGGCCGGCATCCGGTGGTCGAGAACAGTCTTCGCAGCCGCAGCGGTGATGGCTTCGTGCCGAACGACACGCAGCTCGACTCGCGCGGCACCCGCATCCTGCTGCTGACGGGTCCCAACATGTCGGGCAAGAGCACCTACCTGCGGCAGGTGGCCCTGATCACGCTGATGGCGCAGATGGGCAGCTTCGTGCCCGCCGAGTCGGCGCGCATCGGGGCCGTCGACCGGATCTTCACACGGGTGGGCGCGTCGGATCGTCTGTCCCGCGGCGAGTCGACCTTCATGGTCGAGATGCGCGAGACCGCCGAGATCCTACGTCTCGCATCGCGGCGCAGTCTGATCATCCTCGACGAGATCGGCCGCGGCACCAGCACCTTCGACGGGCTCTCGATCGCCTGGGCGGTGGCCGAGTATCTCCACGACACGCCCGGCCTCGAAGCCCGCACGCTGTTCGCCACCCACTACCACGAGCTGATCGCGATGGCGAAGCAGCGTCGCCACATCGCCAACGCGCACTTCGAGGTTCGCGAGTGGCAGGACGAGGTGATCTTCCTGCGCCGCCTGGTCGACGGGGGCGCGAACCGCTCCTACGGGATCGCGGTGGCGAAGCTCGCGGGCCTGCCGTCGGCGGTCGTCACGCGCGCCCGCGCGATCCTGGCAGAACTCGAGAGCGGCGAGCGTCAGGCCGACGCGGCGGGTCGATCCGGGCGCGGCAGCGTCGACGATGCGCAGCTCGATCTCGCGCTCTCGTCGGCCGTCCGTGAGGAAGCGTCGGACGGGCGCGCGGTGCTCGACGAACTGGCCGCCCTCGATCCCGATCGAACGAGCCCGATCGATGCCCTGCTCGCCGTGCAGCGCTGGCGTGCGCGCTTGAAGGACGGCCGATGACGATCGCCGCGCAGCGCCATCGCGGGATGCGGTTCGTCTGGCTGGCGGCCCTCGTCGTCCTCTCGACGGGTCTGCTCGGGACGGCTCGGCCGAAGGGCCTCGGCGACGTGAAGGATGTGCGCACCTGGTCCTATCCCGACTACACGCGCGTGGTGGTCGAGGTGACCCGCCCGCTCGACCTGACCGAAGAGGCCGTCGTGCGGTTGCCCGCTGACAGTCGCGCAGAGAGGCCCGAGCGGCTCTACGTCGATGTGCCCGGGGTGTGGGTCGGAACCCGCTACGTGAAGGGCCTCAAGGTGGGAGATGGACTGCTGCAAGGCATCCGGATCGGTCAGAACACGCTGGAGGCCAGCCGCCTGGTGATCGACCTCGAGCGCTATGGCCACCACCGGATGTTCACCCTGAGCTCCCCCGACCGCCTGGTGATCGACGTGTACGGAAAGCGACGACAGGAGCAGGGACCGAGCCGATCCGCGGACACACAGCAGAAGTCGACCGGGACCGGCCGCCTCTCGATGGTGTCTCGCAGCGTGCGCACCGTGGTGCTCGATCCGGGGCACGGCGGCAAGGATCCCGGGGCGATCGGGATCGGCGGCGTGCGCGAGAAGGACGTCAACCTGCGACTGTCCAGGATGCTCGCCGCCGAGCTTCGCGCCCGTTCGTTCAATGTCGTGATGACGCGCCAGGACGATCGCTTCATCGATCTCGAAGGTCGGACGGTGATCGCCGAGTCGTCCGACGGGGATGTCTTCGTGTCGGTGCACTCGAACGCGTCGCACAACAAACGGCTGCGCGGGATCGAGATCTACTACCTCGACGCGGGACACGCGCGGCACAACCTCGACGTCGCAGCCCGGGAGAACGGCGTCGCGCGCGGCGATCTCGATACGCTTCAGCGCACCCTGTCGCGGCTGCGCGTCGCCGAGGCCTCCCAGCACTCGCGAAAGCTCGCCGAGAACGTGCACAAGGATCTCCGGAAGGGACTGGCGAAGTCCTATGCGGGCATGCCGGATCTCGGCATCAAGCAGGGCCCCTTCTACGTGCTGTTCATGTCCAGCATGCCTTCGATCCTGATCGAGACGGGCTTCCTCACTAATCGCACCGACGCCGGGCTACTGCGGAGCGAGAAATATCTCGAGACCGTTGCGGCCCAGATCGCCGCCGGCATCGGCCAGTACCGGAACCGCATCGATCAACTGACCGCCGATGCCGGTGATGCGAGCCTGCCGTCGGTCGGAGCCCGCAAGCGATGACCGCACCCACGATCGATCGCGAACTCGAGGCGCTGCGCGGCGCCGACGCCGCCCGCGACCGCGAAGTCGCGGCGGTGGTCCGGGCCCATCTCGAAAAGGTGCGCGCCTACCTGACCGATCTGCATGGACGTTCGGATTCGGGGCAGGTCGTCAACGAGGCCAACTCGGATCTGACGGATCGCCTGATCCGACGACTGTTCGCGATGGCCGAGGAGCGCGTGCTCGTCCAGGGCGGGCAGCTCGAGCCGGGCGTCTGTGTCGTGGCGGTCGGCGGCTACGCGCGGCGCGAGATGTCGATCCATTCCGACGTCGATCTGCTGATCCTGTACCGGCACAGCCTCAGCGACTATGTGCGCACGATCGCCGAACGGCTGCAGTACTGGCTCTGGGATGCGGGCCTGACGGTCGGCTGCGCGACCCGCACGATCGAGGACACCGTCGCGCTCGGCCGCGCGGACGTCACCGTGCGGACGGGGGTGCTGACGGCGCGGTTCCTGTGCGGGGATGGTGAGTTCTTCCATCAATTCGCCGACATCATCCGCGCCAGGCTGCTGCCCGATCCCGTCGAGTTCATCGCCGAGCAGCGCGCGCTGCTCGAGAAGCGGCACAGCGACTACGGCGAATCGCTGTTTCTCTTGCAGCCCAACGTGAAGGAGGGGGCGGGGACGCTTCGCGACTACCACGCCGCCTACTGGGTGGCTCGCGGCGCGCAGCCCTCGCTGCGCAATCTCGACGACTTCCTGCACTTCGGTCTGCTGACCGAACGCGAGATGGACGAGTACCGGGCCGCGCTCGACTTCATCTGGCGTACCCGCAATCAACTGCATCTGATTTCGCGGCGTGCCAACGACCAGATGAGTTTCGAGCTGCAGGAGCAGGTTGCGGAGGGGCTCGGCTACGGGGCGATGGGCGCGATCGTGCCGGGGCAGACCGAGCAGATGAACCTGCCCGAGCCGACGCTCGCCGAGCTGCGCTTCGAGCCCGACAACCCGGACCTGCCCGTCGAGCGGTTCATGCGCGACTACTACCGCCACGCGCGCGCCATCAAGACCTACTCGGAGCTCGTGATCGCGCAGTGCGCGGCCCGGGCGGCCGACTCGAGCGAAGCGCCGGCGCCGAGCGTCGAGGTGGAAGAGGGCTTCCGGCTCGCGAACGGAAATCTCGAGATCCCCCATGCGGCCCACCTGCGCGAGCGGCCGATCCGGCTCTTGATGGCCTTCCAGGTGGCGCAGAACCACGACGTTCCGTTGTCGCGGATGGCGCTGCGGCTGCTGCGCGAGAACCTCTACCTGATCGACGAGGCGAAGCGCAGCGATCCATCGTTCACCGCTTGTTTCATGCGCATCCTCGATGCGCGCAGCCGCGTGATGCGCAGCCTGATGACGATGAACGACATCGGGCTGCTCTCGGCGTTCATCCCCGAGTGGGAGCACATCGTCTGTCGCTGGCAGCACGTCGTGTATCACACCTATACGGTCGACGTGCACTCGATCTTCCTGGTCGAAGAGCTGCGTCGGCTGTGGCGCGGCAAGTACGCCAGGGCGATGCCCGAGCTGAGCCTGCTGATGGAGCAGGTCGACGACCGGCCCGTGCTGTTCCTCGGCTGTCTGCTGCACGACATCGGCAAGGGGTTCGGCGGCCATCACTCGCAGAAGGGCGTGGTGCGCGCGCGCAAGTCCCTCGAGCGGCTCGGCCTGTCGGAGGAGCGGGCCGACCGCGCGCTGTTCATCGTCGAGCATCATCTGCTGATGTCGCATCTGGCGCAGAGCCGCGACCTGTCGGATCCGAAGCCGATCCTCGAACTCGCGCAGGTCTGCGGTGACCGCGTGAACCTGCGCAACCTGTACCTCGCGACCTTCGCCGACATCCGTGCGTCGTCGAAGGATGGCTGGACGGACTGGAAGGGACAGCTGCTGCGCGAGCTGTTCGAGCGCGCGGCCGAGATGCTGGAGACCGGAGCCGACGACGCCGACAAGGCAATCGAGCTGATCGAGGCGCGCGTCGAAGTGCGGCGCGAGAGCGCGCGCGGCGAGCTGCGTCAGCTCGGCGTCGGCGAGGCGAAGATCGACGCGTTCTTCGAGGGTATGCCGCGGCGCTACTTCATGACCCACACGCCGAGGCAGATCGCCCGACACGCGCAGGTCGTGCTCCGCTATGCGGACGATCGCAGTCTGAAGACGGCCTTTCGCGAAATGCGCGGTGGCTTCACCGAGTTCATCGTCTGCACCCACGACGCCCACGCGCTGTATTCGACCGTGGCGGGAACCCTTTCTGCCCTCGGCTTCAACATCCTCGGATCCCACGTCTACACCAGTCGCGGAGGCATCGCGCTCGAAATCTACCGGCTGACCACGCCGGCGGGGGGGGCCGAGGAGCTGCGGTTCGCCTGGAGCGAGCTCGAACGGACGTTGACCGGCGTGCTGGCCGGCGAGATCGACGTCGAAGAGATGCTCAAGCGGAGCCGACGCCGCCGGCGCGGCACGCCGAGCATCCCGTCACGCCAGCCGACGCGGGTCTTGATTTCGAACACCGAGTCCGAGTTCTACACGCTCGTCGATGTGATCGCCGACGATCGGATGGGCCTGCTGCACGATCTGACGCGCTGCATCGGTTTGCACGGGCTCGAGATCTTCGTTTCGAAGGTGGCGACGATCCGCGACCAGGTCACCGACACCTTCTATCTGAAGGACGCCGAGGGGCACAAGCTGCGAGATCCCGATGCGCTCGCGCGTCTGAAGAGTGATCTGCTCGCCGCGGCGATCGGACGGCTCGACGACGCCGGCGCGCCGGGGAATCGGACATGACGCCCGCGACGCCCCGGCGCCCGAGTCCTGCCTCGGCACCGCCGGCCGACGGCCTCGATGCGCTGCGCGACGACTTCCTCCGGCACATCCGGATCGATCGCGGGCTCGCGGCGAACACGCTCCGCGCCTACGCGTCGGATCTCGGCCGATTTGTGGCCCACGCTGGTGCGGCGGGGATCAGCGATCCGTCCGGACTGACCCGCGAGCACGTGGCGTCCTTCACGCATCGGCTCGAGGCCGAGGGGCTCGGCGCGAGGAGCCGCGCGCGCGCGCTGTCCTCGCTGCGCCGCATGCTCGCCTATGCGCAGACCCTCGACCTGTTGTCGCAGGATCCCATGGAGGGGATCCGCGGGCCGCGGGTGCGTCCGGCCCTGCCGCGCGTGCTGCGGCCGGACGAGAGCATCGCGCTGATCGACGCCGTCGATCCGACGAGTGCGCTCGGATTGCGCGACCGCGCGATGCTCGAGTTGCTGTACGGCGCGGGGCTGCGCGTCAGCGAACTCGTCGGCCTGCCGGTTTCGGGCGTGGATCGTCGGGGCGGGCTCGTGCGCGTGCTCGGCAAGGGCTCGAAGGAGCGGCTGATCCCGATCGGCCAGGCGGCCCTCGACAGCATCGAGGCCTATCTCGCCGACGGTCGCGCGGCGATCCTCGGGAAGAGGCCCGATCGCAGCGGCGCACTCTTCCTGACCCGACGCGGCGGCGCGATGACTCGGCAGAACTTCTTCACGCTGCTCAAGGCGCTCGCGCGGCGGGCCGGGTTGCCGCAGGAGAAGGTCTCGCCCCACGTGCTGCGCCATGCCTTCGCGACGGATCTGCTCGAGGGTGGCGCCGACCTGCGCGCCATCCAGTCGATGCTCGGCCACGCCGATCTCTCGACCACCGAGGTCTACACGCACGTGAGTCAGAAGAAGCTTCGCGACACCGTCGAGCGGCGCCATCCCCGCGGCTCCGGGCGCGCGACCTGAGGATGCCGACGCGATCGTTCACTCGCGACGAGGTGCTGCGCAGCCTGCCGCCGGCATCGCTCGGGCTGGTCGAGAGCGTGCTCGCGGTCGCTGCCGAGATTGGGGCGCGTATCCTGCTCGTCGGAGGGCCCGTGCGCGACCTGCTGCTCGAGAGGCCGGTGCGCGACGTCGATCTGCTGGTCGACGCAGGCACAGGCCGATCCGGCGAAGTCGCCCTCGAACTGGCGCGCCGCGCCGCGCCCGATGACGCCCGTGTGGTCGGGCACGGCCGCTTCGGCACCGTGCGGATCGAGACGGCCGAGGGCGCGATCGATCTGGCCGGGCTGCGCAGCGAAACCTACGCGCGACCGGGCGCCTTGCCGGATGTCGCCCCGGGTTCGTTCGAACAGGACATGGCGCGCCGCGACTTCACGGTGAACGCGCTCGCGATCAGCCTCGAGCCCGGCCCCGTCGACGCGCGGCTGCCGGTGATCGATCTCGTCGGCGGGCTGGCCGACTTGAAGGCAAAGCGCCTGCGCGTGCTGCATGGCCGCAGCTTCCACGATGACCCGACGCGCGCGCTGCGTGCCGCGCGCCTGGCGCCGAGGCTCGGATTCTCGCTGGCCCGCGAGACGCGCGCCGGCCTGCGAGATGCGCTGCGTGACGGTGCATTCGGCGCGGTCAGCGGCGACCGCCTGCGCCGTGAGATCGAGCGCTGCTTCACCGACGCCACGCTCGGCCTCGATCCGCCGGCGGCGCTGAAGCGCTTGTCCGACTGGCATGTGCTGACCGCGCTCGAGCCCGGACTCGAGCTGTCGAGTGGATCAGTGACCGCGCTGCGCCGCTTCGGCCGCATCACCGCCGAGCCCCCCTGGCGGACGACGCGCTATCGCGAGTGGATCGCGGGCCTCGCGATCTGGCTCGCGCCCTTCGCCCCGGCCCTGCGACGCCGCGCCGTGGCGCGGCTGGCGGTTCGCGGCGATGCGGCGACACGCATCCGCGATTTTCCGAAGCTCGCCGAGACGACGCTGCGGCAGCTCGCGAAGGCACGTGGCCGGGGCGCCGTCGACGTGCTGCTCGCCGGGATGGCCGAGGAGGAACTGCACGCCCTGCACGCGATCGCCGAGACCCCGCTGCGCCGACGCATCGAGCGCTGGGCCGCCGAGGACCGCACGCGTCGCGTCCCGCTCAGCGGCGCCGAGTTGGTTGCGCTCGGCCTCGAGGGCCCGGCCATCGGCCGCGTGCTGGCGCGACTGCGCGCCGCAGTGCTCGACGGCGAGGTGGCCAACCGCGAAGAAGCCATGGCGCTCGCCGAAGAACTGGCGCGCCGCAGCGCGCGACGGCAGCCGGCGAAGCGAAGAAAGGGTGCGAAGTCGCGCGGGCTGAAGCTGAAGGCAAAGGCCGCTGCGAAGAAGCGGGAGGTCGAGCCGGCTCCGGGGGCGTTGGCCGAGGGCGACGGCGCGGCTGGAGGCGAGACGGCCGGGCAGTGACGGGCGCGTGCACTCGAGCGCTCGGTGATCGGTCGGACCGATCGGGTCGCGCGATGCGCGCGGGCCCACCGCGGAGGTCGAGCGGACCCCCTCTCTCATTGCCCCTTCTTCCCTGATCGCTCATACTCGGCGCTCGACGAGTCCGGCAGAGGTCGGTTCGTCCCCCGGCAACGAGTTTCCCCCCAGGCGTCGTGGATCCATGAGCTTCATCGATGCCCAGAATCCGGCAGACCCCGACTTCTTCGATTCGGGGTCCACGCGGGCCGACGTCGGAAGCGACGACGGCTACGCGGTCAAGTTGCCCGCTTTCGAGGGGCCGCTCGATCTGCTGCTCCACCTGATCCGCCAGAACGAGGTGGACATCGCCGATATCCCGATCGCGCTGATCGGTCGGCAGTACCTGCACTACATCGAGCTGATGCAGGAACTCAACATCGACGTCGCGGGCGAGTACCTCGTGATGGCGGCGACGCTGGCGCTGATCAAGTCGCGCATGTTGCTTCCGCCGGAGCCGAACGACGACGACGTTGACGAGTTCGATCCGCGCACCGATCTGATCGCCCGGCTGCTCGAGTACCAGCGCTTCAAGGAAGCCGCCGAAGCGCTCTCGCGCAGGCGCCTGCTCGGCCGCGACATCTTCGAGGCGCAGGGCAGTCCGCCCGAGGCGACCTCGGACAGCGACCTCGGACAACGACCGCGAGATCGAGGTCGGGCTGTTCGAGCTGATCGAGGCGTTCCGTCAGGTCCTCGACGAAGCGCGCGAACAGATGCGCATGCACACGGTCGAGACCGAGAGCGTCACGGTGCGCGACCGGATGATCTACGTGATGGATCTGTTCGAGCACGTCGAGCAGGTGGAGTTCAGCGAGATCTTCCAGATCGGGCATCTCGGCGTGCCGAGCCGATCGATGCTGGTGGCGACGTTCCTCGCCATGCTCGAACTCGCGCGCCTCGGCGCCCTGCACATCTTCCAGGGGCTCGGCGACGTAGGTGCGCCCGAGGGCCCGATCCGGCTGCGAGTCGAGCGCGCGACCCCGGACGGGCCGAGCTGGCACGAGCGCATCACTGAAAGCATGTGACGACGCGGGTCGAGCCGACCCGATCGATCCGACTCACGCGACTGACGCAATCCAGAAGCGATCGGCGCGAATCGAAAGGCACGCGATGGAACCGAGCGAGCAGCGCAGAATCGTCGAGGCTCTGATCCTCGCCTCCCCCGAGCCGATCCCGCTCGCGCGGCTCGCGCAGATCGTGCCCGAACTCGAGATCGGTGCCGCCAAGGATCTGATCCACGCGCTGAACAGCGAGTACGCCGAGCAGGATCGCTCGTTCGAGATCTGGGAGGTGGCCGGCGGCTACCAGATCCGCACCCGCGCCGAGTTCTCGGGCTATCTGCAGCAGCTCCGGCGCGAGCGACCGCTGCGACTCTCGCAGGCGTCCCTCGAGACGCTGGCCATCATCGCCTACAAGCAGCCCGTCACCCGCGCCGAGGTCGACGACGTGCGCGGCGTCGATTCGGGGGCGGTGGTCAAGACGCTGCTCGACCGGCGGCTCGTGCGCATCAGCGGGCATCGCGAAGTGCCGGGGCGACCGCTCCTGTACGGCACCAGCAAGCGCTTCCTCGAGATCTTCGGCCTCGAGTCGATCCGCCAGCTGCCGACTCTTCGCGAGCTCGAAGAGCTGGCGCGCGAGCAGGGCATCGTGCTGCCCGGCCGCGTCGACGAGTCGGGAGAGGGATCGGCGCTCGAGGGCGCGGCGGACGCCGTCGGCGAATCCGCTTCGGTCGAGGCCGGCGCGGGAGTGAGTGGGGATCCGGATGTTTCGTCCGCGGATGCGAGCGACGCCGTCGCGGGCACCGAAGAAGAGTTCATCGTGCGGGTCTACGCCGAGGACGATCGCGACGACAGCGACGACAGCGATACAGCAGAAGAATCGGACGAACCGCTCGATCCCGACGACGACTGGGACGAGTCGGAAGACGACGAAGTGGAGCGTTGATTCGCGATGGCCCACGGACGCTCCCCGAAACACGCCCCGAAGCGCCGACCCCGCACGCCCGACGAGACCGGGACGAGCAGTGGTCCGGTGCGGGTCCAGAAGATCCTCGCCACGGCGGGCTTCGCGTCGCGCCGCGGCTGCGAGACGCTGATCCGGGACGGTCGCGTCACGGTGAATGGCAAGCCGATCGAGATCGGCGCCTCGGCGGATCCGGCGGTCGACGTGGTGGCGCTCGACGGCGAGCGGATCCGCGTGGAGGCGCCGTCCTACTGGATCCTCCACAAGCCGGCGGGTGTGGTGACGACGCTGCGCGATCCGCACGGGCGTCAGTCGGTGCGCGATCTGATCCCACCGGGAGTCGGGCGTCTGCATCCGGTCGGCCGCCTCGATCGCGACAGTTCGGGCTTGCTGCTGCTCACGAACGACGGCGCGCTGACGCAGCGCATGCTGCATCCGACCCACGAGAGCGAGAAGGAGTACCGCGTGACCGTCCGCGGCGAGATCGAGGAGAAGATCTTCGAGAAGCTTCGCAAAGGCGTGCACCTCGAGGATGGTCCGAGTGCGCCGACGCGGGTCGAGAAGGTCCGCTTCGACAAGGATCAGGGCAACACCACGTTCCATCTGGTGCTGACCGAGGGACGCAAGCGACAGATCCGGCGCATGCTGCTGCAGCTCGGTCACCCGGTGCGGAAGCTGGTGCGGGTGCGCATCGGGCCGATCGTGATCGGGCGCTTGACGTCGGGCGAAGCGCGGCCTCTGCGCGCCGACGAGATCCGCGCGCTCCGCAGCTATGTGACGAAGCTCAAACCCTCACGCCGAGGAAGGGCAGCAGCACATAGAAAGCGAGCAGCAACCCGAGCATGAAGTACAGGCCCTGCAGGAAGTTCCGCGGCATGGGGGTCTCCGGTCGGGGTTCGCACGAGCGTCGGGATCGCTTCGACCGCTCCGTCGGTGCAAGATCCGTGCATTCCGGGCGGGCTCCGAACGAGCGACGATGCAGGGTTCCGTCGAGCGCCGCCCGTTCGGGCGATTGCCAACCCGACCTGCGCAGGATCTGCGGATGCGCCTGTCTCCGCTTGTGCGGCCACGGGTCGACGGAGTGGAATCGGACTACCCGATTCAGGAAGCCCGCCGGCGCAGTCGATGCGGTCCGGTCGCGGCCGATCGACCCTCGGTGTCGCCGTTCGTGTGCGCTGGATCGTGGGATGTTGCGGGTCTCGGAGCCGCGTTAGTCTGCGCGCCCGATCGCGTATTCGACGGAGGCCCTGGACATGTGTGGCCGCATGGTGCTGACGCGCTCGGCGAAAGAGATCGCAGCGGCCTTCGACGTCGTGTCGATCGACGACGGGCTCGCGATTTCGGCGCGCTTCAACATCGCCCCCACGCAGGACATCGCCGCGATCCGCGAAGTGGCGGGCGAGGGGAGAAGGCTTTCGCTGTTGCACTGGGGACTCGTTCCGTTCTGGGCCAGGGAGAAGTCGATCGGCAGCCGCATGATCAACGCGCGGGCCGAGACCGCCGTGGAGAAGCCCGCCTTCCGCGCCGCGCTGCGCCGCCGTCGCTGCATCATCCCGGCGGATGGCTTCTATGAATGGCTGCGTCCCGCGCCCGAAGCCGGCGCGAAGCGCAAACCGCCCTCGATCCCGCACTACTTCACTGCGCGCGACGGCAACCTGCTGCCGATCGCCGGGGTCTGGGAGGAGTGGACCGACAAAGAGAGCGGCGAGCTGCTCGAGTCGTGCGCGCTGCTCACCACCGAGGCCAACGCCGACGTCCTCGCCGTCCACCACCGCATGCCGGTGATCCTGGCCAGCCGTGACGTCGCGACCTGGCTCGATCCGAAGATCGACAGCGCCGATCCGCTCGCCGGCTTGCTCGTGCCTGCGGCGGCCGGCCGATTGGTCGCGACGCGGGTCGGGAGCGTGGTCAACAATGCGCGGTACGATGCGCCGGACTGCATCGCGCCGGCTCCTTGAGAAAGTCATTCGGACGGAATCCGGCAGATCTGTCGTCCTGCAACGAGAGAAAGAGAAAAGAGAGCTTTCGATGGTGATCGACCCGAATCCGTTGCTCCAGCGCGCTGGCCTGCCGGCCTTCGATCAGATCCGCGCCGAGCATGTCGAGCCGGCGATCCGGCAGTTGTTGACGGAGTTGAGCGCCGAACTCGAGGCTCTCGAGGCGCAGGTGGCTCCGCGCTTCGAGAGCATCATCGAACCGCTCGAGCGCATGAACGATCGACTCGGAGCGGCCTGGGGGGTCGTCGGGCACCTGATGGGCGTGAAGAACAGCGACGCGCTGCGCGACGCCTACGAGGCCGTACAGAGCGAAGTCGTCACGTACGCGCTGCGTCAGGGGCAGAGCCGCCCGATCTACGATGCGCTGGTCGCGTTGCAGCACAGCGGCGAAGGGTCGAAGCTCGACGCCGCGCAGCAGCGGATCGTCGAGAGCCTCGAGCGCGAGGCGCGGCATGCCGGTGTGTCGCTCGAGGGCGAGGCGCGCGAGCGTTTCAACGCGATCCAGCAGGAACTCGCGCAGCTCTCGACCGACTTCAGCAATCACGTGCTCGATGCCACCAAGCAGTTCTCGCTGGTACTGCGCGAAGAATCGCAGATGGCCGGCACGCCCCGGAGCCTGCGCGAACTCGCCGCGCAGGCGGCCCGCGAAGCGGGCGAAGCCGGCGCGACGGCGGAGCTCGGTCCCTGGCGCATCAGCCTCGACGCGCCGTCGCTGCTGCCGTACCTCGAGCACGCGCAGGATCGCGGCCTGCGCGAACAGCTCTACCGCGCCTACATCTCGCGCGCGAGTTCGGGCGAGCTCGACAATATGCCGCTGATCGAGAAGATCCTCGCGCTGCGGAGCGAAGCCGCCGCGTTGCTCGGCTATCCGTCGTATGCGGCGCTCAGCCTGTCGAACAAGATGGCGCCCGACGTCGAAACGGTGACGCGGCTGATGGAGGATCTGCTGACGGCGTCGTACGACGCCGCGGTTGCCGATCTCGCAGCCCTGCGCGCCCATGCGGCCGCGTGCGGTGCGCCCGAGGCCGAGTCGCTCCGCCACTGGGACCTCTCGTTCTGGGCCGAGCGCCTGCGCGAATCCCGCTTCCTCTACAGCGAGGAGGAACTGCGTCCGTACTTCCCGCTGCCGAAGGTGCTCGAGGGGTTGTTCGGCCTCGCCACGCGTCTGTTCGGCGTCCGGATCGAGGCGGCGGACGGCGAGGCACCGGTCTGGCACCCGGACGTGCGCTTCTTTCGCGTGCGCGACGAGCAGGGGGCGCCGATCGCGGCGTTCTATCTCGATCCCTATTCGCGCCCGGGCGAGAAGCGGGGCGGTGCCTGGATGGACGAATGCGTGGCGCGCAGCCGGCGGCTGGCGGCGCCGGGCGAGGACATCCGTCTGCCGGTCGCGTACCTCGTCTGCAATCAGACTCCGCCCGTCGACGGCAAGCCCGCGCTGATGAGCTTCGACGAAGTGACCACGCTGTTCCACGAGTTCGGTCATGGCCTGCAGCACATGCTGACGCGCGTCGAGGAATTGCTCGCGTCGGGGATCCGCAACATCGAGTGGGATGCCGTCGAGCTGCCGAGCCAGTTCATGGAGAACTGGTGCTACGACCGCGAGACGCTGCGTGCGCTCTCGGGCCACGTCGACACCGCCGAGCCGCTGCCGGATGCGCTGTACGAGAAGCTGTGTGCGGCACGCACCTATCGCGCCGGCAGTGCGATGCTCCGCCAGCTCTATTTCTCGCTGACCGATCTGGCCCTGCATGCGCGCAGCGTGGGCGGCGAGAAGCGCAGCGCCTTCGAGATCCAGCGCGAGGTCGCGGCTCGCACGACGGTGCTCGCTCCGTTGCCCGAGGACCGGTTTCTTTGCAGTTTCGGACACATCTTCGCCGGTGGCTATGCGGCCGGGTACTACAGCTACAAGTGGGCCGAGGTGCTGTCCGCGGATGCGTTCGGTGCATTCGAGGAGGCGGGTCTCCACGACGAGCGGGCGGTCCGCGAAACCGGTCGCCGGTTCCGCGACACCGTGCTGGCGCTCGGAGGCAGCCGTCCTCCGATGCAGGTGTTCGTCGACTTCCGCGGCCGCGAACCGTCTCCCGAAGCGCTGCTGCGCCACAGCGGTCTCGGGCGCGCGGCGTGAGCGGCGGCTCGGCGTCGGGCAGCTACCGGCGGATCTACGCCGTGGTGAGGCGCGTTCCGCACGGTCGCGTGTCGACCTATGGCGAGATCGCCGAACTCGCCGGACTGCCCGGGCACGCCCGCCAGGTCGGCTATGCGCTGCACGCGCTCCGTGAAGAAGCGGAGGGCGACGATGCGGTTCCGTGGCAGCGCGTCGTGAATGCCCGAGGCGAGGTCAGCGGGCGATCCGAGCCCGGCATGGAGAGCCTCCAGCGACAGGTCCTCGAAGCCGAAGGGGTCGTGTTCGATGCGCGGGGTCGGATCGATCTCGAGGCCTATCGCTGGCGGCCGCGCGCGAGTCGCCGCTGAACCCGGGCTCGGCCACGCGCCGCGCTGCTACCGTGGGCCCGGCCGCGACGAACACGGACAGCCGCGAGGGTCGTGAGGGCTGTGAGACCAGAGGGGATGTCAGCGTGACGCAGGAACTGAAGAAGCTCGCCATCGATTTCGAGAATCCTGGCCGCGAATGGTGGGAATCGGGCGGACGCGATCTCTGGGACGCGCTGCTCGAGGGCTTCGACAACAACGACGTCGTGCTCGAGCGCGGGCTCGCCGATTCATGGCTCGCGCAGGCCGCGCAGATCCCGGGTTGGGAGGGCGGCCCCGAGTGGGCCCCGCATCCGATCTGCATCAAGGGCATCGACGAAGACGAGCACGTCTGATCCCCGACCCGCCGTCCTTCATCCGCAGTCGTTCATCCAGAGTTCAGTCGCGAAGGCCGCGCGGCCGCGCGAGTTCATCCTCGAGATGCAGGATCGCGTGGGTGAGGGCGAGGGTCGCGATCGGGCCGAGCGGGGCGCGCGCGAGGGCACGCTTCATCGCGCGCAGTTCGGCGGCGTCAGCCCGGAGCGGAGTGCGCTCGCCCGCGAGCCCGCTGGGGTTTGCAGTCTGATCCGTCGTCATTTCATGGCTCCCCGACCGTGGCGAGACCCCGGTCTCGGCGTGGAGGAGTGGCCGTTCGCGGCCGACAGGTGACGTCCGATCAGGGTGGTTTGCGCGGATTCCGGAGCTGCGCAGATCAGCGGCAACTCGGCGGCGAGGCCGAGCGACTCGCGGCGCAGGAGCAGCGCATGCGGAGCGCTATGCTCGGCCCGCCTGCGCGCCGGTCCGGCGTTCAGGCACTGTCCCGAGTGCCCGCGCGCCCGGGCGATCCGGACCGACCGTCTGCATCCGATCCATCGGAAGGAGTGCTTCGTGAACAGTGGGAACGCGATCATCGTCGCCGCGACGATTCTCGGGCTGAGTCTGATCGGGGGCTCCTTTCTGCTCGGTCGCTCGATCGACGGCGCGACCGCCCAGTGGGTGGTGGTCGGCGGCACGCTGGCGAAGCTCGATCTCGCGGGCGCTGCGCCCGCGGCCCCACCGACCGAACCCGCCCGTCGGCGCGGACCCGACGCCGAGCGGGTCTACGAGATCGACGTCGCCGACTCGCCGAGCCGCGGACCGGCGGACGCCCAGGTGACGGTGGTGGAGTTCTCGGATTTCCAGTGTCCGTTCTGTGGCCGCGTCACGCCGACCCTCGATCAAGTCGAGAAGACCT
>JANOFF010000016.1:0-14348 GCA_031413515.1 bacterium
GCTCCCGGCGGTGAACCAGAGCGTCAGCGCCGACATCGCGAGGCCGAGCGCGAAGTACGGCGCCGTGGCGCGCCAATCGGCGAGGGTCAGCCTGCGCCGCCGGAAGTATGCGAGCGCCAGCAGCACGACCGGCAGCCCGACCCCCGACGTCTTGGCGGTGAGCGAGAGACCGAACGCCAGCAGCGACAGGACGCGAAGCAGCGGGCGGCGGCGGGCGGCGGGTTGCCGGTCCCGGTTCGGGTCCCAATTCAGAAACAGCAGGGTCGAGATCAGCAGCAGCGGCAGCGACAACGTGTTCTTCAGTTCGCTCACCCACGCGACCGACGGCACGCACAGGGGATGCACGACGAACACGAGGCCGATCCACGTCGCCGCGCGGATCCGCAGCGCCTGCACGACGGCGACGACCAGAACGCCGGCGAGCGCGTGCAGCAGCACGTTCGGCCAGTGGAACCGCCAGGCGATCGCGCTGACCGCCGCGATCGCGCTGGCCCGGTCGCGCGAGCCGCGCCAGAGTTCCTGCGCCCCGAACGCGCGCCACTCGAGCCAGAAGACCGTCGGGGTGAGCGGCCACGTCCCCATGCCCAGCACCGGCTGCCAGAGATCGATCCGGTGCCATCCCTCGTCGGGCCGGGCGATCGGCCACCAGGCCTGCAGCGGGCCGTCGTCGGCCAGCACGAGCTGCCCGCGCGTGCCCCACAACTCGGCGTCGTCATCCCACACGAAGCCGGATCCCGGCTCGAGGACCGGCCAGTAGACCGCGATCGAGATCAGCACGAAGCAGATCGTCAGTGCTGCGCGTCGCATCGGGTCGCGTCGTCTCCCAGCCTGCTCGCGTGATCGAAGCGATGGAGGCTAGCGCTTCGATGCAGCCGATCCGCGTGTCCCGATCGGCTGCTAGCGTCCGATGCGGGAGGCCTCTCGATGGCCGTGATCGCTGCCCCTCTGATCGGATTCGCGCTGGGTGCCGTCGGCTGGACGCTCGTCGAGTACGGGCTTCATCGCTTCGTGTTCCACGGCGCATCGGCGACCCGGATCGGCGCGCGCGAGCACCGCAAGCACCACGCCGAGGTCGACTACTTCGCGCCGTGGTGGCAGAAGGCGCTGGCCGCCGTCGCGGCCACGCTGCTGATGCTGCCGATGGCGATCGCTGTGGCCGGGGTCACGACCGGCCTGTGCTTCACGCTCGGGTTCGTGGCCATGTATCTCTTCTATGAGGTGCTGCACCGTCGCGCCCATACGCGACCGCCCCGCGGCCCATACGGACGCTGGCGCCGGCGCAACCACTTCGCCCACCACTTCGTGGACCCGCGCCTCGCGCAGGGCGTCTCCACGCCGGTCTGGGATTTCGTGTTCGGAACGCGACTGGTCGTCGCCCCGGTGCGCGTGCCGCGACGCCTCGCGATGCCGTGGCTGGTCGATCCGAGCGGAGACCTGCGTCCCGAATACGCAGTCGACTATCTGCTCGTCGGTTCTGCGCGCCGCGATGCCCGCACGCGGGCGGCGGACCGCGACGCCGCCATGGCGAACCACCGACCCGAGAGCGAGCCTGCGAACGACTGACCGCGGAAGCACGGACCCCGCAGCCACCGCAAAGAGAGGCACGCAGTGTCGAACCACGTGAAGGACAAGGTCATTCTCATCACCGGAGCAGGTGGTGGCTTCGGAAGACTGGTCGCCCAGAAGTGTGCCGCCCTCGGTGGACGGATCGTCGCGACCGACATCGACGAGAGCGCACTGAAGACCACCGCCGATTCGATCCTCGGCGCGGGTGGCGCCATCGAGACGATCCGCGCCGACGTCTCGCGGCTCGCCGACATGCGGGCAGTCGCCGCCGCTGCGCTGGCGCGCTTCGGCGCCATCGACGTAATGGTCAACAACGCCGGCGTGATGCCGCTGGCCTTCTACTCGGATCACGCCACGGCCGCCGAGGCGTGGCACCGCTGCATCGACGTCAATTTCAAGGGTGTGCTGAACGGAATCATCGCCGTATACGACCCGATGATCGCGCAGGGGCGCGGGCAGATCGTCAATCTGTCGTCGATCTACGGCAACTATCCGGTCTCGGGCGCCGCGGTATACGGCGCTACCAAGGCGGCCGTGAACTTCCTCTCCGAAGCGCTGCGGCAGGAGAGTCAGGGCCGCATCAAGGTGACGACGATCCGCCCGACCGGCGTGCCGGGCACGGGACTCGGCGCGGGTGTCATCAATCCCGGTGCGGTCGGGGGCATCCTCGGCGCGAACATGCCGGGCTTCATGCAGACCTTCGCGCAGATCATGACAGGCGACGCGAAGCCCGAACTGACCGACCCCGAGTCGATCGCCTACTTCTCGCTCGCGCCCGACATCCTCGCGGACCAGATCGTGTTCGCGATCGATCAGCCCTGGGGAGTCTCGATCAGCGATCTCACGGTGCGCGCGTCCGGGGACGGGTACTTGATCTAGTGCAGCGAAGAGGACGAATGCAGTGACGGCGAACCGCCCCCCCGAGCTTCTCCCCATCACGGCCACGGACGCCGAGATCGCGCGTGCGCTCGAGAGCGCCAACATCCCGGCCCTGATGGCGTCGATCGTCCATCTGACGGGCGACACGAGCGTCCTGCGCGGGCGCATCCGGCCGGGTGCCGCGGCGCTCGGCGACTTGACCGGCGGCCTGTCGGACGCCGACAAGGCGGAAGTGCGCCGGATGGTGCTCGCAGCCCTCGTCACCTACCGCGACGGCGGTTGTCGTCTGCCCGCTCCGCCTTCGAACGAGACGATCCACGAGATGATGAGCTTCGTGGTCGGTGAACCCGTGCGCGAGCGCTACGTGCCGATGATGCTCGAAGAACTCGCCCTCGATGGACGCGATGCGCGCGATCTCGAATGGGACGACGTGCCCGCCGAAGCGCGAGCCGGCTTCCACGTCGTCGTGATCGGCGCGGGGATGTCGGGGTTGCTCACCGCCATCCGCCTAGAGCACGCGGGCATCCCCTACACGGTGATCGAGAAGAACGAGGGCGTCGGCGGCACCTGGTTCGAGAACACCTACCCGGGCTGTCGCGTCGACATCGGCAACCACTTCTATTGTTATTCGTTCGAGCCCAATCCCGACTGGAGCGAGTATTTCTCGCGCCAACCCGAACTGCGCGACTACTTCGAGGACTGCGCGACTCGTCACGGGGTCCGCCCGCACATCCGCTTGCGCACGGAGGTCGTCGCCGCGACGTTCGACGAGGGGTCGGCGCTGTGGCGGGTCGAGATCCGCGGGCCGGGTGGCCGGCTCGAGACGATCAGCGCCAACGCGCTGGTGAGCGCGGTGGGGCAGCTGAACCGCGCGAAGATCCCCGAGATCCCGGGCCTCTCCGACTTTGCCGGCCCGGCCTTCCACTCGGCCGAGTGGCAGCACGAGCACACTCTCGCCGGCCAGCGGGTCGGCGTGATCGGGACCGGGGCGAGCGCCTTCCAGCTCGTGCCCGAGCTCGCGAAGACGGTCGCGCATCTCTCGGTCTTCCAGCGCTCTCCCGCCTGGATGCTGCCGAATCCCAACTACCACCGCGCCGTCGACGAAGGCACGAAGTGGCTGCTCAAGCACGTGCCCTGCTACGGGCGCTGGTACCGCTTCTTGATCTTCTGGCCGGGCTCGGACGGCCTGATGCCCGCGCTGATCGTCGACCCCGAGTGGCCGCATCCCGAGCGCTCCGTCAACGCGCTGAACGAAGCCACGCGCGAGGTGTTCACGCAGTACATGGCGTCGCAGGTCGGCGACGATCCCGAGTTGCTCGCGAAGGTGGTGCCGAGCTATCCGCCCTTCGGGAAGCGGATGCTGCAGGACAACGGCAGCTGGCTCTCGACCCTCAAGCAACCGCACGTCGATCTCGTGACCGCGGGCATCGACCACATCGAGCGCAAGGCGATCGTCTGCCGCGACGGCAGCCGACACGAAGTCGACGTGATCGTCTTCGCGACCGGCTTCCATGCGAGCCGCTTCCTCTGGCCGATGAAGATCACCGGGCGCGCTGGCGCCGTGCTCTCCGAGACCTGGGGCGACGACCCGAAGGCCTATCTCGGCATCACGGTGCCGCACTTCCCCAACCTGTTCTGCCTGTACGGCCCCGCCACCAATCTCGCGCACGCGGGCAGCATCATCTTCCATTCGGAATGCCAGGTCCGCTACCTGCTCGGCTGCATCCGCGCGCTGCTCGCGCGTGGCGCCCGCGCACTCGATTGCCGCGAGTCGGTGAACGACGAGTTCAACCGACGACTCGACGAGACGCTCGCGCGCACCGTCTGGGCGCATCCCGGCATGGACAGCTGGTACAAGAACTCGAGCGGGCGCGTGACCGCGACGTCGCCCTGGCTGCTGGTCGACTACTGGAGCTGGACGCGGGAGCCCGATCTCGCCGACTACGAAGTGATCGCGTAGTCGGCTTCGGGCGAGACTTCAGGGCCGCGGGTATTCGAGTTGGAGCGCCACGAAATCGGCGGTTGGGGCACCATACCAGCGCTCGATCTCGACGAGGGTCTCGTCGAGGGCGCGGGCGGCATCGAGGCCGGGCCTCGGAACGACGACGCGATCGGTCGACGTGGAATCGCTGATGTCATCCGGAATGATCAGCAGACCGCGGCGCGTGCGGACGGGCGCGAGGTCATGCGAGGTCGAGATCACCTCGGAGCGATACGTCCGGGCGAGTGCGTCGACCTGCAGCGCCAGCGCGAGTTCATCCATGCCCGGCTCGAGGGGAACGCCGATCCGTTCGTGGGACCAGAGCGCCAGCCAGTTGCTCGCCGCCGTCCAGGCGTTCCCGGCCGACAGCCGGAAGGCATCGCTCTGATGCTCGCTGCTCCAGTCCTCGACGCCGAGCCGATCGGCCACGATGCGCGCCTGCTCGAAGCCCGCGATCGCCTCGACCAGCGCAAGCGAGGCCGGGATCGATGCAGTGACGCCGGTCGTGGTGACGATCGGTCCGTCGGCCACGTAGCGCGTATCACGAGTCCAGTGCGTACCCGGAAACTCATCTTCGAGATCGGAAAACGAGAACCAGTGGCTGGTCGCGCGCCGGCCCTCGAGCAGACCCGCATGCGCGAGCACCCAGGCCCCGTCGCAGATGCCGACGATCGCGGCGCCCTTCGACGCCTGGGCGTTCACCCACGCGAGCAGCACCGGATCCTCGACGGCATGCACGGCCGGCACGATCACGTAATCGGCGCCATCCGGGTGCAGGGCGTCGAACTCGCCGACCGTGGCCTGCGGCGAGATCGAGAGCGCCGGCAACATGCGGAGCGGACCGGGTTTCGTCGCCAGCGCGACAACATCGGCGACACCGGACTCGGTCAGCACCGCATACGGGATCACATAGTCGGTGAGTTCGGTGTAGGTGTTCTCGCCGACCACCGCGATCAGGGGCCGGGGCCGATCGGCTCGCGGCTCGAAGCCACGGATCGACGCGGGAACCGGCGGCGCGGCGGCTTCGGTCACGGGCTCGGCGCCCGTCGTGCACGCACACAGCAGAGTGAGCAGGCTGGCCGACCACAGTGAGGCGCAGCGGCGGATCACTTGCGGGCGCCCCTCTTCGCAGGCTTCACGGCGACCGCCGGAGCACCCGAATCGTCGGCGACGGGCAGCTCGAGCACGCGCCACAAGTACCACGACGCGACGCTGCGATAGGGGCGCCACGGCTCGGCCAGTGCTTCGAGTTCGGCGCGTCGCGGCAGATCGGCGAGGCCATAGAGGAGGGCTGCGCCCTTGCGGACCCCGTAGTCGCCCACGGGCAGCACGTCCGGTCTGCCGAGGGAGAACATCAGCAACATATGGGCCGTCCACTCGCCGATGCCGTGCACTTCGGTGACCGCCTCGATGACGGCCTCGTCGCTCATGCGCGTGATGCGACGGTTGCTGAGCCCGCCCGCGCCGAACGCTTCAGCGACGGCGCGCATCGCCCGGAGCTTCTGGCGCGACAGGCCGGCGCTGCGCAGCGTCTCGTCGTCACTCGCGAGCAGCACGGCCGGCATCGGGTAGCGACCGCCGAACAGCGCACAGAACCGGCGCTCGATACTGGCCGCGGCGGCGCCGGCGAGCTGTTGATAGAGGATCGAGCGGAGCAGCGCACGGTAGGGGTCGTGGCGGCGTTCGATCGTGCAGGGACCGACGGTGCGGATCACCGCGCCGAGCACCGGATCGCGACGCATCAGCAGGCGTCGCGCGCGGGCCTTTTCTTCATCGTCGAGTCTCGTCGGGTCGGGCAAGCGCGCAGCATAGCGGCCCGGACCCGCAGCGCGTCAGCTCGACGGATCCCAGAGCACTTCGAGCAGCGACGCCTCGCCGGGCACACCGACCCGCAGCGGGAAGCCGTAGAAGCCGGTGCCGCGATGGACATACAGGCGACTGCGACCGCGGGCGAACAGCCCGTGGTCCGGCCAGCGCGAGCGCGACAGCACCGTCCAATCGAGCCCGAAGCTCACCAGCCCGACCTGCCCGCCATGGGTGTGCCCGGACAACACGAGATCGACGTCGTCGTCGGGCAGATCGTGGAAGGCGCTCGGATCGTGGAGCATCAGAAGTCGCAGGTGCCCCGTCTGCCGCGGATGTCGCTCGAGCAACTCGGCGAGATGCGCTTTGCGGTCGCGACTCACATAGTTGGCGCCGACGATCTGCACGGGACCGAAATCCGTCTGGTGCACGGTGCTGTCGTCGATCAGCAGCACGATGCCGTTGGCGGCGAGCCCGTGGCGCACCTCTTCGGGGGCCTCGTGGTCGTGGTTGCCGAAGATCGCATAGCAACGCCCCGACAGGGCACGCAGCGGCGAGAGCGCATCGGCGAGGGCACCGGGCGTCGCGTTGCTCTCCATCGTGAGGAAGTCGCCGGTCAACAGCACGAGATCCGGCGCATGATCGACCAGATCCTCGACCAGGCGCCTCAGGCGATCGACGGACTGCCACGGGCCGAGGTGCGGATCGGAGATCTGCACGACCCGCAGCTGCTGATCGGGTGCGTGCGACGACTCGCCGCGGCGATGCCGCCGTCGCTCGACGGGCACGCGCGTGAACACATCGGGACCCTCCTTGGAGAGCTGCATGCGCACGATCTCGCGGGGCGGGCGATGCGAGGTGAACGCGGCGACCAGACCGATCGCGTACGGGAGCAGATCGAGGGGAGCGAGCCACTGCAGGGCGGTCGTCTGGCCGAGCGCCCAGAGCGGAACGCGCACGACGAGCAGGACGAGCATCCAGAGCGTGGCCATGAAGCTCGCGGCGATGAAGACCTGCCCGGGCATCGACACCAGGCGGCGGAAGGCCGGCCCGCGCATTCGCGCGTTCACCAGGTGCGCGTAATGGAGCGCCGTCATCGCCATCCCGAACGCGAGGCCGGCCTGCGCGAAGCCGAGCCACGGCGACGGCAACCACGCGGGCAGGCGGCTGTGCACGACGAGACCCCCCGCCAGCGAAAGCCCGATCACGACGCCCGAGAAGATCGCGAAGGTGCGACCGCGTTGGACCCAGGCGTAGACGGGGACGATCGCCCAGGTGATCACGGCCAGAGCGGGGAACGCGAGGCGGATGAAGTCGTCCAAGGCGGCGCGAGAGTAACGCACGCCGGACGACTGGCCGGCCGCTGCGCTGACATCCGCGCACGGAAGACAGGGAATCGCGAGCGGCGCACGGGGAAGCCGCCGGACGACGTCAGCCCGGTCGGCGCTCGATCCGGGCGTTGCGTCTCAGGCTTCGAAGCGCCTCAGCGATTCTTGAGCGCGTCGCGGATTTCCGTCAGGAGCTTGATGTCGGCGGGCACTTCGGCGGGCTTGGCCGGTGCCTCCTTCTTCACGACGTTCATCGCCTTGATGACCATGAAGATCGCGAAGGCGACGATCGTGAAGTCGACCACCGTCTGGACGAAGTTGCCGTAGTTGAGCGTGACCGCCGGGGTGGCGCCCTCTGCTGCCGCCAGCTGGATCGACAGGCCCGTGAAGTCGACTCCGCCGACGATGTATCCGATCGGCGGCATCAACACGTCGGCGACGAAGGACGACACGATCTTTCCGAAGGCCGCACCGATCACGATGCCGACCGCCATGTCGACGACGTTGCCGCGCATGGCGAACTGCTTGAACTCGCTCGCAAGACCCATCTGGCTTCTCCTGTTCCTGTTGCTACGCAGCCCGGGAACGCGGGCGCGGCGTCGACGGTATCACGCTGGGCGCTCAGCCCCGCCACTCGACGAAGCGACCATGGGGATGTCCCATCCCGAGCAGTCGTTCCTCGCCGCCGGGCCATTGGCGGATCCGGATCTCGATCTGCCCCAGCACCTCGCCGTCCTCGTGACGCAGCCACACCAGCGGATCGCGCTCGCTGGCGCGGGCACCGCGTTCTTCGAGCAACGCCCGGATCGCGGCCTGCTCGGCAGCGGGGATGTAGATCCACACCGACGAGTGATAGACGACCGTGCAGACCCCGAGCGCCGGGCCGGCGAGTTCGGCGGGCAGCCACTCGACGGCGCGCGCGCGGTCGACGCGCGGCGGATCGGCGCGCGAGATCGCGATGGCGGCGCGCAGCTGCGTGAGACGGTCGGGTTGATCGGCCCACACAAACGACTCGAGGGTCCGCATCGCGGCGACATCATCGAGGCGAGGAGGATCGAGGTCGCAACCGGCGCGGCTCTCGATCTCGGGCCGCACGTCGACCCGCGGCGTCGGGCCGCGCCACTCGGGCGCGAGCTCGACCGCCGAGCCCGCCTCACCGAAGGTGCCGCGGCCGAGCGTGTAGCGATAGCGCGACCACTGCAGATTCAGGCCCGCGCTGCAGCCGATCTCGCGCAGACGCAGCGGCAGCCGGCTCGCGTGGGCGGCTTCGAGGAAACCACCGATCAGTCCCGCACAACGACGCACCTCGTTGGTCTGCGGAAAGCGCCCGAGCCGGGTGCGGATCCAGGCTTCGTTGGCTTCGAGCACCGCGAGAAACGACGGCCACGCCTGCTCGGCGTCGGCCACACCCCCGACCGATGGATAGAAGCGCGCGAGTGCGGGCTCCTCACCGGCGAGCACGCGGGCATGCACGGCGCCGAACAACCGCAGGGGCAGGAATCCCCGGACGGGATCGTCTTCGAAGCCCTCGAGCAGGCGGGCGACGGGACCGCCCTCGAGCACGTCGAGGATCGCTCGGTCCATCAGCGCCGCATAGAAGTCGGAGCCGAACAATCGGCAGCCACCTGCCTGGAAGCGGAACGCTTTGACGAGGACGTCGCGTGTCACGGCTGCGATTCTGCAGCGGATGGCGGATTTCCGACAGGCTTTTTGCGTGCCGGATCGAGCGGATCTGTGCATAGAATGATGCAGTCCAGCCGTCCCCAAGCCTGCCTCGCCCGGGTTGCGACCCGCGGCCGACCCGACGAGGAGTCCCGATGCCCCGCCCGAATGCGCCCTACCCCGCCGACCGCGCGACGCTTCGCATCGGCTCCGCCGCTCTGGCCCTGTTTTTGATTGCGGCCCTGCCCTCGGTCGCGTGGGCGTCGGACGGCATCGACGGCGCGGACACGGCCTGGATCCTCGTGTCGACCGCGCTCGTGCTTTTCATGACGATCCCCGGGCTCGCGCTGTTCTACGGCGGGCTCGTGCACAGCAAGAACGTGCTGTCGGTGCTGATGCAGTGCCTGGTCCTGACCGCGGCCGTCAGCGTGGTGTGGCTGGCGTTCGGATACAGCCTCGCATTCGACACCACCGACATGAGCAAGGGAGCGGGTGGGCTGCACTCGTTCATCGGCGGATTCTCCCGGGTCTTCATGCGCGGCGTCGATGCGTCGACCGTCTGGGGGTCGATCCCCGAGATCCTGTTCTTCATGTTCCAGATGACCTTCGCGATCATCACGCCGGCGCTGATCGTCGGTGCGTTCGCCGAGCGCATGAAGTTCAGCGCCATGCTGATCTTCTCGTTGATCTGGCTGGTCGTCGTCTACATCCCGATCTGCCACATGGTCTGGGGCGGGGCCGGCAGCTTCTTCGGCGATCGCGGCGTGCTCGACTTCGCGGGCGGCATCGTGGTGCACATCACCGCGGGCATCGCGGCGCTGGTGGCCTGCATCGTGATCGGGCCGCGCACGGGCTTCGGCACTACCCCGATGTTCCCCCACAACCTGACGATGACGATCACCGGCACGGGCATGCTGTGGGTCGGCTGGTTCGGCTTCAACGGCGGCAGCGCACTGGCGGCGAACGGCAACGCCGCGATGGCGATCGCCGTGACCCACATCTCGGCTTCGACGGCCGCGCTGGTCTGGATGGCGATCGAGTGGTGGAGCCACGGCCGCCCGAGCGCCCTCGGCCTCGCGACGGGAGCCGTCGCCGGACTCGCCGCAGTGACCCCGGCGTCGGGCTACATCGGACCGGTCGGCGGATTCATGATCGGGGCCGCGTCGGGCGCCGTCTGTTATGTCGCTTCGACGAAGGTGAAGCACTACTTCGGCTACGACGATTCGCTCGACGTGTTCGGCGTGCACGGCGTCGGCGGATTCCTCGGCACCGTACTCGCCGGCGTGTTCAGCGCGGGCGTGTTCGGCGGCACCCTGGGCGACGTCAGCATCGCGGGCCAGGTCGGCACGCAGCTGATGGCCGCGGTGTTCACGGTCGTCTACACGGCCGTGCTGACGTGGGTGATCCTGAAGGCCGTCGATGCCTTTGTCGGACTGCGAGTGGATCGCGACGCAGAGAACCAGGGCCTCGACATCGCGCTGCACGAAGAGGCGGGGTATCGGTTGTAGGGCGGGGGGAGCGGGCGACGGGGGCGGGCCTGTGAGGCATCGTCCTTGCCGTGGTCGAAGCCACTGAAGAGGCGACTCCAGAGCGCGTCGCCTAGGATCATTATTCGATCCGCCGCTCAGAGAAGGCCGACGGCGGAAGAGGCAATCCCCCGGTTCTTCTATCCGTGAGAATTCAAAATGAGCGAGTCGCCGTCAAAAACAACCGAATCGACGAAGTCGAAGTCTCCCGATCCGGGAACCGATTCGATGTTCGAACGTACACTTCGACGTTCCCCGGCCGAGCGGCTTGCCGACGCGGCTCGAATCGCAAGGTTCGTGCTGAATGCCCGCGAAAAGCTGCGCGCCGCAACCCATGGCTAGTGGCGACTTCGACCCCGAGAAGCTGCTCTCGAACCTGAGAGCCCACAATGTCGAGTTCGTCCTGATCGGGGGGATGGCGGCGGTGCTCCACGGCGACGTCGGCGTGACGGTTGATGTCGATGTGGTTCCGAATCGAAGCGACGACAACCTGGTTTCACTGGCGAGTGCCCTGCGCGATCTGGAAGCTCGAATTCGGACCGAGGATGAACCCGAGGGTCTGCCATTCGATTGCTCGGCTGCATTCTTCAAGAACATGGCTCCCGAATCGTTCGTCAACATGACAACGAATGCCGGGGATATCGACGTGACCTTCAAACCAGCGGGCACCGACGGGTACGCGGATCTTGCGCTCTCTGCAATTCGCGTGGAAGTCGGCAAGAACGTTTCGATCCTGGTCGCGTCACTCGACGATGTCATTCGATCGAAGGCAGCGGCAGACCGCGAGAAAGACCGGAATGCGTTGCCGCGACTTCGTCGTCTTCTCGAGCGGATCAAAGCGGGACGTTGAACTGCCGGGTGCGGACGGCACGTTCGCTATCTGCGCAGCGTCGCCGCCCAGCGCGTGAGTGTGTCCACGTAGAGCCGCGGATCCTGGCCGTGCATCGAGTGGCCGATGGTCGGGAACGACTGGTAGTCGACATTGCCGCCCGCGGATTCGATCAACGCGCGCACGCGCGCGGCTTGCGTGTCGGAGAGCGCACCGAGGAGATCGCCGGTGGCGTCGTCGACCTTCCGGAAGTGATGCGTGAGGAGCACGGGCACCTTCACGCACGCGAGCATCCGCGCGTGGTCACAGCTGGCGGCCACTGAGCCCGTCCAGAACGCCCGCGCCCACTCGGGGTCGTACTCTTTCAGGTTCTGCGGAGGCTCGGTGCCCGCGCCGATGGAGAAGAGCGCAGCGAGCCACGAAGGCAGCTCGCGCGGCGCCGCCGCCACCATGCCGTCCCAGTCGCCGATGCTCCACTGATCGCCGAGGTACTTGCTCCAGAGCGCGAACATCGGGCCGATGGTCTGGCGGATCGATTGACCGCAGGCGGGGTTCACCTGCGAAGCGAACAGAGGCGGATCCTCGTAGAGGGCGCCGAGCACCTGGCCGGGCTTCGCGAACGCGGACAACCACGCCGAGAGCACTCCGCCCGACGACAGACCGCTCACGATCGCCGGCCGCCCGACCACGCCATCGAGGAAGCGGACCAGGTCGTTGCCCATGTTGTCGAGCGTGTAGCGGCCGGGCGTGCGCGAAGACCGTCCCTGTCCGCGCAGGTCGACCGCAAAAGCCTGGAAGTGCTCGGCGAGCAGCGGCATCGCCTGCTCGTAGCCCCACCACGACTCGGTCTGGCCGGGGATCAAGAGCAGCGCCGGCTTGTCGGCGCTGCCCGCGACCGCGTAGTTGATCGTCACTTCGCCGGTGTCGAACGAGTGCTCGGGAAACGCGTGGGCGATGTACGTCGCGGCCGGTCGATCCGGGCCGAACGCGTTGGCGAAGCGAGTCATCGAGGTCTCCGGTGGCGGGGAGAGGGAGTTGCTACTGCGGGGACAGAGGCTCCGCAACGAGCTCGGTGGGGCGAGCGACGAGGCTCGGCGAAACGCATCGCGGGCCGCGAGAGATCAGCCCTGCGAAGCGGGTACCGCCTGTTCCCCACCGGCCCGAAAGTCTGGGCCGGGGGCGGAGGTGACCTGCCTGGTTTCTTCGGACCAGTCTTTCCTAGAAGTCGGCTGGCCTTCGAGATGAGCGGATCGTCGATCTCCCAGTAGATTCCCGCCCCTCGTCCGCTACCGGCCAGACTTCCGGGATGAGAACCAACCCAAGCCGCTCCCTCTACCGCGACAACACCGTCACGCAGCTCACTCCCGGAAACCCATACACATGCGTGAACCCGACCTTCGGTGAGCCCTGCACCTGCCGATCTCCCGCGTCACCCCGCAGCTGCAGCGCCACTTCGTACACCTGCCGCAGTCCCGACGCGCCGATCGGCTCGCCGTTGGCCATCAGGCCGCCGTCGGTGTTGATCGGGAGACGTCCGTCGAGGCGTGTCGCGCCTTCCTTCACCCACTGTTCCTGTTCGCCGTCTTTGCAGAATCCGCACTCGGCCATGTGCATGATCTCGTGGCCGACCTCGGTGTCCTGCAACTGCGCGACGTCGACGTCTTCGGGCCCGATGCCCGCGGCCTCGTAGGCGGCTTGTGCGGCCTGCACGGTGACGCTCGGTACGTCGCGCGCAGGCTGGCTCGGGCTCATGGTCTCGAACGAGCCGTACAGACGCGTGCGGAACTCGTCGGCCCTGAGATAGATGGGCTTGCCTGTGTAGCGGCGCGCGACGTCGGCGCTGCATACCACGATCGCGGCGGCGCCCTCGCTCGGTGAGCAGAAGTGGTATTGGCGCAGCGGGTCGCAGACCATCTTCGATGTGGCGATCGTCTCGTAGTCGAGGGCTTTGCGCCGCCAGGCATTGGGGTTGCGGGCGCCGTTCTCGAAGGCCTTCACCGCCACGCGGTTCAGGCAATCTTCCGTGATGCCGTGGTCGTGCATGTAGCGGCGGGTCTTCATGGCGAAGAACTGCGGGTTCACGGCGAGCCCGGTTGCGCCATACCAACGCCCGAGCCCGATGCCCTCGAGGTCGTCGCCCACCGAGAACGCGCCGCGCGGATGTTTGTCGAACCCCACCGCGATGCCGATCTCGCCGGCTCCCGCCGCGATCGCGTGCGAGGCGTTCAGCAGCAGGCTGCCTCCCGTCGCGCAGCCGTTGAAGATCGAGGTGAACGGGATGCCGGTCAGTCCCATGAACTTGATCATGGCGTCGGGCTGCGTCACTTCGAGGGCGCCCGCGCAGGCGAACTGCACATCCTGCCAGCGCACGCCCGCGTCGTCGAGGGCGAGGTTCGCGGCTTTCACGCCCATCTGGATGGCGTTGACGCCTTCATGACGTCCGAACGGAAACAGCCCGATGCCGATGATCGCGATGTCCCGACTCACGGCTGGCCTCCTGTGCGGCCGTCGACCGGCCTGAACGCGAACTTCATCAACGTGCTGCCGTCGGGTTCGGTCGCGAAGGGTTCGATGACGAGCTGCATCTTCATCCCGATCGCGAGCTTCGACACGTCGTTCTCGGTGAGGTGTCCCTCGACCCGGATGCCCTCGGGCAGCTCCACGTAGCCGACACCGAGGGGCTCGAAGGTCGTCGCATCCGATGGACCGACATACGGCGGAGACGGCGGAGGAAAGTGCTGCACGGTGAAGGTCCAGAGCGTGCCGCGCGTCGA
>JANOFF010000017.1:0-23016 GCA_031413515.1 bacterium
ACAACACCGTTCCGTGGTCCCCGAGCACCAGCACCGTGGTCTCTTCCAACTTCCGGACCTCCCGCTCCGGTTTACTCGGTTGCTCGGGGAGGCGGCTTGAGGCTGCGGCGCGAGCATGCGTCCCCGTCCGGTGGGGCCGACCGCGGCTGATGGGGGACTCTTCCGGATCAGCCTGTTTTCGCGTGCTCGGCCTCGAACTCGGTCTCGACGAGCCCGACTCGCTGCTGCGCGCACGCGCGGCTGCGCGTGCGGGGATCCCGGTCGAAGCGGTGCGCGGCCTCCGGATCGCGCACAAGAGCCTCGATGCGCGGCGCCGCGGCGGTCGCCGGAGCTTCCGATTCGTCGTCCACACCGACATCGAGCTCGCACCGGACTTCGAGGCGACAGCACCCGACGCCTTCGCGCGCGCACGCCGCGAGGGCCGGGTGATCGAGCGACCGGCAACCTGGCCCCTCGACCTGGAGCGTCCGCATCCCTCGCTCGCCACCGCACGGGTCGCGGTCGTCGGTGCGGGACCGGCGGGTCTGTTCGCGGCGCTCGCCCTCGCACGCAGCGGAGTGTCGGTCGACCTGCTCGATCGCGGTCCGTTGCTCCGCGAGCGGAGTCGCGCGGTGGCGCGCTTCGCCCGCACGCGCGAACTCGATCCCGAGGCGAATCTGCTGTTCGGCGAAGGCGGTGCGGGTACGTACTCGGATGGCAAGATCTACACACGCGTCGATCATCCTCTCGAATCCTCGATCCTCGGCGAGCTCGTGGCGTGCGGAGCCGACGAAGAGATTGCCTTCGATGCGCGTGCCCACATCGGAACCGATCGACTGCACAGGATCCTGCCGGTGCTGCGCGCGCATCTCGAGGCAGCGGGGGTGCGCCTGCACTGGGGAGCGCGTCTCACCGGCTGGCAGGTCGTGGATCGTTCGACCTGCCGCGTCGTGCGGACGCTGCGGACGACGGCCGGTGATCTCGAGTGCGACGCCGTGATGCTGGCTCTCGGCCACAGCGCTCGCGACAGCCTCGAGGCACTGCACGATCAAGGGCTCGTCCTCGAGGCGAAGCCATTCCAGCTCGGTGTCCGGATCGAGCATCCGCAGTCGTTGATCGATCGGGGACGCTACGGCGACGCGCAGATCGCGAGCCGACTCGGAGCCTCGTACTACGGGCTCACGTGCAAACCCGGCGACGGGCTTCCCGGAGCGCACAGCTTCTGCATGTGCCCGGGCGGCCAGATCGTGGCCAGCGTGAACAGCGACGGCCTGCTCTGCACAAACGGCATGAGCAACTCGCGGCATTCGTCCCCGTACGCGAACGCCGCACTCGTGACGACGCTCGGATCACGCGAGTACGGGGACGGCGTGTTCGCTGGTGTCGATTTTCGCGAGACCCTCGAACGCCGATTCTTCGCGGCGGGGGGTGGGGACTGGACGGCACCCGCTCAGCGCGCCACCGACTTCATCGCAGGGCGCGCGTCGCCCCAACTCGAGCGCACCAGCTACCGATTCGGCTGCACGGCGGGGCGCATCGACGAGTTGCTGCCCGAGCGCGTGCGCGATGCGCTTCGCCGGGCGCTCGCGCGCTTCGATCGGCAGATCCCCGGATTCGCCGGCCCGCAGGCGATGCTCGTCGGCATCGAATCCCGCTCGTCGGGTGCGATCCGCATGCCACGCGACGAGGAATCACGCCTCGCACGCGGCTTCGCGAACGTCCTGCCGATCGGCGAGGGCGCGGGCTACGCGGGTGGCATCATGAGCGCTGCGATCGATGGCGCTCGCTCGGCGCGCGAGTTGCTCCTGCGCGGGCTCGCGCGCTGACGCGCAGATCGAACGTGCCGCGAGGGGGCGCCGGTCGCAGCGGGATCCGACGTCCGTCAGAAACCGACGACGGCCGTGCCGAGCACGCGCGTCTCGCCCTCTTCGTTGCAGATCGTCAGGTCGACCTCGACGGTCCGGTTCTCGTCGTCCATGTCGGTCACGACGCCGCGGCACACGGGTTCGCTGTCCACGACCAGCGGCGCGCGGAAGATCGTGTCGATCTTGTGCACCGTCGCGTCCGGTGCCCAGCGATGGATCATCGCCACCAGGATTCCCTGGCTCATGATGCCGGGCACGATGGCACCGGGCAGCCCGGATGCCCGTGCCTTCTCGTGGTCGGTGAAGCGCCAGAAGGTCATTCCGGTCGTTTTGCCGAAGCGGCGGACGGTCGCCATCGAGACGTCGGGTCTCACTTCGGGGAGTTCGTCGCCGAACTCCACGTCGTGATAGCGGGAGATGCTGTTCTGTTCGTCCACTCGAATGATCCTCCTGCGCGTCGGGGCCGATCAGCCGAGCTTCTGGATCATCTTCCAGTCGACGATCGACACGAGTTCGTCGCGCTGGTTGGTGAACTCCATGCGGTGCACGATGAACATCATGCCGCCGGACCGGCCGGTCTTCTCGAAGATGTCGTGGATCCGCGAGCGCCCGATCAGGGTGTCGCCCGGCCGGATCGGTGCCTGCCACTCGACGCATTTCCCGCCGTCGAAGCTCTGTTCCATGTCGACCGGGAAGCCCTCGGGCAGCTGTCTGCGTCCGTGGTAGCGCGACGTGTAGCTCGGCACCGCCTGGAAGTCGTCGTCGCTTCGATCCGTATAGCGGGGCAGGGTCTCGCCGCACGCCAGCGCGAACTCGACCAGCTCGCTCCCGTCGACCTCGAAGGAGACCGTGTCGAAGGTCTGACCCGCCCACTTCTGTTTCAGCTCGGCGATATCCACTGCTCGTCCTCCCAGGCGATCGCGTCACAGCGTCCCGCGCGAAGCGCCGTCACGAGATCCTCCATGCCGCGGATGGGATCCTGCAGACGCGTCGCGCAACGGCCGATGTGGCTCACGATGTGCGAGTCGCTGCCGCCGATCCGCGCATAGCCTTTGCGCTCGGCCAGTGCGCGCGCCATGTCGTTCTCGTTGCCGCGGCTGCCGCCGTTCAATGTCTCGATCACGCGCACGCCGGGTACTTCGCCGCGGCTCTCGATGTGCGCGCACATGCCGACTCGGGTGCGTCCAGGGTGGCAGGGGACCGCGATCGCGCCGCAACGCTCGCTCTCCCGCAGGACGGTTTCGAGCGACAATCCGATCTGCCCGAACTCGAACGCGGCGCGCAGATCGTCATTGACGCCGAACACGAGGACGTGGCCGTAGTCGGTCTCGACCTCGCTGGCCTTGAGGATCAGGAGACCGAACTGGTCCTCGAGCCCGCGGTAGTCCGAGGCGTCATCGAACTGACGATGCTCGGTCAGCACGAAGCCGTCGATCGGAACGTCCTTGCGCTCGATCCATTGACAGTAGTTCTCCACCTTGGCCCGACCATCGTCGGACACGATCGAATGGCTGTGGAGATCGAGGATCATGCGGGCACGAAGCGCGGAACACCGAGTTTGGCATCGGTCGTCACGAAGTCGACACGCACCCGCATGCCGATCGAGACGGATTCGGGCTCGCAGCCGGTGATGTTCGTCATCAGTCGCGGGCCCTCGTCGAGATCCACGTATGCGAGCACGTACGGACAGGCATCCCGGAAGCCCGGCATGCCGTTCTGGTACGTGACCGTGCAGGTGTACACGGTCCCGAGCCCGGATGCGACGAAGTGATCGAGGTCGCTCGAGAGGCAGCTCGCGCAGAGTCCGCGCGGGCGGTGCTGGACGACCCGACACGAGCGGCAGCGCTGCAGGACGAGTTCGCCGCGGCCACATCCCTCCCAGAAGGCACGGGTCTGCCAGTCCGTCGCCGGCGTCTTGTATTCGATCGGCTTGGCCATCCTGGATTCCGTTCCGCGGACCGTTAGTCGCGGGAAAGCAGCAGCGTCGCACCGCTGTGCGCGGCACCGAGAGTACCGCCCGTGCCGTGGACGAGGGCGATTTCAGCGCCCGCCACCTGGCGCGCGCCGAGCCCGCCTCGCAACTGTCTCGCTGCCTCGACGACGAGGAAGATGCCGCGCATGCCCGGATGATTCGACGAGAGGCCGCCTCCGTCCGGATTCACCGGCAGGGCTCCGCCGAGGCCGATCCGACCGTCGGCCACGAACGCGCCGCCCTCACCGGGCTTGCAGAAGCCGAGGTTCTCGAGGGTCACGAGCAACGTGATGGTGAACGAGTCGTAGATCGTGCAGAGATCGACGTCGTCGTGGCGGAGACCCGCCATCTCGAACGCCTGCCGGCCCGACTGGCGGGCGGCGATCGTGAGCAGGTCGGGCGAGCCGATCTCCTGGTGGCAGACCGCCTCGCCGCAGCCGCGCAGGACGACCGGTGGCTTCGCGAGATCCCGCGCCCGTTCGAGACTGGTCACGATCACCGCGCCGCCGCCGTCGCTGATGATGCAGCAGTCGAGCAGATGCAGCGGCGTCGAGATGATCCGGCTCTCGAGCACGTCGTCGACGCTGATCGGAAGACGCATCTTGGCCTCGGGATTGAGGCTGGCGTGGCGGCGCATCGTGACGGCGATCTCCGCGAGCTGCTCGGGTCGGGTGCCGTACAGATGCGCGTGGCGCGCGGCGATCAGCGCGTAGCTGCCGACGGTCGTCATGCCGTAGGGAGAGATGAATGCCGCGTCGGGGTTGCCGCCGCCCCCACCGAGCCCCGTGCCGATCGCCATCGCGTTCGAGGCCGCGGTGCTGCCATAGAGGATCAGCGCGACTTCGCAGAGCCCCGCATGGATGGCCGCGGCCGCATGGCTGACGTGGGCGACGAACGACGATCCGCCGATGTTGGTGCCGTCGAAGAAGCGCGGCTTGATGTTCAGGTATTCGGCCAGGCCGACGACGCCCATCGGGCCCATCGAGATGCCGGCCGCGAACAGGCCGTCGACGTCGGACAGCGCCAACCCGCAGTCCTCGAGAGCACCGCGCGCGCACTCGGCCATGATGAGCGATTCGCTCTTGTCCGGCGCGAAACGCGTCGGATGTTCGTACACGCCCGCGATCGCGATCCGACCCGAGAGACTCACGCGGGCAGTCCTTCCAGGCAGGCGCCGATCCGGCGCGCCAACGGCACGGGGGCTTCGAGCAGCAGCGAGTGGCCCGCGTCGGGAATCGTGTCGTGCACGGCGCCCGGGATCGCGGCGGCGAGCGCCGCAGCACGGGCCTTCAGCCAGTCGTGATCGTCGTCGCCATGGATCACCCAGGTCGGCACGTCGATCCGTCCGAGCCGAGCGGCATCGGCCCACCCGGTGCACGCGACGAGATCGCCGTAGCTGGCCCGGGGATCGGTCTTCATGCCCTCCAGGAAGGCTTGCTTCATCACGTCGGGCGAGGCCTTCTTCGAGAAGACGCTGGCGTCGAATGCCCGGCGTTCCTTGCCGTCCCGCACTCGGCGCGCCTGTTCGAGGGCGGCGCCCGGGATTTCGAAGCGATCGCCCGCGGAGCAGAGCACGAGGGCCCGCACCGAAGCGGGGCGATCGAGCGCGCAACGGATCGCCACGGCCGCCCCCATGTCGTGTCCGACGAGGACTGCCGATTCGAGTTCGAGGACGTCGAGCAGGTGCCCGGTGAAGTCGGCCATGCGGCCGATGTCGGCGAGGCTGTCGAGACCACCCGAGCGGCCATGCCCCGGCTGGTCGAAAGCGATCACGCCGTGGCAGGCTTCGAGTCCGCTCATCAGGCCCGCGAAGAGGTGGCCGTTGCCACCGGCGCCGTGCAGGCACACGACGGCTTCGCCCCGTTCGATCGCGGGGGGTCGTCCGGGCAACGTCGTGGCGCCGGTGTGATGCACGAACGTCGCCACACCGTCGATCTGGAGATACTTGTGCGGCAAGCGGATCCTCGCGCCGGCTCCGGGACGGGAGCCGGCGCGTTTCGAACGGGACTGACGAGAAGGCGGACTAACGAGAGGGCGGACCGGTCGGGATGTCCTTGAACGCCATCCCCTTGTCGGCGCGTGACTCGGGCGGCAGCCTCAACACGCGCTCGGAGATGATGTTGCGCAGGATCTCGTCGGTGCCGCCTGCGATCCGGAGTCCCGGAATCGCGAGGTAGCGCGCCTGCCACTCCGCCAGACCCGAGGTCTCCACGGGATCGTTCAGCATGCCGGACGTCCCCTGCAACTCGATCGCGAAGGCGGCCATCTCCTGGGCGTTCTTCGCGCCGACGAGCTTGCCGAGACTCGACTCGGGTCCCGGCGTCTTGCCCTGGGAGAGCGCCGACAGAGTGCGGCTGCCCGTCATCTTCACACCCTTGTTGCGGGTGTAGAAGCGCGCGATCTGCTGTCGCACCGCGTTGTCCTCGATGGCCGGGCGTCCACCGATCTGCACCCTCCTGGCCAGCTTGATCAGATCAGACACGCTGCCGCCCCCGCCCCCACCGATCGAAGCACGCTCGTTCATCAGCGTGGTGAGCGCGACCGCCCAGCCGTTGCCGATCTCGGACAGGCGATTCGCATCGGGGATCCGGACGTCTGTGAAGAACACTTCGTTGAAGCCCTGCCCGCCATTGATCTGCGTGATCGGTCGCACTTCGATCCCCTTCGCGTGCATGTCGACCACGAAGTAGGTGAGACCCGAGTGCTTGGCGACCGTCGCGTCGTGGCGCACGACCAGGATTCCCCAGTGACAGAAGTGTGCGCCGGTGGTCCAGATCTTCTGGCCGTTGACGATCCAGTCCTTGCCGTCGCGCACCGCGGTGCTGCGAAGGCCCGCCAGGTCGGAGCCGGCCGCGGGCTCGCTGAAGAGCTGGCACCAGATCTTCTCGCCCGACAGAAGCTGCGGGATCCACTGCTCCTTCTGCTTGGCGGTACCGTGGGTCAGGATCGTCGGGCCGCACATGCCGAGTCCGATGCCGAAGATGTTCGGGGGAGTGTTGTAGCGGGCCTCCTCCTGGTTCCAGATCACGCTCTGGATCGCGGTTGCCCCGCGACCGCCGTATTCCTTCGGCCAGGTGAGACATGCCCAGCCGGCGTCTGCCTTCTTCTTCTGCCAGGCCTGCGCGGCCTTGATGATCTTGTCGCCCGCGCGCTCGCCGAGCACGTCGGCGGGCGCGTCGTCGGGACCGCGCAGCTTCGCGTTGGCGTCGAGCCAGGCTCGGGCTTCGGCGCGGAAAGCGGCTTCTTCGGGGGTGTCGTTGAAATCCATGGGGTGCCTCTCTGTGGAGCGGGCCCGATCGAGCCCGGTGCGTGCAGGGGATTGTCTCGCGAGTCGGCGTTCGACCGTGTTCGTCGACTCCGCTCAGTCCGAATCGCCGGCTTCGATCCGGTCGACGAGTTTGTCCTTCCAGGCCGCCGGACTGCCGAGCAGGGCGGCGAGCACCTTGGCGCGGCGATAGAAGAGGTGGCAGTCGTACTCCCACGTGTACCCGACGCCGCCGTGCATCTGGATCATCTCTTCGCTGAGGAGATTCAGCGCCTCGCTCGCCTGGATGCGCGCGATGCACGCCGCCACGCCGAGTTCCGGCTCATAGCCCGACAGCGCCCAGGCGCCGTAGTAGGCGTTGCTGCGCGCGAGTTCGAGTTCGCACCACATGTCGGCGAGTCGATGTTTGATGGCCTGGAAGGACGCCACCGGTCGACCGAACGCGTAGCGACCGAGGGTGAACTCCTTCGTGCCATCGAAGCACGCCTGGGCGGCACCGAGTTGCTCGAACGCCGTCAGGACGGCAGCGCGATCGAGCAGTCGTGCGGTCAGTTCGGCTCCGTGGCCCTCTTGACCGAGCAGCTCCGCCGGCGCGTCGTCGAAGTCGATCTGCGCCATCGAGCGGCTCGGATCGAACGACTGCAGTGGCTTGCGGGTTACGCCCTTGCCGGTGAGATCGACGACATACAGCGACAGTCCCTTGTCGCCGTTCGCGGCGACGACAGCAAGCGTCGCGATATCGCCGTCGATCACCGGCATCTTCGTCCCGGAGAGCTTGCCGGCGGAAACCTTGGCGGCCACCGCCTCGACGTCGTTCTGCCCGGGCTTCTCGGCCAGCGCGAACGTGCCGATCGCATCGCCGTTGGCCAGCGAGGGCAGGTACTTCTTCTTCTGCGCATCAGTGCCTGCGCGCAGGATCGCCTCGGTGAAGAAGTAGACGCTCGGGCCGAAAGGGATCGGGGCCAGTGCCCGGCCGATCTCCTCGGCGATCATCGCGAGTTCGAGATGGCCGAAGCCGGCGCCGCCGTACTCCTCGGGAATCACCGCGCCCTGCCAGCCCATCTCGGCTGCACCGCGCCACAGCTCCTTCTTGTAGGGCTGGTCGGATTCGAGGATCTCGCGGCAGACGGCGAGAGGCGAGTGTTCTTCCAGGAAGTCGCGTGCGGTCTGTTGAAGCAGCTTCTGGTCGTCGGAAAAATCGAAGTTCATGGGGGTCTCCGGTCTGGTGTGAAGCCGATAGATTCACCGGATTGATCCGGATGTCAATCGCAGACCCCATGGGGCGTCCAAAGGGCGGCGACTCGGGATTCCGCCGGATCAACGAATGGCGACGCTGCGATCGGTCGGGGTCTGGCCCCGACCGACCGCGGAGTGATCGCGGGCGGACGGCTCGCCCAGCGGTGCCCTCGCGCGCTCGACCGGCACCGCCTCGACGGACGGGTGCGGATCGCCGAGCGACTGCACCGAAATGAGCAGCACCAGCAGCAGCAGTCCGATGATGGCCACGCGCAGCGCGTACCAGACGACCTGCTCCGATGTGAATCGCGATCCTCGCTGTCCGTTCCTGGGGGCCATGGGGGTCCCATCTCCGTGCCCGGCATCTCCTCGGGATTGCCTGGCCTTGCTCGTCGTTTGGCTTTGCTGCCTCTCCCGCCTGCGGGCCGTCCGGTCGAACGGGGCCCGAAAAGCCAGAACCCCTCCGGCCATTCGGGCGGGAGGGGTTCTGGTTTGGATCCAGAGGCTTTGGCCACTTCTACTCTGGCCCTGGCTCGCCTCCCAGGAGAACCCCTTCCGCGGACTTCAGCGCGCGCGTATGCAGCTGCACGTCGGCCGGCATCGACGGCGCGCCCCAGCCACAGTCGATGGAGCGGGCTCTTGCGATGGAGCGGGCTCGTACGATGGAGCGGGCCGAGTCGATCGCGGCGGCATTCATGTCGTTGTCGTTCGAGCGGCGCAACATCGGGTTCTCCCTGTCTGCGAGGCCATGGATATCGGCTGTCCGGCCCGCTGTCAAAGCGCAATCGTGTGACGTCCCGATTTTTTCGCACCGCCGCAGCAGACGAGCCACGATCGAGTCCGTGCGACAGCCGTGCACGCACGTCACGGATCGATGGATCAGAGTTCGCCGGTCGGATCCACCGAGCCGGCGAGACCGATCTGACTCACCGCGATGCGCCCTCCGAAGCAGACGTCGATGTCGTGGCCCGGGCGACGCGGCCGGGTGTGGAAGTCGCCCGCATACGCGAAGCGCTCGCCCCGCTGCGCGTAGCGGACGGCGTGGGGGCTCGGGTCGGCGGGACAGTGGACGACCTCGCATCCCACCGCCTCGTCGATCGGATGCGGCAGATTGACGTTCCAGAATGCGCCTCGCAGCGGCGGACGCGCGAGCAGCTTCTCGAGGGTCGGTCTCGCTCGACGGGCAGCGCGGTCCCAATCCGGCGAGCGGTGGCGCCCGACGTACTGCGAGATTGCGATCGACGGGAAGCCGAGGATGGCGGCTTCGCGCGCCGCTGCCGCGGTGCCGGACACGAACGTGTCGACACCGAGGTTGGCGCCCCGATTGATTCCGGAGATCAGCCAGAGCGAACCGTCCCGACGAGCGCTCGCCCACTCGTCGAGGATCGGCGTGCCCGACGACAAGGCGAGGCGGGCGCAGTCGGCTGGAGTTCCGCTGATCGCGAGTCCGATCCCGGTGCGTCCGACGATCAGTTCTCCGTCGTCGGTCAGCGCATGCCCGACGCCGCTCCGCGGTCCGTCCGGCGCGACGACCCGGCACTCGGCGAGTCCTTCGAGCGCGCGGAGCAGGGCGGCGAGCCCCGGAGCGTCGATGCCGTCGTCGTTGCTGATGACCACTTTTCTGGGCGGAGGGCTCGACATTTCGGCGAGAGCCTAGCCGCAAGGCTCACGAAGTTTCGCACGCGCGTCGCAACCACTCAGCGTCACTGCGTTCGTCGATCCGGGTTCCAGCGCAGGACCGCGGTTTCGGCCTCGGGTCTGCCGGTACCCTGCACATCCGGGATCGAATCCGGTCGGACCGGAGTGGAGATTTCCCTCCGGTCCTGTCGGCACCGTTCCGATGAAGGCCGTGTTTCGAGCGCGCCGCCCGCCGGCCGACCGGTCGATCGGGTGTGGTGCGTAGACGCTCCCGGAGCCGACCCCCCTGATCATCCCCCTCGAACAATCGCTGGCGATCCAGGCCTGGATCGCCGACGGCGTGGACCGCGCTGCAGAAGAGCTGGCCGAACTCCACGCATTCGACACCGAGATCGCGGTGATCGACACGCGCTGTCGTTCGCTCGGCGAATTCGGAACCGAAATCGCGGACGTGGCGGAGGGCATGGACGCCGGCGTGCTCGCGGCCTTTCGCGGGCGGCTCTCCGGCACGGCGTTGCTCGCCATGGAGCCCGATGATGCTCTGGCCTGGATGCTGGCCGACGGCAATGGAACGCCCGCGACCGAGACCTACGTGATGCTCGCCGGCAGCGTCCTCGCGTCGGTGGTGCGCACGGCCGCCGAAGCGCTGGATGTCGAGGCCGCAGTCGCTTCTCCGATCCTCGCCGAGGATTCGGTGGCCAGCTGTCTCGCGCGCACCCACGCACCGCTCGACACGGTTTTGATCTCATCGCAGCTCGAGATCCGTGCAGCTCGTCAGCTGCTTTCCGCGCAGCTGCATCTGATCATCGAGCCGAAGCTCGTCTCGGCGCTGCTCGGTGCGCTGTCCGTTTCCGTGCACTGAGCGCTGACGGCGTCCGCGGCGCGTCGGCGGACTGCATGTGTACGAGCCGCGTCCGGGGGCCTCGTCTACGCTGCGCGCATGGCCATCTACCTGATCCGGCACGGCGAGACCGACCTGAACCGCGCGCGCGTCGTGCAGGTTCCCGAAACGCCGCTCTCCGCGCACGGCCGCGAGCAGGCTCGCCGACTCGGAGCCCGACTCGCGGGGGAACCGATCGAGCGACTGATCGCGAGTGATCTCGCGCGCGCCGACGAGACGGCGCGGGCCGTCTCCCGCGCCATTCATCGGCCCGTCGAGAGCGAGCCGCTGCTGCAGGAGCGCAACTTCGGTGCGATTCGGGGCACCGCGTACGCGGACCTGGCCGAGAGCCCGTTCGCACCCGGCTACTCGCCACCCGAAGGCGAGACCTGGGAGGTCTTTCATGGCCGCGTCGATGCGGCGTGGACCCGGATCCTCGAACTCGCGCGGCCGCTGTCGGGCCATCTCGCCGTCGTGACCCACGGACTGGTGCTGCACTCGCTTGCGGTCCGCCATCTCGTCCTGCCCGACGGCGTCACGGGTGCTCCCGACGACGGTCCGCCTCTGGCTTTCGCCAACACGTCGTTGTCGATCGTCGAGGCCACGGCTCCGTTCAGGATCTCGCTCTTCGGCTGTACGGCCCATCTCGATGCCGGGACGACGCAGGGACTGTCCGGGATCTGATGCCGATGTTGATGCCGGACGGAGCGGCCACGAGCCGGCTTGCCGGCGCCGGGCGCGCGGTTCAGCCCGGGTGGTTGATATCGCGCCGCGTGAACAGCATGAATGTCACGTTGTCCTCGACGTCTGAATCCGCGGTCTCTTCGTCGACCGAGACGAACTGATAGAGCTCGGAGTGGAAGTACAGAGCGTTCAGACCGAGCAGGCGCGCCATCGTGACGAGCATCGGCTGGGACCACACCGTCCAGTCGCGGTAGCTGAAGAGCAGCCGGTCGCCCGTCTTGTCCGACGCGCCGAGATGGAAGTGCATCAGGTTCGTGAAGGGATTGGGTTCGCCGTCCATGTCTTCGATCAACTCGACCCGGAGGCCCGCATCCTCCATCTCGGGTCGGCTCAGATCGTCGGTGCCGCCCATGTCCATCACCGAGGCGAGCTGCGGCGTCTCGAGCATGAAGTAGTCGACGTGGCGGGTCGCGACATCCATCAGGCGGAAGAGCTGCCTGGCATCGAAGAGGTGATGGCTCTGTTTGCCGATGTAGCTGAGGCTCTGGCCGGATGAGACGGACTTGACCTGGGTCCAGAGCGCTTCGTCGAGCACGTCCGAGACGAGATAGTGCTTCTCCGTCTCCGGCAGCCACGGTTGGGCGAGCACGCGCTTCTGCGCGCTCTCGTCGAGATCGATCATCACGTAGCGGAAGTCGGGGTACCGGAAGTGGCCGTGGTAACAGAACTCGGCCGTGCCGGCCATCGGCTCGACGATCGTGCGCACGTCACGGCACAGCGTCGTCGCAACGAAATCCTCGACGTTGAAATCGAAAGTGCCGAGGACCGCGCTGTAGGCCGCATAGGGGTCGAGGGCCCGGAGTCCCCCCTTCTGGTAGGCGGTGATGTAGTCGTAGTTCTCGATGTAGGGCGAGTCGTAGCACTTCATCCAGCCGAGATCGGAGAAGTCGTGGAAGCCGGCGCTGGCCACGCTGCACCAGTACTCGAGTCGGCGCGCGCGATGGGCGATCGACACGTTGCCGGCCTTGAAGCCGCGGAGCACGGCTCCGTGCAGGCGTCGCAACGTGAGGCTCCGCTGGTCCGGTTCGAGCTTGTCGAGCCTGCAGCGGCTCTGCAGATGGATCCAGTCGGGCTTCGCTGCGCGACCGGTCTCGATCTCGGCGAGCAGTCTCTCGAGGCCATCGTGTGTCTTGACGACCCGGGTCTTCTGCTCGCTCTGCACGTGGGCTCCTGATGCCATTCGCTCCGCTCTCGACCGGTTTCGCTCCGCTCTCGACCGGTTTCGCTGCGCTCTCGATGGACTTGGCTGCGCTTTCGACCGACTCCGCTGCCATGTCCGTCGCGATCGCGATTGCGCGCGCCAACCATATCGCAGCTGGATGTTCGTTGCGTCGGTTAAGCTCGCCCGTCGGACGTTCCGGGAGGACTCGCAGATGCGACAGGAGAAGATCGATCGGGCTCGCGTGCGCACGCGGATCGGCGGAAGCGTCGCGCTGGCTGCGGCGCTGCTCGTCGCGTCGCCGGTGTCCTCGCAGGGCTTCGACGATGTCAAAGTCGAGATCATCGATCTCGGCTCGGGGCTGGCGATGTTGATCGGTCGCGGTGGCAACGTGGGTGTCTCGACGGGGCGCGACGGAAACATCGTGATCGACGATCAGTACGCGCCGCTGACACCGCGCATCCGCGCTGCCGTGGCGAAACTGGGCCGCGGGCCGATCCGCTTCGTGATCAACACCCACTGGCACGGTGACCATACCGGTGGCAACGAGAATCTCGCCGCCCAGGGAGCACTGATCGTCGCCCACGAGAACGTGCGCAGGCGGATGAGCACTGAGCAATTCGTCGAGGCCTTCGATCGGCGCATCCCACCTGCGTCACGCGCCTCGCTGCCGGTCGTCACCTTCGAGGATCGGGTGACCCTGCACTTGAACGACCAGACGCTGACGGCGATCCACCTCGGGCCCGCCCACACGGACGGCGACGCGATCGTCCTGATGTCACCCGCCAACGTGATCCACACGGGCGACGTCTATGTCGCGGGCGCGTATCCGTTCATCGACATCTCGAGCGGCGGCAGCCTCGACGGCCTGATCGCGGCGACCAGCCAGCTGCTCGAGATGACCGATGCCGACACGAAGATCATTCCCGGGCACGGCCCGCTCTCGAATCGGGTCGAACTCGATGCGTGGAGTGCCATGCTGCGCGACGTCCGAGGCCGCATCCTGACGGCGATCGAGACCGGAAAGACCGCCGATGAAGTCGTGCAGGCGCGGCCGACGAGCCAGTGGGATGCACGCTACGGCGACGGGTTCATGACTCCGGAGCAGTTCGTGCGGATCGCCTATCAGAGCCTCGCCTCCGGGCGGTGATCCGCTCCCCCTCCGCCCCCTCGCATCCGCCCCGCTCCCGGAATTTGGCAGGATCCGAGGGCTCAAAGTCATTGCTGACAGGCCCCCGCCCGGGCATCCTGCGCCCATGCGATCGACACGGCGAGGCGGCGAGAACCAGCGGGAGACCAGCGATTCGTCGTCGCCGACCCGTCGCATCGTGATGCTCGCGTACCCGGACGCGCAGATGCTCGATGTGACGGGGCCCCTCGAGATCTTCGCGGCCACGAGCCGGCGACTCGAAGCAGGGGGACGAGAAGCAGCGGGGCGAGCCTCGACGCGGCCGGCGTACACCACCGAGATCGTGGCGCCCGAAGCGGGACCGGTCCGGATGTCCTCCGGTATCGAGATCGTGGCGGCTCGTTCGATCCACGCCCTGCGCGGCCCGATCGATACGCTGATGCTGGCCGGCGGTCAGGGAAGCCGGCGCGAGGCGAAGAATGCGGACCTGATCGCCTGGCTCCGGCGGATTGCGCCGCGTCCCCGGCGACTCGCGTCCGTCTGCACCGGCGCGCTGTTGCTCGCCGAAGCGGGTCTGCTGGACGGGCGGCGCGCGACCACCCACTGGGCCTACTGTGACGCATTGGCGTCGGAGTATCCGGCGATCGACTTCGACCCCGATCCGATCTTCGTCCGCGCTGGCCGGATCTACACGTCGGCGGGGGTGACTTCGGGCATCGACCTCGCGCTTGCACTCGTCGAAGAGGATCACGGTCGGGCCGTGGCGCTCGAAGTCGCGCGCTGGATGGTGGTCTTCCTGAAGCGCCCCGGCGGTCAATCCCAGTTCAGCGCGCAGCTCGTCACCGGTCTACCCGAGCGTGATCCGCTGCGCGCAGTGCAGGCCTTCATCGTCGAACATCCCGAACTCGATCACAGCGTCGAGGCCCTCGCCCGTCGGGCGGCGATGAGCCCGAGGCACTTTGCCCGGGTATTCCACGCCGAGGTCGGCACCACGCCCGCGCGCTTCGTCGAACGCGCACGCGTCGACGCGGCCCGGCGCGCCCTCGAGGACTCGGATAGCGGCGTCATCGGCGTCGCGGAGGCGTGCGGATTCGGCAGCGCCGAGACGATGCGACGCGCCTTCCTGCGGATCCTGCGCGTCGCGCCCGCCGAATACCGCGGTCGCTTCAGGTCGTCGCGGTCGTGACGCGGCGGGCCGGGTCGCGCCACAGATCGCGAATCGAAGTCGGATCGATCGAAACCAACGAAACCAGGAGGACATGATGAGCGGATTGACGATCGGGATCGTGCTGTATCCGGACGCCGAAGAACTCGACTGGGCGGGGCCCTGGGAGGTCTTCACGATGGCGGCGACCGGTCAGGACATGCGGGTGGTGACGATCGCGGAGCGGCCGGGACCGGTGCGCTGCGCGAAGGGCCTCCGGGTTCTCGCAGATCACGACTTCACGACGGCCCCGCCCCTGGACGTCGTCGTGGTGCCGGGCGGGCAGGGCAGTCGGGTCGAGATGGACAATCCGGTCATGCTCGACTGGCTCGCCAAGGCCGCCGAGCCCTGCCGCTTCGTGACGAGCGTCTGCACCGGCTCGATCCTGCTCTGCAAGGCCGGGCTCGCGGACGGCCGCGAGGTGACGACGCACTGGGGCTACATCGAGACGCTGCGCAAACTCGCGCCGCAGGTCACGGTGCGGGAGAGGGTCCGCTACATCCGCGACGGTCGCGTCGTGACTTCGGCCGGCGTTTCGGCGGGCATCGACATGTCGCTCTGGCTCGTGGGCGAACTCTTCAGCGTCGAACACTCGAAGAACACCCGGCGGTTCATGGAGTACGACCCAGAGCCGCCGTATTGATCAGACACGGCGCGGTCACGACTCGAGCCAGGGCGGCGTCGGCAGGCCCTTCGAGCGCAGGAATCCGGGGTTGAACAACTTGCTCTGATAACGCGTGCCGCTGTCACAGAGCAGCGTCACGATCGTCTTGCCGGGACCGAGTTCCCGGGCGAGCCGGATCGCACCGGCGACGTTGATCCCCGCCGAGCCGCCGACGCACAGCCCCTCGTACTGCAGCAGGTCGAAGACGACCGGGAGCCATTCTTTGTCGGGGATCTGATACGGCACGTCGACCAGGCTGCCCTCGACGTTGGCGGTGATGCGTCCCTGCCCGATGCCCTCGGTGATGCTGCTGCCTTCGCTCTTCAGTTCACCGTGCTTGAAGTAGTGGAAGAGGGCTGCGCCCTCCGGATCGGCGAGCGCGATCACGACGTCGCGGTTGCGCTCCTTCAGATAGTTCGACACACCGTGGAGCGTGCCTCCCGTCCCGACGGCACTCACGAACGCGTCGACCCGGCCATCGGTCTGGTTCCAGATCTCGGGGCCCGTGGTTCGATAGTGGCCTCGCCAGTTGGCGATATTGTCGAACTGGTTGGCCCAGATCGCACCGTTAGGCTCGCTCGCGGCAAGTTCCTCGGCGAGCCGGCGCGAGACGTGGACGTAGTTCTCGGGATTCTTGTACGGCACTGCCGGCACTTCGCGCAGATCGGCGCCACACAGCCGGAGCATGTCCTTCTTCTCCTGACTCTGTGTATCCGGAATCACGATCACTGTGCGGTAGCCCCGCGCGTTGCCGACCAGCGCGAGTCCGATCCCGGTGTTGCCCGCCGTTCCCTCGACCACGACGCCTCCCGGTCGGAGTTGGCCGCGTTGTTCGGCGTCCTCGATGATGGCGAGCGCGGCCCGGTCCTTGACCGACCCACCGGGATTCAGGAACTCGGCCTTGCCGAGGATCTGGCAGCCCGTCTGCTCGGAAGCCCGGCGAAGGCGGATCAGCGGCGTGTTGCCGATGCTGCCGATGAATCCATCGCGGACGTCCATCTGGGGATCCTCCGGGTCGCGCGCACGGTCGCGAGAAGGGGTGGGTCGAGATCACCTTGGCGGGACTGCGACCCGGCAGAGCGACTGTCGCGGCTGTACTCAGCCGTGTCGACGAACGATGGCCGTCGGACGACGATCGGCGGTGGGTTGGTACCAGACGCTCATGTCGGCCATCGCGATCTGCCAATCCCGCTCGGCGTGCTCGCTTTCGATCTCGAATGCGTCGAAACCCGCGCGATCCATGAAGTGGAGTTGTTCGAGCAGCACATCCCCCACCGCGCGGAGCTCGCCCTCGAAGCCGAAGCGCTCGCGCAGGACACGCGCGGTGCTGTATGGCCGGCCGTCGCTGAATTTCGGGAACTCGAGCGCAACGAGATCGAGTCGACCGAGATCCTCGGCGATCTCCTCGGCCGACGTACCGCACTGGAGCAGCACCCCGAGTGGAGTCCCGCGCGAAAGCAGGCTGGCCCGCTCGGCCTTCCAGCGTTCGAGATCCACGAGCACCGGACCGTCAGCCGGAATCGGCTCGTCGGCGCGGACGCGCGTCCACGGATCAACCACCCGCCTACCCGACTTGAGCAGAGGCACTGTATGCCGCCTCCTTGAACGGGTCTGCACCGACCCGTCGGAACGTCTCGATGAACTTCTCGCCGTCGATCCGGATCTTCAGATACCGCTCGACGATCCGCTCGATCGCATCGACGATGCCGTCCTCGTCGAATCCGGGCCCGAGGATCTTGCCGAGGGACGCGTCCTCGTCGGCGCTGCCGCCGAGCATCAGCTGATAGAGCTCGCTGTTCTTCTTGTCGACGCCGACGATGCCGATGTTGCCCACGTGATGGTGACCGCAGGCGTTGATGCAGCCGGACATGTTCACGTAGATCTCGCCGATCTCCTCCTGGCGCGCCTGGTCGGCAAAGCGAAGCGAGATCTTCTCGGCCAGGGGGATCGAGCGCGCGTTGGCGAGCGAGCAGTAGTCGAGCCCCGGGCAGCAGATCGTGTCGCTGATCAAGCCGTGGTTGGGGGTTGCGAGACCGAGGGGGCCGAGCTTCTGCCAGAGCGCAAAGAGATCCTGCTTGCGGACGTCGGTGAACACCACGTTCTGATTGTGGGTGACGCGCAGCTCTCCGAAGTTGTACCGATCCGCAAGCTCGGCGACCGCCTCCATCTGATCCGACGAGATGTCTCCGGGTGGCAGACCGATGGGCGTGCACGAGATGTTCACGATCGCGTATCCCGGCTGCTTGTGGCGAGCCAGCTGGTTGCGCGACCAGGTCGCGAACGCGGTGTTCCCGGCGAAGTGCGCGTCGAACCCGGGATCCGCATCCGGCAGTTGGTCATAGGCGGGCGGCGCGAAGTAGGCCCGGATCCGATCGATCTCGGCATCCGGAAGCTCGAGCGCTCCCGTCCGGATCTGCTCCCACTCCTGCTCGACCTGTTCGGCGAATTCGGCGGCGCCCATATCGTGGACCAGGATCTTGATTCGCGCCTTGTACTTGTTGTCGCGACGACCGAGCTGGTTGTAGACCCGCAGGATCGCCTCGCAGTACGAGAGCAGATCGGCGGTGGGGAGGAAGCTGCGGATCGACTTGCCGACGAACGGCGTGCGTCCGAGGCCACCGCCGACGAAGACCTCGAAGCCGGGTTCGCCAGACTCGCTCCGATACAGTCGCAGTCCGATGTCGTGCACCAGCACTGCCGCACGGTCGTTCGGTGAACCCGTCACCGCGATCTTGAATTTTCGGGGCAGGAAGCTGAATTCGGGATGCAGGCTCGACCACTGTCGCAGGATCTCGCAGTAGATGCGCGGATCCTCGAGCTCGTCGGCGGCGACCCCGGCGTATTCGTCCGCGGTGATGTTACGGATGCAGTTGCCGCTGCTCTGGATGCCGTGCATCTCGACCGAGGCGAGCTCGAGCAGGATCTCGGGCATGTCCTCGAGCTTGATCCAGTTGAGCTGCATGTTCTGGCGGGTGGTCCAGTGGCCGTAGCTCTTGTCGTAGACCCGCGCGACATGGGCCAGCTTGCGCAGCTGCTGGCTCGACAGCACCCCGTACGGGACGTTGATCCGCAGCATATAGGCGTGGAGCTGCAGGTACAGACCGTTCATCAAGCGCAGGGGACGGAACTGGTCCTCGGTCATCTCGCCCGACAGCCGGCGCTGCACCTGACGGGAGAACTGCAGGGCGCGCTCGGTGACGAATTTCCGGTCGAGCTCGTCGTATCGATACATCTCAGTTGCCCGCCTGTTTTCCGAGATCGGTGCGGATCGTCGGCCCCCTGGCCCGGATCGCCTCGCGCATCCGGGTCGGGGTCAGCACCCCGTCCCGGTGTTCGACTTCGATGAGCGTCGGATCCACGATCTCCTGCTTGGCGACGGCCTGCATCCCGAGGTCGAGGAGTTTGGCGCCCGCGTCTTCATCTGCGGCGGGCGGACAATTCTCGATGCGTTCGACCCATCGATGATCGGTCCCGAGGAACACCACGATCCCGTCCCGGAGTCGATTCGCGATCACCACGTGGGGCATGGGTTCCACCTCATCTCCGATGCCGGTCGCCTGGGCGGGATGCCAGATCGGCGTCGGTCGCTTCGGTCCTCGCTCGATCCGGCCTGCCGCGCAGTGCTGACCCGGTCTCGATTGCGACCGCTTCGCCGATCCGAGATCGGTCGAAAATCCATGCAATTCCGATCGGGTATGGCTCTGCGGGCTCGGTCGCACAGATTACGGAGGGCGTCCGGGCGATGCAACTCGGAGCACCGCTCCCTGAGGGACCGGGATCGGTTCCGGGCTGGAAGATCCGCTGCCCTCGAGATCAGCTCGGCGTATAGCCGAGGTTCGGAGCCAGCCAGCGCTCGGCCTCCTCGACGGACAGCCCTCGCCGCTCCGCGTAGTCGGCCACCTGGTCTCGGCCGATGCGCCCGACATTGAAGTAGCGCGCTTCGGGATGGCCGAAGTAGAGCCCGCTCACGCTGGCCGCGGGCGTCATCGCGAAGCTCTCGGTGAGTTCGATCCCGACGGACGGCGCGTCGAGCAGATCGAAGAGGATCTGCTTCGGCGTGTGATCCGGGCATGCGGGATAGCCGAATGCGGGACGGATGCCGCGGTACTTCTCGGCGATCAGCGCGACGTTGTCGGGTTGTGCGGGCTCTTCGTATCCCCACTCGCAACGCACTCGATGATGCAGCCATTCGGCGGTGGCCTCCGCCAATCGATCGGCGAGGGACTTGACCAGGATGGCCTGGTAGTCGTCGCCGTCCTTCTCGAATCGTCGGGCGAGTTCCTCTGCCCCGATGCCGGCCGTCACGGCGAACGCTCCGACGTGATCGTGAAGTCCGGACCCGATGGGAGCCACGAAGTCGCTGAGGCAGCGATTCGGCGCACTCGCCGTCGAGGGAGCCTGCTGGCGCAGCATGGGAAAGCGCAGCAGTTCACGAGACCGCGATGCGTCGCTGTAGAGCACCACGTCGTCACCGTCCGAGGCCGCGGGCCAGAACCCGTACGCGCAGCGCGCCTCGAGCTGACGCCCGGCGATGATCTGGTCGAGCAGCTTGTTGCCCGCCTCGAAGAGATCGCGCGCGGCGTGCCCGATCTTCGGATCGTCGAGGATCCGCGGATACGTACCCTTCAGACCCCAGGCCGAGAAGAAGAACGTCCAATCGATGTACTGCCGGATCTCCGACAGGTCGAGGTTCGTGAGTTCGCGTCGTCCGATGAACGCCGGGTTCGCGATGTCTTGCGCATTCCATTTCGTCTTCGGCGCATTGGCACGCGCGGCTTCGAGGTCGAGGAGCGGCTTCTCGTTCTTGCTGGCATGCAGGACGCGCAACTTCTCCTGCTCGGATCGATTGCTCTCGTCGAAAGTGATCTTCCGCCGGGCGTCCAGCAGGGTCGACACGACGCCGACCGCTCGCGATGCGTCGGAGACGTGGACGACGCTCTCGCTGTAGGCCGGGGAGATCTTGACCGCCGTGTGCTGTCTGCTGGTGGTCGCGCCCCCGATCAGCAGCGGAAGTCTCATCCCCCGCCGCTCCATTTCCCGGGCCACGGCGACCATCTCGTCGAGGGACGGCGTGATGAGGCCCGAGAGACCGATCGCGTGCGCGCCGACCTCGATAGCCTTGTCGAGGATCTTCGCGGCGGGGACCATCACGCCGAGGTCGATGACGTCGTAGTTGTTGCACCCGAGCACCACGCCGACGATGTTCTTGCCGATGTCGTGGACGTCGCCCTTGACGGTCGCCATCACGATCCGCCCCTGGGTCGAGCCGACGGCCTTGTCCGCCTCGAGATAGGGTTCGAGGTAGGCGACCGCCTTCTTCATGACGCGTGCGCTCTTGACGACCTGCGGCAGGAACATCTTGCCCGCGCCGAACAGATCGCCGACGACCGACATCCCGGCCATCAGCGGTCCCTCGATCACCTCGAGCGGTCGATCGAACTTGTGTCGGCACTCCTCGGTGTCGACGTCGATGAAGTCCGTGATGCCGTGGACGAGCGCGTGGGAGAGCCTGTCCTCGACGCTGCGTTCGCGCCACGAGAGGTCGAGTTCGTTCTTCCGACCGTCACCCTTCACGCTCTCGGCGAAGGCCACCATGCGCTCGGTTGCATCGGGGCGCCGATTGAAGAGGATGTCCTCGACGTGCTCGAGCAGGTCCTTCGGGATGTCCTCGTAGACCTCGAGCTGTCCGGCGTTGACGATCCCCATGTCCATGCCGGCCTGCGTGGCGTGATAGAGGAACGCGGTGTGGATCGCCTCGCGGACGCGGTCGTTGCCCCGGAACGAGAAGGACAGGTTGGAGACACCGCCCGAGATGTGCACTCCCGGACAGCGCTCGCGGATGATCCGTGCCGCCTCGATGAAGTACTTCGCGTAGTCGGCGTGTTCCTCCATTCCGGTGGCGATCGCGAGGATGTTCGGATCGAAGATGATGTCCTCGGGCGGGAAGCCGGCGGACTCGACGAGCAGGCGGTAGGAGCGCTCGCAGATCTCGACCTTGCGCTGCGTGGTGTCGGCCTGGCCAGCCTCGTCGAACGCCATCACGACGACGCCGGCTCCGTAGCGCCGGATCAACTTCGCCTTGGCGAGGAAGTCGGCCTCTCCCTCCTTGAGGGAGATCGAGTTCACGACTCCCTTGCCCTGGACGCACTTCAGCCCCGCCTCGATGACGCTCCACTTCGAGCTGTCGATCATGATCGGGATCCGCGACACCTCGGGTTCCGACGCGATCAGGTTGAGGAAGCGGGTCATCGCCGCCTCCGAGTCGAGCATGCCCTCGTCCATATTGACGTCGAGCAGGTTCGCGCCGTTGCGCACCTGCTGGACCGCCACGTCGAGAGCCGCCTCGAAGTCGTTTGCCTTGATGAGCTTCCGGAACTGGGCCGAGCCGGTGACGTTGGTCCGCTCGCCGATCATCTGGAAGTTCGACTCGGGTGTGATCGAAGCGGCTTCGAGCCCGCTGAAGTGGGTGATCGGCGGCGAGACGGGCTCCGGCACGGGGCGCCCATGCAATCCCGCCACTCGGTCTGCGATCTCGCGGATGTGGTCCGGGGTCGTGCCGCAGCAGCCGCCGACGATGTTGACGATCCCGCTGCGCGCGAACTCCGACACGAGTTCGCCGGTGGTTTCGGGTCGCTCGTCATACTCGCCGAACGCGTTCGGGAGCCCGGCGTTCGGATAGGCGGACACCCGGCAGGTCGCGATCCGCGACAGCTCCGCGACGTACTGACGCATGTCGCTCGCCCCGAGCGAGCAGTTCACGCCCACCGAAACCGGCCTCGCGTGGGCGATCGAATGCCAGAACGCATCGACCGTCTGCCCGGAAAGCACGCGACCGCTCGCGTCGGTGATGGCGACGGAGATCATCAGCGGCAGGCGCTCTCCGCGTTCCTCGAAGATCTCGTCGATGGCCACGAGAGCTGCCTTGGCGTTCAGGGTGTCGAAGATCGTCTCGACGAGCAGGATGTCGACACCGCCATGATGACGCCGACGACGGCGGGGAAGGCCGGGATGGGCTTCTTGCGGCCCGGTTCGAACAGGCCCTCGCTCGCCAGTTTCGCCTTCAGCCGTTCCAGCTGGGCCAGAAGGGCCCCGGCGCCGGCGGCCTCCATGGTCTCGATGACGATCTGGTACGACGACCGCGCGGGGTAGGAGGTGATCTTGCCGGTGACGATGACCTCCAGCCCCGACTCGGGCCGGACCCCAAGCCCGCGCACCGACCCCTTCCAGATCACGCCGTCGATGGCGGCCTTGTCGTCCTTGAGTGTCAGATAGACGTGGCCC
>JANOFF010000018.1:0-24725 GCA_031413515.1 bacterium
GGTAACTGGGCCACCTCGAGCTTGACCTCCTCTGCACGATATTCCGGGTGAAGCGAATTCACGCGGGTATGAGCACGTCTCTGGACTTCGCCACTCTGCATCAACTCGATCTGCGTTCCAAAAAAGTTGACCAATTCCTCCGAATACATCGCCGCGGCATTGTCCCCGAGACGGATCTGGCCGCTGACCATCATCCTGCCCGTGGATTGCCAGGATTCGGGCTGCTGCATCGCGTACCACGCCGTGCCGCAAAGACCGGCGCTTACCAAAAGAAGAACCAACCACCAGCGCTTCTTGAGGAGGTTGAGGTAGCGCAGCAGTTGGACGCGGACGCGACTCCACTGGTTGGGCCCGGCCGCCGACCCGTCCGAAACCGGGAATTATGTCAAATCGCCAGCTCATACTGCCTATGCGCCGGAGAAGGCGCCGACAAGGGATGCGCATGCGGAACAGATCGACTTCGGGATCGCGCTCGCTGTGCGCCGCGCGCGCCATCATCTGCATGGCGATCGTGCTAACGGTAGATCCACTGAGAATCGCCGTGCCAAGAGAAGGATGACAGACTCGAAGATCAAGCCCTCCGAGATCACGGCCCGTGAGTTGTTCTTCAGCCGACGCACGGCGCTCAGAGCCGGGGCGTTAGTCGCAGGCACCGCGGCGACAGGATGGCTCTATCGCCGCCTCAACAACGTCAGCTCTGTCCGCGTGGACACCGCGGCGCTTCCGGGGTTGGTCGCCGCCCCGCCGCCCGACGACCCGCGCGGCTATGCCACCATCGAGTCCATGACGCCGCGCATGAGCGTCACGAACTACAACAACTTTTACGAGTTCACGACTGACAAGGAAGGCGTCGCCCACGCGGCGGCCGCCTTCGTCTCGACTCCGTGGCAGGTGCGGGTCGACGGCATGGTGCACCGTCCCCGCACCTTCGACCTCGACGACCTGCGTCGAGTGAGCCCGCCCGAGGAGCGCATCTACCGGATGCGCTGCGTCGAAGCGTGGTCGATGGTCATCCCCTGGGCAGGGTTTCCGCTCTCGCGGCTCCTCGAGCAGGTCCAGCCGATGGGCAGCGCTCGTTACGTGGCGTTCACCACGCTGCTCGATCCGACGCGGATGCCCGGCCAGTCCGGGGGCGCGCTGCCGTGGCCCTACGTCGAGGGGCTGCGCATGGACGAGGCGATGCACCCGCTCACGCTGCTGGCAACCGGGCTCTATGGCGCGGAGCTACCGCCGCAGAACGGTGCGCCAGTGCGTCTGGTGGTGCCGTGGAAATACGGCTTCAAGGGGATCAAATCCATCGTCCACATCAGCTTGGTGGCCGATCAGCCGGCAACGACGTGGGCGCGGCAGGCGGCGAGCGAGTACGGCTTCTTTGCCAACGTCAATCCGGACGTTCCCCATCCGCGGTGGACGCAGGCCAACGAGCAGCGGATCGGTGAATCGGGCCGCCGGCCGACGCTCATGTTCAACGGCTACGCCGAGCAGGTCGCGGGCCTCTACAGCGGGATGGACCTGCGTGCCAACTACTAGCCTCGCCGCCAGGCTCGGTTTCGAGGCATGGTTCATTCGCGTCTTCGCGGCGGTCCTCGGCGCGGTGCCGCTGACGTTGCTCGGGTGGGACGCGGTCTCGGGGGCCTTGCCGGCCAACGGCGTGAACTTCGCGATCCGGACCACGGGTCTACTCGGGCTCCTGTTCCTGCTGCTGTCGCTGGTGATCACGCCGCTGCGTCGGCTGACCGGCTGGAGCAACCTCATCGCGTCGCGACGGTCGCTCGGCCTCCTGGGGTTCGGATACATCTGCGTGCACTTCGCCATTTTCTTCTGGTTCGATCGCAATGCCAGCGTCTCGAGCACGCTTGAGGAGATCATCGAGCGCCGCTACTTGAACTTTGGAGTCGGCGCGCTGCTGCTGATGCTCCCCTTGGCCGTCACCTCGACCGACGGCTGGGTCACCCGGCTCGGTGCCAAGCGCTGGAAGGCGCTGCACCGTCTCGCCTACCTCGCAACCATCGCAGGCGCCACCCACTACTACCTGCTGGTCAAGTCCGACGTGACGCAACCGCTGCAATTTGCGGCTGCCCTTGGCGTCCTGCTTGGCGTGCGGGTGGCGTGGCACTACTTCGATCTTCGCCGCGCGCTGGCTGCTGCCAAGTCGCGGTCCACGCTCACCGCGCCGCGCCGCGCGAAGTTCTGGTCCGGCGAGTTGCGGATCGCCCGCATCTTCGAGGAGACGCACGACGTGCGGACCTTCAGGATGGTGCCCGTCGACGGCGGCGAGCTGCCATTCCAGCAGCTCCCGGGACAGTACTTGAACCTCGCGCTGTCGATCGGAGGGGTCGCCACGCGCCGGTCGTACACAATCGCGTCGGCGCCGACCCGGTCCGGCTACGTCGAGATCACCGTCAAGCGAAAGACGGACGGCTGGGGCTCGCAGCACCTGCACGACGCCTGGCACGAGTCCGATCGCGTCAAGGTCTCGGCGCCGGCGGGCACGTTTCACTTCAGCGGCGCCGAGGGCGACCGCGTCTTGTTGATCGCCGGTGGCGTCGGTGTCACGCCGCTGATGGCGATCGCACGCACGCTCACCGACCGCGCCTGGCCCGGCCAGATCTACTTCATCTTCGCCGTGCGCACCTCGCGAGACGTGATCTTCCGCGACGAGCTCCTGTACCTCGCCAAGCGGTTTCCGAACTTTCACTTGTGTCTGACGTTGAGCGCCGCTGGCACTGGCGGCGAAGCGTGGATCGGCGAGCGCGGGAGGATCGACGCCGCCCTGCTCGCACGCCACGTTCCCGGGCTGCCGACCATGCCGGTGTTCCTCTGCGGCCCCGAGCCCATGATGGCGGCGACGCGCGCTCTCTTGATCGGTCTCGGCGTGCCCGACACCGCGATCCACACCGAAGCGTTCCTCTCCCCGGCCAGCGCTGCCGCCGGCGACGGCGGGGTCACCGCCGGCGCCGGCGGCGACCTGGCCAGCGAGATGCCCACCGACGATGCGCCGCCAGGGGAGTCGGTATCAGTCCACTTCCAGAATTCCGGCAAGGACCTCCCTGCCGAGCCCGGGCAAAGCGTCCTCGAGGCCGCCGAGGCCGGGGGCCTCGAACTCCCGTACGAATGCCGGTCCGGCATCTGCGGTCAGTGCAAGGTCAAGCTCATCCAAGGGCGGGTGGTCATGGATGCCGAGGATGCCCTCACCGCCGGGGACCGCGCCGGCGGCATCATCCTCGCCTGTCAGGCGCATCCCAGGACTGACCTCACGATCGATGCGTGAATTGCTGACGTCTGCCTCGACCCACGACGACTGCGTTGATCGGAGCCGGCGATGAAGAAGCACGCAGGCCGGGCGGCGGTGGACAGGAGGCGGTTGGCGCCGTTGCGCCGCACACAGCCAGCCGCCGCCGCCACGAGCCGACCAGAGCTCCCCTCGCGCGGCCCCCGCGGCCGCGCGGCCGCCCGCGTGCGCCCTGCGTGCGCCCCGGGTCCCTGCCGCTGCGCCCTGGCCGCCGCCCGGCCCGCTGCGCCGGGGCCCATTCGCCCGTACGCACGCCCTCCGCGATGGGGGACGCCCCGCATCAGTGTTTCGGGGGCCCGTCCGGCGCGGCGTCCGATACGGGCCATTATGTCAATTCGCCAGCTCATACTGCCTATGCGCCCGGAGATGACGACATTCGGGATGTCGATGATGTACAGATTCGGCTCGCGCGTATCGAAGGTCACGGCCGGCTGTGGTGCTATGCCCCGAACGACGACCACGTCGTAGCCCAGCGGAAACAGGGTCACGATGATCGCGCCCCCGACCAGCGCGGTGGCCTTGTCGATGACCCACATCCAGATGCGGGGCACGTTCACGTCGTACCCCTCCTTGCATCGCCCGCTGCCGCAGCCGCATGCGCGCGCCGTCAGCTGAGCAGGTTGGGCGCGCTGCCGGGTCCGGCGATGGCGCCGCACGCCAGTCCGAGGTGATGGGCCACGATCAGCGAGGCCACGGCCGGAATGCTGGCGATCGACGTGGCGCGGAAACGCCCCTTGCGAATCGCCACACGGAGGGCTGTCCGGACGGCGCTGAGCGGCGCACAGGCGATGCCCCACAGCGCCCCCAGGACGGGTCGCACGACCGCGCCCTCGCCGTCCTCCGGAGCCGACGCGCGAGCGCTGCGGTAGAAGAGAAGAAAGCCCTGGCGCAGGGATACCGCGAGCTCGTGGTCGACCACCGGCCAGGGATCGAGCACCGCGGCCGCGCCGCGTTCGCGCAGCCAGGCGGCGTGCCAGTCTCCGCTCCAGCCGCGTGACGGGAGCTGCTCCGGAAATCCTCGCCGTTTGAACGACGCGTTGGCGCTAGTGATGGCCCCACCGTAGCGGCCGGATTCCAGCGGTGCCATGAATGCGCCGTTACCCAACAGATACGCCCCCCAATCGCTCCACCGATCGCGCGCCGTGTTCTCGACGCAGCCGATGATCACGAGGGCGTCCGGCCGCGCGGCATGGGCGCGGAGCACCGCTTCGCACCAATCGGGCCGCACCCGGCAGTGGTCCTCGGTCATGCCGATGACTTCACCGCGAGCGCGCGCGAAAGCGGTTGCACGAAGGGAGAGCAGGGTCCCGCTCGGCTCGACGAGGCGGACGGCTTCGGGATATGCCCCCTGGGGCAGTCCGGTCTCCCGCATACCGACGATGATCTCGGCGTCGAGAGTTCGCGCCTGCTCGTACACGGAATCCATGGTCATCTGCAGGGCCGGCCAGGGTAGGATCGTGGTGACGACCACGGACAGTCTGGGCGCGCGGGGCATGTCGCTGCATCAGGGGTATCAGTGACCGGGACTCATGTCACTCCACGCATCGTCTGGGAGCAACCGACGGAGCCGGGGTTGATCAGTGTCGTCACGATCGTGCGCAACGACCGCGACGGCCTGCGCCGGACGCTCGACTCGCTCGACGCACAGACCTACCGCGGCTTCGAGGCCATCGTGGTCGACGGCGCCTCGACCGACGGCACCGTTGAGTTGCTGCTCGGGCGTCCCTCCGGACGCCTGAGCTGGCGCAGCGCGCCCGACGGTGGGATCGCCGACGCGTTCAATAGGGGGCTGTCACGGACGCGGGGAGAATGGATCCAGTTCCTGAATGCCGGCGATCGCTACCGCGACGCATCCGGGCTGGCCGAGATGGCAGCGCACCTGCGGCAGCCGGGAATCGTCACCGCGTTCGCCGACATGGGGGACAGGACGATTCCGCTGCGCGCCCCGCGCCCGCACGACCCCCTGCGGCGGCGCGCGCTGATCTCCCACCAGGCGAGCTTCACCTCGCGGACGATCTTCGCGGCGCACGGCGGGTTCGACCCGGGACTGCGCGTGCGGATGGACTACGAGTTCTGGCTGCGCGTGTTGCCGCATCATCCGCTGCACTTCGTCGACCGCGTCCTCATCGAGTTCAGCAGCGGCGGCAACAGCCAGCGCAACCGCGCCGGATTCCACCGCGAAGAGCGGATCGCGAATCGCCGGCATCTCGCGCACCCGGCCGGTCCCAATCTGCGCGCCCACCTGCGGCCCCTGTGGCTGATGCTCAAGGGCGAATGACGTTCCCGCCGAGCTCGAAGGCGCCATGACGACGCGGGTGTCGGTGGCCTTTCCGGGCCGGCTCCCCTCGTTTCGCAGACATGCCCCTCGCCGACCGACCCGGTCGCCAGTACGGCGGCACGTTCAGGCGCTGGCGCACGACTGACGGAGGTTCGGACTCCGTTCTTTGTCGAGACGACCGCAGTCGGCGACGGCGCGGGCCATCAGCGCCCGCCCGTCGGCCTCGGTGCTGACGTCGGCCCGCTGGAACGCCGCGCGTCCGCCGGCCGCGAGGCAGGCGTCGAGCACCGCATGCGCGCCGGCCTCGTTGAGATCGGCGGCCACCACCGTCGCGCCCTCGGCGCAGAACCGCTGCGCCGTCGCCGCGCCGATGCCGCTGGCGCCGCCGGTGATCACCGCCACCTTCGTGTCGAGTCGTCCCATGAGACCTCCCGCGTCTGCCCCTACTCGACCGGACGGTTGCGGAGAAGCGGGGGCATGGCGTGCGCGGCCCGAACCGGCGCCGCGGCGGTCAATCGGCGGCAGCAGGCCGCGCCGCGCGCGCGGCGACGATCACGAGCGTGACGATGGTCAGCGGCACGACGAACGCAATCATGGCGTCGCTGAGCAGCGGCAGTGCGTCGTGCTGGGTGGCGGCCAGGACCAGGAACACCGTGTAGGCCGCGTACGTGTAGGCCGCGTAATAGACGAGAAAGAGCGCCCCCTCGGCGCGATTGATCAGGTGGCCGGTGAAGAAGATCGGCAGGCAGGCGAGCGCCAGCGCGACCATGACCGGCACGTCGAACCCCTGCAGCGCCGAGCCACGTCAACCTCGGCGCCGCCGGCGCGCACGGCGACCGCGACCGCCTCGGCTTCGCCGGCCTAGCGCACGTAATTGATCGCCACCGCCGCCCCGGCGGCGGCCAGCGCCTCCGCCGTCGCCCGGCCGATGCCGCGCAGGGCGCCGGTGACCAGCGCCCGTTTACCTTCGAGGCGCAGGGGATCGGCGTCAGCCATGCGCCTGCTGGGCTAGCACGCCAGTAGCGCCGCTCTCCAGACCGGCGAACCGGAGCGCCGCGTGCGCCGCCGCCGCGTCCGCGTCGCGCCGGCCACAGCAGGGCTCGCCGAACTGGACGACGGACCCGGAGGTCCGCCCTACTTCGGCGGCGGCCGTGATCAGCGGCGGCGCAGGCGCACGGCCCCGACGCCGGCGAGCAGCAGCACCAATGCGGTGAGCGCGCTCGCGCCCGCGGCCGGCGCCCCTGCCGGTGCGGGGCAGGCGATGTTTCGCTCCTCGAGCAGCGCCGCCGCGCAGGCGCTGACCGAGGCGTTGGTGCACAGCAGGCCCGGATCGCCCGTGGTGGCGTTTAACAATTCGCAGCGCTCGGCCGCGGCCTGCTGCTCAGCGCCGGGGAAGAAGCCGCAGAAGAGGGCTTGCAAGGGAGCGCGCTCGGTCGCCCCACTCAGCTCGAGGCAGGCGCAGCAGGGACCGCCGACCTGGGCGATGGCGGTCGGCGCCGTCAGGGCCGCCACGGCGAGGATCATATAGAGCCGCAGAGTGTTCATGTCGGGTCACTGGCACATGGCCGCGCCCGTGTCACGCCGAGTTTCTGGAGGCGCCGACGGGGCGGCGCACGCCAAACGAGGAGGGCCGCTACCCGACTGTAGCCGACGGCCGGTGCTCGATCAGCAGGGCGCCGACGTTGCCCGACGGGCTCACGGCGCTGACCAGCGCCGGGGTCGGCCCGCCGGCGGCGGCGAGGGCGGTCCGCTCGAGCGCGTCGAGCGGCGTGCGCACGGTCACGCGCGGCGCGCGGCGCGCATCGGGCGGCCGGTTGCGCCGTCGATCCGGGCATCGACTACCCGGCCATCGCACGCGCGGCATCCATGGAATTCTTGATCGGGTAGAGGTCGTCCGGTGAGTGCGCCCGCAGCGCCGTCGGCGTCAGGCCGCGCCCGCCGGCGTGCAACCGCCGCTCGGCGTGCTGTGGGATTCGTCAGCCACAGACTACAAGAGCCAGCATGCAGTTCAGCCTGATTCACGCGTCCCGCGGGCGCCCGCGCATGGCCGAGGCGGCCATCCTCGAGTGGACCGGGAAATCCAGCGGGCAGCACACCTACGCATACACTCTCAGCACGGATACGGACGATGCCGCGGTCGATGCCTACCGCGAGCTCGCGGCCCGCCGGAACATTCAGCTGGTCGTTGATGTCAATCGATCCGTGGTCGAGGCCTGGAATCGGGCGGCGACGCGGACATCCGGAGACGTCCTGGTCGCCGTCTCGGACGATTTTGGCTGCCCTGCGGACTGGGACCTCGCCCTGGATGCGGCGATCGGAGACTGCCTCGATGTCGCCGTGCTGGTGCACGACGGGTGGGAGGGCCGAATCATGACGCTGCCCATCGTCGGCCGGCCCTTCTATGAGCGCTAGGGGTACATCCTCTATCCGAATTACCGGCACATGGTCTGCGATGACGACCTGACCCACCTGGCCAGGGCCACCGGAAGGCTGGTCGATGCAAGGTATCTGGTGTTTCCGCACCGGCACCACGCCATCGGCCTGAGCCCCGAGGACGACACCTACCGACGCGGGGGACGCAGCCTGGGGTGGTGGCGAGACCAGCGGGTGCACGCGAAGACGGCCGCGGCGCGCTTCGGCCTGCAGCCGCGATCAATGCGCCTGTTCGTCGCCGAGCGACGGATCGATGCGCCGTACTTCGTACACATCGCCGGAAGTACGGCGAAAGGGTGGCTCCCAGCCAGCGTCGCCGCCCGCCTGCGGAGGTGGTAGGGCGTGCGCGACAGACTTTCGGCGGCGCGGCCCTCGTTACCAGCTCGACGCCCAGGCGGCGGCCCCGGACCACGCGTCATTGTGTCAACTCGCCAGATCATACGGCCTACGCGCCTCGCCTCGGCCTACGACCCCGACCCGCCGGCGACGATGCCGCGCCGCGCGTAGTCCGACCTCGGACGCGCCGGTCATTCGCGCGCTTCGTACACCTCGACTTCGCCGAGGCTGAGCACCCCGCTGCCCGTCAGCATCACTGATACGTAGCGGCCGCTGACTTGCTCGGGGAACGTAAGGGTCCATGTCCCACGCTCGCTCGGCGAATCGATCACCCGTACCACGGGGGAACGTGCCGGATCGTCGCCAACAGCCACGCGCAGCGGTGACGGCGGCGCAGCCCCGGGGCGACCAGCCCGCGGGTCCTCGAAAACGGCGATGGTCGCGATGCGGCGGCTTTGGCCGAGGTCGACTTGCCACCAGGGGTTCGGCTCACGGCCGGTTGCGGCAGCTCCCGCGTCCGTGCGCCGGCCGTCCACGGCCCGGCTGCTGTGCCACAGATGCATGTTGTCAGGTAAGCCGATCGAGCTGCTGCGCGTGCTCCTGCCGAACGCCACATTCGCAACGGACGATGCCGGCGTTGAGGCCCAGTGATACCGGGTGCCCAGACTCGTGCCTCCGTACACGTGCGTCCACAGCCACAGCGCCCCTCCGAGCGGCAGCAGTAGCGCGCCGGCGAGCCCGGTCCACCGCGACGCCCGGGAGCTGCTCGTAACCGCCAGCAGCGACAGCAAGGACACGCTCGCCAGCAGCGTCACGGCCATGCCGGCGAACGCCGCCGGGCTCGCGTAGCGGAATTCGATGCGGCTGGTGCCGGCCGGGGCGCCGACGGCCAGTTCGTTTCCATTCGCACGGTGGATGGCCGCCCGTTCCCCATCCACCCGGGCCTGCCAGCGGTCGCTGTATGGAAACGACAGGACCAGAAGCGCCGGCGCGTCCGACGTCACCGCGAAGGTCATGCGGTTGAACGAGTTGTACGCGAGCGAGACCTCCGCGGAGGCGCTCGTCGCGTCCCCGCCCGGGTCGCGCTCTGCCACGCCCCCGAGCCCGGCTCTGGCCAGGCCCCCTTCGACCACGGCACAGTTCGGATCGCGTTGTCGCTCCAATCGCTCGTACGCCGCCCACCGCGTCGCGACCACGCTGGCGCAGCGATACAGGCGCGCCAGATCCGGCGCGAAGAAGGTATGCTTCAGGTGCTCGTGGACAGAGGCGGAATACATCCCCCAGCCGAACGCGAAAGGATACGTGACCGTCCCCCGGTGCTGCGATGCGAGCTGCGCCAGAGTCGGCGTTGGCTGGCGGGCTGTCACCCAGGTGCCAAAGGCCAGGGTCACGCCGGTTTGCACGCCAATCGCGGCGACCAGCAGCCCGGCACCCACCGCGCGAGTGCGCGGGATCGTGTAGGCAATCAACGCCGCCACCGCGCCGGCTCCAGCTCCGAGGACGACCGCCTCGGCCCACTCCGGAATCGTCCGCAGCGCAGTCGGTGAAAAGGGGCCGGGCGCCGGCATCCAGCCGCTCACGAACCACCCGAGAACCAGACTGATGCCTGCGAGCGCCCCCACGAGCTGAAGCGGGCGCGGCCACCGCCGGATCATCTCGTCCTGCAACGCCCACGCCAGCACGAGCATCGTCAACACCGGCAGGAGCAACGTGACGCGGCCCGGAACGCGCATGGACAACTGCAGCGGCAGCCACGTCCACACGAACCGGTGGACCGGTGTGGCCGACCCCAGCGCGACCACGCAGACGGCCGCGCAGGCGCCCACCAGCACCCAGATCACGACCGGGACCCGCCGCCAGGCCGCGATGACGAACGGGGCGTACACCGCGACCAGCGGGAGTACCGAGCCCCCGAAGGCGCCATGCACATCGCTGCGGAACGGACGCACGAAGTTGTTCAGCGTACCGCCCCACGAGTCCTGATGCGCGGTCGACCACTCGTATGCCTGTCCGACGCGGCCCCCGTTTTCGGCAAGCAGGTCGGCGACGAACGGCAGCGTATAGAGCGCCCCCAGGATCGCACCGGCCAGCACGCACGCCCCGCTCGCGAGGTAGAAGCTCGCCCGCCGCTCCGCGATCCCGCAGGCCGGGCACAACACGTCAACAACGAGGGGCGCCAACAGCCACACCACTCCCGCCCCAACCAGACCGTAATATGCCATCTGCGGATGGCCGCTCACCACCAGCAGGTACGTCGAGAGGACGGTCGCCGCCGGCCCGGCCCGGCGGCTCGGCACGCTCGCCCACCACAGCAGGCTGGCGCACAACAGCAGGTGCGCCGTGTACGCCTCCAGCGATGCCCCGTAGCGGAACAGGTCCAACATGCGCAGGTTGTAGACCGTCACCAGGGACACCGCGCAGGCGAGGGGACGCGCCAGGCGAAAGTGCCGGAGCAGTGCGAAGAGCGCGAGCTGCGTCCCCCCGAGCGAGACCAATCGCAGCCACGTGTTCCAGTCCAGCGCGCGCCCGTCGGCATATCCCGGCAACGCCGCGGCGAGGTGCGAGATTGGATGATACAGCTGGCCCAGCGTCAACGCGGCCGCCGACGCGCCTCCCGCGAACCCGGGCACGAATAGCGGCAAGGTCCCGTGTTGCAGGGACAGCTGCAGAAAGAGCTGATTCAGGATCGAATGGACCGGGTAGTCATTCCCGATTGTCAGCGTGCCGACCCCCGGCACGAGCCAGGGCAGCATGACAAGCGGCAGCACCAGAATGGCAGCGCCCCAGGCGACCGCGGTGAGTCGGCCCCCGCCTCGTGCCTGGGCCTCGGCGCCGAGCCCGGATGATCTCCCCTCCCCCATGCCCGGCCCACTACCACACCCCCCATGAGCGCATGGGCGGTCGGCGCTGATCGACGTCAATTATTCTTGCCGGTCGCCATCCGCTTCGAGCCGACTGAGCTGCTGGAGAAATTGGCGGCGCTCGTCCCGCGCCCGCGTGCGCCCTTCGCCAGCCGGGGGCGGCACGCTCAGCCGCGGGCCGGGGCCTGTTTCCACCCTTGCCAACGCCTGGTCCCCCACGCGAACCGCCCCTCGGCCGTCCGGGGGGCGGGACCGACGGCGCGTCCGAGTCCGCGCGTTATGTCAAATCGCCAGCTCATACTGCCTATGCGCCCGGCGTCCGGGGATCAGCCTAGCCGCGGCGGGGAGAAGATCCCGGCGATCCTGCGCGGAGTGAAGAGGCCGCCCGGCGTCTTGCAAAAGCCCGACGGATTGTGGATTCTCCAGCGATTCGCCTGTGTAATACTCTCGGGCGGTAAGACGTTTTGACTTGACAGCGATGCAGCTTTTGTGTGAATCCGTGCCCACTAGTGCTTGGGGCTCTGTGGGTTGTACGCCACTGCATCTTGGGGTGGCGTGTGGGAGGTGGAAATGGTCCGCGATCAGCTCTTAGACCTTCTGGTTCACCACTCCTACCGGTACAGCGACACCGAGGATTTCCCGCTCGCTTCTGGTCGCTCCAGCCAGTTCTACGTGAACTGCAAGACCACGACCATGCGGAAGGATTCACCACGGCTCATCGCTGACGCCTTCAATGAGTTCCTCCCGGCCGACGCAGAAGCTGTAGGCGGGCTGACCATGGGCGCTGACCCGATCGCCTACGCGATTCGTGACTTCGGAGGGCGCCTCGATGCGCTCGTGGTTCGGAAAGCACCGAAAGAGCATGGCCTAAAGCAGGTGATCGAGGGGCCCATCTTCCCGGGCAAGAAGGTGGTGGTCGTTGATGACGTCGTGACCACCGGAGGATCGACCATCCAGGCGATCGGTGCCTTTGTGGCTCAAGGGCTCGAGGTGGTGGCAGTCGTGGTTCTCGTTGACCGCGAAGAGGACAACGGCCTCGGAAACATCCGCTCTATGGCGCATTGCCCCGTAAACGCGATCTTCAAGGTCTCCGAGCTGCACGGCCGCTGGCAGCGGGATCAGCGCGATGCCCAGCCAGCTTCCTCAAGACCTGCCGCGGCTGCGCTCTGAGCTCCAGACGAAGTTCGCCGGATGCGGTGCCGCCACGCGCGCGGCTGGCGAACTCGTCTTGAACGCGATCGATTCTCTCTGGGATGACGAGCAGGGCATTCCGTCCCCTGCGGCCCTTGAGATCAACCGCGTGATGGGCCCTTTGTTTGATGCTGTCCTGAGCGCCCCCACGCCAGGGGCCGTGCATACGGCTGTCGACGACTTGGTCGCGACATGGCGCGCGTTGGCGCCAACCCTCGACCTCCGCATCAGATGATTCTCCCGCGGGTGCCCCCAGGGTGCCCACCAGTGTCCGCTTCGGGCCTCGCCGTGCCGCGTCAGGCCTTGATTCACCTAGACTTTCCGGCACGGCGGGGCCTCAGAGCGCCTTCGTAATCAGCAGGTCCGCGGTTCAAATCCGCGCGCCAGCTTCTTTCCCTCTTCGGAAAATCAAGTGCTTAGGGGGCACGCGCCGGCAAGATCCGCGCCCAGGGACGGAGCACTGTAGCCAATGCCGCCCGCCTGCGAGTGGGGCGCGGTACACTGGTACGGATCGGCACTATGCTCACGCCAGCAGCGCCGTCGGCGATGGCGGCGATCGTCTCATGGTCCGTCGTGTCGTTCACCGCACCGACGATCGCGTTCTGAGGATCGATGTGCGCGCCCTGGCAGTCGAGCACGACGTTGGAGGCGTGGATGCGCACGCCGCGCGTCGAAGTGCGCGGAGGACGTCGCCGCTTCGCGCAGGGTCAAGGACGGGGGCGCGAACGGTCGCCCGGGGGGGGCTGAAGCGGACCGGGTGTCGCTGGAGTTGCGTCGGCAGTGGCGATCGGCGCCGGCGCCGGCTAGGAGGGCGGCGGTGCGTCGCGCTTGCCTCCTGCTCCTCCTCCTCGCCGCCGGCTGTGCGCCGCGGGCGCATACGGTGGCGCCGTACCGTGACGACGCGGCGCAGGGCGATGCCCTGGCGGCGCGGGCGGCGGCGGCCTGCGCGGCGCGCGGCGCGCCGGTGCCGCCGCAGCCGTTCCACACCGACGGCTGCTCGGCGTGGCCGGATTCGATCTGGGTGCGCTGCTGCGTCGAACACGACATCCCCTACTGGTGCGGCGGCAGTCCGGCGCAGCGGCTCGAGGCCGACCGCGAGCTGCGCGCCTGCGTCGCCGAGGTGGCCGGCGGCACCTGGGCGACCATGATGTACTGGGGCGTGCGCGCCGGCGGCCCGCCGCGACTGCCGGTCTCCTGGCGCTGGGGCTACGGCTGGCCGTGGCGCGCGCGGGTGCCGGGTCAGTAGTGCTGTCAGCCCTCAGCGCGGCACGGGGGAACCGGAGCCGCTGCCGAACAGGTCGTCGTTCTCGACGGCGATGGCGGCGACGATGGCCGGGAAGTCGTCCTGCGTGATCTGGGTGGAATCGGGGCGGGGCAGGGGGAAGCCGCGGCGGACGAGGGCCGGGCTGACGTCGATCTCCAGCGTCGCCACCTCGCGCAGCGGCAGGCCGCGGTAGTCGGACGGATTGCGCAGGACCACCGGGCGCACGTCGGCTCCGCAATGCTCGTCGAGCAGGGCGCTGGTCGCCGGGTCGATGCCGGCGTCGGACACCAGCCACGGGGTGAGGCTCGGGCCGATGTCGAGGTTGCGGCGCAGCGTCAGGCGCTTGTCCGGCAGGCGGCGGCGCGAGTCCCACCACTGGCCGTCGACGGCGAACATCGCCGGCCGGCCGACCGTCGCTGGCTGCGCGCCGAGGCGCTCGAGGACGCGGCGCAGCCAGACGTTCATGTTGGCTTCGTAGAGCGTGTCGGTGTCGGCGCCGTCGGCGTGGAGGAGGCCGCCGGCGATGCGCGCGCCGATGACGTCCGAGTACACGTCCTCGGGCGAGAAGGCGGATGCCGTCTCCGGGAAGGTGCGGAACGACGACCAGCCGAACCAGGTGGCGGTCTCGTGCCACACCGCCATCTGCACCGCGAGCCACTGCGCGGTGGCGATGGCCAGGTCGCGCGCACCGAGCCCGTCGAGGCGCGCCGCGGCGACCGGATGGATGACGATGCGCCGCGCGCCGCCCTTGTCGGTCAGCGTCAACGTGTCGCCGTGGTGCAGGGCGCGGAACACGTGCGCGGCGAGGAAGACGGTCCAGTCGGCGTAGTCGCGCACGTGGGCGATGTCGATGAAGCCGGCGCGGCAGGTGTAGACGAGGCCGTTGCGCTCGCCCGACTCGCGCCTGGCGCTCGGGTCCTGGCCGGGGTTCAGGGCGAGCAGGCCACCGTCGTACTTGTGCGGGCCGATGTCCGCCGGGCCGGTGACGTTGCCGATCGCCAGCAGCGGGATCGGTAGCACGCCGACCTGCGTACGCAGGTCGGCGCCGAACGCGCAGCAGGGGCGCAGGCTCTCCGGCGGCGGGACGGTCGGGATGCGCGGGTCGAAGGGGTCATCGGCGGAGAGGTCCTGGGCGCCCTCCTCATTCAGCGCCGCGACCACGACGGCGTCGCTCGGCTCGCGCACCAGGTGCCAGCGCAGCCGCGTGCCGCACCCGGCGGTCTGCAGCGCGAACAGCAGCGCCAGGCCGACGGCCGCCAGGTCCGTGCCGCGTCCGATCATCATACGCCGCGGACCATGGCGGGCGCCGCGCGAGAAATCAAAGCTTGAGGCTCAGGGTGGGCCCATGCCGGGCCGGCCGGCGCGGAGGCGGGCGGAGAAGTCGTCGGCGGCGGCCGTCACCTCGCTGCGCCGGCGCCGCTCGTCGAAGGGCAGGGCGGTGGGGAGATCCGATTGTCGCTCAGCACCCGTACCGTCGGCCAGGCATCCGCGCGGTTGGATCGATGGTGAGGAGTCCCATACGGTAGCGGCGCATGCAGGACCTGACCAAGTACGCTGGGCCTGTCGGACCAGCGCGATGACCGAAGAAGGGCGACACCGATGCGAACCACCGACGAGCCGATGAAGCGCGAGGAATACGAGAAGACGCTGCGTGCCATGCAGGGCGAGCTGTGCGCGCTGCAGGAGTGGGTCAAGGCGAAGGGGCTGCGGGTGATCGTGGTCTTCGAAGGGCGTGACGCGGCCGGCAAGGGTGGCACGATCAAGGCGATCACCGAGCGCGTCAGCCCGCGCGTGTTCCGCGTCGTGGCGCTGCCGGCGCCGTCCGACCGCGAGAAGTCGCAGCTGTACATGCAGCGCTACCTCACACACTCCCCGGCGGCCGGCGAAGTCGTGATCTTCGACCGCAGTTGGTACAACCGGGCCGGCGTCGAGCACGTGTTGGGATTTTGCTCCAAAGCGCAGCACCGGCGTTTCCTCGCGGTCTGCCCCGAGTTCGAGAAGTACCTCGTCAACGACGGCATCCTGCTGGTCAAGTTCTGGCTCGAAGTGAGCGCGGAGGAACAGCGGCGCCGCTTCGAGGCCCGGATCATCGATCCGCTGCGGCAGTGGAAGCTGAGCCCGACGGATCTGTGCTCGCGGAGCAAATGGTTCGAGTACTCGCGGGCACGCGACATGATGTTCGAGGCCACGGACACGAAGTATGCACCGTGGTGCATCGTCCCCTCGGATGACAAGCGGCGCGCGCGCCTCAACTGCATCAGTCACCTGCTCGGCCTGATCCCCTACAAGAAGCTGCCGCGGAAGAAGGTGAGACTTCCCAAGCGCTCGACGCGGGGCGCGTACGACGATCGGGCGACGCTCAAGGGCAGGCGGTTCGTGCGGTCGAGGCACTAGAAGGACGCGTGGAATGAGCGCGCCGGGTACGCGGATCCAACGGACACGGAGAGACAGATGGATGCAGTAGTGAACGCCACGACCGCCAGCGACGCTCCGGCCTGGCATGCCATGCCCGTGGACGAGGTGGTGCAGCGGCTCAGCACCGACCTGAAGAAGGGTCTGGAGTCGGGCGAAGCCGCGAGTCGCCTCGCCCACTACGGGCCCAACCGGTTGCCGGAAGGCAAGAAGCGCGGGCCGTTCATCCAGTTCCTGTCGCAGTTCAACAACATCCTCGTCTACGTCCTGCTCGGCGCCGGCTTCGCCAAGCTGATGATGGGCCTGTGGATCGACGCGACAATCATCCTCAGCGTCGTGGTCATCAACGGGCTGCTCGGCTTCATCCAGGAAGGGAGGGCCGAGAAGGCACTGGACTCGATCCGCAACATGCTGTCCGCCGAGGCCCGCACCGTGCGCGGCAGCGAAACACGCATGATTCCCTCGGAGCAGATGGTGCCGGGGGACATCGTACTGCTCGAGTCCGGCGACAAGGTCCCTGCGGACCTCCGCCTCACCGAGGTGAAGAACCTGCGCACGGAGGAGGCGGCGCTGACGGGTGAGTCGGTTCCCGCGGACAAGTCCGCCAAGGCCGTCTCCGCCAAGGCGACCGTGGGCGATCGCGAAAGCATGGCCTTCTCGGGGACCATGGTCGTGTCCGGCCGCGCCACGGGGGTGGTCGTCGCAACCGGGAGCGACACCGAACTGGGCCGCATCAACCAACTGCTCGCCAGCGTCAGCTCGCTCGAAACGCCGCTGCTGCGTCAGATCAAGACGTTCGGGTACACCATCACCACCGTCATCGGCGTGGTGAGCGTCGTGACCTTCATATATGGCCGCTGGGTGATGGGGATGGAGTTCGTCGCGATCTTCCAGGCGGTGACCGGCATCGCGGTGTCGGTCATTCCGGAGGGGTTGCCGGCGCTCATCACCATCACGCTGGCGATCGGCGTGCAGCGTATGGCCCAGCGCAACGCCATCATCCGCCGCCTCCCGGCGGTCGAGACCCTCGGCTCGGTCTCGCGCATCTGCTCGGACAAGACCGGGACCCTCACGCTGATGGAGATGATGGTCGTATCGGCCGCCACCGCGGACGCGGAGTATCAGATCAGCGGCGATGGCTACGCACCCGAGGGCGACGTCACGCAGGACGGGAAGCCCGCCGGCAAGGATGCCGTTCTGGAGCTGCTGGGGCGCGTGTCGATGCTCTGCAACGACGCCGAGCTGTTCCAGCAGGAAGGTGCCTGGAAAGTGGAGGGCGACCCGACCGAGGGTGCGCTCTATCCGTTCGCGACCAAGCTCGGGTTGGACCGACAGACCGAGCAGGCGGCGTCGCCGCGCGTCGATGCGATCCCGTTCGAATCGGAGCACCGCTTCATGGCCACCTTGCACAAGCCCGCCGGCGGCGCGGAGGTGCTCTTCGTCAAGGGCGCGCCCGAGGTCATCCTCGAGCAGTGCGACCGGCAGCAGACGCGAGACGGCCGGCAGGCGCCGATCGACCGCGAGCACTTCATGCGGGCGTCGGACAAGTTGGCGGCGCAGGGCGAGCGCGTGCTGGCGCTGGCGTGGCTCGAGAGCCCGGCCGTCACGGCAGGCAGTCTCGGTCCGGCCGACCTGCCGAGGAACCTCGTCCTGCTCGGGCTGGTCGGCCTGCTCGATCCGCCGCGCAAGGAAGCCATCGAGGCGGTGACGGAATGCCACCGCGGCGGCATCCGCGTCACGATGATCACCGGCGACCACAAGATCACCGCCGCGGCCATCGCCAGGATGCTCGGCATCGGCGACGGCAAGACGGCGATCACCGGCGCCGAGATCGAGGAGATGGATACCGCGACGCTGCAGGAGCACGTGCAGAACGTCGACGTGTTCGCGCGCGCCAGCCCCGAGCACAAATTGCGCCTGGTGAAGGCGATCCAGGCGAACAAGCAGATCGTGGCGATGACGGGCGACGGCGTGAACGATGCGCCGTCGCTCAAGAAGGCCGACATCGGCGTCGCCATGGGCATCAAGGGCACCGAGGTCACCAAAGAGGCCGCCGAGATGGTCCTCGCGGACGACAACTTCGCCTCGATCACGGCGGCGGTGAAGGAAGGCCGCACGGTCTACAACAACATCGAGAAGGCGATCCTCTTCCTGCTGCCGACCAATGTCGCCCAGGCGCTGGTCATCGCGGTGGCGATCTTCCTCGGCTTCACCCTGCCGATCACGGCGCCGCAGGTCCTGTGGGTCAACATGGTGACCTCCGTCGCGCTCGGGCTGGTGATCTCCTTCGAGCCACACGAGCTCGACGTGATGGATCGACCGCCGCGTGTCGTCGACCGTCCGATCCTGACCGGGTTCGGGATCTGGCGCGTCGTCTTCGTCGGCCTGGCGCTGCTCGCGTTCACCCTGTGGGCGTTCTTCTGGATGAAGTCGCAGGGCGCCTCGGACGCGCTGGCGCGCACGGTCGCAGTCAACGCCATCACCGTCGGTCAGGTCTTCTACCTGCTGAACAGCCGCTTCCTGCTCGACTCGTCGCTTTCGATCAAGGCGCATCTCGGCAACCGCTACCTGCCGCTCGGCATCGGCGCGGTCGTGGTCCTGCAACTCCTCTTCACCTACGCACCGCCGCTGCAGCGCCTGTTCGACAACGAGGCCATCCCACTCGAAGTCTGGCCACGGCTCCTGCTCGGCGGCCTGATCTTCTTCCTCATCGTGGAAGCGGAGAAGCTGATCATCCGTTCGACGGGCTCCCTGCGACGCATGGTGACCGCGGCGGAAGCAGGGACGTGACGGATACGGCGGGAGCGCCGCCCGGGGTCACACGTAGATGTCCAGCGCCCCCTGGCCATCCTTCATGAGGTCCTGTCTGGCGTCGGCGAGCATGATCTCGTACGCCGCGCGCACGCCGGAGAGGAACGCGCCATGGACGGTGGACGGGAAGAACTGGGACGTGGCTTCCCCCGCGAAGAACAGCCGGTTCTCGACGGGCATACCGATATGCCGGCGCTGGCTCTGCTTGGCGCCGACGGGTGTGTAGGAATAGGAGCCGAGGCTGAAGGGGTCCTGGTTCCAGCGCGTGATGAGCTGGCCGGAAGGCTCTGGGATGTTCTGTCCATACATCTTGCGCAGGCAGCCCATGAGGCACGCGACGAGCTCGGCATCGCTGCGCAGCTCGTTCTGCTCTCCGGCCGCTCCCGCGCTGAAGGCGAGCAGGACCGGCAGGCCGGCGATCTTGTGGAAGTTGACGATCTCCGGCCAATCACTGTCCTGGCTGCCCTGTCCTGGCTGCCCAGTCCTGGCTGCCCAGTCCTGGCTGCCCATGTAGCCGATCAGCTCGTAGTCATCGCCCCAGAAGACCGCGTCGAACTTGAGGAAGATCTTGTTGAACACGCCCATCCGCGTCTGCCGGATCGCCTCGCGCTTGTCCCGCGGCAGGCTCGGATTGAACGCGATCCTGCCGGCTTGCAGCACCCCCAGCGGCACGGTGACGAGAACCTGGTTGGCCTGAAAGCTGCCGCGGTTGGTGAGCACGTCCACGCGCGTACCTGAATAACCGACCTGCGTGACCTCGTGGCCGAGGAGGATGTGCGTGCCTTCCGCCAGACGGTCGGTGATCTGGCTGTACCCCTCGGGGAACACCCGATCGTGCCCCGCGAAACCGAGAGTCTTGTCGAACTCGAGCAGGGACACCTCGGAGCGCGGGCCAGCCGCGCGATGGGGTTGTTCTCGTAGCCGTGGATCCACGACGCGCCCAGGTCGGTCGGCACGGAGAGCTCATGCGAGGTCCAGATGCGGCCGCCAATGCGCTCGCGCGCCTCGAGGACGGCGACGTCGTACCCGTCGATGGCGAGGTCCCGCGCGGCCGTCAGCCCCGCGATACCGGCGCCGATGACGAGAACCTCCCTCGACTGCGTGCTCACGGCCGTCCGGGCCGATCGCCCGCATGCGCTGGAGTTGCTGACGGAAGCGCGCTCCTCCGCGCCGCCGCGGAAGGGTCCGAATCCTTCATTCGCGCGCCCGCCCCCACGCGTGCGTCGATCGAGCGGACCGCCGGCGGGGTACGCGTGATCGGCTCAACTGCCGGGCGGTTCACTTCACGAGTTCGCCGCCGACCAGGTACGTGTCCCAGACCTTCCAGGTCCCGCCTTCCTGGTGGAACAGCGTGACGGTGTCGGTGACGGTGTCCTGGAAGCCCTCCGTTCCGGGCGACGTGACCTTCACCTTGACGCGCGCCAGGGCGAACTCGTCGTCGTGGCCGATGTACTGGAAGGACAGCTGCTCGGTCTTGAGGTCCTGACCTTTGAAGTTCTCGGTGAGCATCTCGCGGGCCCCGTCGTAGGTCGGCGACTTCGTATGCGCGTACGCCATCGTCGCGGCCACGTCCTCGCGGTTGAACGCCGCGATCTGATCCTGCGAAACCTTTTCGAGCGAGCTGGCGAGCGCGTCGTCGGCTCGCGCCGCCGAAACCCACGTCAACCCGAGCAGGGTCGCGGCGAGAACGATTCGGGACTTCATTGACAGACTCCTCGATGTGCTGCGCGTGCCGAGCTCAGTTGAGGACGTTGTGGCCGCGCGCCCGCAAGCAGTTGCTGAAGGCTTGCCGGAACTGCGCCTCGGACGCGTTGGACTGCTGCACCCCGCGGCCGATGCCACCAGCCGCGGCGCCGACCGCGGCCCCCCTGCCGGCGTTGCCGAGGGCGGCCCCAACGGCCGCGCCACCGGCGGCGCCCACGGCGCCGCCGCGCAGTGCGCCCCGCGCCGCCGAACCGGTGCGCGAGCCGGAGGTCTGCATGGCGAGCTCGCGGCACTCCCACTGGTCCCTGGAGAGGTACTGGGCTCGGGAGCTGCCGAAGGTATCAACCGTCGGCGTCCAGTTGCTCTGCGCGCCCGCACAGGTCGCGCCGAAGATCAGAGGGGCCGCGACAGCCGAAAGTAGTCGTCTCATCCGCGCAGACTCCTGATTCTGAATCGAGTGGCTCAGTCGGGTCGGGTCCATACGCCGCGCGCACCAGATGCGTCAAGTTCAGATGGGGGCCAGCGCTCGTCACGCCAGAGAGGACCTGATCAAGAACGGCCAGGAGCTGGTGGACTCTACGAGTGCCGCCGGGCGACGCTGCGCCGTCCGGCCTCCGGAGACAGCAGTCAGGACATCCGCACTCGCAGTCCCGCAACTGGACGGACGGGTGGTGTTGCGTCTGCCGGCCCTCTGCTAGGCCTGTTGAAGACTCCGGAGGTCACGTTGATGGCTGCCACCGCTGTACAGATCGCTGCCGCCGCACTCGCCGTATCCGCTCTGGTCGCCGTGCCCGCGACGGTCCATGCCAATCCCCGCGCCGAAGCGCTGCTCGCCCAGATGCCGTTCAGCGCGGGCGAGCGGAAAAAGATTCTGGCCGGCGAACTCGTGACCACGGCGAGCCGGGAGAACACCTCGGATCGGGAGCTGGCGATCACGATGGCGTTCCTGATCAACAAGCCGCCGCCCGACCTGGCGGCGATGTTCGAGAAGGCCTCCGGCTACGAGACCGACAAGACCGCGACGGCGCACGGCGAACTCCGCGGCGCCGGCAGCCTCGCCGACCTGCAGGCCCTGCGCCTCGCGCCCAACGGCAACAAGGAAGCGCTGCGCTTTGCCGACGCCAAGGCCGGCGACGACCTGAACCTGTCGAGCGCCGAGATCGCGGCGTTCCGCGCCCTCCCCGAGAAGACCACGGTCGCAGTCGAGGCGCAGCTGCGCGCGCTACTGCTGGCGCGCTTCCAGGCGTACCGCGCCAGCGGGCTGGCGGGAATCGCACCCTATGACCGCGGCGGCGGCAAGAGCACCAACCCTGCCGATGTCCTGACCCAGGCAACCAAGGCGTCGCCGGTGCTCGCCAAAGAAGCTCCGGAGGTCGTCGCAGCCTTGCTCAACTACCCGCAGTCGCAGCCGCCGAAGGCCACGGAGAAGTTCTTCTGGGTGAATTTCACGGTCGACGGCCGGCCGACGATCGCCCTGACGCATCGGCTCGTCTCGCCGCAGGACGACGGGACGTACGTGTTTGCCGATCGCCACTACTACGTCAGCCGCAGCCACAACGCCGTGCAAGTGATCGCCGGGATCTTCCCGGTCCAGGAGGGGGCGCTCGTCATCTACGGGAACCGCACGTTCACCGATCAGCTTGGCGGCTTCGGTGCCAGCACGAAACAGGCGATCGGCCGCAAGCTCATGGGCGGACAGATCGCCGCGCTCTATGAGCAGCTCCGCACCCAGTCGAAGAAGTGAGGGCATGGGAGCCATTGGAGCGTGGCTCGGGGAGCTTCGAGTGCATGCCACCTGATCGTCGCCGTGTCGCCCGCTGAGCAATGCTGGGAACGATGCGGCGCGCGCGATCGACCGCGACATGCGCGACCGGCACCGCGCCGACGGCGAGCGCGTCCTGCTCGCGCACCACGCGGAGAAATAGCGAACGCCGCGGAGTGGCGGCGCATACGCGCTATTGGCCGGAGGCAACCCGCAGCGATTCGGTCAGACGCCACGCGTGGTAGAGGGTGCCATCGGCCCAGACGAGCGTCTCGAGACTGGCGCGGGCGGTCGCCGCCGGCGTGCGTTGCAGGGCGACATCTTCCAGCAGCTTGGCGCGGTTGGTCTTGCGTTCGACACAGAGCTGTTTCGCGGCATTCTCGACCGCCTTGAGGATGGCCGGATCGGCTGCCGTCTCGGGGTCCTTGGTGGCGTCGAGCCATGCCGCCAGTGCCTGTGCGCCGGCTGCGAAGCCGGCCGGGGGCTGCCAGCCGTCGACGGCCGCGGGGACGCTTGCCAGGTCGTTGTGAAGCTCCTTGAGATGATCGAGTGCGTGGCAGAGCCGGACGAGACGGGGTCCGATCGTGCCGAGATCGGTGGTCTCCAGCGAGAGCGATTCGAGGAAGTGTTCGGTGTACTGGACCGCTTCGAGCGGCGAGTCGTAGGTGACGGATTCGCCGGCGAGCCGGCGGCGGACCGCGTCGACGGCCCCATGCGCGACCTCCGTGATCGCCCGCCAGGTGGCCTCGAGCGCGACGGCTCCTCCCGCGTCGGCGATGGTTGGGTCGAGACGGCTGACGGCCGACTCACTGCCGGTTCCAGAGATCCGAACGATGAACCGCGAGAAGCCATCGAGCCACGGATAGAACGCAACAACACCGGCGAGCTTGAAGATGCTGCTGAATGCCGCCAGCGCCATGACGCCGTCAGCATCATCGAGTTGGGCCCCCACCCAATCCGCGGCCGCCGTGAGCGGTCCGAGAAACAGCATCCCGAGTACGCCAACCGTCACACTGAAAATGATGAGCGCCAACGCCGATCGCCGCACCGCGAGGCCGCCGCCGATCGCCACCAACGTGGTTGTCACCGCCGATCCGACGCTCTGCCCGACGATCATCGCGCAGCCCTGTTCGAACGTCAGCGAGCCCGCATGCAGTGCCACGAGTGTCGTCGCGGCGGCAGCGCTCGAACTCTGCATGACGATGGCCATGACGACCCCGATGCCGGCGAGAATCCACTGCGAGCCGGGGCCGCGCCCCGCGAATGCCTCGAGGTCCCACGCCACGCCCGCCATCCCCGTTTGGAGGTAGTCGATGCCGATGAAAATCAATCCGAAGCCCGCGAGGACTGCTCCAAGCGATCGCGTTCGGCCCTTTGCGATCACCCAGAGAAAGGCGCCGACGCCGAGGATGGGCTTGGCCGCGGCGGCGATGCTGACGCGAAACCCGAAGAGCGCCAGCATCCACGGCGTCGAGGTCGTTCCGAGCGTCGCGCCGATGATCACGCCGATCGCCTGCGAGAAGGTGATCAGCCCGGCACTGACGAAGCCGATGACGGTGAAGGTCGCCGCGGTCGAGGATTGAACCAGAACCGTGAACAGCGCACCGAATGTGACCGCGCTGAATCGGCCGGATACGAGCCGTTGCAGCGCGCGGCGCAGCGAGTCGCCCGCCAGACCTTTCAGACCCTCGGTGAGGTGGTGGATGCCGAGCAGGAACAACCCGATCCCACCGAGAAGCGTTACAGTAGCGGAAGCGTCCATCGGTCCCGCCGTCTACGACGCCTGCTTCGGCGAGCGCAAGCCTATGCCGGGCGCCTATGGCGGGGGTCCTGCGCCGGCCGCGCAGTCAGAAGGAGGGTCAGGTCGATTCTGTCCGGCAGGTGAGCGAGATCCAGAGCACATCATCACCCTCCGGAGCGGGCGCGGCGGAGGCTCGGAGCGCCATCCACCGTTGACTGCCCGAATCGCCGATAGCCGGCATTTGCTGGAGCTGCTGACGGAAGGTCCCTTTTCCGCCCCCCCGCGGAGCGGTCCGAATCGCTCATTCTCGCGCCCGCCCCCACGAGCGCGGCGATCGAACGCGCCACCAGCACGCGTCAAGGGCCCGAGCGCCGCACCCGACGCGAAACCGACGCCGGCCGCCTACGTGCGGCCGCGCTATGTCGCCTGGGCTGACCTGCTCCGCCGCGTCTTCGCGTGTGAAGTGTTGGCGTGCCCCGACTGCGGCGGGCGGCTGCGCCTGCTGGCGACCATCGCCCCTCGATACGGCCTTTGGCCTACTCGGGGTGGTCGGCTGATCGCTGTCCGAACGTCCCGAGTAGACCGCGCAGCGGTCGTATCGAGGGACTGCGCGCACGCCCGCGTGGCTCCCGGGTGTGCG
>JANOFF010000019.1:0-28700 GCA_031413515.1 bacterium
CGATCCACCAGCCGCGCCGTGGGCCGCGACGCATAGCCGAACACGAAGCCGATCAACGGCAGGGTCCAGACGCGTACCTCGAAACTCTCGGGCCGGATGAACCCGTTGATCGTCGCGATCACGAGAGCGACCGCGAGGATCGGCCCGTACATCATCCGGGTGTAGCCGGCGAAGCGCTCCGGCGGATGGAACTCGCCCCTTCGCAGGGACTCGGCGGTGTGAACGAGCAACTGCGTCGACACACCGAAGAAAGCCCAGAACAGGACTTCGAGGATCGAGAACGACGGCGACGTCCAGAAGAACAGCCCGGAGAGCGGCGGCGAGAGGCGCTCGGCGAGAGCCTGCTGGCCGCGTCTCGCGTTGGTCAGCCGATCGAGGTCGTCGCCGATCCCCACGAGCTCGATCGCAGAGCCGTTCGCCGACAGCGTGCTGAGCGAGGCGATGATCTCGTCGAAGCTCCGGGTCGCCTCGTCGTACTGACCGCTCGCGACCTGCCGCCGCAGCGCGTCGGCGGGTGTACGGTCGACCAGCAACGGCGCGATCTGCGCTCCGATGCGCAGACCGACGCGCTGTCGCCACTCGTCCATCGAGCGACTGTTCGCAGCCGCTTCGCGCATCGCGGTCTCCGCCGTGCGACGCCCCACGTACCACTCGAGATCGACCGCATTCGCGAAGCGCAGATCCCCGAGCGGATCGATCGCCACGAAGCACGCCCAGGTCGGCGGATCGCCGCAGCCCGGTTCGCCCGAAGGCGCCGGCTGCGAGATCACCGCATGCAGGAACGCATAGAGGAACAGTGCGGCGGCGAACAGCCCCATCACTTGCGTGAGGAACGCACGACCCCTGGCCATGGCATCGCCGCTAGCCATGGAGATGGACCCGATTCTGCGCCGGTTTCATACGCTACGCCCTGCCCGCAACCCGCACGCGCTGCTCAGACCCGCAAGCTCCGCTCAGTCCAGCAAGCTCCGCCTAGTCCAGCAAGCTCCGCTTAGAATAGAAGACCCACACGGCTCGAGGACGCGAATCTTCGCCTCGATCGCAGCGCGATCCGTCCGACCCGCATCAGTTGCGCGTCCACTGCGCCGCGCATGCGCGCGACTCGCACTCCGAGTGCCGACGGGCGAGCGGTGTTACTCTCGGCCGTCCCGACGGACAAGGAGACAGGCATGGGCTTCTACGAGAACCGGATCCTTCCGTTCATGATCGACAAGGCCTGCGGAGCGCCGCCGATCCGCGGTCAACGCAGCAAGATCGTCCCGCTGGCCCGCGGCCGCGTGCTCGAAGTCGGAATGGGCTCCGGCCACAACCTCCGCTACTACGATCCCGAGCAGGTCGAGTTCGTCTGGGGTCTCGAACCGAGCGCCGGCATGCGGCGGCGCGCCGAAGCGAACCTCGCGAGGTCCGCCGTCGAAGTGAAATGGCTCGATCTTCCGGGCGAGGAGATCCCCCTCGACGACTCGACTGTCGACACCGTGCTGCTGACCTTCACGCTCTGCACGATTCCCGACACGGCCCGCGCGCTGGGCCAGATGCGGCGCGTCCTCAAGCCGGGCGGCAACCTGCTGTTCTGCGAGCACGGCGCTGCGCCCGACGCCGGTGTGCGCAAGTGGCAGGAGCGCGTGAATCCGATCTGGAAGCGGATCGCCGGCGGTTGCCACATCAACCGGGAGATTCCGCGACTGATCGAGGCCGCCGGGTTCGCGATCGAGAAACTCGACGCGATGTACCTGCCCGAAACACCGCGGATCGCGGCCTACAACTACCTGGGAGTCGCGAACCGGGGCTGAGCGGAGCGCGGATGCGCGAAGTCCACGTGAGCATCCAGTGCAGGACAAGGACGAAGGGAAAGCCAGATGGAAAAGCTCGCCTATCTGATCCACCAGGAACTCGACGTGCCCGGTCCCGATCTGCGGACCGCATTGATCGAGAAGGCCGCGGCGGCGCTGCGTGACGCAGGCGCTTGCCAGATCGGGGTCTCCGTCGACGACGAACACGTGGCGGCCGGTGCCAAGGTCGCGATCCGTCGCGCCGTGCCGCCGGTTCGCGGACTGGTGACGTTCTGGATGCAGAACTCCGACGATCGATCGCCCTGCGAACAGATCCTCGAAGCGCACGCGGCGCGCATCGCGGGATACCTCGTCGTCGAGTCGAGGCCGCTGATCCATCAGCCGCCGATCGGCGAACGCGCCCCGGGCGCCAACCTCGTCACGACGATCAAGAAGCGCGCCGACATCAGCCAGGCGCAGTTCATCGACCGATGGAACAACGAGCATCGGCGTGTCGCCGTCGAGATCCAGTCGACGTTCGGCTATGTGCGCAACGCCATCGTGCGTGCACTCACCGAAGACGCCTTCTCGTGGGATGGCATCGTGGAGGAGAGCTTCCCGATCGAAGCGCTCAGCGATCCGCACGTCTGGTACGACTGTGACGACGAAGCCGAATACCAGCGCCGACTGCGTCGCATGATCGAGAGCGTCTCGGCGTTCCTCGATCTCGGACAGATGGAGTCGACACCCATGTCGGAGTATTGGCTGGGCTGAACGCCGTCAGCGGGGTCGCGCGGCGACCCGCGCGAACGCAGCGATCGTGGCGGTGATCGCCGCATCGTCGATGTCGAGGTGGGTGACCAGACGGATCGCGCGCGGCCCCACGGCCCCGCACAGCACACCCTCGTGGCGCAGCGCATCCACGGCAACCGGCGCCCGATCGATCTCGCACAGCACCATGTTCGTCTCGGGGGCCCGCGGCACCGCGATGCCCTGCACGTCGGCCAACCCCTTCGCCAGACGCGCCGCCCGCGCGTGGTCTTCGGCAAGGCGCTCGACGTGGTGTTCGAGCGCATGCAGGCCCGCAGCGGCCAGGATGCCGGCCTGACGCATCCCGCCGCCGAACATCTTGCGGAAGCGATGGGCGCGCTCGATCGTCGCGCGCGACCCGCAGAGCAGCGATCCGACCGGTGCTCCGAGCCCCTTCGACAGACAGAACGCCAGCGTGTCGAAGGGCGCAGCCAGCTCGCGGACCGGTCGTCCGCTGGCGATCGCGGCGTTGAAGATCCGCGCTCCATCGAGATGCAATGCGAGCCCGCGCTCGCGCGCGAGAGCAGCGATCTCGATCTGATCCGAAAGCGGAAACACGCGCCCGCCGCTGCGGTTGTGGGTGTTCTCGACGCATACCAGGCGGGAGCGCGCGAAGTGCGGATCCGGCGGTGCGATGGCGTGCCGGAGGTCGGTCGCGGTGAACAAGCCGTTCTCACCGATCAGCACGGCCTGCACACCGGACAGCGCGGCCGCTCCGCCCCCTTCGTAGAGATAGACGTGGGCATCGCGGCCGGCGATCAGGGCGTCGCCCGGTTCGGTCTGCGCCCGGATCGCGAGCTGGTTGGCCATCGTGCCGGACGGCACGAACAGGGCAGCGGCCATCCCCGTGATCCCGGCAGCGAGTTCCTGCAGGCGCCTCACCGTGGGATCCTCGCCATACACGTCGTCGCCGACTTCGGCCGTCGCCATGGCGGCCCGCATGGCGGTCGTGGGCCGGGTCACCGTATCGCTGCGAAGATCCACGAACGACATGCGGGGCTCCTCTTCTATTCATGGCTTCGTGGCTTCATGATGGCATCATGGCGCGCGTCCGCAGTCTATCGCGCGGAATACCCGAAGCCCGACTGCCTCGGCTACGCTCGGCCGGCCGTCGCAGGCAGATGAAGGCCGGACGAAGCCCCGAGCGGGCTGTGCGACGTTCCGACGAACAGACTCCACGAGGAGAGACTCCGACATGACACGCCCCCGCTCGCGCGGTGTGAGGACCACCCCCATGATCGCGCTGCTGCTCTGCGCGGCGATGATCAGCGGCTGCATCAGCATCGATGTCAGTGGCGGGGGTCGCGGTGAGATGCGCGAGACGCTCGTGCAGGGCGACAAGGGACCGAAGGTCCTGTTGCTCGACATCGACGGAGAGATCACCGACTCGGATGCAGCGGGCGTGCTCGGCTGGGTGCTCTCCGAGGGGACGGTGGCCCGGGTGAAGGATGAGCTCGACCTGGCCGAGGAGAACGACGACATCGAGGCGATCCTGCTGCGCATCGACAGCCCCGGTGGTTCGCCGACCGCGAGCGACGCGGTGTTCGATCAGCTCACGCGATTCAAGACGCGGCACGGTGTTCCCATCTACGCCCAGCTGATGAGCACGGCGGCTTCCGGCGGCTACTACATCGCCATGTCGGCCGACCGGATCGCCGCGATGCCGACCACCGTCACCGGCTCGATCGGCGTCATCATGCTCGGCATCAACCTCGCGGGCTTGATGGACAAGGTCGGTGTCGAAAACCAGACCATCACCAGTGGGGCCTTCAAGGACACCGGATCCTTCCTGCGGCCCATGCGGCCCGATGAGCGTGCGCAGCTGCAGAGCGTGATCGACGACCTGTACGACCGCTTCGTGGCCGTGGTGAAGATCGGCCGACCCGCGCTCACCGCCGAACGCGTGCGCGAGCTCGCGGACGGACGGATCTACAGCGCCCCGCAGGCCCTCGAAGCCGGGCTGATCGATCAGGTCGCCGATCTCGAGCAGACGATCGCCGCGATCGGCGACAAGCTCGGAAGCAAACAGGTGCGCGTGGTCAGCTACCACCGCAAGCAGCAGGGACCGTCGAACATCTTCTCGCGCAGCAGCGTGCGCGCGCCGGTCGAGATCGAACCCGATGCGACGGCCCGGCTCTGGCCGCGGCCCGGTTTCTACTATCTCTGGTGGCCCGCCACCCAGTAGGGACGCGCATGCCTGGAGATTCGAGCCGCTATTCGTTCGTGCCGCCGCGGGGCGCCGGACCGCTCGAAATCGTGCGCGCCGAGGGTGCGTGGCTCTACCGCAAGGACGGGGGTCGGATCCTCGACGCGGCGGGCGGCGCGATCGTCGCGAACATCGGCCACGGTCGCGCCGAGGTGGCCGAGGCGATCGCCGAGGCGACGAGGCGCGAGGGATATGTGGTGCCGGTATTCGCCACGCCGAGCCGGCTCCGCCTGATCGATCGACTGCGCGAGCACTGGCTGCCCGCCGGACTCGATCACGTGCATCTGACGAGCGGTGGCTCCGAATCCGTCGACGCGGCGATCCGGCTCGTCCGTCAGCACTTCGTGGCGAGGGGCGAACCGACCCGATGGAAGGTGATCGGGCGCGATGTTTCGTATCACGGTGCGACGATCGCCGGGCTGTCGGTCGGCGGGCACACGAAACGTCGTGCCTCGATGGGCGAACTGCTGATCGATTTTCCGAAGGCACCGGCCTGCCTTTGTGCGCACTGCCCCCTCGGCAAGAGCTATCCCGGATGTCGCGTGGCCTGCGTGGACGAGGTCGAGCGCGTGATCGAAGCGGAGGGTCCGGCGACCGTCGCCGCCGTGATCGCCGAGCCGCTGACCGGATCGGCGGCGGGCGCCGTCGTCCCGCCCGCCGAGTACTGGCCGCGACTGCGCGAGATCTGCGATCGACACGGTGTGCTGTTGATCGCCGACGAAGTGATGACGGGGTTCGGTCGCACGGGCAGACGCTTCGCGGTCGATCACTGGGGCGTCGTGCCCGATGTGCTGATCGGCGGCAAGGGATTGTCGGGCGGCTATGCGCCGATCGGAGGCGTCTACACGCACGCGGCCATCGTCGAGCCGATGCGGGAACGCGGCGAGGACCTGATGTTCTACACCTTCGCCGCGCATCCCGGTGCCTGCGCGGCCGCCGACAAGGTGCTCGAGATCCTCGACCGGGAGGATCTCGTCACCCGCGCCGCTGAGCGGGGCGTCGCCCTGCGTGAACGACTTCGCAAGCTCGAGGATCACCCCCACGTGCTCGAGGTCCGCGGTCTCGGCTTGATGCTGGGTGTCGAGTTCGTCCGGGACCGCGAGCGCGGCGAACCGTTCGCCAGCGAGGCAGGCTTCACTTCGCGGGTCGTCGCCGCGGGCCTCGCCGAGGGTGTCTTCTTCTATCCGTGCGGCGTGGACCCGGCTCGGGACGCCGTGATGCTCGGCCCGCCATTCATCATCGACGACGACCAGATCGAGTTGATCGGGAGCGCACTCGAACGCGCCATCGACTCGGCGGCCCGCTACACGCTGTCGGGACCGCAGCGCTGAGCCTCAGACCGACGAGCTTCCCTCACGGATCTCGGTGAGTGGCAGCCTCACCTCGAAGCTCGTACCCACTTCCGGCTCGGACTGCACGACGATCCGGCCGCCGTGATTCTGGATGATCTCGTACGAGACGTACAGACCGAGCCCCGTTCCTTCGCCGACCGGCTTGGTGGTGAAGAAGGGATCGAAGAGCCGCTCGCGGGTGTCGGCGCTCATGCCGGGCCCATCGTCTTCGACGCGCACGAAGGCTTCGAGACCATCCCTTCCGGTCACGAGACGGATCCGACCCTCGGCACCCACGGCCTGGACGGCATTGACGATCAGGTTCACGAGCACCTGTCTCACCTGGTTCGGATTGCACGGAACCCTGGGCACCTCGCCGTAGGCGCGCTCGAAGATCACCGAGGGCTCTGACCGCGCCGAGGCGACTCGCAGTGCGCCGTCGGTGAGTTCTCCGAGATCGACCGGCTCGATGCTCGCCGAAGAGGCGCCCCCGAAACGTGAAAACTCGCGCACGTCCTTCACGATCGCGATCGTCCGGTCCACACCCTCGAGCGATTCCTCGATCAGCGCCTGGAAATCGTCGAACTGGTCGCGCTCGCCACTGGCGAGCTTCGAGCGCACGGCCTCCCATTCCTGTCGCAGGTGATGGAGATTGCTCCGCACATACGACATGGGATTGTTGATTTCGTGTGCGAGACCCGCGGCGAGCTGACCTACGGCCTCCATCTTCTGCGACTGGCGGAGACGATCCTGCAGCGTGGTGCGTTCGGCGACCCGACCGAGCTGCTTGCCGATGTGTTCGAACACGTCCATCAGACGGTGACTCGCGGCGGAGACTTCGCTCGAACCGAACTCGAGCACGGCGCGCACGCCGCCCTGCACCTGCACCGGAACCGCGTACGCGCTCCGCAGACCCGCTTCGCCGGCCACCTCGGCGCGCGACCGGAGTCCGGGGGCCGAGCGGATGTCTGCGACGCACTGCGGCCTTCCACTCTGCATCGCACGCCCGGCCTGTCCCTCGCCGGGCCAGCGGACAGTCGACAGCGTCTCGTCGCGCAGTGCGGCAAAGCGCTGCTCGTCACTCGTCACGTAGAAACCCGACGAGACGAGAGCCCCTTCATCGGACACCACACAGACGTGGCCGACCTCCCAGCCCATGGTCTGACAGATGCGGACCACGGTCTCGCGCATCGCGGCATCGAGCGACACCGCTTCGTTGGCCGCGACCGCAGCGTGCATCAGCAGTTGGACGTAGGCGGTCTCGCGGGAGAGATCGGCGTTGGCGACGCCGAGTTCGCGCTCGGCGCGGCGTTGCCCGACCACGAATGCCGTACCGACCAGCCCCATCGCGACGATCGCGGTGAGTCGCGTGAACAACGCCATGCCGCTCTGCGACTCCAGCGGAATCTGGGTCTCGATCACGATGCCGATTTCGGGCAGCAGCCAGAACCCGAAGCTGATGGCCAACGTCAGCACGGTCCAGATCGCGGCGCCTCGCAGATCGAGCACGATCGCAGCGCAGATCGGCAGCAGATACAGCCATGCGAAGTTCGGGTCGTAGAAGCCGCCGGTCGAGTATGCGGAGAAGCAGAGCATCGCAGCGAGCAGGCCTACCGCGGTGTGCGCTCCGAGTTCGGGGCGCTGCGTCCAGCGGAGAACCGCGAGATTCGCGATCGCTGCGAGGATCGTGGAAGCAACCGCGATCGCCAGCTCGGGCAGCCCGAGCTGCACGTGGCGCACCACGTAGAGGGCGCCCACCAGGATCATCGCCGAAGTCGCGATGCCGAGGATGCGGATCTTGCGCATGCGCTCGGCGGGAATCGTGCTCGGATCGAGGCCGAGATCGAACAGCGCCATGGCGCGATCGAACGCGCTGCGAGAGCCCGACGAGGTCGGCTCGATTTCCGATACGCCATCCACGTTGCGGATCCTCTCCATTCCGACGAATCGGGCGATCTGAAGGTCCGCTTGAGGGAATCGCTCCGGACAGCGCGGAGCGGTCCGTGGTCTCCCGGTGCGGTAGTCCGGCCGGCCCGGTCGACCCTGGGCCGCAGGCGTGGGCGAGACGCGATATTTTCGCGGGCGAGGTCTCGCGTGGGACCTTCAGGTCACCCCCGAGCCGACTGGAGATCCGATGTCCGAACCTAGCCTCGAGACGATCGACATCATCAGCAACGACCGGTACGCCGAGGGGGGCTATCCGCATGCCGATTGGGCCCTGCTCCGGCGCGAGGCCCCGGTCTGGTACTGCGACCGGGGCATCGACCTGCCTTTCTATGCATTGACCCGCCACGAGGACATCGTGGCCGTGTCGAAGCGACCCGAGATATTCAAGAACGGACCGCGCATCGCAGTCTTTCCCGAGTTCCAGCCACCCGCCGACGGCGGACAGATCGCCCACCATCTGCTCAACATGGATCCGCCGGAGCATCACTCGTATCGAAAGCTCGTGAGCCATCGATTCACGCCCCGCGGACTCGGCCGCATGAGCAAGGACATCGACGGCATTGCACGCCGCCTGCTCGACGAGATGGCCGGGGATGGCGGCGAGCACGAGGGCGACTTCGTCGGAATGCTCTCGGCACCGCTGCCCCTGCAGGTCCTCGCCGAACTGCTCGGCGTGCCCCGGGACATGTGGAAGACGATGTTCGACTGGACGAACGCCACGATCGGATCCGCCGATCCCGAGTATCGATTGCCCGGCGAAACCGCACAGGAAGCTGCGGCCCGCGCGCGACTCGCGCTCTTCGGCTACTTCGCCGAGTTCGCCCGGGAGCGGCGCAAGAACCCGCGAAACGACATCGCATCGGTGCTCGCCAATGCCCGGGTCGATGGCGAGACGATGGATGACTTCAACCTGCTCTCGTATTTCTTCCTGATCGTGGTGGCCGGAAACGAGACCACCCGCAACGCGATCACTGGCGGCATGCAGGCCCTGATCGCGAACCCGGATCAGTGGCGCAAGCTGAAGGCGGATCCAACCCTCGTCGACACGGCGGTCGAGGAGATCGTCCGCTGGGTGAGTCCCGTGATCCAGTTCTGCCGCACACCGATCGAGGACGTCGAGATCCGGGGCGTGAAGATCTCGGCCGGCGAGAACCTCTGCCTCTTCTACCCATCGGCGAATCGCGACGAGGCGGTGTTCGAGGCACCCGATTCGTTCCGGGTCGACCGACAGCCGAACCGCCACATCGCCTTCGGGATCGGCGAGCACTTCTGTCTCGGCGCCAATCTCGCGCGGCTCGAGCTACGCGTCGTGCTGCGGCATCTCGCCGAGCGCGTCGAATCGATCGAGCAGACGGGCCCTATCGAGCGGTTGCGATCGAGCTTCGTCGGCGGGATCAAGCGGATGCCCGTCCGCTATCGGATGAAGCCCGCCTGATCGAGCCGACGCTCGAGCGCGATCAGAACTCGGGCACGCCCGACGCGGCGATCCGCGCCCCTAGCTTCTCGAGCTGGAGCGGAGCGGCGCCGAGTTCGTGTTCGATCTGGATCGCCCAGATGAAATAGCGGTGGAGGGGATAGTCGACGTCGATCCCCACGCCCCCGTGCAGGTGCTGACACGCATACGCGGAGAACTGTGCTCCTTCAGCGGCCCAGTACTTGGCGACAGCCACGTGCTCACTTGCATCGAGGCCCTGGGCGAGTCGCCACGCCGCCTCCCAGGTCGAGAGACGCAGCGCCTCGACCATGATGTAGGCGTCGGCGGCTCGCTGGTGGAAGGCCTGGAAGCTGCCGATCGGCACGTCGAACTGCACTCGCTCGCGACCGTAGGCGGCCGTCATCTCGAGGGACCGCTCGATCACTCCGAGCTGCATCGCGCAGCGCGCCACGGTCGCGCGCTCGACCAGCCAGCGCAGCCGCGTAGCACCTCCCTCGATGCCACCGAGACAGTCCGCGTGCGACACGAGCACACCCTCGAGCACCATGTAGTCGAACGGCTGCCGATCCGAGGCTCGCTGCGTTTCGAGCCGGACGCCCTTCGCCGAAGGACTCACCCAGGCGAGGATCACGCGTCCATCGTCGGTGGTCGCGGGCACCAGGATCCGCGCCGCGCGCCGGCCGACGGGAACGAGCGACTTCTCACCCGACAGCCGGAATCCAGTGTCGGTCGCCACGGCACGGGTCGAGGGCGAGAGCGGATCGCTCGAATCGAGTTCGATCAAAGCGGACGTGAGGATCGCGTCGCCGGAGGCGATCTTCGGAAGCCACTCGGACTTCTCGGCCTCACTGCCGAACTGTGCGAGCGGCAATGCACCGAGCACCAGCGAGCCGTACACGGGGACGGGCGCGACCGCGCGGCCGACCTCGTGCAACAGCAGCGACAGCGCGAGATACCCGAGATCCATGCCGCCGTGCTTCTCGGGGATCGCCACGCCGAGCAGGTTCGCGTCGGCCAGCGCGCGCCAGAGATTGGCGTCGAACACCGGGCTGAGGGCCTCGACCTCCTTCAGCCGTTCGTTGGTCACCTTGTCCACGAGGATCTTGCGCGCCAGCTCGGCGACGGCCTGATCCTCTTCGGCGAATCGGAAGTCCATCGATCTCTCCTGCTGCGGTCGGGGCCGGTGCGCCCGGAGACCCGATCGCGCGTGCGCTGTCGCGACTGCGTCAGCTGTTGTTCTTCAGGACTTGTAGTGAGGCAGTCCCATGCCAGCCATCGCGATGATGTCCCGCTGCACTTCGTTGGTGCCGCCGCCGAACGTGAGGATCAGACCGTTGCGGTAGGACGACTCGATCCGTCCCTGCAGCACGGCGCCGGGGCTGTCCGGTCCGAGATTCGCGCGCGCGTTGGTGATCTCCATCATGGCCCGAAAGGCCTCGATGTTGAGTTCGCTGCCGAACACCTTGACGGCCGAGGCTGCGGCGGGATGGGGCTGACCCGCGCTGGCCGCCCAGGCCTGCTTCCAGTTCATCAATCGCAACACCTGCACCTTGGCGTAGATGCGGGCGAGGTTGTGTCGGACCCAAGGCTTGTCGATCACCCGCTCGCCGTCGATCTTCGCCTCCTGGGCCCAGGCGACGACCTCGCGCAGCGTGCGCCGGAGAGGCCCGACGCTCATCAACGAAATGCGCTCGTGGTTGAGCTGTCCGGTGATCAGCGACCAACCATTGCCCGCGCCACCGATCAGGGCCTCGGCGGGTACACGCACGCCGTCGTAGAAGGTGGCGTTCGTCGCCACACCACCGACCGTCATGATCTTCTGACGCGAGTATCCGTCGGCGGTGGTCGGCACGAGGAAGATCGACAGTCCGCGATGCTTCTTGGCATCCGGGTTCGTTCGCGCCGCCAGCCAGACGTAGTCCGCGTAGCCCGCCAGACTCGTCCACATCTTCTGACCGTTGATCACCCAGTCACTGCCGTCCTGCACCGCGGCGGTCTTGAGCGAAGCCAGATCAGTGCCGGCTGAGGGCTCGGAGTACCCGATCGCGAAGAACACTTCACCGGCCAGGATCTTCGGCAGGAAGAACTCGCGTTGCGCATCGTTGCCGAAGTGCATCAACGTGGGACCCACGGTGTTCAGGGTCAGGAAGGGCAGCGGAAATCCCGCCGTCTGCACTTCATCGGCGAAGATGAACTGCTCGATCGGCGAGCGTCCCTGACCGCCGTACGCCTTCGGCCAGCCGACGCCGAGCAGTCCGTCACGACCCATCTGCTTCATCGCGGCGCGGAACAGCGGACCCCCGCCCTCGACGTCGCCGCGGAGTTCCTTGACGAGTTCCGCGCTCATCATGTTCTTGAAGTAGGCCCGGAGCTCGTCGCGGAACTTCTTCTGATCGGGGGTGAAATCGAGCTCCATTCTGATCTCCCTGCGCGGATCCGCGGTCCGGACCGTGTTCGACCGTTTTCGACCATGTTCCATCGTGCTGGAACGTGTTCCACTGCGAGTTTGGCTCGCGGGTCGAGAAGTGTCAAAGGCAGCTCCAGCCGCGCCGAAGCGAAAATCGAGCCCGACACGCCACCGTGCTTCAGACCGACTTCAGCTCGACGGTGTTTCCATCGGGGTCGATGATGTACATCGAAGGACCGACCCCTTCGGCACCGTAGAGTTGCCGCACCTCACCCGGCTCGACGCCGTGCGCCACGAGATGCCGCCGCAATGCGGTCTCGTCGAATCCCGCAATCCCCAGAGCGAAGTGGTCGAGGTTGCGACCGGTCTTCCCCGGCGGATCCCCGCCGTGGCGGCCGAGGGGTCCCTCGATGTCGACGAGGTCGATCAAGCTGCGACCCGCGCGCAGCTGGACCAGCCCGAGTGCGTCGAGCCGCCGCTCCTCCGTGCAGCCGAGCACTTCGCAGTAGAACCGGATCGAGCGCTCGAGGTTGCGCACACGCAGCACCAGATGGTCGAGCCCCCGGATCTCGATCGCCATCCCACCGCCTCCCGAAGAGAATCCCTGCGGCCGATCCGGATCGGCTGCATCGGGATCCGATCGGTGCGCCGCGTCGGTCAGGCTACCACGCAACCGCGGGCGGTCGGGACGGCGAAGCAAGTCGTCCCTTTGCTCGAAGCGAAGGGACGAGATGGATCAGCGGCGCTTTGGAGCCGAAGAAACCGCGGGCGGTTCACAGATCCACGCCATCACGGCTCCCTCGCCCTGGCTGCCGGGGAGCTCGCTCGAGCGCCGGACTCGACCCGTCACACCGGCCCCGCGCGCCGCGTCGCAGAAGCGCGCCTCGACAGGTTCGAGCGAGTTCTTGCTGCCGCTCCCGATCTGATAGCCCGTGCGGAGGACCCACTCGTCGGTTCGCGACGCGTCCATCGCACAGCTCGTCCGCGGCGCCCGATCCAGATCCTGGCAGACCTGCTCGAGGGTCTCCGCGCGGGAATCGGTCGTCGCGAGAATGATCAGGGCGAGCGTGGCGAATCTGGCCACGCTGGCGATTCCCGAAGTTCGACTGGCCATGTGCGTCCTCCCCAGTGGACCCCCGGACGAGGCGGCCGGGGGCCCACGGGTCCTTGCGTTGTATCGGTGAGCCGTGTCCGTCAGGGTGGGTTTCGGGTCGGAGGCGAGCGGTCCGCGTGACGGAGAACACGCGTGATGCGAGTTCGCGCCGAGGGGTCGGTCGTGGCGTGAGGACGGTCACCGGAATCTCGCAACGATCGGCGAACGGTTCGTCCTCAGCAGTCCGCGGCTGCCTTCTCGCGGACGGTCTGCTCCACGAGATCGACGAGTTGCATGGCTCCGAGCGCGTTCAAGTGGACCATGTCGGTGAAGACATGGAACCCGTTGCGTCGCGCGATCCGCTCCCAGCTCCATCCAAGCAGGTATCGCTGCAGGATCGAGACGATGATCAGCTTCTGCGAGCCCTTTGCATCGTAGGCTGGCGAGGACTGGCGATCCCGCGTATCCAGCATCCGCTCGATCGCGTGGTGCAGGTCGATGCACTGCAGATCCCGCTGCGCGGCTTCCTGGTTGATGAATCGGTTCATGCGGGAGACGATCTCGGCGATCGGTTCCCCCCCGCGCTCACCGAGCGGCGGGATCGTCACGACGATGGTGCGGGTGCAGTCGGCCGTGCCGAGGACGTCCAGCAGACTCCGGTAGCTGTCCATGAAGAACGCCTCGTCGGGCGTCTGCGGCAGCTTCTTCTGGCGCACATACTGGCTGGCCGCCCAACTGCTCTCACAGGCACGGGCATCGTTCGTCCCGACCAGCAGGATCACGTAGGCGGGCTCGGCGCGCGTGACCTCATCGATCCGTTGCAGCACGTTCCAGGCGAGATCGCCGTTGATGCCGGCGTTCAGCACCGTGTAGCCCTCGGGCTCGAGTCGTCCCGCCAGCACGTGGGGATAGTCGAAGCTCGCGTTGCCCTGGGTCAGGCTGTCGCCGACACACACGACCACGCGGTGCCGGTCCGCGGCAAGTGACGCATGGAAGCGACGCAGCTGATGGATGTGCGGCAACCCGATCATCGGGCTCAGACGGCTCACCAGCCACGCGACGAGCATGATGATGACGAGAATCGCAACGCCCACTTCGGCAGTCTAGGACGCCTTGCGCCCGATGGGCCACCACGCTGCGCCGACCAGCCATGCGAGGCTGGCCAGCACGAAGGGTCCGCGGGCCGGACCGGATGCAGCATACGTGGAGACTGCGAAGACCAGCCCGAGTACGCCGAGTCGCAGCCACCCGGCCGGTCGCGAGATCCCGAGCGCGAGGCCATCGAAGGCGACGACGATCGCGAGTGGCACCGCCACCACTGCGTGATGGGGCTGGAAGATCGCCGTGAGGGGCACCGGGACGACGAGCAGCGTGGCCCCGACGATGAGCCAACGACGCCCATCGAGGTCGACGCCGGCACGCACTCCGCGGATGGCGGTCAGGACGAGCCCGCAAAGCCCGACCGTCCACGCGAACTGGATCACGCGGATGACCGGCCGGGCGATCCGCCCATCGATCCCCAGTGCGGCCGCGGCCGCGGGCAACGACACGTTGTCTACCGAGATGGACTTCACCGACTCGGGATCGGCGGTCAGCGCGAGCAGTTCGAACCAGCTATGCGTGAGATCCAGCGCGCCGCGCGGACCGAGGACCAGCATCGGCGCCACAACGAAGAAGATCGCCCCCCACGCGAGCGACCATCTCAGCGCCCGCCAGCGGCCGAGCACGGCGAGCAACGGGATCATGCCGGCCGCCCAGGGCTTGATGCCGAGGCTGCAGGCGAGCAGGAAACCCCCGATGGCGTTCCTCCCGGCTGGATCCGGAGTCGGCCCGAACGCAACCAGAGCGCCGAGCGCCAGCGCGACGGTCAGCGTGTTGCTGTTCAGGTGATGGAGATCGCTCTGCACGAACACGCGACACGCCGCCACCGCGATCAGCATGGCAACGAAGCGGAGCCGGGTGTGGCTCGCGCCGAGCAGTCGGAGGCACGACCACGCCACCGCGGCGCCGGAGATCGCGAGCATGAGCATGTAGGCCAGCGGTCCCGCGATCGGTCCGGCCCGACTCGCGAGAACCTGGAGCAGCGCGAAGGGGGGTGGATACGCGAAGACCACGCTCGCGCCGTGGCTCTCGCGCGGATCCGCGTAGTGGCCGCTCGCCACGACGCGGCTCCCGAGATCGCGCGCGAACGCATAGTCGTCCAACACGTCGGGGCCGAGCCCGCCCGTCCGCACCGCCTCGCCCGCGATCGACCACATGAGGAACGAGACGAGCACGCAGAGAGCTGCGCCGTCCGGCAACGAGAGCCCGTGAAGGGCGCGTTCCGACGAGCGTCTGTTCCTGCCGCACCCCGCGCGATCGCGCATCCGCTACGCCAACTCGAACCGATCGATGTACCAACCGAGTCGCTCGCGGACGACTTCGGCGGTGAGTCCGAAGCGGGCGAGATCGTACTCGTGGTCGCCATGCTTGCCGCGCGGGTTCTCGCGGACGTGAGCCTGCATGGCGCGCTCCGCGTCGGACGTGAGGGGCAATTCGAAGTGGTCGTAGATCGCCCGGATCGACGACATCGGAGCGGCGACGAAATCCACGAAGCGCAGGTCGAAGAAGCGCCGGGGATCCGCGGCGTCCCGCACCGCATAGCCGCGCTCGAGAGACGTCGCGCAGAAGTCGAGCACGGTCTCGCCCAGCCCCGGCTGCGGCGAACAGCCCTGTGACGCGAGCAGGGTCTCCATCATGCTGCAGTAGGAAGCGATCGCCTCGATGGGATCGCGGTGCGTCAGCACGATGCAGCAATCGGGGAACACGTCGACGATCACGTCCATCGCCCAGAGATGTGCGGGAGACTTGAGGAGCCAGCGCTCGCCGGGTCGCTGCCAGTCGAGCATCTTCAGGAGCTCGCGGTAGTAGACGTACTGCGGGTGCAGATCCCGACTGCGGAACCACGACGCGTAGGGGTCCATCAGCACCTCGATCCCGTTGTGGACGTTCTCGAAGGTGATCGCCATCGGGATCACGCATTCCTCCGGCGTGTCCGCATCGGCGAAGTGGATCTTCGTGAACTCGGGATTCTTCTCCCGCGCGCGCGCGAAGTGATCCCGCATCGCGAGATGACGCGGATCCGGAGCGCCGGGCGCGAGACCTTCGAGAGGATCGGGAAAGCTGCCTTCCCAGAGCAGCAGCGGGCGCGCGGCGGGATCCATCCCGAGCAGGTTGAAGGTCGCCGACGTGCCGGTACGCGGAAGACCCGTCAGGAACATCGGACGATCGATCCGGCGATTCCGGATCTCGGGGTGTCGCTTGAAGGCCTGCTCGACCCGCAGGCGCGTCGCAAGCAGTCGCGACAGGCGGCCCGCGTTGATGCGGACTCCTTTTTCGCGGAGGCCGGCAGTGGTCGCGAGCGTCCGACACAGGACGCGCAGTCCCTCGACGAAACGCGGATCGCCGTAGTCGTCGAGATGCGTGTCGGCGCGCGCGGCGGCGAGCAGGGCGTCGACATCGAAGGGGTCGCGGGGACCATCACTCACGCTCGGGCTCCTCTCTTCTCCACTTCCTGCGTCTCTTCTTCTTGCATCATCACTTCTCGCGTCATCACTTCTCGCGCCTTCACCCACGCGCGAGAAAACCGCCATGCACCCGGGCGATGTCGTCGCGCCAGCGCGCATCCGGCTCGTCGCCGCGGCATCGCAGGATAGGGAAACCCGTCGTCGAGCGGGTCGATGCACTCGAACCGATCCCGCGTCCGACTATTCTCTCGCGCTCGGCGGGTCGGAGCGACCGGGTAACGAATCCGAGCGGGCGGAGGACGACATGGCGGGGATGGTCGACGGTAAGCGGATCGTGGTGACCGGCGCTTCGGGCGGCCTCGGTCGTGCATTCGCGGTAGCCCTCGCCGAGCAGGGCGCGCGGCTCGTCGTGAACGGCACCGACGAAGCGAAGTTGGCCGAGACAACCGAACTGATCGCCCGCACAGGAGGGTCGGGTCGCCGCCGAGATCGGTTCGGCGGTCGACTACGCGACCGCAGAGCGCCTGGTGGACCGCTGCTGCCGGGAGTACGGCGGAATCGAAGTAATGCTCAACAACGCGGGTACCGTCCGCGATCGGACCTTGATGCGCATGAGCGAGCAGGAGTTCGACGAGGTCATCGCGGTGAACCTCCTTGGCAAATGGGCTTGCAGCAAGGCGGCCGCGCTCGCGATGCAGGAGTCGGGCGGACACATCCTCAACGTGATCTCGGGCTCGGCGTCCACCGGCCCGAGCGGGCAGAGCAACTACGCGGCCGTCAAGGCCGGCGTCGCCAGCATGATGCGCTGCTGGGTGTTCGAACTCGATCGCTACGGGATCCGTAGCAACTGCCACTGGCCGCTCGCGCGGACGGACATCACCGAGGTGATCGTCGAGCGGAACCGCGCGCTGGACCCACCCGCGCGAGATCCACATCACCGAACGCGAGAGCTGGTCGCTCGAAGAACTCGCACGCGACTACTTCGACACCGCGGGGCGCGAGCCGCAGACGATCTACAGGGCCGTGAAGCGCGTCTAGCGGTTGGCGCTGCGCACGCTGGACCGAGCCACTCGCAGCGATCGCGCGAACCACGCGACTACCACGGCTCGACCCAGGGCCTGAGATCCAGTTCGTGCGTCCACGCACTGCGCGACTGCGCATGCAGCATCCAATAGGTCTCTGCGATGTCGTCGGGCTTCAGCAGACCGTCCTCGGGTCGCGACGCCACCATGTCCGGAAAGTTCTGTCGGATCCACGGCATGTCGATCGGACCATCGACGATCACATGGGCGACGTGGATGCCCTGCGGTCCGAGTTCGCGCGCCATGCTCTGCGCAAGCGCACGGAGTGCATGTTTGGCACCCGCGAAGCCCGCCATCCCGGCACGCCCGCGGAGACTCGCCGTGGCGCCGGTGAAGAGGATGGTCCCCCGCCCGCGCGGAAGCATGCGCCGCGCAGCCTCGCGTCCGAGCAGGAAGCCCGAGAAGCAGGCCATCTGCCAGATCTTGTAGAACTTGCGCGAGCTGAAATCGACGACCGGGATCGAGACGTTGGCTCCGATGTTGTGGACCGCGACCTCGATCGGTCCGATCTGCGATTCGATCCGCTCGACCAGATCCCCCACCTGGTCTTCGTCCCGCGCGTCGACGCCGAACGCGGTCGCCCGGCCGCCCGCCGCTTCGATCTGCGCGCACAGGGGCACCAGTGCGTCTGCCTTGCGACGGACCACGCAGGCATGCAGTCCCTCGCGCGCGAACCGGCGCGCGATCGCGCCGCCGAGCCCGTCGCCCGCACCGAACACGAGTGCCACGCGATTCCGCGACATCAGCTTCGTCCAGCGCGGACGAGGGCTGCTTCGACGAGCACGAGACGGTCGTTGCCGAAGTACATCTCGTCCCCCAGGAAGAAAGTCGGCGCGCCGAAGGCGCCGCGCGCGATCGCCTCGTCGGTGGTGGCTCGCAGGGAGTCCTTCACTGCGGGATCGCTCGCACCCGCCGCGAGACCCGCAGCGTCGAGGCCCGCCCGCGTGATCACGTCGGCGATCACCGCGTCGTCTCCGAGATCGAGTCCCTCGGCCCAGAAGGCCGGGAACACGGCGGCGTGGAACGCGTCGAACACGCCGGCGCGCTGGGCCGCATGGGCGTGGCGCATCAGCTTGACGGTGTTGATCGGGAAGTGCGGGTTCGACTCGAACGCAATCCCGTAGTGGGCAACCCAGCGCGCCATGTCGACGCCGAAATGCCGGCGCTTGGCTTCCACGGGTTCCGCGACCGGTGAGCGATTGCCCGTCACCTTGAAGACCGCGCCGAGGAGCATCGGCCGGTGAACCACCCGGCAGCCCGTTCGCCCGGCGACCGCAGCGAGTTGGCTGTTCGCGATGTAGCTGAAGGGGCTCCCGTAATCGAAGAAGAACTCGAGATCGCTGGGCATGCGGGTCGGTTTCCTGCCACGCTGCCGAGCGCGGAACTGCGCGAGTCGGCGAAGTCTGTGGGTTCAAAAACGAAACCTACCGGGCCCCGCGGCATCGGGCAATGGCGCAGCGGAACGCCAAGGCGCGGATCGCCCGCTATCCGGGACCGCGATCCGGCGAATCGAAGGCGACGAGCCTTCCACACCCGGGCGCGAGTTCGGCCCAGCTCGCGATGTCCAGCTCGAAGCGGGCGACACCGCAGGTGGGCAGCGAGGCCGCGTCATCGTCGGTGAGCCAGTCCCACAGATCCGAGAGGCCCGGGTTGTGGCCGACCAGCGCGAGGTGCCGGGTCCGGTCGTCGACTGCGCCCAGCCACTCGACCAGGCGCGCGGCGCCCGCGAGGTAGAGATCGTCGGATCGCTCGACCCGTTCGAGCGGGTAACCGATCTCCGCCGCGATCGCGTCGGCGGTCTGAGCCGTGCGACGCGCGCTGCTCGCCACGATGCGGTCCGGCATGCAGGCCACAGCGCAGAGGCGGATCGCGATCTTCCCGACTTCACGCTCGCCCGTCGAGGACAGCGTGCGCTCGTGGTCGCTGCCCCGTCCCGGCTGCTCGGACAGCGCCGCGGCGTGGCGGATCAGCGTGAGAGCCATCGGCCCGCCCATCCGCTCAGCCATCCCCACCCGACACCGCCGCGACCAGCGCCACTTCGGACTCGTCCACCACCGACGGATCGAACTTCTTCGCCGCGGCCGCCATGCGGGTCAGTGCTGCTGCAAACGGCATGACGGGTCCCGTCTCAGCCGGTTTGCTGCGGTGGAAGCGGACCGGGTTGATCCGGGCCACCACGTAGTTGCGCAGATACGGACTCCGGAATCCCCGCGCCTGCAGGGCGGCGATGATGCGCTTCACGTCGGCATCGATGCCGACGAGTCGGGACGCGAAGCCTGCTCGCTCCCGCAGGCTCTGGACCAGCGTGCGATCGCTGAAGCGGTCGACCTTCTTGAGGAATGGACTGTAGGCGCCACCCGCGAAGCGGCCGTTGTCCAGGTACACGAGTCCGAGGGTCAGCAGCTCCGGGGACTCGAACTCGCTGACGAAGTCCAGCTCGCACGCGCGCTTGCGGCGCTTCGCGAGTTCCTTCGCCATGCGGATCACCTCGAGACTGCGGTCCTTCAGGTTGTGGGCCTTCTCGGTGTTGAGGGCCAGGATCCGGAACGCGAGGTCCTCGTCGGGCGAGATCAACGCCGTGATCTGGCGCAGGCCGAGCACCTTGGCGGCCGCGAGCCGATGTCTTCCATTGGGCGTCCAGAACTGTCCGCCCTCTCCGCGAACCACGATGATCGGATCGAGGAACGAACCGCTCTCCTCGATCTTCTGCGCGAGTCGCTTCGTATGGGTGGGCGAGAGATCCCGCTGGAATGGCGTCGGCTCGACGGCTTTGAGGGGCAGCGACGCGAGCAGGATCGGTCGACCGGAGAGAGGCTCGCGATAGGCACCGAGCGGCGTGCCTCCGACGCGACGAACTTCGTCGGCGAGCGGCGCGACCTCAAGTGCCGCGATGTCGAGCGCCAGTTCGTCCGCCGACAGCCCTCGCGGCTCGCGACTCACACGCAGGTGCTTTCGCGCGCCGGCCTTCTGCCGTGCCGTCTTCTTGCGGACGGGCTGCTTTCGCGCGGACTGCTTGCGGGCCGGATCGGTTCGACCCGCGGCCTTTCCGTCAGCACTTCCGCCCGCTCGCTTTGCAGCCACGCGCCGAGTCTAGCGACGCGTTGTCGTCACGGCTGCGTGACGCGACGTCGCATCCGTGGGACCGGCGATCGGCAAGCGCACGGTGAAGCACGAGCCGCGTCCGAGTTCGCTCTCGAGTTCGAGACTGCCTCCGTGCGCGAGCACGATCTGCCGGCTGATCGAGAGACCGAGGCCCGTGCCCTCGCCCACCTGCTTGGTGGTGAAGAATGGCTCGAAGAGCACGGCGCGATGCTCCGGTGTGATGCCCGGTCCGTCGTCGGCGACTTCCACCACGAGCCAGTCATGGTCGCGCTTCACATCGATACGAATCGTCCCGCCTTCCTCTCCGAAGGCCTCGGCGGCGTTCTTCACGAGATTGAGGAACACCTGATTGAGCCCGCCGGCGTCACCGACGAGGGTCGGCAGATCGTCCGCGACGCTGAATTCGATCCGCGCTCGATGCAGGTCCAGAGAGTGCTTCAGCAGCTGCAGGGTCGAGCGCAGGCCCTTTTCGACGCTGAACGCCGGCGAACGTTCGCCCGATCGTCCGGGCGCGGCGAAGTCCCGCAGATTGCCCACCAGCAGGGACGTGCGACCCAATCCCTCGGCGACGATGCCCGAGAGTTCGATCAGAGTCTCCGACAGTTCGGCAATGCTTTCGGGCCCGACGGTCGGCGCCGGGCCATGTCGACCGGGCTTCGTCTGCGCGATCGGTCGATGCTCGACCTCGGCGGCGAGTTCGTCGACGAGGCCCTTCAGATCTTTGACCGTGGTCTCCATCGCGCGCGCGGCGTTCAGCGCGAAATTGACCGGATTGTTGACCTCGTGGGCAATGCCCGCCGCCAGTTCGCCCACCGCCGCGAGACGCTCGGACTGAACGAGTTGCACCTCGGCCTGCTTGAGTTCGCGCAGCGCCCGCTCGAGGGACTCATTCCGACCGGCGAGCTGCTTCTGCAGACTGCTCACACGCACCAGCGAGCGCACCCGGGCCAGCAGTTCACGCGGGTGGAACGGCTTCGTCACGTAGTCGTCGGCGCCGAGTTCCAGTCCCTCGATCTTCATCTCGCGTTCGGCCTTCGAGGTCACCAGCACCACGGGGATCGCACGCGTCCGCTCGTCGCCCTTGACCGCGCGACACAGTTCGATGCCGGACAATTCGGGCATCATGACGTCCGAGAGGATCAGGTCCGGCGCGCACTCGCGCAGGCTCTCCAGTGCCTCGCGCCCGTTGCGCGCGACACGCACGCGAAACTCCTTGCCGATCAGCAACGCCAGCAGCGCCCGCATGTCGGGGTTGTCCTCGGCGATCAGGATCTCGGGCACGTCTGCAGCATGAGGTGAGGCTGCGACGGGACGTCCGGCACCGTCGACGCGATCCGACCAGCGCTCGACGGACCGCTGCATCTCGAGCAGCGCCGAGTCGCCGTCCGGATCGATGCCGAGCTGGAGGTCGGCTTCGATGGCGGCGATCGACTGGCCGATGCCATGGACCGAGCCGCGGTCATCCTCGAGGATCAGGTCATCGACGTCGATGTCCGGCGTGCCGACGGGCAGCGTGAAGAACAGCGTGGTGCCCGTCCCCTCGCCATCGCTCTCGGCCCAGATCCGACCGCCGTGGCGCTCGACCATCTCCTTGGCGAGCGAGAGCCCGATGCCCGTGCCCTCGTAGCGGCGCGTCGCCGAAGAATCGACCTGGGCGAAACGATCGAAGATCGCGTCGAGCTTGTCCGGCGGGATCCCGATGCCCGTGTCGGCCACGGCGACCTCGACTCCGTCGTCGATCGCGCGAGCGCGGATCTCGATGCGACCGCCGCTGTCGGTGAACTTCAGCGCGTTGCCGACGAGATTGACGAACACCTTCTCCAGCGCATCTGCATCGGCGTTGATTTCGGGCAGGGCTTCGAAGCCGGAGGGTTCGATGACCACTCCCTTGCGATCCGCGAGTGCGCGCGCCCCGGTGACCAACTCGCCCACGATCGGTTCGAGGCGCATCGGGCGGCGCACGATCTCGAACTGATCGCTCTCGACCTTCGATAGATCGAGCAGATTGTTGATCATCTTGTGCAGACGTCGTCCGTTGGCCTGCATGGTGGCCAGCGTCCGCTGCACGGACGGGGACAGGTCGCCGAACTCGCCGCTCCGCAACGCGTCCAGCGGCGCGAGGATCAGGGTGAGTGGGGTGCGCAGTTCATGGTGGACGTTCGCGCTGAAGCGGGATTTCGCGCGATCGAGCTCGGCCAGTTCGTCGCGCGCCTCTTCGAGTTGTCGCTGCTGCTTGTAGTCCGCGAAACGCATGCGGTCCATGTGGAGACAGGCCCACCAGGCCTCTGCGCAGGCCGCGCCGAGGAAGAACAGATTCTCGCTGAACGTGAGCCAGCCGACCGGGTCGCGCGTGTAGAGCGGCAGCGCCGCATACCCGCTGAACATCATGATGGAGATGAAGCCCGCCTGACGCGTGTTCTGGGGTGTGAGGAACCCCATGCCGACGACCAGCAGGATCAGCCCGACGTAGTAACCGCTCTCCACACCGCCCGTCTTCTGGACCATGGCGAGGAAAAGGGCCGTCCCGAATGCGCAGACCGCGATCGACGACGGACCGGGCCAGCGCAGCGCCGTGACGGACCAGACCACGCCGAGCGCCGCGTTCAGGGCCAGACGAGCCAGCAGGAAGAACTCGAAGTGCTCCCGGTACAGCACGAAGTCGGCCGGGATGAAGAGGAAAGTCTGGAGCAGAATGAAAATCAGGACGGCATTGCGCAGCGCCGGACCGAGGACGTTTTCCTCGATGTGCGCCCGATATTCGAGATAGCGCGTCTGATCGTCGGCGAGCATGCCGGAAGTCTGATCGACCCGGAGCGCCGAAACTTGAGGGCCGGCGCGAAGTTACGGAATTTCGCGCACACCCGCGGGCAACACTTCCGCGTGGCTCGATGCGAGAGCCGGGCGCCGCGCCGAGAGCACCACCGCCTGCGCGGGCGCGCCGAGTGCCCGCTCGACCCGTACATCGTCGAAGCCGGCCCCGATCACCAGGGCCGACAGCTCGTCGGGATCGAGGAAGCGGAACGCACCGGCATCCTCCAATTCGAGTATGCGCGCCGCATCGTTCAGGAAGTTCCGCGCCACGCTGCCGAGATCGGCGCCCCGGAGTTCGGGCAGATCGCCGCCGCTGCTGCCGGCCTGAAGCTCGGCGAAGCTCTCGACGTACAACCGGCTGATGTCGGCGTCCCGGCACAGCGACGAGATCACGATCCTGCCCCCGGGCCGGAGGATCCTGTGGATCTCGGCCAGCACGAGCTGCGGGCATTCGAGATAGCTGAGCAACAGAGAGGCGATCACGCGATCGACGCTCCGGTCCGCCAACGGGATCCGCTGATCGTGGTGGACCACATCGAGATCGGCTTCGAGCGGATGGAAGCCGATGCGCGGAACACCGGCCAGCGCATCCAGACGCCGCCGCGCCCGTTCGAGGGCATCCCGCACGTAGTCGAGGGCGATCACCTCGACGCCGTCGGGCGTACAGGCGTCGCGAGCGAGTGCCAGCGCGAAGGCCCCGGTGCCGGCTCCGAGGTCTGCGATGCAATCCCCCGACCGGACGTCGAGCGCCGCGACCTGCAGCAGCATCATGGACCGATAGGCGGAGCCGGCCGTCAGCAGTTCGATGCCCAGGGACCGATCGCGCCCCACCAGATAGTCGCGCCAGAAGGCCTGCAGGTCGGTATCGATCCTCGGCAGCCGGCGGCTCTCCGCCACGCGCAGGTGACGGACCACCCGCGCGGGGGGCGAGACGGCCACGAGATTGCGCTCGAGCGCTATGCGAGCCACTTCGCTCGCGATCGAACGGAAGGCCAGCTCGGCCTGCCGGCTGCTCTTGATCTGATGCCCGGTGGGCAGGACGAACAGCCGTCGCCGGGAGCGATCGCCATGGGACAACACGTCGCGGACGCGACCGAGATCCACCCACGCGTCGTAGCGTCCGTGGAACCAGCTGATCGGCACGTCGATCTCGGCCAGATCGCGGCGCGAATCCTCGATGAACGACATCTGGTGACGGACGGCATCCACCGCGATCCGGTCGATGTCGACCCGCACGCCGAGCAGTTCCTGGATGCCGAACGCCAGCCCGCGCTCGTGTCCGCCCACGTAATCGACGCCGCCGGAGATCGAGCGGGCCATCGATTGCAGGTCCGGTGAGCCGACCACACTCACCCAGCCATCGATGCTGCGGCCGCGATCTTGCGCGACCGCCTTGCGAACCTCGATGGCCGCCGCGCTGAAGCTGACGACGATGACGCGGCGCGCGCCGTGATCGGGTGACTCACGCAGGTGTCGCACGAGGGCCTCGAGGTCGCGCACCCCCTGCGAGAAGACATAGTGCTGAGCCTCGCGCCCCGGCACGCGGCACTCGGGATCGGTGAACGATTCACCCCGCTTGCGGATCCCATCGAAGCGGACGACCTCGATCGCCTGGCCATGCGCGCGGAACGTCGAGACCAGCGTGCGGGCCAGCGGAAGGAGGGCCTCCTTGGTCTGCCCCCATCCGTTGGGCATCACCACGGCGGTGGCGCCGGCTGGATCGCCCCAGCGATCCACGAGACACACGAGTTCCTCGGGTTCGCCGCCGGCCCCGGGCACCGGCACGCGCATGACGATCGGCTCGTCGAGACTCGTCTCGGGCGAGATCTCGGTGACCGGTTCGGCGCCCGCCGGATCATCGATCTCGAACGTGTCGCGATACTCGACGTCGATCAGGGCCTCGGGAGCCGCATCGACACGAACCAGGCCGAGGCGCAGCCAGCCGGCGCGTCCTGCAGCCGGGGTGGCGCTCCGCACTTCCAGATTCGCCTCGCGGCCGCGTTCGCGGCCGTCGAGGTAGCGGACGGTCAGCATGCCAGGCTTTCGGGTCGCCACCTCGGCGGGCACGAGCAGCGAGAGCCCGGAGGGCGAGACGTCCTGGATCTCGCCCTCGAGCGCGTCCTCCCCCCGACCCGCGAGTGCGACGCGCCGGGGATCCCCGGCGCCCGGATCGGGCGCGCGCCGCGAACGGTCGCGACGCTCCCGGTAGAACATGGTTCGCGGCAGCTCGACGATCAGACGATCGCCGTCGGACAGGGCGAGGCGACGGGTCGCGAAGAAATACGGGCGATCGTCGTCCGCGAAGCTCAGGAACAGCTGGCCGTGGAGCGAACGCTTGTCGAAGTTCAGCGTGTGCAGCACCAGCGAACGCTCGGTCACGGCATCGACAAACGCCGTCTCGAGATCGATCTGGGCGTTCAGACCGCGGTGTAGCGGGCTGCGCGTCGCGGCTGCTCGCTCGAGCAGTTGCCGGATCACGGCCGGATCGTCGATCGATTCGGGATGCAAGCCGCGAAGCGAGCGCTCCACGATGGGGGTCGATCGGCTGAGCAACGATGAGCCTCCCTGGCCCGCCGGGGCTATCGAAGCGGGCCCCGGAAGGACCGGCGACCTTCGATTTCAACACCTTGGGAGTCGAGTTGCAAGATCGGACCGATCGGCCCTGCGGGATTCGGCCGTCTGCCTCCGAGTCGCCGGACGTTCGGAGGGCTTCGCGGCGGGGTGGACCTGTCCGTCCTGCGATGACTCCGTGGCTCCCCGCGAGTACCTCGGACCCGCCGCGATCGGCGGCCCTGGCCAAGTCCGAAATCCCGAGCAGCGTCGATGGGTCCGGTCGATTCGTGCGGGTGCGCGGTGGCTTGGCTACAAGGGGACACCGTCGCGGGTGGACGAGTCCCCCGACACCCCGAGTCGGCAGACCCGGAGCGCCTCGCGACACCCGTCCGAGGGACCGGCCCGATCAGGCAGACCGGGATCGCGTGACGGCGGTATGTGGACACGGAGGGGACGGCGGTGGCCGACGACAGGGCAGTCCGCTCCCGCGTACCGGACGCGCTCACGCGGTTCGGCGTCCGGCGGCCCGGACTCACCCTGCTGTTCTGGGCACTGCTCTGCGTCGCTGCGGTTCCGGGCGTCGCCCGCCTGAAGATCGACACGTCGACCGACAGCGTGCTCGACCGGGTCGACCCCGCCTGGCAGACCTACCAGCAGAGCCAGGATCTGTTCGGCGGCGACGAGATCCTCGTCGTGGCCTTCACTGGCGGATTCCCCTTCGACCCGGATGCACTCGACAAGGTCGAGCGGCTGAGCGAACTCGCCGCCGATCTCGATGGGGTGCGACGCGTCGACAGTCTGTCGACGCTCCCGATCGTGCGCGTCGACGCGGCGGGCGATCTCGACCTGCGCGCCGCACTCGACGATACGCCCGCCGACCCGTCGGCCCGATCCCGTCACGTGGCCGATCGCCTGCGCGGTGATCGGATCGCCCCTCGCAGTCTGGTGTCGGAGGATGGTCGCACCTTTGCGGTCAATCTCGTCCTCTACAGCGGCGTCGAAGCGGATCACGCCGAGCTGCTCTCCGAGCTGCACTCAATCGTCGATCCGATGGGGGGTGTGCTCTCGGGCGTTCCGGTGTTCCGCGTCGCCGCGAACGAACGCACCCAGTCCGAGATCCTCGCCTTCGCACCACTCACCGCGGGACTGATCGCGGCCTTCCTGTGGTTCGTCTTCCATGCGCCGCGGAGCGTGCTGTTCGGCCTCGCCCCGGGTGTGATCGGATCCTGGCTGATGGCCGGCGCGATGGGTTTTCTCGGAGCGCCGCTCAGCATCACGACGATGGTGCTGCCGTCGATCGTGCTGGCCCAGGGTTGTGCGTACGCGATGCATCTGCTCGGGGCCGCGAGCCAGGCCACTCGAAACGGCGAATCGATCGCCACCCCGGAAGCCCTCGAAGTCGAGTTCGCGCGCGTAACACTGCCGGTCGCGATGTCCGGTCTCACGACGGTGGTGGGGTTCGTATCGACCACGGTCGTACGCATCGACGTCGTCCGCGACACCGGCGTGTATGGGGCGATCGGTGTGCTCGTCGCGACCGCCGCGAGCCTGACACTGCTGCCTGCCGCCGTGGCGTGGAGCCCGCTGCCGACAGCTCCTCCCCGTGGATTTCCCTGGGTGCGGACGCGGATCGCGCCGCGACTGGTCGCTGCCATCACGCGGCGCAGCGGCGTCGTCATCGCTGTCTGGACGGTCGTCAGCCTGCTGGTCGGACTCGGTGCTCTGCGGATCGAAGTCGAGACCGACGCCACGCGCTGGCTGCCTCCCGGCCACCCGGTGCGGGACAGCTACGAGTCGATCCGCACGGCGCTCTCGGGCATCAGTCCGATGAACGTCGTGATCCAGGTGCCCGAGGGCGAAAGCGTCCTCGATCCCGCGGTGCTCGCAGCGATCGACGGTCTGTCCGCCCATCTCGCGACCCTCGACGAGGTGGGCAGGACGCTCAGCATCGCCGACCCCCTGCGCCAACTCCACGGCGAGATGCGCAGCGATCCGTCCCAGCCGCTGCCCGACGACGCCGAATCGACCGATCAGTACATGCTGCTGCTCGAGTCCGTCGAAGCGATCGAGGACCTGATCACGCCGGACCGCCGCGCGGCGAACGTGATGATCCGGGCGGATGACAACGGCTCGGCCCGGCTCGCCCACATCGCGGAGGTGGTCGACGCATGGTGGACGCGGTACGGACCCCCATCCGCCGAGGCGACCACGACCGGCATCATGTACGAGTTCGCCCGCGCCGAGGACGCGATCGCGTATGGACAGCTGCGTGGGCTCGCCGTGGCGCTCGCCGTGATCAGCGGTGTGCTTTTCGCGATCTTCCGCTGGCCGCGACTTGCCTTCGTCGCATTGATCCCCAACGCGCTGCCCCTGTTCATGGTGTTCGGCGGACTCGGTCTGTTCGGCATTCCGCTCGATGCGGGCACCGTCATGATCGGTTCACTGGCCCTGGGGATCGCGGTCGACGAGACCCTCCACGTCACGACGGAATTCTACGAACACATCGCCCGGGGAGCCCCGCCGCGGCGCGCACTCGATCAGACCTTCGAGAGCGTGCTGCCGACCATCATCAGCACCACGGTGATGATCGCAGTCGCCTTCTTCGTGCTCGGCTTCTCGGAGTTCACGATCACCCGCAACCTCGGCCT
>JANOFF010000020.1:0-11954 GCA_031413515.1 bacterium
GTTTTTGAATCTAACTTCATGATATTTTGCAGTGCCTAAAAATGCCACCATACATCCGCTTGACCTTCTGCTTCTCGCGAAGCTGAACGCCATAATCGGAGAACTTCACCCTTCCCTGACCGTGCACGCCGGGCGGATAAGCGCGTCGCTCGATCGCACATTTCTCACTGAAGCAACGATCTCCCTTCAGGAAGAGCTTCGTGCCTTCTCGCCGACAGAGCCGGCAGACTGATCCTCGATATCGAGCCATAACCTTTTCCTGGCTATACGCGGCGGCGCTTGGGCGGCCGACAGCCATTGTGCGGGACGGGGGTGACGTCCCGGATCATCGTGATCTTCATTCCAGTGGACTGCAGAGCTCGCAGTGCCGATTCCCGCCCGGCACCCGGCCCCTTCACCTCGACGGCGAGTGACCGGACACCATGTTCCTGGGCTTTCTTCGCGCACTCTTCAGCGGCCATCTGCGCCGCGAACGGCGTCGACTTCCGCGAACCCTTGAATCCTTGTTGGCCTGCGCTGGACCAGGCCACGGCATTACCACCCACATCGGTGATGGTGATGATCGTGTTGTTGAAGGTCGACTGGATGTGCACGACACCCGTCTGGATGTTCTTCTTGACCTTCTTCTTTCGAATCGTTTTTTTGGCTGCCATCAGTTCAGATCATCACTTCTTCGTCGCGAGCTTCTTGCCCGCGATCGTTTTGGCCGGACCCTTTCGGGTACGCGCGTTGGTGTGGGTGCGCTGGCCGCGCACGGGCAGTCCGCGGCGATGTCGCAGCCCACGGTAGCAGCCGATGTCCATCAGCATCTTGATGTTCTGGCTCACTTCGCGTCGGAGATCACCCTCGACCTGATAGTCGCGCTCGATCACCTCGCGGAGCCTGATCGTCTCACTCTCGCTCAACTGGTCGGTTCGAGTACCGACCTCCACGCCTGCCTTCTCGCAGATCTTGAGAGCGCGCGTCCGTCCGACACCGTAGATGTAGGTCAGCGAGATCTCGATCCGCTTGTTGCGCGGAAGATCCACGCCCGCGATTCGCGCCATTCACTTCTCCTCTCGACCGCCGGGCCACGTCTGCGGGCCCACAAGTCCGATTCTGCTCGACGATGTTCTGCGACGACTCGTGCCCGCTCGTCCGGCGGGCCCTGCGCGCGCTGTCGCTCAGCCCTGCCGCTGCTTGTGTTTCGGGTTGTCGCAGATCACGCGGACGACGCGCTTCCTGCGGATGACCCGGCACTTGTCACACATCTTCCGTACCGACGCTCGAACCTTCATCTGATCGTCTTCCATTCATGTTGTGTCGGGTTGTGTCGGGACTGCGCCTTCGCCCTGCAACCGTCTTGGTCTGCTTGCGGTCAATGCGTGCCCTCGGTTGCGGTCAGCACTTCCGGGCCTTCGTCTGTGATCGCCACGGTGTGCTCGAAATGCGCCGACAAGGCACCGTCTGCCGTCACCGCCGTCCACTCGTCGTCCAGCATCCGAACTCGTTCGGTACCGACGTTCACCATCGGTTCGATCGCAAACACCATCCCGGACACGAACCTCGGACCACGACCAGGCCGACCGTAATTCGGCACTTGAGGCGGTTCGTGCATCTGGCGACCGATCCCATGCCCGACGAACTGCCTGACGACCGAGTACCCCGCCCCCTCCGCCGTCGACTGAACGGCGTGCCCGATGTCCGAAAGACGCTTTCCCGGCACCATCTGAGCGATCCCTGCATACAGGGCCTCGCGCGTGGTGTCGATCAGCCGCTGCGTCGCTGCAGGAACCGGACCGATCGTGATCGTGATTGCCGAGTCGCCGTGGAATCCGTCGAGCGCGACACCGAAATCGAGGCTCAGTATGTCACCCTCTTCGAGTTCCCGCGACCCCGGGATCCCATGAACGATTTCTTCGTTGACCGATGCGCACAGAACGGCCGGATAAGGCGGCAACCCCCCGGGTGCATATCCGAGGAACGGCGACTCCAGACCGCGACTCTTCAGCTCCTTCGAAGCGATCTCATCGAGCTCGCCGGTCGTCACGCCGGGTCGAGCTGCCTCTCCCAGGATCTGCAGGATCTCGGCCGTGTGCTTGCCCGCTTCGCGCATGCGATCGAGCTCCGCCCTGCTCTTGACGGCAATCCGCTCGCCGTAGCTCACGACTGCTCCAGGGCGGACATCACGGACTTCGACACGTCGTCGACGCTTCCCATACCGGAGACCTCGACAAGCAGAGCCCTCTCTCGGTAGTAGTCCAGCAATGGTGCAGTCTGATCGTCGTAGACCGACATGCGCGCGCGGATCGTGGCCTCGTTGTCGTCCGAGCGGCCCTCGATCTCCGCCCGCCTCAACAACCGCTTCACCACGACATCTGCATCGGCGGTCAGGGCCAGGCAGCCGTCGAGTCGCATCCCGAGCCGGCTCAACAGGGCATCCAGGGCCTTGGCTTGCGCCAGTGTGCGGGGGAACCCGTCCAGAACGAATCCGCTGGCGGCATCCGCCTGCTTGAGTCGCTCCTCGGCGATCGCGATCACCACGTCGTCTCCGACCAATCGACCGGCGTCCATCAACGCCTTGGCCTTCAAACCAACCGGAGTCTTCGCCTTGACTGCTGCTCGCAGCATGTCTCCGGTGGAGATGTGCGGAATCCCGTACTTCTCCACCAATCTCGCGGCCTGAGTTCCCTTCCCGGCACCCGGAGCTCCCAGCAGTACGATTCGCTTCGCCGTCATCGACCCAGCCGTCCGCGCAGGCGTCCGCCCTTCACGAACCCCTCGTAGTGGCGCGAAACCATGTGCGCTTCGATCTGACCGACCGTGTCGAGAGATACGCCGACCACGATCAGGAGGGCGGTTCCACCGAAGTAGAACGGAACGTTCATCCGGGTCGAGAGGATCACCGGCAAAACGCAGATCAGCGAGATGTATACCGCCCCGACGAAGGTCAATCGACTCAGTACCCGGTCGATGTACTCGGCTGTGTTCTTGCCGGGACGGACGCCCGGAATGTAGCCACCCGACTTCTTGATGTTCTCTGAGACATCCACGGGATTGATGATGATCGCGGTGTAGAAGAAACAGAAGAATACGATCAATGCGACGTACGCCAGGTTGTACGTCCAGTCCCCGGGGTTGAGGAACCTGTCGATGAAACTCTGGACGCCCGGGCTGTCACTGAACTGCCGGACCGTCAGCGGGAACATCAGCAACGACGAGGCAAAGATCGGCGGGATCACGCCGGCCGAGTTCACTCGCAGCGGGAAATAGCTCATGCCCCCCTGCGCGACTCGCCGGCCGACGACACGTCGGGCGTGCTGGATCGGAATCCGCCGCTGTCCGCGCTCGACGAACACCACCACACCGATGACCACGACGATCATGGCCATCAGCACGAGGACCTCGAGAGGCGTGAACTCATCGGTTCGGACCATGTCGACGAGCTGCGAGAGGCCCGATGGGATGCTCACCACGATTCCGGAGAAGATGATCAGGGAAATGCCGTTGCCGATTCCCCGCTCGGTGACCTGCTCTCCAAGCCACATGATGAAGGCGGTTCCGGCGGTCAGTGTGACCATCGTGACGATCTTGAACCCCCAGCCGGGGAACAGGACTGCACCCTCGCCGAACTGACCATTCTCGAGGGCGATCGCCATCAAGAAGCTCTGGAACAGCGCCAGCACGATCGTCGCGTAGCGGGACCACTGCTGGATCTTCTTCTGCCCCTGCTCACCCTCCTTTTTCAGGGCCTCGAGCGCAGGCACCACGACGGTGAGCAACTGGAAGATGATCGTCGCACTGATGTAGGGCATGATGCCGAGGGCGAAGATGGACAACTGCTCCATGGCTCCGCCGGAGAACAGATTGAAGAGACCGAACACCGTTCCCTGCATCTGTCCGAAGAAGTCCCGGATGATGTCGGAATTGATGCCGGGAGTGACGATCACGCAACCGATCCGATAGACGGCAAGCATCCCGAACGTGAAGAGAATCCGCGCCCGGAGTTCCGGGATCCTCCAGATGTTCTGGATGCTTCCAGTCACGCGAGCAACTCCACGCGGCCACCGGCCGACTCGACCTTCGTGCGTGCGCTGGCACTGACACGCTCCAGCTTGACGGTCAGATTCTTCGGTGAAGCCCCGTCCCCGAGCAACTTGATCGGCGCACCGCTGCCTCGGATCAGGCCGTGCTGGACCAGGCTCGCAGAATCCACGGTGGCGCCATCGCCGAGCTTCGCGAGATCACCGACGTTCACCACTTCTACTTCCTTGCGGAACGGATTGGTGAAACCGCGCTTCGGAACGCGCTGCGTGATGGGCATCTGGCCGCCCTCGAACCAGGGCTTGATCTTCTGACCCGAACGTGTTCCCTGTCCCTTGACGCCGGTTCCGGCGGTCTTTCCAAGACCGGAACCGGGACCGCGGCCCACCCGTCGGCGAGACTTGCGTGCGCCGGGTCGCGGCGTGAGTCGATCGAGCATGTCCCTACTCCTCCACCACGATGATCAGGTGGTTGACCTTGTCGATCATCCCCCGAACAGACGGGGTGTCTTCGACTTCCACGACCTGCTGCATCTTCCGCAAGCCGATGCCGCGAAGCGTCGCACGCTGTCGTTGGTTGTAGCCGATCTCGCTCTTCACCTGTTTGACCTTGATCGTCCGCTTGGCTGCCATCAGATGGTCCGCCCGAGCTGAGCCAGACGCTCGGCCGGATCGCGCAGCTCCGACAAGCCCTGCATCACAGCATTGACGACGTTGCGTGAATTGCTCGTCCCGATCGTCTTCGTGAGGATGTCGTGAACTCCCGCAGACTCGACGACCGCCCGGACGGCTCCGCCGGCGATCACGCCGGTACCGGCCGACGCCGGCTTCAGCAGCACGGTTCCTGCTCCGAACTTGCCGAGTACCTCGTGTGGCAGCGTGCCGTTGATCAACGGGATGCGAATCAGAGCCTTGCGCGCCTTCTCCACACCCTTCCGGATCGCTTCGGGAACCTCACCGGCCTTCCCGAGCCCGACGCCTACCACACCCGCACCGTCGCCCACGACGACCAGGGCACTGAAGCTGAACCGACGCCCGCCCTTGACCACCTTCGCGACTCGATTGATGTGGATCACGCGGTCATTCAGCTCGAAATCATTCGGATTGAGCTGAGAAGATTTGATCATCTTTGCCATGTCAGAACTGAAGCCCCGCTTCCCGGGCGGCCTCAGCCAGGGCGCGAACGCGGCCATGGTAGAGGAAGCCATTCCGGTTGAAGACCACCGTCTCGATGTTCTTGCTCCTGGCGAACTTGGCGACGGCTGCACCCACTTTCTTCGCAGCATCCACGTTGCCAGTACTGCCATCCACAACACCCTTCGTGAGGCTCGATACCGAACCGACCGTATGTCCGGTTTCGGGATCGATGAGCTGTGCGTAGATGTGCTTCGAACTCCGGTAGACGGTGAGCATCACCCGTTCGCTGGAGCCGAGCGAACACCGCGTGCGAGTACGCCTCGCCCGCCACTTCTCCTTCTTCTTCTCGATGGCCCTGTTTCTCATGGGTGACCTCGTTACGCTCCGGTCTTGCCGACCTTGCGTCGGATGCGCTCGCCCGTGTAGCGGATTCCCTTGCCCTTGTAGGGCTCGGGCGGCCGCAATCGGCGGATGTTTGCGGCGAACTGGCCCACCGCTTCCTTGTCGATTCCCTGGATCGTCATGCTCGTGTTGCCGTTCATCTTCACCGTCAGACCGTCCGGCACCGGCATGATCACGGGATGGGAGAATCCGAGGGTCAGGGTGACGGCGTTGCCCTTGACGTCTGCGCGGTAGCCCACTCCCTCGATCTCGAGCCCCCGCTCGAATCCTGTCGTCACTCCGAGGATCATGTTCTGCGCCAGCGCCCGCGTCAGTCCGTGCAGCGCGCGTGTCGGCTTGCTGTCGTCCGCCCGCGCGAATGAGAGCGTTCCGTCCTCGATCTTTGCCGTGATCGAATGCGGAATCGGACCGATGAGCGACCCCTTGGGTCCCTTCACCTGGAGCTCTCTCTCGTCGATCTTCACGGTGACCCCGGACGGGATCTCCACGTGCTTCCTGCCGATTCGCGACATGACTACCAGACCTCGCAAAGCACTTCGCCGCCCACCTTCTGCGCGCGCGCGTCACGATCACACATCACACCCTTCGATGTGGAGATGACCGACATTCCCAGACCGCTGCGGATGCGCGGGACGTCGTCGACACCCACGTAGATCCGCCGCCCCGGCTTGCTGATGCGCCGGAGCCCATCGATGATCGTCTTTCCGGCCTCGTCGTATCGCAGGCCGAGGACGAGCACCGCCTTGTCGTCCACGTCCTCGGTGCGGAAATCGCGGATGAAGCCTTCGTCCGCAAGGACCTTCGCGAGCGCAACCTTCAGCTTGGAGGAGGGACATCGCGTCTCCGCATGTCCAACTCGAGCTGCATTTCGGATTCTGGTGAGCATGTCACCGACCGGATCAGTCATCATGATGGCGGGTCCTCGAATTCTCTCGGTTATGGCCGGAACGGCACGCCGAGGTGGGTCAACAGTGCCTTGCTTTCGGCATCCGTCGGTGCGGTCGTCACGATGGTCACGTTCATCCCGGTCACGCGCTCGACCGAGTCATACTCGACCTCGGGAAAGATCGTCTGGTCCGTCAACCCCAGGGTGTAGTTTCCGCGGCCGTCGAAAGCCTTGCGAGAAACTCCACCGAAGTCGCGAACGCGCGGCAGTGCCACACACAACAGGCGATCCATGAACTCCCACATCCGGGAGCCTCGCAGAGTCACCGAGCAACCGATCGCCTGCCCTTCGCGCAGCCGGAAATTCGAGACGCTCTTCTTCGCGCGTCGGACCACCGGCTTCTGACCTGCGATCCGGCTCAGTTCCTCGGTCGCACGCTCTATCAACTTGGGATTCTGCGTAGCCTCTCCGAGCCCCATGTTGATGACCACCTTGGTCAGTGTCGGGACCTGATGGGGATTCTTGTAGCCGAACTCGTCCTGGAGCTTCGGGACGATTTCGTTCTTGAAGCGCTCCTTGAGTCGCGGAGCCATCTAGAGAACCTCCGGAGCGAGGGACACGATTCGCATGAATCCACGCGCCCGAAGCTCACGTGCGACCGGACCGAAGATGCGTGTTCCCACCACTTCCTTGTTGTTGTCGATCAGCACCGCTGCGTTCTCGTCGAACTGGATGTGAGAACCATCGGAACGACCGATCGCTTTCTTCGTCCGCACGATCACGGCGCGTCTGACCTCACCCTTCTTCACGCGGCCATTCGGGATCGCTTCCTTGACGGCGACGATGATGATGTCTCCGACCGAAGCGAAACGTCGGCGCGAGCCACCCAGGACGCGGATGCACTTCACCTTGCGCGCTCCCGAGTTGTCGGCCACCTGAAGTGTCGACTCGGCTTGAATCATCTCCCACTCTCCCAGACGGGTCGCAGCACCGAGTGCGCGTCCCTACGGGCGTTCGACCCGGATCGGGTCTCACGCCGCTAGACCATCGATGCCTTGGCGACCGTTTCCTGGACCTTCCACCGCTTCCTCTTGGACAGCGGACGGTGTTCGACGATGCGAACCCGGTCCCCGGTGCGACAATCGTTGTTTTCGTCGTGCGCCATGAAACGCGAGTAACGACGCACATACTTCTTGTACCGCGGATCCTGTACGAGCCGCTCGACGCTCACGACAACGGTCTTGTCCATCTTGTCGCTGACGACGGTACCGATCAGCGTTCTCTTGTTTCCGCGTTCGCTCACTTGGTCGCCTCACGCTTCTCGTGCAGCACCGAACTCATCCGAGCAACGTTCCTGCGGAGCTTCCCGAGCTTCGCAGTGTCCTCGAGCTGGCCGGTTGCATGCTTCACCTTCGCGTTGAAGAGCTCGTCCCGCGTTTCGCGGATCTTCTGTTCGAGCTCTCCTTCCGCCAGTTCCCTCAACTCGCTGGCTTTCATGCGTAGTCCTCCCGCTCCACGAACCGCGTGCGGATCGGAAGCTTGTGGGCTGCCAGACGCATCGCCTCTCGTGCCACCTGCTGTGTGACGCCCTCGAGTTCGTACAGGACCCGCCCGCGCTTCACCGGCGCCACCCACGCTTCGGGATTGCCCTTGCCCTTGCCCATGCGGGTCTCGGCCGGCTTCTTGCTGATGGGCTTGTCCGGGAACACCCGGATCCACACCTTGCCACCGCGCTTGATGTGCCGCGTCATCGCGATACGAGCAGCCTCGATCTGACGGGCCGAAACGAAACCCGTCCCGATGGCCTGGAGCCCGTAGTCGCCGAAAGACACCACGTTTCCACGTCTTGCCTTGCCGCGAAGTCGGCGCTTCTGGCACTTCCTGTACTTGACCTTCTTGGGCTGAAGCATCTTCTTTCTCTCCCGCGCCTAGCGCGTGGCGTGCTCGTCGGGCACGTCGTGGTTCAGCGGGCCCTGTCGAAGTTCCTTGTCGCCGACCTCACCCTTGAAGATCCAGCACTTCACACCGATCACGCCGTACGTCGTGCGGGCCTCGGCCAGGCCGAATTCGATCTCTGCCCGAAGCGTGTGAAGCGGAACACGGCCGTCCCGGTACCACTCCCGGCGGCTCATCTCTGCCCCACCGAGCCGACCGGAGCACTGGATCCGGATTCCCTCGGCACCGAACTTCATCGTGGCGATCATCGCCTTCTTCATCGCGCGTCGGAACGCCACTCGTCGTTCGAGCTGCGTCGCGATGTTCTCCGCAACGAGTTGCGCGTCGAGTTCGGCCTTCCGGATCTCCTTGACGTTGATGAACACGTCGCGGGAGGTGAAGGCCTTCATGTCCTGTCGGAGCACATCGACTTCCGCACCACGTTTGCCGATCAGGATGCCAGGACGGGCGGTGTGGATGTTGACGACCATCTTGTCGCCGGTCCGCTCGATCACAACCTTCGAGATACCCGCGTGGTACAACTTTTTCTTGATGAACTTCCGGACTGCGATGTCTTCATGCAGCTGTTCGGCGTAGTGCTTGTCCGCATACCAGTTGGACTGCCAGCCGTAGAGCGTGCCGACCCGGAACCCGTAGGGATGAACCTTCTGACCCACGCTGTCTCCTGACTGCTCTCGTTATCGCTCGGCGAGAACGACGGTGATGTGGCTTGCGCGCTTCTGAACCCAGGTCGCTCGCCCCTGGGCACGGGGACGGATGCGCCACATGCTGGGCCCCTCGTCCACCACGATCCGGCTGACCACCAGGTTGTCGATGTCGATCCCCGCGGCGTGGGATTCGTTCTTCTGCTCCGCGTTCGACACGGCGGATCTCACGAGCTTCTCGATCGGTGCCGATGCCTTCTTCGGAGACAGCGAAAGGAGATTCAGCGCGGCTTCCACGCCCTTCCCCCTGATCTGGTCCGCGACGAGACGAGCCTTCCTGGGACTGATCCTGTAGCCCTTCAGCGATGCCACGACATCCATTTCAGCGCCTCACCTTCTTGTCCGACGCATGCCCGGTGAACTTGCGCGTCGGCGCAAACTCTCCCAGGCGATGGCCGACCATGTTCTCGGTGACGAACACCGGCATGAAGAGCTTCCCATTGTGGACGTGGAAGGTCAGACCGACGAACTCGGGCGTGATCATGGATCTACGTGACCACGTCCGGATCACCTGCTTCGATCCCGAGGTCATGACCCGATCGACCCGGCGCTGAAGGCTGGGATCGACGAACGGACCCTTCTTGAGTGATCTCGACATCTACTTCTTACCTCGCCGCTTGACGATGTACTTGTTGGAGCGGCTCTTCTTCCTGGTCTTGCGACCCTTGGTCGGCTTGCCCCACGGCGTACAGGGGTGACGGCCACCGGAAGAACGACCCTCACCGCCGCCCATGGGATGATCAACGGGATTCATTGCGACGCCGCGGACGCTCGGCCTCTTGCCGAGCCAACGCGAACGACCCGCCTTGCCACTTCGGATGATCTCGTGCTCCGCATTGCCGACCTGACCGATCGTTGCCATGCACTCGATATGGACCATTCGCATCTCACCGCTCGGCAGGCGGAGCGTGGCCAGTCCGCTCTCGCGTGCCATCAGCTGCGCACTGGTGCCCGCCGACCGGACCATCTGTGCTCCCTTGCCGGGCTTCAGCTCGATCGCGTGGAGCTGCGTTCCCAACGGGATGTTCGCTATCGGGAGCGCGTTCCCGGGCCGGATCTCGGAATCGGCGCCGGACATCACCGTATCGCCCACAGTCAGGCCATTCGGCGCCAGGATGTAGCGCTTCTCGCCGTCGACGTAGTGAAGCAGCGCGATGTTCGCGGAGCGGTTGGGGTCGTACTCGACGGTTGCCACCCGCGCCGGAACCCCCACCTTGTCGCGGCGGAAGTCGATCGTGCGGAGTCGCCGCTTGTGCCCGCCACCGCGTTGGAACGCGGTGATGCGCCCGTTCACATTGCGGCCGCCCGTACTGTTGGCGCGCCCCTCCATGAGGGACCGCTCGGGATGTCCTCGGGTGATCTCGTGGAAATCCGACACGCTCATGTTTCGGCGGCCGGGGCTCGTTCGTTTGTAGACCTTTACGGGCATTCGATCACACTCCCTCGAAGAACTCGATCGACTGGCCCTCGGCCAGCACCACGATCGCCTTCTTCCACTCGGCGCGCTGGCCGATCTTCAGACCGACTCGCCGCTTCTTCCTGGGCTGTCGCATGGTCCTCACGCCCACGACCTTGACATCGAAGAGTTGCTCGATCGCGCGTTGGATGTCGTGTTTGTTCGCGTTCGGATCCACCGCGAAAGTCGCAATGTTCTGCTCTTCGCGTGCGATGCTCGTCTTCTCAGTCACGAGGGGCTTCCGGATCACATCGTGGATGTTCATGAGATCGCCCCCTTGCTCGCAGCTCCGAGCCGGGCCTGGATCGCCTCCAACGCAGCTCGAGTGATCAGCATCCTGGGATGACGGAGGACGTCATAGACGTTCAGCCCTGCCGCGCGCACCAGACCCACGCCTGGAATGTTCCGGGCTGAGGCCTCGAGGGTCGGCTGTGCGTCTTCGATCACGATCAGAACCGGTTGGCCACCGAGGCCCAGGTTGTTCAGCACCTCGACCACGCGACGGGTCTTGTACTCGGCCAGGTCCAGCGCGTCGACAACCGTGATCGCGCCTTCCTTCAACCACTGGGACAGCGCGCTGGTCAACGCTGCCTTGCGGACCTTCTTCGGCAGCTTGTGGTCATACGTCCTCGGCACCGGACCGAATACGACACCACCCCCCGCATAGTGGGGAGCGCGAATCGAGCCCTGTCGCGCGCGACCCGTTCCCTTCTGGCGATAGGGCTTGATGCCACCGCCCGAAACCATCGCCCGATTCTTCGTGGCATGTGTTCCCTGGCGCCGTGCCGCAAGCTGCCGACGGACTTCCGCGTGGTAGAGATGCGGGCGGATGCGGGCCTCGAACACACCGGGATCGAGTTCGATCGATCCCGCCTTCTTGTTCTCGACTGTGACTACGTTTGTGGAAGCCATGGTCAGAGCTTGATCTCCACGTCGACACCCGCCGCGAGTTCGAGCTTCATCAGCGCATCGACGGTCTGCGGAGTCGGGTCGACGATGTCGATGAGCCGCTTGTGCGTCCGCATCTCGAACTGCTCGCGCGACTTCTTGTCGATGTGCGGCCCGCGCAGCACGGTGTATTTGTTGATGTTCGTCGGCAGCGGAATCGGACCGGCCACGCGGGCACCGGTGCGGAGCGCCGTGTCTACGATCTCACCTGCGCTCTTGTCGAGCAGCTTGTAGTCGTACGCCTTCATCCGGATCCGGATCTTCTGTGCCGTATCGTCGGCCATGAAGTGTTCCTCTTGGTCCTGCGTCTCTCTGCCCAGTCCATCCTGCCCGGGGAGCTCCCGGGTGGATCGAACTCGACTCCTGGTCCGATCACCTCGGCCTACTCGATCACCTCGGCCACCACTCCAGCACCCACCGTCCGGCCACCTTCCCGGATCGCG
>JANOFF010000021.1:0-8204 GCA_031413515.1 bacterium
GCAAGACCCTTGCTGCTCTGACGCTGCGTGATCGCCGCCGTCAACGTCGTCTTGCCGTGGTCCACGTGCCCGATCGTCCCCACGTTTACATGCGGCTTCGTCCGCTCGAACTTCACCTTGGCCATCGCGGTTGTCTTCCTCCCTGAAGCCGACCCGTCATCCGTCGGCGCTTGATCTCGTTTTGTCGTCGATTCGAAGTCGACTCGATCTGCGGAACGCAGGATTCGTTCGATCTTCGCTGCGCGACAGGGGCTGTCTGCCTGAGATGCCTACCTGCCGAGGATGCCGTTCAGCACGGCATCCGGTGCCTTGTCATAGTGTGAGAACTGCATCGTGTAGCTCGCCCGCCCCTGTGTCATGGAACGAACCGAGCCCACGTACCCGAACATCGCCGAGAGAGGGACCTCGGCCGATATCACCTGCGCGTTGCCGCGGATCGAAATGCCAGTGATCTGACCACGGCGACCATTGAGGTCACCCTGGATCGCTCCACGATACTCCTCGGGAGTCACCACTTCGACTTTCATCACGGGTTCGAGCAGTACCGGCGTGGCGTTTCTGAGTCCGTCACCCATCGCCATGGAGGAAGCGATCGCGAAAGACCTCTCGGACGAGTCGACGTCGTGGAACTCTCCGTCGACAAGTCTCACGTGGACGTCCGCCACCGGAAATCCCGCCAGGACTCCGCTGCCGACAGCTTCCGCGCAGCTCTTCTCGATGGCCGGGAAGAATTCCTTGGGGATCGCTCCCTCGCGGATCCCGTTCTCGAACTTGAAACCCGAACTTCTCGCACCTGGCGATATTTCCAGCACGACGACACCGAAATCGCCCGAGCCACTGGCCTGCTTGATGTAGCGACCCTCGGCGGTCACCGACTTCGTGATTGCTTCCTTGTACGCGACCTGCGGTCGACCCACGTTCGCATCGACACCGAACTCACGCAGCAGCCGATCGGTGATGATCTCGAGATGGAGTTCGCCCATCCCGGAGATGATCGTCTGGGCGGTCTCGGGGTCGGTCGAAACCCTGAAAGATGGATCCTCGAGCGCGAGTCGGTCGAGCGACTGGGCGAGCTTGTCCATGTCGGCGGTGGTCTTCGGCTCGATTGCGATCGAGATCACTGGATCGGGAAATTCGAGCGCCTCGAGCACGATCGGCGCATTCACTGCTGAAAGCGTGTCGCCGGTGAAGACTTCCTTCAGCCCCACGACGGCGACGATGTCGCCCGCGTGTGCGTCCTCGATCTCCTGGCGCTTGTTCGCGTGCATGCGCAGAAGGCGACCTATTCGCTGCTTCTTGCTGCCGCGAGCTGCGTTGACGACCGTATCACCGGTCCGAAGCACACCCGAATAGATACGCAGGTACGTGAGATGACCGGCGTGCTTGTCGGACATGAGCTTGAAGGCCAGGGCCGAGAAGGGTTCGCTGTCGTCCGCCTTCCGACGGACAGTTTCACCGTCTTTCGGTCGGATTCCCTCGACAGCCGGAACGTCGAGGGGAGAAGGCAGGTAGTCGACTACGCCGTCGAGCAATGGCTGGACACCCTTGTTCTTGAAGGCACTCCCACAGAAGACGGGAACGACCGCGAGTGCAAGCGTTCCGCGTCGGAGTGCCCTCTTCAGTTGATCCACACCGACCGCAGCGCCATCGAGATACGACGTCATCAGGTCATCGTCGAAGTCCGCGGCCGTCTCGACGATCCGCTCATGACCGATCCGGGTTTCATCGAGAAGCTCGTCGGGAATCTCTTCGATCCGGACGGTGGCGCCGAGGTCCTTCTCGTCCCAATAGATCGCTTTGCGGGTCAGAAGATCCACGACGCCGCTGAAGTTGTCCTCGGCGCCGATCGGGATCTGGAGCGGCAGCGCCCTTGCCCCGAGTCGGTCGATCATCATCCCGACGGCGCCGCTGAAGTCGGCACCCACCCGGTCCATCTTGTTCACGAACGCGATCCGAGGCACGTGGTACTTGTCGGCCTGTCGCCATACCGTCTCGGACTGGGGCTCGACACCTCCGACGCCGCAGAACACACCGATCGCACCGTCGAGCACCCGGAGAGATCGCTCCACTTCGATCGTGAAGTCGACGTGGCCCGGAGTATCGATGATGTTGATGACGTGATTGCGCCACGAACACGTCGTCGCCGCCGACGTGATCGTGATCCCGCGTTCCTGTTCCTGCTGCATCCAGTCCATCGTGGCAGCGCCTTCGTGTACTTCGCCCATCTTGTAGTTCACACCGGTGTAGTAGAGGATCCGCTCGGTGGTCGTAGTCTTTCCGGCATCGATGTGAGCCATGATGCCGATGTTCCTGATCTTCTCGAGTGGGGCCGTGCGAGCCATCGATTCGCATCCTGCTTTTCGCCGCTCAGTGCTGTGGTGTCGCCGCCCGATGGCTCCTGGCTGTGAACTGGACTGGACGGCTTCGGCAGTCTCTTCGATGGGAGCCGGGTCGCATTCAGACGAACCGACGATCGAACGGCCACGGCTCCGATCCGATACGGCGGAATCCGCTTACGATCGATCCTGGAAGCGATCTCCTAGAACCGATAGTGGGCGAACGCCTTGTTGGCGTCGGCCATCCGGTGGGTGTCTTCCCTTTTCTTGACGCTCTCACCACGCTCATTCGCGGCGTCGATGATTTCGTTTGCGAGTTTCTCCCGCATGCTCTTGCCCGGTCGGGCCTTCGCGTACGACGCCAGCCACCTCATCGCCAGTGAAGTCGCACGACGCGGAGAGATCTCGATCGGCACCTGATAGGTCGCACCGCCGACTCGCCGGCTCTTGACTTCGATCCGCGGCTTGATGTTCTCGAGCGCTCGTCGGAACATCGCCAATGCGTCGCTGCGCATCTTCTGTTCGATCTCGTCGAACGCGCCATACACGATCCGCTCGGCCGTGCTCTTCTTGCCGTCGCGCATCAATACGTTCGTGAACCGACCGACCATCTTGTCGCCGTGCTTCGGGTCGGGTCGGGTCTCGCGCTTCGGTACTTCTCGACGTCTCGGCATTTGATTTCATCCAGTGCCGAACCCGAAGGTCCGACTGGCAGGGATCACTTGGGGCGCTTGGTGCCGTACTTGGAGCGACTGCGATTCCGACCCGATACGCCCGTCGAATCGAGGGTTCCGCGAATGATGTGATAACGCACGCCCGGGAGATCCTTCACGCGACCACCACGGACCAGAACGACCGAGTGTTCCTGCAGCGTGTGGCCTTCACCGGGGATGTACGCGTTGACTTCGTTTCCGTTCGTGAGCCGTACGCGAGCCACCTTTCGCAGTGCGGAGTTCGGCTTCTTCGGCGTCTGCGTGAAGACACGGAGGCACACGCCTCTGCGTTGCGGACACTCGGCGAGATCGGGCGAACTCGACCGATACTTGGTCGGTTGCCGGCCCTTGCGAACCAGTTGTTGAATCGTCGGCATGAGTTCTCGGGTGACCTCTAGCGTTCGATGGAGGGCCTCTCGGCCGTCCAGTTCGGGAGTGGATGCGCGGGCAGACCAGATGCGCCTCACGCGCGGATTCCAGAGACAATCCTCCGCCCTTACCCGGCTCGCAGGACTGAAGGGACCGGAGGTGGGGAGCGGTCAGAGCGGACCGTTGACCCAGTGGAGCGATCGCTCCGCCTCGGGATGACCCCTCCAGCGCACGGAGACGGACCGCGGAAGAGCGGTCACTGGATCTGAAGCCGGCGCATAATACCGGCCTGCGGGGCTCTGTCAACGTCGCGGCGACTCGAGTCGGCGCATCGCCTGTACCCTTCGCATCAGTCGCTTGGCCGTCGAAGCCGCAGCCATCGATCCGACTCGATGCGTCGATCCACCAGCATTCCCACCCCGACCCGGCGCGTCCTCGGCGAATGGCTCACAAGAAGAAAGCGGCCCGCCCTTTTCGCAAAGGACGGGCCGCTCAGTCCACGCACATCCACCGGATCCAGCCTACAGCGGACCCGTCTCGACCACGTGAAGTCCGCGGCCGGGCGCGTCCGCCCTAGCGGTGCCCGATGCGGGTCGAGCGGCAGCTGCTGCACCGACACCCATCTCTGGCGTCTCGACATGGATCCCCATGCCCTTGTACTCGTCGAGCCCAGTCCCGGCGGGGATGAGCCGACCCATGATGACGTTCTCCTTGAGCCCACGGAGAGCGTCGGTCTTCGCCCAGATCGCAGCTTCGGTCAGGACCTTTGTCGTCTCCTGGAACGATGCGGCGGAAATGAACGACTCGGTCGACAGCGACGCCTTGGTGATCCCCAGAAGCTGTGCTTCCGCCCGCGCCGGTTCTCGGCCCTCTGCGCTCAGCCGCTCGTTGGCACTCGCGAAGGTGTTGCGCTCGACCTGCTCACCCAGCAGGAAGTCGCTGTCACCGGCGCTCGTGATCCGGACCTTTCGGAGCATCTGTCGGACGATCACTTCGATGTGCTTGTCGTTGATCTTCACACCCTGCAGTCGGTAGACCTCCTGAACCTCGTCCACGAGATAGGAGGCCAGCTCCTTCTCACCCTTGATTTTCAGAATGTCGTGTGGGTTCGAGGAACCATCCATCAGCGCCTCACCCGCACGCACCCGGTCGCCCTCATGCACACTCACGTGCTTGCCCTTCGGAATCAAGTACTCCTCGGGATCTCCACCCTCCATAGGGGTGACCAGCACCCGCCGCTTACCGCGGCTGTCAGCACCGAACGTCACGATGCCGTCGATCTCCGTGACAACCGCGCACTCCTTCGGCTTGCGTGCCTCGAAGAGCTCGGCCACTCGAGGCAGACCGCCTGTGATGTCCTTGGTCTTGCTCGCCTCGCGCGGAATCTTCGCCACGACCTGGCCGGCGCCCACCTCCTCGCCCTCGGAGACGGAAAGATACGCACCCACAGGCAAGAGAGAGCGGGACTCGGTCGCGTCGCTGAGCGAGCGGATCGTGATCCGCGGCCGGAGTTCGGGATCCTTGGACTCGATGATCACCTTCGAAGACACACCGGTGAACTCGTCCACCTTCTCCTGCATCGTCGAGCCTTCGATGATGTCCTGGAACTCGATGACACCCCTCACCTCCGACAGGATCGGACTTGCGAAGGGATCCCAGTCGAGCAGGATGTCCCCGGTCTTCACGCGCCTGCCCTCGGCCACGCGAAGTGTCGCACCGTAGACAACCGGATGTCGCTCGCGCTCGCGACCGCTGGCGTCGACGATTCCGACCTCACCGTGGCGAGTCATCACCGTTTCGTTGCCATCTGCGTCATGGACCGAACGGATGTTGTGGAAGCGCACCTCACCCTCGCTGGCCGCGGAGGCATGCGACTGCTCGGCGCGGCGCGTTGCCGCACCGCCAATGTGGAAGGTCCGCATCGTCAACTGTGTGCCCGGCTCTCCGATCGACTGGGCGGCGATCACACCGACCGCCTCCCCCCGATTGACCATCGTGCCACGCGAGAGATCCCGGCCGTAGCACTTGGAGCAGACACCGAACGGTTCGGCGCAGGTCAGCACCGAACGGACGTCCACCTTCTCGATGCCCGCGTTCTCGATCGAGCGAACTCCATCTTCATCGAGTTCCTCGCCGGCCCGGACCAGCACGTCTCCGTTCAGCGGATCCACCACGTCCTTCGCAGCCACGCGACCCAGGATGCGTTCACCGAGGGCCTCGACGATGTCGCCGGCCTCGATCAACGCACCGATCTCGAGCGAGTCCTCCGTTCCGCAATCGTCTGCTCGAACGATCATGTCCTGCGATACGTCCACCAGGCGGCGTGTCAGATAGCCGGAGTTCGCCGTCTTGAGTGCCGTGTCGGCAAGTCCCTTTCTCGCACCGTGGGTCGAGATGAAGTACTGGAGAACCGAGAGCCCTTCACGGAAATTGGACGTGATGGGCGTTTCGATGATCGCACCCGACGGCTTCGCCATGAGACCTCGCATACCGGCGAGCTGGCGCATCTGCTGTGTCGAGCCTCGCGCACCGGAGTCGGCCATCATGAAGATGGCGTTGAAGCTCGGTACGGTTCGTTCGTTTCCCTCACCGTCCAGAACGGTCTCGGTCGCAATCCCCTCCACGAGCTGCTCGGTGATCTTCTCCGTGGCCTGCGCCCAGATGTCGACGACCTTGTTGTATCGCTCGCCGTCAGTGATCAGACCCTCTTGATACTGATCATGGATCTGGGCGACTTCGGCCGTGGCTTCCTCCAGGAACCGCGGCTTGTCGGGCGGAATCGTCATGTCGTCCAGACAGATCGAGATTCCGGCAGACGTCGCGTGACCGTATCCAAGGGTGCGGAGTCGATCTGCCAACAACACCGTCGCCTTGTTGCCGAGGCGCCGGTAGCACTGGTCGATGAGCTCGCCGAGAGCTTTCTTGTCCATCACCTGGTTGATGAACTCGAACGGGATCTGATCGGATACGACCTCGCGAAGCAGAATCCGGCCCGTCGTCGTCTCCACGAGTTCGCCGTCCATGCGGACGTGGATCGCCGCGTGGATGTCGAGGACGTCGGCGTCGTAGGCGATCCGGACTTCGTCCGGTCCGGAGAAGCGCTTTCCCTCACCCCTTACACCCGGACGCTCTCGTGTCATGTAGTAGAGGCCGAGAACGATGTCCTGGGTTGGCCCAATGATGGGGCGTCCAGTCGCCGGGCTCAGGATGTTGTTGGTCGACATCATCAACACGCGTGCTTCGATCTGCGCCTCGACCGACAGCGGTACGTGAACGGCCATCTGGTCACCGTCGAAGTCCGCATTGAAGGCGGCGCAAACGAGCGGATGCAGCTGGATCGCCTTGCCCTCGATCAACATCGGCTCGAAGGCCTGCATACCGAGACGATGCAGGGTCGGCGCGCGATTGAGCAGGATCGGATGTTCCTTGATGACGTCCGCCAGGATGTCCCACACCTCAGGACGTTCGTTCTCGACCATCTTCCTTGCGGCCTTGATGGTCGTCACGAAGCCCTGCTGCTCGAGTTTGGAATAGATGAAGGGTTTGAAGAGCTCGAGCGCCATGCGATTGGGAAGTCCGCATTGGTGGAGTCGCAGTTCGGGACCCACCACGATCACCGATCGGCCCGAGTAGTCCACGCGCTTGCCGAGCAGGTTCTGCCGGAACCGGCCTGACTTGCCCTTCAGCATGTCGGAGAGCGACTTGAGCGGTCGCTTGCTCGGCCCGGTGATCACTCGACCACGCCGACCGTTGTCGAACAGCGCGTCCACGGCCTCCTGGAGCATCCGCTTCTCGTTGCGGATGATGACCTCCGGTGCGTTCAATTCCTGCAGTCTCTTCAACCGGTTGTTCCGATTGATGACGCGTCGATAAAGGTCGTTGAGATCGCTCGTCGCGAAGCGACCTCCATCCAGCGGGACCAGTGGTCGCAGATCGGGCGGGATCACGGGGATCACTTCCATGATCATGAATTCCGGTCGATTGATTCCGGACTCACGGAAGGCATCCATCACCTTGAGACGCTTCGCGACCTTCTTGCGCTTTGCCTCCGAGGTGGCTTCACGCATCTCTTCGCGCAGACCTTCGCATTCCTTCTCGACGTCGAGCTCTGAGAGCAGTTTCCTCACCGCCTCGGCCCCGATACCGACCTCGAACCCATCGCGACCGTACTGCTCTCGCAGTTCGAGCAGCCGCTCGTCGTTGATCAGCTCACCCTTGACGAGTTCAGTGTCCTTCGGATCGATTACGAGATAGGCCTCGAAGTAGAGGACCCGTTCGAGATCGCGCAGCGTGATCTCGAGGATGTTCCCGATGCGCGACGGCAACGACTTGAGGAACCAGATGTGAGCCACCGGCGACGCCAGAGTGATGTGCCCCATCCGTTCACGACGCACCTTCGACTGGATGACTTCGACGCCGCACTTCTCGCAGACGACGCCCCGATGCTTCATGCGCTTGTACTTGCCGCAGTTGCATTCGTAGTCCTTCACCGGGCCGAAGATCTTTGCGCAGAACAGACCGTCCCGTTCGGGTTTGAATGTCCGGTAGTTGATGGTCTCGGGCTTCTTCACTTCCCCGTAGGACCACTCCCGGATCTTCTCCGGTGACGCGAGTGAGATCCGCAACGCGTCGAACGCGAGCGGGTCTTTGGGCTTTTCGAAAAGGTTGTAGAGATCGCGCAAAGCGGCTGTCTCCTGTTCCTGATCCAGAGTGTTTCCCGGGCAAGTGCCCGGTCGTGGGGGGGGGGCAACAGCGCGCGCCCCCCCCGCAAAAAGAAAAAAAAAAA